>JAIRVH010000081.1 GCA_031253985.1 Sphingobacterium sp.
ACCTACAACATTGGAGCATCCATTAAATTTTAATCTCAAAACGAACAAAACATGAAAAAATCAATCGCTATAGCAATCATTGGCCTTTTTCTGTGCTCGGGCATGCAATCCTGTAAAAAAATGGATCTGGATCCACTAGGGGTATTAGGTGAAGATGCGCTTTTTGGAAATGAGGCTGGGGCACGTAAATATGTCGCTGGAATGTACAGCTATCTACCCATAGAAGACTTTGTATATCATCCTGAAAGAGGATTCAGATGGGACAATTATTGGCAAAATTCGGAAACGCTTGCGGCCATGAGTGGCGAGATGACCGGACAATTTTGGGGGGTAGCTGGGGCACAGGGCTTTGGTTACTGGCCATATGATCGCATCCGGAATGTCAATACCCTGATTGCAGGCCTACCTAAATACAAAGCCAATTATACCGAGCAGGGGTACAACCAGATCTTTGGGGAAGCCCATTTCCTACGGGCTTTCTATTATTTTGCTTTGGTTAAGCGTTACGGCGGGGTACCTATTATAAAAGACGTACAGGATCCAACAGCTGATAAAGAACAGCTCTTGGTTAGCAGAAATAAAGAATCTGAGGTTTATCATTTTATCAATGAAGACTTGCAGGTGGCAATTTCTATGATGTCTGGAAGCAGCGAGAGGGGCCGCGCCAATAAATATGTGGCCGCGGCATTACTTTCCCGCGCCATGTTATATGCCGGTAGCATTGCTAAATACAGCTCGTATAGTAATCTGTCCGGCGACGCAACAGACAAGCAGTTGGTGGGTATCAAAAAGGAAGAAGCGGAATGGTTCTTCAAACAGGCTTATGATGCTGCAACAACCGTGCTGGCAGGACCGTACAGTCTGTACAATAAAAATGCACAGGATAAGGAACTTAACTATGTGAATTTGTTTTTGGACTTAGACAGTCCTGAGGATATTCTGATCAAGGAATATAGTCTCACTGCACCGCACAACAACCGTCTCAAACATAGCTATGACGCCACGCACCTACCCAATCCGACCTTTTCAAGTGACAATGAGTCTGCGGCATACCCCGTATTGAATGTCGTGGAGTTATTCGGTGAACTTCCAATTACGGATGCCGGTGGAAAGCCAATACGCTATACAGACCGGAAGCAGCTTTATGCCGATTTGGAACCTCGTCAGCGGGCCACATTTTACTTCTCGGGAATGGAATTACGTGAAGGTGCAGAACGAAGGAGTTTTGATATTCAGCGTGGGCTCTACAAAACCTTTCCCGGTAAGGCTGCCGATGCACAGATGGGCGCGGGTACTGCGGCGATAAATAGCGAGTCAAATCGAATCTTGGCTGGCCCCAAAAATAGCCTGTTTGATTACAATGGTACGAAGATCAACATAACAGGCGAGCATGGCATGTGGAAAGATGGACATGCCAACAATACCCGAACTGGATTTTACATCCGTAAATACATTAATTATAAAATGTCTACCAAGGATGTGAAGTTATATAACAGTACACAACCCTGGAAGGTCTTTAGACTCGCAGAGATACTTTTAAATAAGGCAGAAGCTGCTTATGAACTTGGCCTGATCAAAAATGATGAAGCACTTAAACAGGAAGCATTTCAATACATCGCACAGATCCGTAATCGTGCTGGTGCCAAGCCCTATCTCTATACAGCTGCTTCGGCAAATCTCTCTGGTAAATACGGCTATCCGCTAGATGGTAATCTGCAATTTATTCGCGAGGAGCGCGAACGTGAACTTTGCTTTGAAAATCACCATTGGTGGGATATGCGGAGATGGCGCATTGCTGATGTGGAGCTCAATAACTTTGTGCCCAATTCGCTGATGCCTTACCTTGTATTGGATGAACTGAAATATGCTCCGGGCGGTGAACGGATCAACTCCTTTATTTTTATTCGCGAAAAAGAACCTTGGAACAAGACGTTCAACTTTGAAAAGAAATGGTACTATGAACCTATTCCGGGTGGAGAACTGAACAAAAACCCTAATCTATATCCACAGAACCCTATTTACTAATTGAGCGGAAATGAGAACAATATATTTACTGACAGCATTGACAGGCCTGTTATTTTTAAATGCCTGTTCGAAAACAGATAATTACGATGGCCCGAATGCGAGTATGAAAGGGCAGGTCATTGATAAGGTAACGAATAAACCCTTCCTGACCGGCCAGGGCGAATTTAGCATCCGTTTGCTAGAAACCAGTTGGAGTGACAATCCCGCACCGCAGGATATTGCCGTCAAGCAGGACGGATCGTATAACCATACAAAACTCTTTCAGGCAACGTATACCCTCCAGCCCTATGGTGGTGCCTTTTGGCCAGCACAGAAGATCGAAGGTTACCAACTGGGTGCTAATGCAGAGCAAAATTTTGAGGTGACGCCCTACCTACAGATCAAAAATGTGAAGTGGACCTTAAAAGCGGAAAATAAACTGGAAATCTCCTGTACGCTTGCCGCACCTATTACGGGTGGATTGCCGCAAGTGATTGAGGTTCGCCCATTCCTGAGTCTGACACCATACTGTGGGGCTGGCAACCGTATTGATGCGTATTATAAGGATGAATATCGCGCATTGATCAATCAAAACTGGGAAAATATCGGCAATATGCAGACCGGAGAAGGAAAGGAAACTTACACGATCAAGGATATTCCATTGAAATCAGGGTACACCTATTATGTACGTATGGGTGCAAAGGTGCGCGACACCTACGAAAAATTCAATTATTCGGAAGTGGAGGTTATTAAAGTACCTTAAGTAAAGAATCTAAACAATAAGCGGGACTTGGTGCCCGCTACTACTACTCAATACTAAATAATTATTCGGATGAAACAATTTATTAAAGCAGGTTCCAGATGCCTATTGGGCATGACATTATTTTTTGCCACACACTTGCAGGCGCAAGATAATCCATTTATCAAACATATGTATACCGCAGACCCTTCGGCACGGGTATGGGCCGATGGCCGCCTGTATGTGTACGCTTCACATGATATTGCTCCGCCCCAAGGTTGCGATCTGATGGATCAGTACCATGTGTTTTCGACTGCGGATATGAAAACATGGACCGATCATGGCGAAATATTACGCGCCTCACAAGTACCATGGGGTAGAAAAGAAGGTGGATTTATGTGGGCTCCGGATTGTGTCTATAAAAATGGTACTTATTATTTTTATTTTCCACATCCAAGTGGTACGGAGTGGAATAAGACCTGGAAAATCGGTGTGGCTACAAGTAAATCACCAGCGAAGGATTTTGTGGTACAGGGCTATGTAAAAGGTGCCGAAGCACTTATTGATCCGCATATCTTTATCGATGATAATGGTCAGGCCTACTTTTATCAGGGGGGCGGTGGTGTCTGTAAAGCAGGTAAGCTCAAAGACAATATGATGGAGATTGACGGTGAATTGCAAAAGATGGAAGGCTTAGAAGATTTTCACGAAGCTTCATGGGTACACAAGTATAATGGAAAATATTATCTTTCCTATTCTGACAATCACGATGAGAACTGGAAAGATGGAGTAAAAGGGGATAACCGTATGCGCTACGCAATAAGCAATAGTCCAATGGGGCCATGGAAATCAATGGGTATCTATATGGATCCGACAAATAGTTATACCAACCACGGCTCGATCGTGAAATTTAAAGGCAAATGGTATGCTTTTTACCACAATAGTGAATTGTCACAAAAAAATGGCGAATTCAATGATTGGCTTCGTTCTATTTGTGTAGACCGCTTAGAATACAATCAGGACGGAAGTATCAAGAAGGTTAAGCAGACAGGCCTATTGACTGGACCCAGATAATCGGTGGACACGAAGGTGATATGTTGTCAAAAAAAATTAACTTTAAGGGCAAAACATATGTTTTGCCCTTAAACCATCGAACACTTAATTGTTTAAAATGCTAACAAAGAATATCAAACATAAAACAAAAACAATACTCCGCACAATATGCTGTTGTTCTTTTCTTTCGGTCAGTATGCTAAAAGGTTTTTCCCAGGCGAAAATGACAAAAGACTATGTGGATTATGTCAATCCTTACATGGGGAATATCAGCCATTTATTGGTGCCTACCTATCCGACAGTTCATCTGCCGAATAGCCTTTTGCGGGTATGTCCAGAGCGCGGTGACTATACTTCTGACCGTCTATTCGGCCTTCCATTGATCGTTACTAGCCACCGTGGAAAATCGGCTTTCAATTTAAGCCCCCTGGTGAAACTGCCCAGTGACTTAAAGCCAGTACAATTGTACAGCTATGATCAGGAGGATATACACCCTTATGCCTACTCAGTGCTCTTGGATCAAGAGAATATCGAGGTAGATTATGCGCTGTCACATCAATCTGGAATGTACACGTTTACCTTTCCTGCAAATTCTACGAAATACCTTCAGTTCAATTCCCAGGATGGTAAGCTTCAATGGGATGGGCAGGGGCTTTCGGGGATACAGGATATTGGCAATGGTACCTTTGTTTATATCTATGCAGTTCCGGAATCAAAGCCACTTGCTGTGAAAAGACTACAAGGACAGCAATTGGAAAATGGAGTGGAAGCCACAGGAAAAAACTCTTGTATCGTGTTGGAATTTAATCAGGCTGGAAATAGCTTGCGCATGAAATATGGTGTTTCTTTTATAGACGTTGCACAGGCAAAAGCCAACTTGAAGCGTGAAATCAGCGACTTTGACCAAAAGAAGCTCGCTGAAAAAGGACGTAAAATATGGAATGAAGCTTTGGGTAAAATTGCAGTTGAGGGTGAAAATGAATCCGATAAACATGTATTTTATACCTCCTTGTACCGTACCTATGAACGTCCAGTGAATATTTCCGAAGATGGACGTTATTACAGTGCTTTCGACGGTAAAGTACATCAGGACGAAGGAAAGCCTTTTTTTACGGATGACTGGATATGGGATTCCTATCGGGCGCATCATCCTTTGCGGGTTTTGCTTGATCCTACGACAGAGTCAATGATCCTCAATTCTTTTGTCCGGATGTCTGAACAAATGGAACAGCCTTGGTTGCCTACTTTCCCTGAGATTACCGGTGATAGTAGACGGATGAATTCCAATCATGGTGTAGCAACTTTGTTGGATGCTTACCGCAAAGGAGTGCGTAATTTTGATATCAAGAAAGCCTATCTGGCAGCAAAAGGTGCGATTACAGAAAAGACACTAGCTCCTTGGTCGGGTAAAGCCGCGGGGAAATTAGACGAGTTTTTTAAGGAGAAAGGCTATATTCCAGCATTATATCCAGGTGAAAAAGAAACGATACCAGAGGTAAACGGTTTTGAACGGAGACAACCGGTCGCTGTAACCTTGGGTACCTCTTACGACTTATGGTGCTTGGCACAGCTTGCTCAAGAATTGGGTATTCAGTCTGATTATGATCTCTTTATGAAGCAATCTTTCAATTATCGAAATCTTTTCAACGAACAGACCAAATTTTTCCATCCCAAAGATGACAAGGGAAATTTCATTATGCCTTTTGATTATGTGTTTTCTGGCGGACAAGGAGCACGGGAGTATTATGGTGAAAACAATGCCTGGATCTATCGCTGGGATGTACAACACAACATTCCGGATCTGATCAAATTGATGGGGGGAAATGAATTTTTTGTCAAGTACCTCGATGAGATGTTTCAGCAGCCTTTGGGTCGGTCGAAATTTGATTTTTATGCACAGCTTCCAGATCATACAGGTAATGTTGGACAATTTTCTATGGCCAACGAGCCGGCTTTGCATATTCCTTATCTCTACAATTACGCCGGACAACCCTGGATGACACAGAAACGGATACATAAACTGATCGGCGAGTGGTTTAGAAACGATCTAATGGGGGTACCGGGCGATGAAGACGGTGGAGGGATGTCAGCTTTTGTGGTCTTTTCCCAAATGGGCTTCTATCCTGTAACACCTGGTCTGACTTCCTACAGCATCGGATCTCCATTTTTTCAGAAAGTGCGTATACAGCTTCCGAATGGCAAGTCTTTTGTAATTATTGGCAAGAATGCATCTGCAAAAAACAAATATATTCAATCGGCGAAATTAAATGGGCAGCCGCTAAACGTTCCACAGCTGACCCATGCCGATGTGCTGAAAGGTGGCACACTGGAATTTGTGATGGGGGATAGCGCAAATCGAAATTGGGGGAACTAACAAAGGTTGCTTACCGGCACGAGTATGGCAGAAAGTAAAAAAGTAAAAAGCGCTGTTGGTCATTGATCAACAGCGCTTTTTTTTATGGATAGCTTTGTCCTATTGTCTATACGCGGTAGGATATTCGCCTTGTTTTAAATCGAATAACCAAAACTTTGATAAGCATCTCAAATATGGATGCTCCCTTATTGAAACATGTCGGGGGTAATCAAGACTGTTGTATCTTTTGTTCCATGCCGTTCGATCTGTTTACCTGCATAGCTGATACAGACTGGACCATTACTGCTTGGTAGGATTTCGGCTTTCTTAAGCTTACCGTTTTCCCACTGTATATTCACCGTGCGATTTCCTCTTGCTTTAAGTCCGGTTACGCTTCCCTGATCCATATTGTGGCTTAAAGCGGGTAGCAGCTCAATGAGGTAATTGTTGTTTTTGTCCCTGACCTGGCTTTGCAACAGCATTTCTGCAATCGCTGCGGTCGCGCCAAAGTTCCCGTCAATTTGGAAAGGTGGGTGATTATCGAACAGATTGGGCAGTGTCTTATCACTGATCAGGTTATACAATAAGCGGTAGGCATGTTCTCCGTCATGCAATCTATTCCACATATTGATTTTCCAGGCTAGACTCCAACCTGTACCATGATCGCCCCGACTTAATAGCGTTTTTTTTGCAGCTTCGGCTAGTTCGGACGTATGAACGATTGAAATCTGGTTGCTCGGATGCAAACCAAATAAATGTGACGTATGCCTATGGTTTACCTCAGTCTCCTTGTAATCTTCGATCCATTCCATAATGCGGCCTGTTTCTTTGCTGATTTGTGTTGGAATAAGTTTGGTTAAGGCAGCTTGGCAGCGTTGTCTGAAATCAGGATCGCAATCTAATACCTTTGTGGCTTCAACACAATTTTGCAGGAGGTCGCGGATAATCTGTGTATCCATGGTGGCACCGTAGGTAAAACTGGAAACTTCACCCGATGGTAGGACAAAACTATTCTCAGGGGAATGCGAAGGGTTGGTGGTCCAATAACCGGCAAATGATTTACCTTCCGGGATTTTGACCATAAAATCTAAAATAAATTCAGCCGCTCCTTTCATAATAGGATAAGCCTGGACTTTTAAAAATTCTCGGTCGCCAGTATAGTTATAATGTTCCCAGGGATGTTGCGCCATCCAGGCCGATCCCATGGGCCAAATGCCCTGTACGCCATCGGCTGGAGCTGTGTAACCCCAGGCATCGGTGAGATGATGTACCACCCAGCCTTTGGCTCCATAGAGCTTGCTTGCGGTACGCTCACCAAAAGGGATTAATGCCTTCGTCAGGTCAAATAGGGGTTTATGCAATTCAGAAAGATTGGTTACCTCGGCAGGCCAATAGTTCATTTGCAAATTAATATTGGTATGAAAATCAGCATTCCATGGTGGATCCATCTGCCACGCCCATAATCCCTGCAAATTTGCCGGCATATGTCCTGGGCGTGAACTGCTGATTAAAAGGTAACGACCAAACTGAAAGAATTTGTTGACTAAGGTATTAGGTACCTTTTGTAATTCTTTTGTTAACCGAATGAGTGAATCAGTTGGTAGTTTTGCGAGTTTATCTTGTCCTGGATCTGGAAGATTCAACTTGACCCGATTGAAATACTGTTGGTAATCTTCTATATGAGCTTGTTTTAACTGTTCATAATGCTGTTTGTTCAGGCCACTGATTAACTTTCGACAGCTTGCAAGCGGATCAATATCCACCGGGTTTTGGGGATAGGCGATATGTTTTAATCCGGGATAATCCGTAGCAGCGGTGATGATGATGGTAATCTCATCTGCTCCGGTAATCGCTATGCGCCCGTCGGCATTGATAAGCTTGCCGCCTTTAAGGATTACTTTTGCAATTGCGGCAAACTTTGTTCCGCGCTCATGGGCATGAGCAGATCGGCCAATCTGACCCTCAAGTAGCAATTGTGTGGGATCTGTCGGATCAGCGGTGCAACTGAAATCTTGGGCTCTTTTCCAGGTGAAGTTTAAATCGAGTGCCTGTTTCTTGTTTGCTGTATAGTGCATGACCATTGCGTTGGCAGGTGCTGAAATGAATGACTCGCGGAAGAACTTAACACCATTATACACGTAGCTTGTTTGTTGCAATGCACGCTCAAGATCAAGCGAGCGCGTATACTGTTCAGCTTTAAGATGGGGCATATCAAACCATAGTTCGCCAAGCGACTGATAGGGTTTGATGTTTTTGGGTAAGCCCATCAAAGTTGTGTCTGCAAGGTCGATTGCTTCTTTATTTTTACCTTCAAAAAGAAGCTGTTGTATGCGGGGTAGATATATTTTCCCCTTGGGATTATTGGGATCCTGTGGATGTCCTGCCCAAAGTGTACTTTCGTTTAGTTGAACTCGCTCATCGGCGACACCACCAAAAACCATAGCACCGAGCTGACCGTTACCGAGCGGTAGAGCTTCCTCCCAAACTCCTGCGGGGCGTGCATAGGATAACGTTAAAGGGCGTACGGAAAGACTTGCAGCGGATTGAATCTGTGTGCGGTCTGTCCAGAATTGCGTGATCTTATGTTGCCGCTGACTAGCTGGGGCATCTATTATTTTAGTGGACTGCTGTGCCTTAATTGTTGTGTTGCCCATCAGTAGCAGTGCGCAGTATAGGAACGTTTTTATTTTCATCTTTTAGTTTCTTTTTGGTTGTTTGACAGGTGCTGAGGTTTTGGTTTTTAGGTATTTGCTTGCCTGTCCGGTTAACCAAAGATAATGATCATTTGGAAGATTATCTTCAATACCGACAAATGAGCCTGTTCCATTAAGTGGGACATCTTTTTGATGCAGTGTCTTGAATATGGCGGTACCTTCGTCGACTTCATCAAACATGGCGATGTAGAGCATTTGGGCACCAATTGAAAGGTTATACTGTAATTGTTTCCAGAGGAAATTTCCGGAATCACGTGGGACAAAAGCACGGGAGCTACCCGTCATGTTAGTCCAGGAGAATCCCGGGAAGCAAAGTGGGGCATAATCGATTTGATGTTGTTTGCACCAGTCCATATCATCTTTGATTAAGGATTTGAATTGATCGAATCCGGCCTGATTATATCGGCCTACAAACCAAGGCATAATGATATCTGATTTTTTGATGAGTTCATGCAAAAATGGATCGGATTCAGTATCCTGGCGTAATTCACGCCAATAAGTCGGTACGCCAAGAAGCACGCTATAGCCGTTTTGTTTGAGGTAATTGACAATACGTTCGGCTGTTTTGAGATTATATTTGCGACCGTCGTTAAATCCGATACCCCAAACGGCAATCAGTGGTTTGCTATGATGAAAAAGATAGGTTTTGGCGCGATCACGCTTTTTGAGGTTCCATTCTTTTTCAAGGGCAGCTACATCGTCCATTAGGATTTTGTCGTCACCATCTTTAATTCCGCTAAGGTCGTACATGACGCAGATTGCACGGTCAAATTCATTGGCTGAACGAATAGCCGAAGTCAACACTGTGTTGAAGTGGTTGCGACCACTGGGGTTAGCGATCTCACCTACGAATCGTTGCATAAATACGCCATCGATTCCGTATTGTTGCATCCATTTAAAATGGAGGTTGACGGAAGAGTAGTCATGTGCGCTATAGAGTTTAGCGGGCTTTTCCTCTTTTGTCATAAAAGGACTGTCATAGGTCTTTTGATAGGCGCTCACGTCTGGCCAAAAATCGATATTTGTAGAACCGGGTTGGAATCCGTTTTTTCCACGATAATGGTACCATCCGCGGTCTGCACCATCAGTAGGACTATTGAACCAGCCTTGGTAGCCGGCCATAACAAGGCCGCTATAGGAGTCGTATTGTTTTTGTGCGAATAGTAAGCCTACCGAAAAAAGTAGACAGATGCCAAGAAGATGGAATTTGAGCATTTTAGCTATCATATCGATTTATAATTAAGTTATCCCGCTAAATATCGATTAACCCAATTAATAGTCCATTAATAAAGTATTAATACCCTTTGAATCGATCATTTTTCCGCATTTGAATATATCGATTAACCGCCTTTTTATTGTCATGTTATATTTCTAATTTTTTTGTGTAATTTTTTATGGAAAAAGAAAAAATGATCATCTTATATTAAAATATATCCTACTTTAGCGTGATACGCAGTAGATAGATCAATTATGAATTATATAAAATAAGGTAAATGAGAAGTGTTCTATGCGCACTTGCGGTAACGATTATCCTAATCTTATCGTTTAATAAACTTGTATATGATGATATGCCCGTAGCCAATGCTACGATAGTATTGACCGAAGTAAATCGTCATAAACAAGACGTCAAAAGTATCTTAATGACCGATAGTAATTTTTCGGATTTAAGTTTTTTTGATGCTATGCTAAAAAACAATAGAATCCTGATGTTGGGCGAAATGATGCACAATGATGGCGAAACTTTTAAAGCGAAAGCCAGGATCATCCGTTATCTCCACGAACATCTGGATTATGATGTTGTTTTATATGAGGCAGGGCAGTATGATATGTGGATGATGAATGCACAGATGGACACCCTAATAGATAAGTCGCAGGAAAAAACGATCGGTGGCACTGGACTATTTGATTTCTGGTGGCAAAATCAGGAAAATCAGCCTCTCTTAACGTATTATAAAAAAACAAAATCAACAGAGCGTCCAATGATCCTCGGCGGATTTGATATCCAATTTTCAGGCAGGGGCTTATCCAATATACGCGTAAAATTATTGGAAGATTTCCTGCTTAAAAATGGGATAGATTCGACCAAATATCCGTTATTGAAAAAAAATAGCAACAGGTTGGAGTATCTAACTTATGAACCTTTTGCCAGTAAACGGCTCAATGCGGACGAAAAAAAACAGTTTCTAGCAGAACTGGATGAATTGAACCGTAGGATCCGCAGCGGCGTAAAAGACTCGGAGCATCTGATCTATAGTCGATATCTGTCTGATATGAAGAACAACTTTGACAAATCCTGGCGCTATAAAACTGGGTCGATGCAGAGCATGCATTTTAGAGATTCACTGATGGCGGAAAATCTAACCTATCAGATCGATTCGCTTTACGCCGGCAAAAAGATTATCGTCTGGTGTGCCAATATCCATAGCTTTTCTGCTCCATACAATAAAGATTATCGGCCGCTCGGGACTTATCTAAAGCGTAAATACGGCGCTCAAGCATATAGCCTGGACTTTACTTCCTATGCACGATACGATAAAACTGGCCGTGTTGTCGATAGAGTGGGTAAGTTGGCAGTGGAAAATGTATTTCATGCCACTAAATCACCCTATTTCTTTTTGGATCTTCGTCAGTTGCCCAACAATAGCATGTTAAAACAGCGTTTTAGTTCAGTCATTAATCAGGGGATTGATGAAGAAAGAAAATGGCACGAGTTTATCGATGGCATTTTCTATATCGATATCAATAAAGATCCAATTTACCGCTAACAGCATGGAAAGTATCTTAACACAACAACTTAGCTTTAAAATAGGCGCAAAAACAATCTTGGATAATATTAGCCTACAAGTCCCAGACAGGAGTATTTATGGATATCTCGGCCGAAATGGGGCGGGAAAATCCACAACAATCAAATTGCTTTTAGGCCTTTTGGAGGATCAGGCAGATACGATTTTTATTCAGGGAAATAGTCTAAAGGCTCATCCCACAGGTGTTTATGCCAATGTTGGAAACTTGATTGAGTCCCCATGTTATTATACTAAATTGACCGTTTTTGAAAATTTAAAGTACTTGGATATCATCCACAAAAAAGGCAACAAACGCATTGATGAAGTATTGGAAATGGTAGATCTTCATCGGGAAAGGAAGAAAAAAGCCAGTGCCCTGTCCATGGGGATGAAACAGCGGCTGGGAATAGCGATGGCGATTTTTCATGATCCGCAATTGCTTATCCTGGACGAACCATTAAATGGTCTCGATCCACAGGGAATTGTCGAAATGCGCAATTTGTTTTGTCATCTCAACGAACAGGGAAAAACGATCTTCCTTTCGAGTCATATTTTGAGTGAGCTTGAAAAAATAGCGACACACATTGGTATCATTGAAGGTGGGAAAATGATTTTCCAGGGAACCAAACGGGAGTTGCTGGGACAGGTTGACCGAGAAGTGTACCTACGTACAGCCAGTCCCGAAGCAACAGCTTCGGTTTTACGAAATAGCGGTTTTTCTGGTGTTAAAATCGAAGGAGAAAACGTTGCCGTCACTATCGGCGATGATATGCAATTTGGTCTTATGATCAAATCTTTGGTCGAAAAGCAGATTGATATTTATGGATTGGAATCCCGTAGTGCTGATCTTGAACAAATTTTTATAAACCTAATCGCTCGTGCAAATGGCTAATACATTTTATACTGCTTTTTTGTCTGAAAAGTACAAACTTCTTCGGAACAGGGAAATTTTTGGAGTCTTAATCGCACCTATGTTGCTCATTTTTGCGATTAGTGCTTATATTATCTATGATATTGTCAATTCGGGAGGTGCCAGTGCCATTCCCAATCCCTGGAAAGTCTTATTGGGTCGATATGTATTTCAATTTTTTTATTTACTCTACCCCATTCTTGTCGCTTTGTTTGTATATGCTTGCTGTGATGTGGAGTATAAGAATAACAATTATAAAATACTCTTTACTGTGCCCATCAGTAAATCGAATATTTTCTTTTCCAAAGCGACCTTTATTCTACTAACATTACTTTTTTCAATTCTTTTTGCGTACGCTGCATTTTTGATCAGCGGCTATCTGCTCAGTCTGATTTACCCCGTCCTTGGTTTCCAGAATTACGACTATAGGCAGGTGATTTTTTATACATTTCTGAAGCTTTTCATTACCTTATCAGCTATTGGGATGATCCAGCTGGCTTTAAGTCTATTGTTCCGAAGCTTTATTTACCCGATTGGGGTAGGGATGTTTATGTTGGTGTTTTCAGTGCTGGTGGCGCAAAAAAGATTTTCGGATTTTATACCTTATACGGGTGCTTATAATGCGGTCATGAACATCCTATCCGAAAATGACTCATTTGCACGGCTCGATTACTGCGACATGGTGATGGTTGTTGTATTTCTATTGATCAGCTTTTATCTATTTAAACGAAAGGGGCAGTTTTAACGTTTCGTTTGTGCATGCCCCACTGATCGGCTATTTTTTGTCAAGTTCTTTTTTATAGGCGCTTGGTGACTGTCCATATTTCCTTTTAAAGGCCGACGCGAAGTAAGATGCTGATGAAAAGCCGACACTACTAAATATTTCGTTGATGGTTAGACCCTCAGCCATCAGGCTTTTGGCTTTCTTTAATCTTCGTTCCACAATATACTCATTGACACTGCAGTCGAGCAGCTGTTTCACCTTACGATAGAGCTGAACGCGTGAGAGATGGAGGTCGTTGGCAATCCCGTCGACGCTCAACCGCTGATCCGATAGCTTGGATTCGACAATGGCGGAGAGATTGTTTAGGAATCTTCTGTCGCTATCGTTGACCTGTTCGGCTTGCGTACGCTCAAACTGTTCGACATTGCTGCTGTATTTTTCTTTAAGATGATGGCGCGATTGAAGGATATTTGAAATACGTATCCGCAGCAGTTCGGCATTGAATGGCTTAGTAATATAGTCATCGGCCATTAATTTGCCCCCCTCAAGCATGGTCTCCTCATTGGCGAGTGCACTCAGTAAGATGACGGGAATATGTGCGGTCTGATAAAAAGCTTTGATATCTTTTAAAATATCCAGACCACTTCCATCAGGAAGCATAATATCGGT
>JAIRVH010000124.1 GCA_031253985.1 Sphingobacterium sp.
ACAGAGCAGTCAAGCCCGCCAGAGCCGATGGTATTGCCGTAACAGGTGGGAGAGTAGGTCGGTGCCTTTTTTTACACGGAAGCCCTTGCTGGAAACAGTCAAGGGCTTCTTGCGTTTAAGTACTTCCGTATTTGCATTTACAAGCTATTGCATATCCTCCGCCTATTGGTTATCACAGCATATGGCCGTCGATGAGCCTTGTCCATCGGCAGCTGTTCCGCAACCGTCACTACCCTGCAACTGTCACTTTCCCAAAGTGGTATGGTGCATCACCATTAGCCCTTAAACCAAATGCTCCCTTATTTATAGCTACAAGCTGCAGGATGAGTCCTGGATAAAAGGATTGCCGCTGGAGCGGACATCTCCCTTATGTATCTGCAACCACAGCATGCGTCGTGGATAAGCGGATCCCGCTTCTATCCCTATTCGGAATATTAAGAGGTATGAGGTGAGCGTTAACTGGCCCTAACCGAAATATTATGCAGCAATGGAGACTGACCCGTGGGCTTCGAATTCAGGCGGTGGGCTTTAATATGAGGATAGCCTAGCTAGATCCAGTTCCTTAACCTTATATTCCATTATAAAGGCTGATATATGCAGGCACTGGATATTCTTCATTCAAATCCTTTGATACAAGAGATTTAGGCTTGTAGTTTGAGTTTATAGAAAGAGAGCAGCATTAGTGCAATCTTTTTGAAGCACAAAGCTCATGTCCTAGAAAGTCTCCATTTCTTGATCTATCATTAGCATTTCTACTAGATATTATCTAATTTAGTTGCTATTACATTATATTATGATAAAAGTAAAACAGGCATTGGTTTTCGGTTTTTTGATCTTGTTCTTTTTGAAGAATAATCAATTAAATGCACAAAGTAAATCTTTAGACGACGGTGTGCTACGTATATTGGCTATCGGTAATAGTTTTTCGGAAGATGCTATTGAACAGAATTTATATGAATTGGCAAAAGCCGGGAAGAAAAAGATCGTGATAGGCAATCTCTATATTGGGGGAGCTCCTTTAAGTTTGCATGTAAGTAATGCAAAAGAGGATAAACCAGCCTATCGCTACCGCAAAATCAATCTTGACGGGCAAATGTCTGAGAAAGCAAATGAGCGTTTATCTGAGGCGCTTATCGACGAAGCCTGGGATTATATTAGTTTTCAGCAAGCGAGCCCATTATCCGGAGATTATGATTCATATGCCAAGGATTTACCGCTTTTATATGATTACGTTACAAAACACGTTATATTCCCGGAAACTCAATATATATTGCATCAGACTTGGGCTTATCAGAACGGTTCATCTCATGAGGGATTTGTTCGCTATAACCGTAGCCAAGACAACATGTATAAGGCCATCACCCATACTGCGGAGGAGGTCTTTAACTGGGGGAGTTTTAGTCTATTGGTTCCTTCGGGTACAGCTGTTCAAAATGCACGTTCAAGCTTTATAGGTGATCATTTTACCCGTGATGGCTACCACTTGGATTTGAATTACGGGCGTTTCGTTGCCGCTTGTGCCTGGTACGAGTCTTTGTTCCATGAAAATGTGATGAACAATAGTTTTTTACCGCTTAAGGTGACCTATGTTGAGGGGGAGATTGCTCGGGAGGCAGCACATAAGGCTGTGGAGTCCCCTTATAGTGTTACGGTATTAGAAGATTTTCAATTAATGCATTAATATTTAAATGAGTATCAAAAAGAGCTATTTGATCGAATTGGATCATGAAACAAAAAATACCAGACGTATTTTAGAACGGATTCCGGACGATAAACTGGATTGGCGTCCAAACGAGAAATCGATGAGCTTGGGAGAATTGGCAGCTCATGTTGTGGAATTGCATAGCTGGGTACATAAAGCAATACCAAAAGATGTATTTGATTTTAAAGTGGATTATTCGCCGCTCAAAGTGTCTTCGGTGGATGAATTAAAGACGATTCTATCGGCAGGGCTGGAAGCTAACAAGACAACAATAGAGAATATTGATGAATCGGATTGGTTTAACGAATGGGTGTTGAAAGCTGGAGACTATGAGATCGCGCGTTTGCCACGCGCTGGAGCGATACGTTTTATTGTAAACAATCATATTGTTCACCATCGTGGTCAGCTGACCGTCTATTTGCGCTTATTGAATATTGCTGTACCGGGATTATATGGGCCGTCTGCAGACGAAATAATACCTAGCTGATGCGATGATCTATTCGATTATTTAAGAACAAAAAAAGGGAATCAAATTTGATTCCCTTTTTTATATACTCAATTGTCTAATTATTTAGCCAATTCTTCTGCGATAGCTTTTCCAATTTCAGCTGGAGATTCAACGACACGAATACCACACTCACGCATGATTTTCATTTTAGCGGCGGCAGTATCATCTGCACCACCTACAATTGCACCAGCGTGTCCCATACGACGTCCTGGAGGCGCTGTTTGACCTGCGATAAATCCTACAACAGGTTTAGTACCATGTTCTTTGATCCAACGAGCAGCTTCAGCTTCCATTCCACCACCGATTTCACCAATCATGATGATCGCTTCAGTTTCAGGGTCATTCATTAATAATTCAACAGCTTCTTTCGTTGTTGTACCAATGATAGGGTCACCACCAATTCCGATTGCTGTTGTGATTCCTAATCCTGCTTTCACAGTTTGATCTACGGCTTCGTAAGTTAAAGTTCCAGATTTAGAAACAACACCTACATTACCTTTTTTGAAGATAAATCCTGGCATGATACCGATTTTAGCTTCTCCTGCAGTGATGATACCAGGACAGTTAGGTCCAATCAAACGAGAGTTTTTGTCACTCAAGTAAGATTTTACTTGGATCATATCTTTTGTTGGGATACCTTCTGTGATACAAACAATCACTTCGATACCAGCAGCGGCAGCTTCCATGATCGCATCTGCAGCAAATGCTGGAGGTACAAAGATAATAGAAACATTAGCTCCTGTAGCGTCTACCGCATCTTGAACAGTATTGAATACAGGACGGTCTAAGTGTTGTTGACCACCTTTACCAGGAGTAACACCACCAACTACATTTGTTCCGTACTCAATCATTTGAGTAGCATGGTAAGTACCTTCGTTTCCAGTGAAACCTTGAACGATTACTTTTGAATCTTTATTAACTAATACACTCATTTCTTCTTTAAATTTTGCACACAAATCTACTATTTTGCTTTCTAAAATGGAAGCAATGTGAATAG
>JAIRVH010000127.1 GCA_031253985.1 Sphingobacterium sp.
ACAGAGCAGTCAAGCCCGCCAGAGCCGATGGTATTGCCGTAACAGGTGGGAGAGTAGGTCGGTGCCTTTTTTTACACGGAAGCCCTTGCTGGAAACAGTCAAGGGCTTCTTGCGTTTAAATACTTCCGTATTTCCCCGGCGTCATTCTGTCATAGTGGTGTGACGAACCGTTATATCCCTTAAACCATATCCGTTAAACCCAATGCTCGCCTGCCATTCTATCTCCGCTGATCCTTTTACCGCTATCTCGTCTAGACTAAACTTCTTTATCCAAATTGATCCTCAGCGGGCGGATGTCTTATCTCTATAATCCTTAAACTGGATATTCTATTGTTCATGAGAGACCATATTAATAGTTTTATATTTATTGGTAGGCTGATAAACTTTACTGTAATATACTGTTGGCTTCAGAACGTAAAACTGCGAAAATTGCCTGTTGAAAGTTTTGAAAAGAGCCGTATATTTGAGGATATTAACTTATATATGAAAAAAGCTACATTATTCAAGTTATGCCAGATGATGGCACTTATTTTTTTGTGTTTACTTGCAACAGCAATATATGGTCAGAAAAAATACATTGATACCGACAGTATTATTATGATGGACGGGAGTAATTTATATGGAAAAGTTTCTTCGGTTACAGATGATAAATTGACACTGAATGATGGAAATGCAAAGATGGATTTTTATCCAAGCCAAGTTTATCGTGTTTATCAAAATAGTAAAGGAAAAATATTTGCTCCTTCTTATATAGAAAAGGGTTTAGAAAAGGTGAAAAATTCTAAACCTCAGATGTTTCGCATAAATAAGGAAAAGTCAGGAGAAATAAAATTTGCGGAATTAGTCCAAGATGGAGAAATAATGGTCTATTATTTCAAAAGCTCCGCTGTTGCAGTGGGAGGAGGGACATCGGGGGCTCTCTTTGGATTTACAACAACGAAGTATTGGTGCGCTCTTAAGCGTTCTTCGGGGCAAATAATCGAATTAAATGATGTTGTAAAGGATATATTAGGGCACGATGTGAAAGAGAGAGCCAAAAATTTATCCGTTTTGATAAAAGACGAACCTAAGTTATTAGAGCAGTTTCTGCTTGAACGAAAATATAGTTATAAATTGTTTTTAGATTATATAAAGAGGTACAATGAGATTGTTTGCGCTAACAACTTGAACGAGCACACTCTCTCGGAACGTTTAGTTTATTAAGTTACAGGCTTCAATTATGAAGCCTGTAACTAGTTTGTATAATCAAATAAAATCTACTCTTCCGTATAAAAGTCGATCAACGAGGCGATATATGGATCTTCCCATCCATCTGAGATATTTTCAAAGTCTTCATCAGGTATATTTGTCTGCCTTATTTCTAGGGAAGTTCCTTTTTTATGTTCATGCAGCTTTAAGGTCACAATAGAAGGAGCTTCTGTCTCTCCGAAATACCATTCTTGTACAATTTTTGTGGAGGGCTCTAATTCCAGGAACCTGCCACTAATAGCCCCATCCCATAAAGAGAATTCTCCATTGACAGTAGCGTCGATAGACACAAGGTCGCCTGTCCATAGACGAGCAGTAATTTCGGTCGTTAATGCAAGATACAGCTCTTCTGGAGTTGCAGGAATGATTGCATATTTCTTGAATTCTTTCATGGTGTAAAGTTACTCTTTCTTGTAATTTACCACTTATTTTGACTTCATTTTTATTTATCTTAATTTTATCGCAAACTATTAGGACAACATGAGTAATTTTCTGCCGAATTCTTTAGTGAAAAAATTAGGGACCAATCCATTATTTGATACCAATGCATTTATTAAGATACACGAAGAAGGTATTCGGGCTACAGCAATACGCTTGAATCCCAATAAACTGAAGGATTGCCCGTTTCCGAATACTGGACAGGTTCCTTGGTGTAGTGTTGCTTATTATCTTCAGGATCGACCAGTATTTACATTAGATCCTTTATTTCACGCTGGAGCATATTATCCACAAGATGCTTCTTCTATGTTCATAGATCATATCAATCAAAGTTTAAAGTTACACACAGACAGTATCCGGGCCTTGGACTTATGTGCTGCCCCAGGAGGAAAGTCTACCTTATTAAATAGCAGTTTACATCCGGAATCGCTCTTGGTCGCAAATGAAATTATTAAAACGAGGGTTACGATCCTACAAGACAACTTAATGAAATGGGGAAATGCAAATACAGTAACCACAAATAACGACCCCGCTGCATTTAATCGTCTTCCAGGATATTTTGATTTGATGGTTGTTGATGCGCCGTGTTCGGGTTCTGGAATGTTTAGAAAGGATGCCGACGCCATAGATGAATGGTCTGAAGCGAATGTGAAGCTTTGCAGTGAAAGACAGCAGCGAATTTTAGGTGAAAGTTTGCCCGCTTTAAAGAAAGGTGGGTATTTATATTATTCGACTTGCTCCTATTCCGTAGAGGAAAATGAAGATATCGTCGATTGGCTATTGGATAGTGGTGATTTTGAATCCATTGAAATACCTATTGATGAAAACTGGGGTATTGATCATACAACTTCTGATAAACATCATGCTCATGGTTATCGTTTTTATCCTCATAAATTAGGCGGAGAAGGGTTTTTTATTGCTGTTTTGAAAAAGATCGGTGAACAGGAAACTTTCAATAGAAAACGAATTAAACCGGAGAAATCAGATGTACCTAAAGGGATTTTGGATAATTGGGTTTCGGATGGAGACAATTTCCATACCTTTCTTCATCATGAAGACGTCTATGTTTTCCCCAAAATGTATGAGAATGACCTGAAGTATCTTCAGAATGTACTTTACCTAAAAAATGCCGGAACGAATGTCGGAAAGCTTAGTAGAAAAGAGCTGATACCAAGTCATGCATTGGCTTTAAGTAATCATTTGAAGAGAGGCTTCCAATTTGTAGAGTTGTCGCTTGAGGATGCTCGAAACTACCTTAGAAAAGAGAATGTCTCCGTTGACACAATACCAGCAAATATGCAGGGCTGGGCAATCGCCAGTTTTCAGGGGAAATCATTGGGTTGGATGAAAGTATTGGCCAATCGCATTAATAATTATTATCCAAAGGAATTGAGGATTGTAAATTTATAAGACTGGGGGCTTAGTTCTTAAAAAGCGGTGTGAGAACTAAGCTTAGGAAAGCTTTACGATAATTGAACAGATGTCTTTGGCGACTTCTTCTTTTGATTTTAGACTAAACTCATTGGTATTTCCAGATCGATCGATGATGGTAACCTTATTCGTATCTGTGGCGAAGCCAGCTCCTTTATCCTGCATGGAATTGAGCACAATAAAATCCAGGTTTTTTCGGATCAATTTGTCTTTTGCATTTTCGAGCTCATTATTGGTTTCCAATGCAAATCCAATGAGTAATTGCTTTTCTCTCTTTTTAGTCCCTAAAGTAGCCAGAATGTCCGTTGTTTTCTTTAGTTGGATGGAGAATTCATTTTCTTTCTTTTTTATTTTTTGGGCAGCGACTTCAACAGGAGTGTAGTCTGCTACTGCAGCGCTCATTACAACAATATCTGCATCTTCGAAATATGTTTCACAAGCGTTTAACATCTCAGCAGCTGATGTTACCGAAATTGTATGAACACGATCTGGTGCTTTTAGGGAACTAGGACCTGATACCAATGTGACGTCTGCGCCAAGTATTTCAAGTTGTCTGGCGATAGCATAGCCCATCTTTCCGCTAGAATGATTGCCAATGAAACGAACCGGATCTATAGCTTCATAAGTGGGACCAGCAGACACCAATGCTCTTTTTCCATATAAGGGCAGTTCTTTTGTCGAAAATTTAACTAGAAAATCTAATATTTCTTCGGGTTCAGCTAGACGTCCTTCGCCTACTAATCCACTAGCTAGTTCTCCATTCCCCGGGGGAATCAAGATATTGCCATAAGAATATAGTTTACTGATATTGGCCTGCGTGGATGGATGTTTCCACATATCTAAATCCATTGCTGGAGCAAATAGCACCGGACATTTCGCAGATAGATATACGGCTGTTAGGAGGTTGTCACAAAGTCCATTGGCCATCTTGGCAATTGTATTTGCTGTTGCCGGAGCGACTAAAATGTAATCCGCTTTTAGTGCAATTTCGACATGATTATTCCATTCACCGGTATTCGGCTGATAATAATCTATCAAAACAGGGTTTTTGGAGAGTGTGGAAAGGGTAAGCGGAGTAATAAAGGCTGTAGCCTCTTGTGACATGATTACATTAACTTGGGCCTCTGCTTTCACAAGAAGGCGGATGAGGGATGCAATCTTGTATGCGGCAATACTGCCGCATACAGCAATTACAATATTTTTCCCAGCTAAAGCCATTTTCTAAGGATTAATCCTGCTCTTTTGAAGGATTTCTGTAATACACTTTATCGTGTAAAAATTCATCGATAGCAACCAAAGTAGGCTTTGGCATGCGCTCGTAATGTTTTGAAATCTCAATTTGCTCGCGGTTTTCGAATACCTCTTCCAAGTTATCGTTGTTACTTGCAAATTCTGCAAGTTTTCCGTTCAATTCTTCTTTAATGTCTACTGCAATTTGGTTCGCGCGTTTAGAAATAACTACAATAGATTCATAGAGATTGTCAGTTCCTTTGTCCAATTGTCTCAAGTCACGTGTAACTGTAGAGTTTGGAATTGAATTATTATTTTTTTGACTCATCTTTTTGGGTATTTTCTTTTTCTTTTTTCGCCTTTTGTTCTTTGATATATATTTCCTGCTCTGCAAGGGCCTTATTATAATCTTTCACTTGAGAGAGGGCCGTTTTAATTCCTTTTTCGGAATCTTCACGAATGGATTCTGCCTCCTTCATGTGTTTGCTATTCGGAAAATTACTTGCGAAGTTACGGTAATAATCCAAGGCTTCATCAAATCTGCTTTCTTGTTTCAGGAAGATACTTTTAGATGCGTAGATATATTGCGCTTTTAATGTTAAAAACTCAATCTCTTCTGCATATTTCGTATCTGGATATTCTTTTAGTACGTTCTGTAATGCAATAACGGCTGCTCTATAATCATCATTAAGCCCCATATCGTAATAGAGTCTCGCGTTGGCAAAAGCTTTAAGCTCAAGCTTATCTCTCAATTTTTGTATAAGATCTGATGCTTCTTTTGATCGTTCCGATTCTGGATAAAGATTGACGAAGAGCTGTAAAGCATCAATTGCTTTCTTCGTATTAGCTTGATCTAAGGTCGATCTTGGAGAATCCAAATAATAACAATAGGCATGCATAAATCTACATTCCTCTGCTCTTGGACTGTTCGGATAAACATCCGAAAAATCTTTAAAGTGGTAGGCCGCTGAGGTGTAATCTTTCAGACGGTAGTTGGCAAATGCCAAATAATAGTAAATATTTTCTGCTTCAGCTTGTCCACGGAATTTGGTCCGCAAGTCATCAAACAAAACTAATGCCTTTGTATATTTCTTTTTCTCATAAAGTTTTACAGCCTCTTCGTACTTTTGAGCGATATTATTGCTTGCGCGCAATTTCTCAAATTTACTCTTACAGCCAGTAAACACCAATAGAAACATCATGCCGGCACAGATAGCCGCTATACGCCTATTTAAAAACATTTTACAAAGATAAGTGAATTTGTTATACTAATCAATTAAATTTTACTGCGCAATATAGTTTAA
>JAIRVH010000175.1 GCA_031253985.1 Sphingobacterium sp.
TTTTCGGATACAAACTTAGCTTATATTCTTGTTTAATGGAAATGATTTTGTCGAGAAGTTGAGTGTATCGTTTGCCAAAGCGACGATATTATCCTATTTTTACGCTTCATAAAAATTGATTTTAAAAGTTGGCAAAAGAAAAGAAAGTGACCCCATTGATGCAACAGTACAATGCGATCAAGATTAAGTATCCTGGAGCGTTGTTGTTGTTCCGTGTTGGCGATTTTTACGAGACATTTGGAGAGGATGCGATCAAAGCTGCCCAAATTTTGGGGATCGTTTTGACGAAGCGTGGCAATGGTTCGGAATCGGAAACTGCATTGGCTGGTTTTCCCCATCATTCATTGGAGACCTATCTTCCGAAACTAGTGCGTGCAGGCCAACGGGTGGCGATCTGTGATCAGCTTGAGGATCCGAAGACAACAAAAACAATCGTTAAGCGTGGCGTGACCGAGCTGGTGACACCCGGGGTCTCTTACAGTGACAATATTGTTCAACAGAAATCGAATAATTATTTAGCATCAATCTTTATCGAAAAGGAGCGGATCGGTATTTCTTTCCTGGATATTTCAACAGGAGAATTTCTGGTTGCTCAGGGTAGTGTAGCCTATATAGATAAATTGCTTCAAGGCTTTAAACCGACAGAGATTATCCTCTCCAAAAAACAGAGCAAGGAATTTATTGAGCAATTTGGAGCACAATATTATACTTATTTTCTCGACGAGTGGCCTTATACGGGTGATTATGCGACAGAAACATTGTTGAAACATTTTGAGGTCTCGTCAATGAAAGGATTCGGCGTGGACCGCATGACAGCAGGAGTTGTTGCTGCGGGTGTTGCATTGCATTACCTCAATGAAACCGAGCATCGTAATCTGCAGCACATTTCTACGCTTTCCCGTATTGAAGAGGACCGTTTTATGTGGCTGGATCGTTTTACGATTCGCAATTTGGAATTAATCGGATCGTTGAATGAAAATGCGGTTACACTATCCGATGTATTGGACCATACGTCCAGTCCAATGGGAGCGCGTCTGCTCAAGCGCTGGATCGTGATGCCGCTGAAAGACAAAAAAAGTATTCAGGAGCGATTGAATGTCGTAGATTTCTTTTTCACTAACCGTGATTTACGGGATGAATTGATTGGTCAGATCAAGCAGGTGGGAGATCTGGAGCGTTTAATTTCCAAGATCGGACTACAAAAAGCGAATCCGCGGGAAATTGTGCAGTTGAAGCGCGCATTATATGCTATCGAGAAGTTGAAGGAACTTACTGATCGTAAAGATGCTGATGCTCTTCGGACAATCTCAGATCAGTTGGATGCTTGTGCTGTTATACGTGAAAAAATCGAACAACAGGTTCAGGCGGAACCTCCTGTCGCAATCAATAAGGGGAGTGTAATCGCGGAAGGGGTGGACCCCGAATTGGATCGTTTGCGCAAGATCGCTTTTGGTGGCAAGGACTATCTTCTTGAGATCCAAAAAAGGGAAGCGGAGCTCACGGGAATTCCTTCTTTAAAAATAGCGTTCAATAATGTTTTTGGCTATTATCTGGAAGTTACAAATACGCACAAGGATAAGGTTCCGACGACATGGATACGTAAACAGACGCTGGTGAATGCTGAACGTTATATTACGGAGGAACTTAAAGAATATGAAGAACAGATTCTCGGTGCTGAGGAGAAGATCCAAGCGCTTGAGAATAGATTATATGCTGAACTATTGGTTGCCATTGCTGAATATATCAAACCTATTCAGCTCAACGCCCAGCTCATAGCTAAGTTGGATGTACTGCTTAACTTTGCTGTTGTAGCGGAGAAAAACTACTATGTAAAACCCGAAGTCAGCGAGAGCAAGATTTTGGATATCAAAGGTGGAAGACATCCTGTCATTGAACGAAATTTGCCAATAGGTGAGGACTATATTACCAACGATACCTTTTTAGATCCGAAAACACAGCAGATTATTATTATTACGGGGCCTAACATGGCGGGTAAATCTGCCTTGCTCCGTCAGACTGGATTGATCGTGTTAATGGCGCAAATTGGTTGCTTCGTACCGGCAAAAGAGGCTAAGATCGGCCTGGTTGACAAAATTTTCACCCGTGTAGGTGCGTCTGACAATCTTTCTTCGGGTGAATCTACGTTTATGGTGGAGATGAATGAAACCGCGAGCATCATGAATAATCTATCGGACCGCAGCCTTATTCTTTTGGATGAAATCGGTCGTGGTACAAGTACTTATGACGGTATTTCTATTGCCTGGGCCATTGCCGAGTTTTTACATAATCATCCTGCAGCTAAGGCAAAAACCTTGTTTGCCACGCATTACCATGAATTAAACGAGCTGACTACTTCGCTGGATCGTATAAAAAACTATAATGTAACGGTGAAGGAGGTTAATAACAAAGTTATTTTCTTACGTAAACTTGTTCCAGGAGGCTCAGAGCATAGTTTCGGAATCCATGTGGCAAAGCTTGCCGGAATGCCGCAGAAGTTGCTTAACCGGGCTAATCAAATCTTAAAAAGGCTGGAGCAGGAGCGTACTGGGGGAGAGCAGATTAAAGACAGCATGCGCAAAATCCAGAAACAGGCCTATCAATTGCAGATGTTTTCTATTGATGATCCTGTCTTGAATAAGATCAGGGATATGTTGAATAACTTAGATGTTAATTCGCTTACTCCGGTTGAAGCATTAATGAAATTGGATGAGATACAACGCCTTTTAAAGAATTAAATCTTCCTTTGGGCTTGGGCAATTGATCTTAAGCGGAAGTGTCTGGTCTTATTGGCCAGGAAGAAGCTTCAGCTCGCTTTCATTACTGTTGGTGTCTGCGAAGTCATGAAGGTTTTTAAGGGCTATTTGCTTAAAACCTGAAGAATAGCTCCAAGCTTCCATAATTAGCCTGTATTGGGCTCAATACTTTACTGCTTGCATCATAGGGTGTGTAATGATAGCCGAGTTCGAAACCGATGTACTTTTGGTTTTTCATGCGAAATAGGGATGCCAGACCAAGTCCCAAGTGAACATTATTAATGGTTACCATACGATCCGTGTATCCACCATCATAATAATAGCCATCTGGATCATAATAACCAGAGGAATAAGCGCTTTCTGTGATGCCGGTATCTGTAATATCAATGCCAAGGATACCTTTTGGAATCAGTATAAATTTATCATTATCAAAAACTTTGTATCCTACCGCACCGCCCATAAACGCAGTCGCCGAAGAATTGACCGAAACGGTGGAGCCCTCGTAATTGTAATCAATATTGCGGTCATTTGAATTGATGCGTACCTTGAAGCCACCTTCGAAAATAAATTTTCTTTCCAGCGAGCTCATCAGCATAAATCCAAAGCTTATATTGGTTCCAAAAACTTTGTTCGCTCCACCAAGTGGGGTGACTACGCCGATTGAAGGAACATAGCCCATTTTCGCTTTCTGTCTATCTCTGTACACTTTGGGTGTTGGAAATCGCTGTTGATTATTTTGCTCTTCAGCCTGTCTTTCTTGTACAGCATTGGCAACTTCAATATCTGAAAAAAGCTGTAAAATATCTTTCTCCTGATCGCTTAACGTATAACTATCTGAAGCGAGAAGAGCTTTCGCTCTTACTTTTATGAGGCCGTCCAGGGGATGCCTTAATGGTACGAAATTGTATTTTGCTTTGTCCTGATCATATTGAGCTGCGAAATCTTCCCGGTCTGCCGCATCTAATCGCTGTAGGAAAATTTTATCGAATTGGTTGTCTATATATTTTTTGATCGCTGTTGTGCTATTCTTTTTTTCAATGATGTACACAAGAATACGTAAACGCTGTACAAACTCGTTGACACCACAGCTTGCCTGCATACGATTGAGTAAAGGATCAATTTTGTCAAAGTCATTGTTGTTCAATGTTTTTGTCAATAAGGGAAGTATTTCAGCTGTATACCGGTCACAATTCTCTTGTGCATGCAATAGTTTTGTAGGAAGCACACCAATGATGATCAATATCATAAGAGCAAGCTGACGGATATTCATGGCTTATATAGATTTGTTGCTGACTAAATTAGCAAATAAATTGGATGATACACTGGTTTGTTTGTGCCAAAGGTTGTAAAAGTTTTATCTTTGGCTTATGGCGTCGATATTTCGGTTTAAACAGTTTGAGGTCGATCAGTCTGACTGTGCGATGAAGATTAACACAGATGGCGTACTGCTGGCTTCCTTGCTGGAGGTAGAACCTGTGGACCGGGTACTGGATGTAGGTACAGGTACGGGGGTTATTGCATTGATGTTGGCTCAACGGCTCGTAGACAGTAGGGTAGAGGCTGTCGAAATTGACCCCTTGGCTGCTGCGATGGCTGACAGAAACTTCCGTAATTCCATTTTCCAGGAACGTTTAGTGCTGCATGCTTCCTCCTTTCAACAAATGGATGTACAAGGGCATTACGATCTGATCGTATCAAATCCACCGTTTTATACCGATTCATTGCATAACCCGGATGACCGCAAGAAGCTGGCGCGACATACCGATCTGGACTTTTTTGCTGAACTGCTGCAGTTCGCAGCTTTACGCTTATCGAATCGAGGAAAATTGGTACTGATTGTTCCGACGGCGTTAGCGGAAACGTTGACTAAAATTTCCGTGGAAAGAGGCTTATACTGTTCCAGTGAGATACAAATAAGCTCGTTTGAAGGAGAATCTGCGATTCGGAAAATCGTTACATTTGAACGCTTACGTGTTGAATCGCTCGATAAACGTGCATTTGTTATTTATGCTGCCAAGGGTGTTTATTCAGATGCTTATCGAAATGCCTTGGCACCTTATTTTTTAGCTTTTTAAGTGATGACAAAGATCGGATTACTCTCAGATACACATTCTTTTTTAGATGAGGCTGTATTTACTCATTTTGCAGCTTGCGACGAGATATGGCATGTTGGAGATTTTGGTGATAGCGATGTTGCGGATCAGTTAGCCGCTTTTAAGCCATTGCGAGGAGTTTATGGAAATATCGATGGTCAAGACATCCGTTTACGATTCCCGGAAGATCTAAGGTTTACTTGTGAAGAGGTGGATGTCTTCATGACACACATTGGTGGCTATCCAGGAAAATATGCTCCTCGAATCAAAGGAGAACTAATGAAAAACCCGCCTAAATTATTTATTACGGGGCACTCACATATTTTAAAGGTTATCTTCGACCCAAAGATCCATTGTCTCCATCTCAACCCTGGAGCGGCAGGTAAGCAGGGTTGGCATAAGGTAAGAACATTAATGCGGTTTGATATCAATAAAGATAAGATTGAGAACCTGGAGGTTATTGAACTCCAAGATCGGTAAGTACATAGACTCTTCTTTAGTCATTTTGCTTAGTTATTCCACGAGGCCAGCGTCTGTCAATGAGTACACGATAATCATCCCTGAGAGAAGGTGCATTGCTGGGGCTTTATATAATATATGGGTTTTCAGCGGTAAAATGCACCAGATCGTTATTTTATTTCTTCTATAAATCGAAAGAGTTTCCGCTTCGGATAGACGGGAAGAAATTGGTCAAAACGACGGAAAGTTTCCTATTACGGGAGTTTTAAAAAAGAAGTTTCGCAGGTACTATAGTGAATCACGAACTTCAAGAAGAAAGCTTTTTAAGCGCTCCAATGAGTCTACAACACGTTGATTTTCTTTTGCCTCCGATTTGTTGTCACGCAGGTAATCACGTGCCCCCTGGAGTGTATAGCCTTTATCTTTAACCAAATTGAATATAATCTTTAAATTGGCAATATCTTCCTGCGTAAATAAGCGATTACCCTTTTTATTTTTCTTGGGTTGTAGAATGTCAAATTCACGCTCATAAAAACGTATTTGGGACGCATTTACATCAAACATTTCTGTAACTTCCCCCATTGTATAATACAATTTATTTATTTCACGCTCTTTGTACGGCATATCTTCACGATTAATCTATAGCAAACTTAATAAAAATTCCAATTCAAAAAGAAATTTTTGCGATCTCTTATCTGATTGAAGACTGAAACAAAGCGATGTAGTGCAGGACGAGAGCAATCTAATAATAATTGTGTATAAAGGTAAATTTTTCTAAGTTTGACTAGTTTGAAAAAATAGTTTAGACGGTACACATGATTATAGTTAGCAGATTTTGGACGAATTTATTTTCTTTTGGAAAAGCCAACGCAATTACCATTTATCCTTTCATTTTTTTGAAAAGTACATTTTTTAAACAAAAAGAGGATTTGATTCGTCATGAGCGTATTCATCTGCGGCAAGCGCTTGAACTGGGTATCCTCTTTTTTTATTTGTGGTACCTGACTGAATTTGCCATTCACTTTATTCAATTGAGGGATTTTGATAAAGCGTATCTGCGTATTTCTTTTGAAAGGGAAGCGTATGATAAGGAAAGGGAACCGGATTATTTGTCCAAAAGAAAAATCTGGGCTTTTTGGCGCTATCTTTAGAAAGCGGACTTACTCAACCGTTCTATAAAACTATCATCAGGTCGCAGGCATAACAATTGTAAGGCGAATTAAAGACTCTTTACTTGGATAAAACATACCGTTTCAGAAAAAAACTGTCACGAGGTCGCAGGCATAACAATTATAAGGCGAATTAAAGACTCTTTACTTGGATAAAACATACCGTTTCAGAAAAAAACTTCATGACCTCGCAGACACTAACAGCAATGAAAGCGAACTGAAGGCTCTTTCTTTCCAATAACATCAGACATTTTCAGAAAACAGAAAGCGGTGCTAAGATATTCTTGGCACCGCTTTCTGTTTATAGCTGTTGGATGATTATCCGACTAATTTTAGATAAGTAGCTACTTTGTCTTTTAATTGTCTACGGTCGACAATGAAATCCAAAAATCCATGTTCAAGAACAAATTCAGAAGTCTGGAATCCTTTTGGAAGATCTTTTTTGATTGTTTCTTTAATAACACGTGGCCCCGCGAAACCAATAAGTGCTCCTGGTTCGGCGATATTTACGTCTCCCAGCATAGCGTAAGATGCGGTAACTCCTCCTGTGGTAGGATCTGTTAACAAACAAACATAAGGGAGTCCTGCTTTTGCTAAGAGTGCCAATTTAGCCGAAGTTTTAGCCATTTGCATAAGCGAGAATGCGGCTTCCATCATGCGTGCTCCACCTGATTTGGAAATTAGCATAAATGGAATTTTGTGCTCAATACAATAATCTATCGAACGGGCGATTTTCTCACCGACAACAGATCCCATTGATCCACCGATGAAACTAAAGTCCATACAAGCAATAACGATGTCTTGACCATTCATTTTTCCATGGCCAGAACGTAGAGCGTCTTTAAGTCCTGTTTTTGCTTGACTTTCCTTTAAACGTTCTGGGTATGGTTTTGAATCGAAGAATTCTAATGGATCGCCAGAATTTAGATTAGGAAATAGTTCGGTAAATTCGTTATTATCAAATAAAATTGAAAAATATTCTTTGGAGCCAATTCTTAAGTGATGGCCACAATATTGACAAACATAGTCGTTTTCTACTTGTTCAAGATGCAATAATGGTTTTTTACACGTAGGACATTTGTTCCACATCCCATCGGGTGCTTCTTTTTTATTAGCGGTAGCTGTGCTAATACCAGCTTTTTCTCTTTTAAACCAACTCATACGATAGTTCTTATTCGATTACAAACTTATATAAATTTGCTTTTATATACAATTATAATTGTGTTGAATGTACATACCAAGCGATTAAAACTCCTTGTGCCATAGGGCTCCTATAAATAGGGGAAATGGGAGTAACAATTGGGGTATATACGATATTGAGCTGATTATTAGGTTAGAATAACGTTTTGGACCACAGGAAGTCAAAAAAATGGGCATAAAAAAAGGGTAAGCTACTCCTATCGCACCGCTCAACCAAATACCCTTGCTTTGTTCCCAACCTGGGGGAGTCAATGGGAGCTGGTCGTAGAAGACTTACCCGCC
>JAIRVH010000178.1 GCA_031253985.1 Sphingobacterium sp.
ACTTTTTATCAGGTTGATATGAAAAAATTATGGATGTGTTTGTTGTTCATCACAACAAGCTTTGCTGCATTTGCCGATGAGGGAATGTGGTTTTTAATGTATCTAAAGCGTCTGAATGAATCAGATATGCAGAAAAAAGGACTTCGTTTAAGTGCCGAAGAAATTTACAGCATTAACCACTCTAGCTTAAAGGATGCAATCGTACAATTCAATGGTGGCTGTACCGCTGAGATCGTTTCTGATCAAGGTTTGGTATTCACCAACCACCACTGTGGATACGGTGCTATTGCTGAACTTTCTACACCAGAAAATGATCATTTAACAAATGGTTTCTGGGCCAAATCCAAAAATGAAGAACTAAAACCTAAATCGTTGTCGGTTCGCTTTTTTGTGCGTATGGATGATGTCTCAAAACGGATCTTAGGATTGGTTAACAACAAAATGTCTGAAGATGACCGTAAAAAAATCATTTCTGCTGAAATTGCTAAAATCCAACAGGAAAATAGCGAAAATGGCAAGTATGTGGTTGAAGTAAAATCGTTCTACCAAGGCAATGAGTATTATTATTTTGTATACCAAGATTACAATGACGTCCGTTTGGTAGGAACGCCTCCAAATAGCATTGGAAAATTTGGCGGTGATACAGATAACTGGGAATGGCCACGTCACACAGGCGATTTCTCGATTTTCCGTGTTTACGCCGATAAAAACGGTAATCCAGCGGAATATGCACAAGACAATGTTCCTTTGAAACCTAAACACTTTTTACCCGTCAGCTTAAAAGGTGTTCAAGAGGGAGATTTCGCAATGATCTTGGGTTATCCAGGACGTACCAATCGCTGGATGCCTTCCGGAGGAATCAATCAGAATGTTAAATTCGCTTATCCAGCTTGGGTAGAAGCTTCTAAAACAGGTATGGATGCCATGAAAAAATTCATGGATCAAGACCAAGCGGTAAAATTGAATTACGCTTCCAAGTACTCTCAAGTAGCTAATTATTGGAAAAACCGTCAAGGAATGATTGATGCTTTAACATTACATAAGACTGCAGAGTCCAAAGCTAAAGATGAAGCTAAATTTGACAAATGGGCAAATAAAGGTGCCAACAAAGCAGAATATGGTGATGTCATCAAAACAATCAATGAGTTTTATGCTGCTACAAACGAGAAAGCTCGACATGACAACTATTTAATGGGCATGTTACGTTCCAGTGCAATCGCAGCCTTGCCTTACACAATCGGATCGGGTTTAGAAGTATATGCAGCGGGAGATGAAGCAAGAAGAAGTGCTATCCTTCCGCGCTTAAAATCTGCTATCGATGCAGGTTACGAAAAAATGTACATGCCGTTGGAAGAGCAAGTATTGATTGATGAATTGAATCTTTACGCTAAAAAAGCTGGAAATATTGCACCATATATTGCAGAATTGGCGGCTAAAAATAATGGTGACTTTACTGCTTATGTGAAAGAATCTGTGAAGAACAGTATTTTTGCGTCTGCTGAACGTCTGAACAATTACTTGGAAACTCCGAATGCTGAAATTTTAGCAAATGATCCATTGTATAAGCTCTCTTCAGCTTTATTGAACAGATACCGTCAAGTAGATCCAAGCTGGAAAGCCCAAGACGATAAATTTGAAGGCGCTTACCGTAAATATGTTGCTGGAGTACTGGCTTCAAATCCAAAAGGTAAATTCTATCCAGATGCGAACAGTACGTTACGTTTAACGTATGGTTCGATCAAAGGCTTGCCACAAGACCCTCGTAACGACGCTGACAGAAACTTTTATACGACCTTAAAAGGTACCATAGCGAAGTATAAAAAAGGTGACGAAGAATTCGATTTACCACAGCGTTTGATGGATCTGTACAATAATAAGGACTATGGCCGTTATGCAGATAAAAAAGGACATTTACCAGTAAACTTCCTAAGTGACAATGACATAACAGGCGGAAACTCAGGTTCACCAGTAATTAATGGCAACGGAGAATTAATTGGCCTAGCTTTTGATGGTAACATTGAAGCAATGGCTGGCGATGTAATCTTCGACCATAAGCTGCAACGTACAATTTCAGTTGACATCCGTTATGTATTATTTATCATTGATAAATTTGCAGGTGCGACCAACATTATTGACGAACTTAAGATTGTTGAATAGTTTTTTTTAAGCTTTTTCGATAAAAAAAAACGAAATTTATTTTCTATTTGATTCGTTTTTGTATATTTAAGGAGTGTTTAGGAAAAACCATAAAAACTAAAATTATAATTATAAAAAAATGGAAAACTACGTAAAATTAAAAGAGTTAGTAGCTTCTATCGAAGCTGATGCAGACAAGTTCTTCAACAATGGTAATTCTGCAGCTGGTACACGTGTACGTAAAGGATTACAAGAGATCAAAACCTTAGCACAAGAAATTCGTAACGAAGTTACTGCTAAGAAAAACGACGGAAAATAGTCTTTTCGGAGTAAACATAAAAAGGGCCTTTCAAAAGAAAGGCCTTTTTTTTGAAAGTGCCTGATATTATTGGCTAGAAAAAACCTTCAGACCGCTTACATCACTGTTGCCATTTACGAAATCATGAAGGTTTTGTTGATCCTTACAGAAATGTGCAAGCTATCACTAAGTTATAAATCTTTATCCCCAAATAATCCCCGAAAGAGGCTTTCAGTTTATCATAAACCTGCTGCCTGGTTAAGGGCTTATCTTTCTTCTTTAATAACGTTGCCGATGAAGGATTTACAGCGCCCAATTCCACCTTCGTCGCAAACATGTTGTAATGCAGTTCAGGAACGGCCAAACCAAGGATCATTCCCGGTAATCCATTAAAGGCTGAGGGGCCTCCTGAAACAGGGATCTGGTCCGTATAAAAAGCGACGGCATAGATGGAATCTAATACAAGTCCGTTGGCCCGGCGGCATGGGTACCCCGCAATTTCACGGTATTCATTCGTTATTTTCCACTTGATCTTTAGTGTTGAATCGGTTACGACAACGCGCTCGCCGCCGAGTTCAAAAACAGAATTAAATGCCTTATTTTTCAGATTCTGATAGCCACTTATCCCCGACTCAAAAATTCCAGAACGCATCAGCCCATTGACAACATCGGAATACTCTTCCGCAATATGCTCATAGAGGACCTCATCATTGGAAAAGGTCAGTTTCTTTTTCAGCACCTGATTTTCTGGAATCTGCCCCATCATTTCTCTGATGGAATTACGTGTATCTTCGTCTTTCGCATAGGTTGCATAGCGCTTGAGCAGGTTTTTAAGAAATACGGTCTTATCATAGGTAATTGTTCCTTGCGTAGGAAAATAAGCATATTGCCCAAAAGCTGTGGCGCCCCAGAATAAGGCCAGCAATAGGACGAGTAAATTTTTGATATCTTTCATTTTATTTCGATTTTACAAGCATTTTATTGATTTCCCAAGTGAGCTTAACCATATAATATCTGCTGATTGTATTGTATCGGCGTTCAGTCAGCAGTGTCCCATTTTGACTTCTGTCAAAACCCACATTCTGTTTGAGGAGGTCATTAACCATAAAGGTCAATTCCAGCTTTTCATCTTTTCGGAATTTTTTTGACAAAGCCGGACTCAATACGAATCGTTCAAACTTTTTACTGTACACTGCCGTAGGAGCCTGATAACTATAACTAAAATCTGCTCGCACAATAAATTTAGCTGGCAGAAAGTACTTTAGATTTCCTTCAGATGAAAACGTAAATCCCTTGCTATCTTCCATCGCGCCAATGGAATTATCTTGGATAAGATAGCCTGGGGACAATTCAATACCAAAGTCCAAACCTTTTGTTGTCGATCGCTGTAGACCATAATTCAACCCATAACGCTGCACCTTGGCGTTGGCCAATACTGTATTGACGTAGTTATAATTGTTGCTGAAAGATATCGATGGTCCACCACCATGTCTCAATTGAAATTTTTTGGACAGCTTGCCGTAATACATTGGACTGATGCTTATCTGATTGTTGCTCTTGTGATTTAAATTTCCCCATACAAATGTCGTTTTACCCAGTGAATCAATTGTCGTATTTTGTACCAGCGCACTGTTTGTACGTGAAGCGCTTAGAAAGATCCCAATAAACTTATCCTCTAAGATGGAATAGGTTCTAAAGCTCAGGTTCAAGTTATTGGTGTAAGATGGCTTTAGATTTTCGTTCCCTAAGTACTCATTCAGAGGGTCCAAATTCGACCGTAACGGCTGAATCTGATTTAAAGAGGGCAAACCATTTGTACCCTGATACTTCAAACTGATCGATTTATTTTTCTGTATTTCATAATTGACATCAACCACTGGATTATATACAAAAAATGATCGGGAGAGTTTTGAATTCTCCATACGGTTTAATTGCGACAGATCACTATTTTCAAACTTATTCGAGACGTTAACCACGAGCTTCTCCAAAGGCTTATAATTAATTGCGAGATTATAGGTGTTTTTTGTTGTTTTGTACAAGAAATCATTGCTATACAAACTATCCAGTCTATCAAAACTACCGGTATTCTGATTTTTATCGAAAGACTGAACTGCGTTGTTATTTCTGTTGAAATTCAATCCGTATTCCAAAGAGAGGATAATCTTTTTTGAAATCGGCTCGGAATAAGCAAATTCTCCACCTGTGGAAATAGAGCTATTTTTTACAAATTTCTTTTGATCGAGGATCGAATCCCTTTCAGCATTCCCTTCTTTATAAAATCTAAGTTTAGAAAACAGATCTTGTTCCCCGTCTTGTTTATTGCCTGATGTAAAATAGTTGAATGATAACGAGCGGCCTTTCTTTTTAAAACGTCTTACATAGAGCGCCGAGGCGTTATACTGTTCTGACCTGGAATCGTTCTTAAAGTTTCGCTGGTTATCGTTGATCTTTTGATCAAATTGATTGACAGTGGTGGATTGTGTTTCCGAAGAACTATTTTCATGTCTTTTGTTTGCACCTGCCCACACGGTTAAATCGGACATGGAATCGACCTTAAACTCGTATTTCAAACCAATATTATGCTTTCTGTTTTGATTTGAAGCCAATGTACTGCTATTGCTTGTTAATATCGTATCGCGTGCTGCATTGCGCGTGAACACACTTCGATCCAGATCAACATCGGATCGGATATGTTTATAATCTATCCGCCAAGCATGTTTTTTGTTGGCCGTTTTATCCGAATATAGAAATCCTGTATTCAGGGATTTAGGAACACCTTCTCCATTAAAATTATCACCTCCGTCGTAATCTCCCCCCATGCTATTCACTTCCTCATAGCTGAGCCCGCTCTTCCCAGTGTTGCTTGCAATCAAATAAGCCGAAGCTTTAAACGATTGGTTAAAGTAGTTCAAAAAGCTCTGTCCAGCGTAGAACTTATCACTTCCTCCACCGACATCTACTTTCCCAAATATTCCGCGTCTAGCCTCCTCTTTGAGTTTGACGTTGATTGTCTGTGTACGTTCTCCATCATCAATACCTGTTTTCTCTGCCTTATCAGACTTCTTTTCATACACCTGAATTTTGTCAACCATATCAGAACGAATATTCCGGCTCACTAAAATGGGATCGTCGCCAAAGAACTCCTCCCCGTCCACCAGCATTTTCTTTACTGTTTTCCCTTGTGCAGTAATTTTACCGGAAGCATCGACAGTAATCCCAGGGAGAACTTTTAATAAATCCTCAACTTTAGCATTTTTTTCCACTTTAAAACTTCCGGCATCATATTCCGTCGTATCTCCCTTGATACTAATGGGTACCCGCCCCATAACAATCACTTCCTCCAGCAAGGTCGCGCTGCTGGTCATTCCAATTGATAGGTTATTGTAATGCTGCCCCGGTAAGATTTCCGCGTAATATTCACCATACTTTGGGTAGGTGACAATGATAAAATATTGTCCAGTATCAGGGCGTTCAAAAGAGAACTTCCCATTTTCATCCGAACGGGTAAAATTGGTCAAAATAGAATCTTTGGCTGTTAACAGCATAATTGTTGCATTATGCAGCTTAAGCTGATCTTTTACATCACTGATTTTTCCTTCAATTCGGGATTGAGCATGAACTATTCCGTAAAAACAGAATAAAATAAGTAAAAGTAGGCGCCCCACTCTTTTCATAATATGGTTTTGGATAGTATATAATTATATAAATAATAAAATTCGTGCACAAAACTAATATTTTGTTTCAGTTAATTTTAGTTTATCGCAAAAAAAATACAAGAAATAAAAAGCCGTCAAACAACAAAACAAACAACTGATTAACAACAGAATACAATCACACAGCTACAAAAAAAGCTCTTCTTTTGAAGAGCTTTTTTATCTAAACAGTTAGAAATGCACAGCATAATGTGTGTATAGCGTACCCTGATGTTTATAAATTGCCGAGTTCCATAATAAATTGAACAGTTTCTTTATTCATATGTTGAGACAGTACACTTGTAATCTGATCTGTCATGGCCTTTCGTGTCATTCGTTTGACCTTGGTATTCTCAAATTTCTTTTTGTCCATCACAACCGTATTGCTGAGTTCTACTTTTGTTGCAAAATAGGAAACGTGCTGGCTAGGCACGACCAATCCCAAAATCATCCCTGGAAGACCGTTGATGGATTCAGGCCCACCACTGATTGGAATTTCATTGCAATAGTATCCAATAACATAAATGGAGTCGGGGGTAATCCCATTAGCTCTCCTGCAATTGTACCCCGCGATCTCACGGTACTCGTCTGTGATTTTCCATTTGATACGCTTCATGGAATCCTGAACGATGATTTTTTCACCAACAATATCGTTATATCTTAAAAATGAACGGTTGGTCATATTTGAAAGTGTTGTTGCATCGAAATCTAGTGCCAGCATCATGATGTACTGCTTAATTTCTGCATCCAGACTCTCGTCTTTTACCGATTCAAACAAAGTCTCCGTCGCATTGAATTTCATTGACTTTTTTAGCACGGCACTTTCAGGTAACCTCGGTATTATACGCTCAAAAAACTGTTTTGAATTATCATCGGCCTTAGCGATGAATTTTTTACTTACGATATTCTTCATATACATCGTCTTATCGTAGGAAATAGTTCCCGATCGACCAAACAACACATACTGTGCTTTAAGGCCAAAGACCGAACAACAGAAACAGAGAAAAAAGATATATTTTAACATTGTATTTCGCTTATATTTTATAAAAACATTTTTGTAAAATCCCATGATAGTTTAAGCATATAATATCTGCGTATCGTATCATATCGACGTTGCGTAAAGACAGAAGTCGATGCCGAACGACTAAAGCCCTTATTCTGATTAAGAACATCGTTGATCATAAAATCCAATACCAATGATTCATTTTTCAGGAATTTTTTACTCACACCCGGATGCAATAAAAACTGTTCAAACTTCTCGTCAAAAGCTTTGGTTGCAGCTTCATAGGAATAAGTGTAATTGGTATAAACCTTAAATGTTTTGTTGAAGAAATACTCCACACTTCCATTGGAAGCAAATACAAAACCATTGCTATTGGTATTGCGTTCCAAACTTGATTTCATCAGACGATACTGTGGACTAAAGTTCAGGTCAAAATTTAAACCTGTTTTGGTGTCTCTTTTGAAATTATACGTAAAATTAAAGTTCGTCGTATTTACTTTATTTAATTGGTGATTGAACATATTATAGTTATCACTCATATTCACATAAAACTGTGGTGAGTTGGACAGTCCTAGTTTTTTGCTCAATTTGAAGTAAACTCCAGACCATACATTTAGGGAGGTATTTGTCTTACCCTCCACATTATTCCAAGTATAGGTATTGATCCCGTTTAATGTATCAATATTCTGTGTAATCGGATCCTTTTCGGTAGAAATATTACCACCCACATAAACATAATTTCCAGTCAACACACGGAATGAGTTATAATTCAGATTTAGTGAGTTCCTAAACGAAGGTTTTAGGTTTTCATTTCCCAAATAACGATTAATCTGATCCGAATTATCCAAAACTGGCTGAATCTGACTCATGGAAGGCAATTGATTTTTACCGGTATAGTTCATCCATAAACCCTTCGTTTTTGTAAAGGAATAGCCTGCACTCACATTTGGATTATAGGTAAAATAACTTCTTGTAATTCCCTCACTTGTATAGTTATTGAACTGTTTTAATTTGTCATTATTGAAATTATTGGCCACAGTAAATTTGAACTTTTCAGTGGTATGGACTATAGCGAGTTTATATCTACTGCTATTTCTATCAAAATCATAATTATTACTAAACTTTCGATCCAATTGGTTATAATTTCCCTGTCCATCATCATTGAAAGATTCCACGAGTGATGTATTGGTACTTCGTTCTATACCAGTTCCCACAACAAGATTCCAAATCTTTGACAAAGGCTCGGTATAAGATATAGAGGCTCCTAGAACATCACTTTTATTATTACGGACTTTATCCTGATCCGTTTTTGTTTCAGTATTTAAATCATTATTTTTAAGATTAGAATTTAAATGACCAGTGCCATCCATCTCATTTCTTTTCCATTGACCATCAAATGTAAAAGAACGTCCTTTTTTCTTGAATTTATGGGTAAAATATGTACTGAAGTTTGCTTCGTTCACGTGGTTTTCCACTAGTTCATCTGTTATTTCAGCAATTGTAATATCACCAGCCTTTGAGAATTGATAAGCTTCGCGTGTATTATAGGACCAAAGATTTTTTCTGGACACACCTCCGCGAATTGTTAAGAGGTTTAATGAATCCAATTTCAGATCATATTTCAAATTGGCCCGATGTTGGTCATTTTCAGTATCTACATTCTTTATTGACCGGTTGTCGATCAAACCACTGGTAATCGTTTCATCATTTCCATCACTGCTCAATCTTCCGTATTTATAGTTAATGTTGATCGTATGCTTATCCTTATCAAATTTGTCTGAGAAGTTAACCCCCGAATTTATGGCACGAGGTACACCAATAACACCTTGTCCAGAAAAAGGGTCCGTAAAATTAGACCAGCTCATCGATCCGTCATCTCCATAGGACACACCTGAATCACCGCCATATTTTTGCGCATCCTGCCAGTTCATGCTCGTAGTACCATTATTACCAAAAAGCCCATAAACCGATATTTTTTGCGAACCCTTAAATTTGTTCAACATTAATTGTCCCATATAGTAGTCGTCGGTTCCGCCACCAAGAAGCGCTTTTCCGAACATACCATTTTTAGAGCCTTCTTTTAGCTTTACATTGATCGTTTGCTCACGCTGACCGTCATCCACCCCTGTTCGCTCTGCCTGCTCAGATTTTTTCTCGTAAACCTGAACTTTATCCACCATATCCGATCGGATATTTCGTGTTACCAACGTCGGATCATCACCGAAAAATTCTTCTCCATCTACCAATACTTTCTTTACTGTTTTACCTTGTGCGGTAATCTTTCCGGATGCATCGACCGTGATTCCCGGCAAAGCCTTCAACAGATCCTCCACCTTGGCGTTTTTCTCAACTTTAAAACTACCGGCGTCATATTCTGTGGTATCACCTTTAATTGTGATGGGAATACGTCCCGTAACGATAACTTCTTGTAATAACGTAGCTGTGTTTGTTAGACCAATAGCCAATTTAGAGTAATCCACCCCAGATTGGATCTCCGTATAAAAATCACCATACTTGGGATAACTCACAATGAGTACGTAAGCTCCTGTATCGGGCTTAGCTAAGGAAAACAGGCCATTTTCATCCGATCGGGTAAAGCCGGTCAATATGGAATCTTTGGCAGTCAATAGCATGATTGTTGCGTCTGATAACTTTAGTTGGTCCTTTACATCACTTATTTTTCCAGCAATCTTGGATTGACCCGAAGCCAAACCGTGGATAGCAAAAATGAAAAATAAGAGAATTTGTAAAACTCTTTTCATAAAATTGTTGGATAGTAAATTAATATCAATATAACATTAGTAGATAAAATCAATGTTTTGTTACAATAAATTTAATTTTATTTCTTAAAACACGGATTTTGGCTCATATTTCCCATACAGGAAGCGTATTTTTCAAAAGCGCAGATCTTAAACAATCATCAAAAAATAGCATCGCTATACTTGATAATGCTTCTTCTGTTGCATATTGATCAAACGCCACAACTGAAGACAGAAAAAACATATCAACACAGCAAAAGATAACTGGCAACCTATTGCACTATAATTTTTAAGATCTGGGGCTATATCTGCAACTTGAATTTTGGCCATCAGATAATTGTTGAGCATCATACCGCAAACAGTTCCAAGGAGAAAAAATGTAATCGCATACTTCTTATTTGACAGCGCTTTCTCTTTATCTTTCTCAAGCGCAGCGATACCTTCTATGATACGTTGTTCAAAATCATCAAATGGCAGCTCTATTTTACTCATTTGCATAACTTTTTTAAATTTTTCCTGCTCCTTATCCATAATACTCTGCTTTTTTAATTAACTGACTCAAGATAATCTGCATATTTTTACGGGCTCGATGCAATATAACTTTTGTATTTGACAGTGTCCAGCCCATAATTTCCTGAATTTCATCCATCGACTGTTCTTCCAAATAGAATAAACGCAATGCAACGGACTCCCGAGCGGGCAAGATCCTGAGGGCATCGTTGATCATTTCTTTTCTTTCATGTTCGATTATCTCATCCAATACCGAATCGTCATGTGACATGTCGTGGTGGGATAGATCAAAATTGACCAACTCCAGTTTCTTATGCCGAACGGCATGAAAAGCAACATGCACAACAATTCGGTAAAACCAGGTACTAAATTTCGATTTCCCTTTAAAGGAGGACAGCGATTGATAGCACCTTATAAATGCATCCTGAACGACATCTTCTGCCAAATGCTCTTCCTTTACAATAGAAAGAGCGACAGAAAATGCCATATCCTTATACGTTTTTATAAAATAACGATAAGATTCCACATCGCCTGACAGAACTTTTCGAATATAGATTTCATCCATTGGCGGGTTAAATATCGCGTTTTTTATCCAATCGGTTAGCAATTATCATTGCAAGCCCTGCAGAAATAATCAAAATGGCTACGGCGAGTGAATCCGGCAAATCAGTCTTGATATAATTGTCCAATATACCGACAATGAACAAGCCAATTCCGATACCAAGGACTAAAATTCCGGGCTTTTGCCAATCCACAGACTCCTTTTTCCTACTTTCGCTAGGTAGGTGTACTGTCGCACTTCGATAACGCATAATAAAATACACACACAAGGTGATACATGTAAATAATCCGATTCCCAAAATGGCACCTACTGATTGCTTTTCCATAATTATTTGAATTAGTTTTTACATTAGTCACCACCATTCCCGAAAAGGTTACAACAAATTGAGTTAAATGTGTCTATTTGTGTAAATTTGTTTCAAACACAAACAATATGCAAAACATTAAAGAATATGTAGAAGCAAACAAGCAACGTTTTTTAGATGAGTTGTTTGATTTATTGCGTTTACCATCAGTAAGTGCTGATCCTAAATTTAAAGGAGATGTGGAGAAGACTGCTGAATTTGTTGCTCAGAAATTGCGTGAAGCAGGAGCCGACAATGTAGAAGTTTGTCCTACTGCAGGTAATCCAATCGTTTATGGAGAAAAAATTATCGATCCGGCACTTCCTACCGTATTAACTTATGGCCATTACGACGTACAACCTGCTGATCCATATGAGTTGTGGGATACCCCTCCTTTCGAACCGACGGTCCGTGATGGCAAAATCTATGCACGTGGATCTGCCGATGATAAAGGTCAGTTTTATATGCATGTAAAAGCTTTCGAATACATGATTAAAAATGATGCACTGGCATGTAACATCAAATTTATGATTGAGGGTGAAGAAGAAGTGGGTTCCGTCAATTTAGGCACATTTGTTAAAGAAAATACGGAAAGACTGAAAGCTGATGTTATTGTTATATCTGACACATCAATGATCAGCATGGCACAACCATCATTAGAAACTGGCTTACGTGGACTTTCTTATGTTGAAGTAGAAGTAACTGGTCCTAATAGAGACTTACATTCTGGTGTATATGGTGGAGCGGTAGCCAATCCGGCGACAATATTAGCAAAACTGATTGCCTCTTTGCATGATGAAAACAATCATATCGCCATTCCGGGATTTTATGATGATGTTGTCGAATTGACGGCTGAAGAACGCAAAGCATTAAATGAAGCGCCGTTCGATATTGAAGAATACAAAACTGACCTCGGTATCCAAAATATCTGGGGCGAAAAAGGTTATACCACATTGGAACGCACCGGTATTCGACCAACCTTGGAAGTGAACGGTATATGGGGTGGTTATATCGGTGAGGGAGCCAAGACTGTATTGCCTTCAAAAGCTCATGCAAAGATCTCGATGCGTCTTGTACCAAATCAAAACTCTCATCGTATTACAGAGCTTTTCAAAAAACATTTTGAATCTATTGCTCCTGATTATGTGAAAGTAGAAGTCAAACCTCATCATGGCGGTGAACCTGTGGTGACACCTACGGACAGGGTTGCTTACAAAGCGGCAGAGAAAGCCTTACATGAAACATTTGGTGTGAAGCCTATCCCAACACGTGGTGGCGGCTCTATTCCAATCGTTGCCCTTTTTGAAGAGGTATTGGGTTTAAAGACTGTACTCCTAGGCTTCGGACTAGATAGTGACAACCTACACTCTCCAAATGAAAAGTATGGTATTGAGAATTACCTCATGGGAATTTCAACAATTCCTTTATTTCATAAATATTACGCGGAACTAAGCAAATAATTTAGTTTTTCATTAGATAAAGGGTTATTTTTAAATTTTAGAAATAACCCTTTATCGTTTTA
>JAIRVH010000001.1 GCA_031253985.1 Sphingobacterium sp.
GACAGGATAAATAATTTGTCCGAATCGGCTACACTTAAAATGACCAAGTTGGGCCGCGAATTAGCAGCAAAAGGCGTTAATGTAATTAGCCTTAGCGTAGGTGAACCTGATTTCAACACACCTGAGCATGTAAAAGATGCAGCGAAGAAAGCCCTAGACGAAAACTGGACGCGCTATTCGCCGGTACCGGGGTACCCAGAATTACGCCAGGCAATTGTAAACAAGTTGAAGACAGAGAACAATTTAGATTATGATATTTCTCAAATTGTCGTTTCTACGGGTGCAAAACAATCCCTGTCTAATGTGATTCTAACCTTGATCAATCCAGGTGATGAGGTAATTATCCCAACACCATACTGGGTATCATATTCGGAAATGGTTGTTTTAGCCGAAGGAAAATCAGTATTTATCAATACTGAAATTGACAATAATTTTAAGATTACACCTGAACAATTGGAAGCGGCAATTACACCAAAAACCAAATTGTTTATGTTTTCATCGCCAAACAACCCGACAGGAACAGTTTACAGCAAAGATGAATTAGCTGCATTGGCTAAAGTTTTCGAAAAACATCCACAGGTATTTATTCTATCTGATGAAATCTATGAACATATCAACTTTGTCGATAAACACGAATCCATCGCACAGTTTGAAAGCATCAAAGATAGAGTGATCATCATCAATGGCTTTTCAAAAGCATTTGCAATGACTGGATGGCGCTTAGGTTATATCGCTGCCAACAAAACCATTGCTGCTGCAAATGATAAATTACAAGGACAGACAACCTCAGGTACCTGTTCAATTTCTCAACGTGCGGGTATCGTCGCTTATGAACAAGGATTAGAATCTGTCAACAAAATGAAAGAAGCTTTCGCTCGTCGCCGCCAATTGGTATACGATCTATTGACTGAAATCCCAGGTGTAAGAACAAATCTACCCGAAGGTGCATTCTATTTCTTTCCTGAGATCTCTTCGTTCTTTGGTAAAAAAGACCAAGAGGGCAATGTCATCAAAAACTCATCTGATTTGGCATTGTACTTATTGAATGTTGGCCACGTAGCCACAGTAGGTGGAGATTCATTCGGTAACGATAACTACATCCGCTTGTCTTATGCAGCTTCAGACGAAAGTTTGATCGAAGCTTTAAAAAGAATCAAAAATGCATTAGGGAAACTAGCCTAATTCTATATAAAAAGTAAAAAAAAGAGCTCCAAGGAGCTCTTTTTTTATAGATACAATTTCCTGCAATACATTTCGAAGACAGCCTAACTACCTATTTGATCAAATATCATTTCAGCTCCATAATTTAAGTAGATGCTATCGCTTGAAATAAATATTTATTACATTTACTCCTATGAGTATTTTAACAGAGAAATTTAAAACGCAGCATGACACTGCTCCGTTTTCACAGATAAAAAACGAAGATTATATTCCCGCATTTGACGAAGCTATTCAGAAGACAAAAGATGAGGTCGATGCAATCGTCAACAATCCCGAAAAGGCAACTTTCGACAATACTATAGCTGCCATGTCCTACTCAGGGCAGACATTAGATCGTTTGTCAAATATCTTTTTCAACCTTCATTCCGCTGAAACAAATGCCGAACTCGAAAAAATCGCACAGGATGTAGCACCCAAATTATCAGCATTGGGCAATGATATTACGTTAAATTTCGATCTTTTCAAACGGGTGAAGGCTGTATATGATCAGAAAGATCAACTGACATTGACCGCAGAACAAACAACCTTATTGGAAAAATCATATAAGGATTTTGTCCGCAACGGCGCACTTTTGAATGGTGAACAACAAGAAAAACTCCGTGAAATAGATGCCGAGCTATCGCTTTTAAAATTGAAATTTGGCGAGAATGTTCTTGCTGAAACCAACGCCTACCAACTATTGGTGACCGACGAGAAAGATCTCGCCGGACTTCCAGAGGGTGCAGTAGAAGCTGCACATGCTTTGGCTAAAGCCAACGAAAAAGAAGGCTGGCTCTTTACCCTGGATTTTCCAAGCTATCTTCCTTTTGTCACTTACGCGGACAATCGGGAACTTCGCAAAGAAATTACCCTCGCCGCAGGCCGAAAAGCTTTCCAGGATAACGAGCACAACAACGTGGATAATGTTCTGAAAATTGTAAAACTACGTTTCGAAAGAGCCAAATTATTAGGCTACGCAACGCATGCAGACTTTGTTCTTGCCGAGCGTATGGCACAAAATCCAAACAAAGTCACTGAATTCTTAAATGACTTACTGGAAAAAGCAAAACCAGCGGCAGTACAAGAATTTGCAGAATTAGCCCAATTTGCAAAGAACTTAGATGGTATAGACCAATTGGAAAAATGGGATGGGGCCTATTATGCCGAAAAGTTGAAACAAGAACGCTTTAATCTGGACGACGAAAAGCTCAAACCTTATTTCAAACTCGAAAATGTGTTACAAGGTGCATTTGAAGTAGCTCATCGTTTATTTGGCATCAACTTCAAAGAAGTCGACACGATTGATACGTATCACGAAGAGGTGCAAACATTTGAGGTCAGTAAAGACAATGGCGAATTAGTCGCTATTTTCTATGCCGATTTCTTCCCGCGTAAAGGAAAGCGAAATGGTGCCTGGATGACATCGTTCAAACCACAATACATTCAAAATGGCACGCAAGAGCGTCCCCATGTCTCTATTGTTTGCAATTTTACGCGTCCTACAGCTTCAAAACCTTCATTGTTGACGTTCCAGGAAGTAACCACATTATTTCACGAATTTGGACATGCCCTACACGGTATGTTGGCGGATAGCACCTATCCTACCTTATCTGGAACGTCTGTGTATTGGGACTTTGTCGAGTTACCAAGTCAGGTAATGGAAAACTGGTGCTATGAAAAAGAAGCCCTTGAATTATTTGCCAAGCACTACGAAACTGGCGAAGTAATCCCGATGGAACTTGTCGAAAAGATCCGCGAAAGCGCTTCATTTCTTGAGGGGATGGCGACAATGCGCCAATTAAGCTTTGGTCTATTGGATATGGGCTGGCATGGACAGGATCCAACGGCAATCTCTGATCTCAAAGCATTCGAAGAAGAACAGTTTGCCTCGACAAAACTCTATCCCGATGTCAAGGAGAATGCCATGAGTACAGCCTTCTCGCATATTTTCAATGGTGGTTATTCTTCGGGATATTACAGCTACAAATGGGCGGAAGTACTGGATGCAGATGCTTTTGATTACTTCAAACAGAATGGTATCTTCAATAAGGAGATCGCGACCAAGTTCAAGGACAATGTGCTTTCCAAAGGTGGTACAGAACATCCAATGGTCCTTTACAAACGCTTCCGCGGGCAAGAACCTTCGGTAGAACCTTTGTTAAAAAGGGCCGGATTGATTAAATAAAGAAAAAGCTGGACTTCCGTCCAGCTTTCTTTTCCAAAATATCACATTTATTTTCAACCGCATAGCGGGGCATGGAGCTAGAACACGGAAGATCTTGCTGATTAAGCAAAAAAATTGTATCTTTGTAAGACATAATTGGGGTTGACCGGAATTGACAGGATGGAGACGGTTATGTAAGCATGTAGTGCGTTGTTAGTAGAGCACTTTAATCTGAACTTTCAGAATTATAACTGGCGAAG
>JAIRVH010000027.1 GCA_031253985.1 Sphingobacterium sp.
AAATCTTGAGAAAGCAGTCGAAGAGTTGTAACAAAATCACTATCTTTAAGCTTTAACTATTTTGGTATTTCACCCCAATTCATGTCAAAATTAAGAGAGATCCAACGCCCTATTGTCCATGAACTTGAGGCTTTTGAAAAAAAATTCAAAGCTTCGATGAAAAGCTCCGTCCCCTTGTTGGATCGCATTACACAATACCTGATCAAACGTAAAGGCAAACAAATGCGACCTATGTTCGTATTCTTTTCTGCCGGTATATGTAACGGAATTAATGAATCCACTTACAGAGGGGCTGCGCTCGTAGAATTATTGCATACGGCCTCACTGGTACATGATGATGTAGTGGACAATTCTTACGAACGCAGAGGTTTTTTTTCTATCAATGCATTATGGAAGAATAAGATTGCTGTCTTGGTAGGTGATTTTTTGCTATCAAGAGGCCTATTACTTTCCGTAAAACATCAGGATTATCATTTATTAAAGATTGTATCGGAAGCCGTTGATCAGATGAGCGAAGGTGAATTGCTTCAAATCGAAAAGGCTCGTAAACTCGATATCGAAGAAGCTATTTATTTTGAAGTCATCCGAAAAAAAACCGCTTCGCTGATTGCTTCTTGCTGCGCCTGTGGATCCGCCTCGTCGAATGCAGATCAAGAAACAATCGATAAACTCCACCAATTTGGCGAAAAAATCGGAATTGCGTTCCAAATCAAGGACGATTTATTTGACTTTGGCTTAGACGATGTCGGCAAACCATTAGGTAATGACATCAAAGAAAAGAAAATGACCTTACCGCTAATCTATGCGCTGAATCAGGTAACTTCAAGTGAAAAGCGTCGAATTATTAATTTGGTCAGAAACCATAATGAAGATGCGCAAAAAGTTACTGAGGTGATCGACTTTGTCCGAAAGAGCGGTGGACTGGAGTACGCAACAAGTAAGATGCTGGAATACCAACAAGATGCTTTCCGGATTTTGGAAGACTTTCCTGACAGCGAATACAAAGAGGGCTTGCAGCAACTGGTAAAATATACAACCGAAAGAAAAAAATAAAATGAGTCACGAATTAATGTTTTTTGGAGGATTCCTCATCTTTATTGCACTTATGCTGGCAATAGATCTTGGATTATTCTCTAAAGGCGACAAGCCTGTGAGCCTAAAAATGGCTTCTATTATGAGTGCTATCTGGGTCCTATTCTCATTAGGATTCTATTGGCTGCTGCGTCACTATGGATTTGAATTGCACAACATCCATGACCTGGACCACCTGCAGGAAATCATTACCAAACATCACCATGATATTAAAATCATTCCGGGTGATTTAGCGGCCAGTCTCGAGGTCTATAATAAGAATCTCGGTCTGGAATATCTCACAGGCTATGTTGTGGAATATGCTTTGTCCGTAGACAATATCTTTGTGATGGTGTTATTATTCACTTCTTTTGGTATTCCGGAGCGCTATTATCATAAAGTTCTAGTGTGGGGGATTTTAGGAGCGATCATTATGCGTTTCTTATTTATTTTCCTTGGTGCTACGCTGATTGCCAAATTTGGCTGGATTCTCTATGTTTTCGGAGCTTTCTTGGTCTTTACAGGTGTCAAAATGTTTATCAACCGCAATCAGGAAGAGGAAGTGGATCCACAGAACCACCCTGTTGTTAAATTTGCATCTCGATACTTTAAGGTAACGCCAAAATTAGACGGTGGACACTTCTTCCATGTTGAGAATGGCGTGAAATACATGACACCACTGTTTCTTGTATTGCTTGTCATCGAATTTACAGACCTGATTTTCGCTGTAGATTCTATTCCTGCAATTTTCTCGGTGACCAAAGATGCCTATGTGGTATTTTTCTCCAATATTTTTGCAATCCTCGGATTACGGTCGATGTTCTTCCTATTGGTCAACATTATCCACAAATTCCAATACCTCAAAGTAGGCTTAGCCTTTTTACTGGTCTTCATTGGTCTAAAGATGCTGCTGCACCATTGGTTGGCCGAAGTAGGTTTCACAACAACACATTCGCTGATCGTTATCGTCGGCATACTCGCATTGAGTATTATTGCATCGCTGGTTTTTCCAAAAAAGGCTGAACCGGCTGATTAAGCCAATGCGGATTAAAAAATGATTATACCAAAACACAATGGTCAGAAAGAGATTTCTGGCCATTTCTGATCAATATCGCTGCCTTTTAAGCATCCTATTCTCCAGCAGCAGAATAGCAGAAAAACAATCAATTTTTAAGAACAATTATTTTACAGAGGAATTTACCTTACTAAATTTTATTTATTTAATTTAGCACCACATTAAATTAACAAAACACTAACAATGAATTGGAATAAAACGATTGTACTAGCCGCTTCACTTTTCGCAGCTTCCTTCCAAGTACAAGCACAAGACAATTTGATCAATGCCTTAAAAGCAAATCAAAATGACAATAGCAAATCCGGATTTACCTTTACTGAAGTTATCAATCTAGGTAACACATCGATCAAAAACCAAGGTTCGTCAGGTACTTGTTGGTCTTATTCAGGTAATTCTTTCCTGGAGTCAGAAATGATCCGTATGGGTAAAAAACCTGTTGAGATCTCTCAAATTTATACGGCACGCAACACATACTTAGACAAAGCCCGTACGTATGTACGTCTTCACGGCGGATTGTCATTAGGTGAAGGTGGCCAATTCCATGATGTATTGAACTCATTCCGTAAATACGGTACAATGCCGCAATCGGCTTATACAGGTCTTCACTACGGTACGACACGCAACAACTTTGGTGAAATGACAAATATGTTGGATGCCATGTTAGGCGCCGTAGTAAAAGGCAAAACATTGACACCAAACTGGGAGAAAGCATATACCGCTGCCATGGACTCTTACCTAGGTGAGGTACCTGAGAAATTTGATTACAATGGTAAATCTTATACACCACGCACTTTTGCAGATCAGGTTATCGGTATCAATCCGGATGATTATGTAGGCATCGCTTCTGTAACTGACCATCCTTACTACAGCCAATTCGTATTGTTGATTCCTGACAACTGGTCATTTGATCGTTTTTATAATGTGAAGATGAACGATTTAACCGATATCATTGACAATGCATTACAAAAAGGTTATACGGTAGCTTGGGCAACTGACGTATCAGAAAAAGGTTTCTCTTGGAAAAATGGTGTAGCTTATGTACCAGAAAAACCATTTGAGGAAATGACTGACCAAGAAAAGTCAACCATGTTTGTTGGTCCTAAACCAGAGTTAAAAGTAACAGAAGAAGAAAGACAAAAAGCTTTCGACAACTGGCAAACTACAGATGACCATGGCATGCATATCGTAGGTCTTGTCAAAGATCAAAACGGAAAAGAGTACTACATCGTTAAAAACTCTTGGGGCACAACTAATGACTACCACGGTTACTTATATGCAACGAAAGAATTTGTGCGTTACAAAACAACTTCTTTGATGTTACATAAAGACGGCCTAACAAAAGATTTAAAATCGAAGATAAATATCAAATAAGCGATCTATTAGTCCGCAAAAACACCTCTGAAATTAATACTTCAGAGGTGTTTTTGTTTTCAGATTAATTTAATAACTTAAACATAATTATGAATCTTTTGTTGAGTGAGTATGAGAAGTATAATCGCATTATGCCTAACGATTTTATTCGGGAATTTGGCGCAGGCCCAAACTAAGGGGGTGAAATTTGTAGATGGGTTGAGTTGGAAACAAGTTAAGGAGCGAGCGCAAACCGAGAACAAGTTTATTTTCGTGGAGCTATTTGCAACCTGGTGTGGTCCCTGTCAATATATGAGCAATGAAATATTCCCTTTAGAACAGGTTGGACAGCCAATTAATCAGAATTTCATTAGTGTTAGGGTACAAATGGATTCCACAGAGTCCGACAATGCCTATGTCAAAAAGTGGTATGCCGATGCACGTACCCTTTCCAATGAATATAATATTCAGTCTTTTCCCACATTTCTCATCTTTAATCCCAATGGACAAGCGGTACATCGTATAGTTGGTGCAAGTGATGCCCCCGAATTTGTCAGTCACGTAATGGATGGGCTCTATCCCGAAACACAATATTACACGCTACTAAAAAAATTCGAGAAAAGGCCTCAGGATATTTACACCGCCAAGCAGATGCTAAAAGCCGCGAATATCGCCTACGATGAAAATACTGCACAGAAGGCCGAAAATACCTTAGCAAACTCACTGGGAACGGATGAATTATTCAAAAAAGAAAATGTACATATTCTATTGGCTGCCGCTAAATTCACCAATTCCAAAGCCTTTAATCTGATCCGCAACAATAAAGAAAAAATTGATATTCTATTAGAATCACCCGGTATTGCCAACCGCACACTGGCTAATGTTGTCGTCAACGAATTGTTTCAGATTAAAATAGATGCCAAACATGAGCCCAACTGGGATAGTTATCAAAATGAACTTACGGCAAAATATCCGGACATCGATTTCGTTCCGATGTTCAAGAAGATAAAAGCACATTACTACCTTCAGGTGAAAAATTATGTAGCCATGAAAAATACCATTAATGACTATCTTTCTTCAGAAGATTTTACCCCACATCAATTGAATACCTTTGCCTGGACGATATTCAACAATAGCAGTGATCCTGCCTGTATCGAATCCGCATTAAGCTGGAGTAAAAAATCAATCATTGAAGATCCGAGCAGTGCATTTTTGGACACCTATGCAAATCTACTTTATAAGAAAGGAGAAAAAGAAAAAGCCTTAAAGTGGCAAAATAAAGCTATCGAAATGGCCAGTGAAGACGATCGCCCGATTTACCAAGAAACACTGGACAAAATGATGAAGGGAATAAAAACTTGGGAAAACTAAATGCTATCCTGCACAAAAAGCTAACTATTAAATTAAAAATCTAAAATAACCAACGTGATGAAAAAATTTATTTTAATGTTATTCCTGATTCCAACCTTGCTTTTCGCACAGAGCGAAGGAATGAAGTTTGAGCATGGCCTCAATTGGAGTCAGATAAAAGAGAAAGCTGCTAAAGAAAACAAATTCATATTTGTAGATTGTTTCACCACCTGGTGCGGCCCTTGTAAATATATGTCGAGCACCATTTTCCCTCAAGCCAAAGTAGGTGATTTCTTCAATGCCAAATTTATCAATGCGAAGATCCAGATGGATAAAACCAAGAATGATAATGAAGAAGTAAAATCGTGGTATGAAGAAGCCGATCGCTTTGCCAAAGATTATAAAGTAAGGGCATATCCTACTTTTTTGATCTTTGATACCAAAGGAAACCTTGTTCACCGTATCGTGGGGGGCGGTGAAGCGGATGATTTTATTGCCAAAGCCCAAAAAGCGCTTGATCCAAATACACAATATGAAACCTTACTAGCCAAATTCACTGCTGATCCGAATAATATAAGCATTGCTAAAAACATGGCCTTGGCGGCCAAAGAAGCTTACGATCAGGAGACTCAAGCAAAGGCGGAAGGCATTGTATTAGCATCCCTATCAACAGATCAAATATTTACAAAAGAGAATGTCAGCTTGTTACTTTCTGCAGCGAATGTAGTCGATTCGAAGGCATTTAATTTAATCAAAGACAATCCTGCCAAATTCGACGCCGTTAGTGAAAAAGTAAAAGCGAATGATTTCCTGTCTCAATTATTGGTAAGTAACGCCGTAAATACCAAAATTCGTGCAAAGGAAGCTGTTGATTTCGCTAGCATAGAAAAGGAATTAGCGCAAAAATACCCAACGATCAATACCGAGAAAGCAAGCTTAGAAATGCAGCCCCGTTATTATGGTTATACCAAAAACTACCCTGGACTGAGAGATAGTTTCAACAAATACATTGCAAAATATGGTTCCAGCATCACCGCAGCAGAATTGAACAACATGGCGTGGTCCATTTTTGAAAACTGCAATGACCCAGCATGTTTAAAAGCAGCAGCTGAATGGAGCAAATTGTCAAACGAGAAAGAAAAAGATGCACCAATGTATCTAGATACATTTGCAAACATTCTGTATCGCCTTGGAGAAAAGGAAAAAGCCATTAAAACCCAGGAAAAAGCCATTTCTCTAATTACAGATGCGACGCAAAAAGAAGAATATGTGGCTACATTGCAAAAAATGAAAAAAGGTGAAAAGACGTGGCAGTAAGAAAATCTTCTTTTCGTCAATAAATAAAAATCCCCGATCAATAAGTTGATCGGGGATTTTTTATAGTGCATCTACCGAAAGCCTTTTCTAAGGTTACATGCAGTCGTCTACTTATTTTAATTCCTTAATACCCATATTCCAAAGGGCAAACGCGTATTTATCAACCGTACTATTAATCAGTACTTCTGTAGACCTACCAGCGCCATGACCGGCTTTTGTCTCAATACGGATCAGTACAGGATTATCACACGCTTGTTTTGCCTGCAGTTCAGAAGCAAACTTATAGGAGTGCGCTGGTACCACACGGTCATCGTGATCGCCGGTAAACACCATCGTGGCAGGATAACAAACACCTGTTTTTACATTATGCACTGGAGAATAAGCTTTTAAGTAATCAAACATCTCTTTACTATCATTGACCGTACCGTAATCATAGGACCAGCCTGCACCAGCAGTGAAGGTATGGTAACGCAACATGTCCAAAACACCAACCTCGGGAAGAGCAACCTTGGCAACTTTGGGATCTATTGTCATTGTTGCTCCAACCAACAAGCCACCATTAGAACCGCCCGATAATGCGGTATATGCCGGTGATGTATAACCATTCTCCTGAAGGTAATGTGCTGCCGCAATGAAATCGTTAAACACATTCAACTTGTTGAACTGTCTTCCGCCATCATGCCATTTCTGACCATATTCACCACCGCCACGCAAATTGGGAACCGCATACACACCGCCATTCGCTAACCATACCGCCACGGAAGTACTAAAGGCAGGTGTCAGGCTGATATTAAAGCCGCCATAACCATACACAATGGTCGGGTTTTTCCCGTTCAATTCAATCCCCTTTTTATACGTGATAATCATCGGTACTTTTGTACCATCTTTGGACGTATAAAAAACTTGTTTCGATTCATATTGATCCATTTCAAATTTGACCTTTGGCTTGATATATACCGTAGATTGCCCCGAAGCCACATCAAATTTATAACTTGAAGAAGGTGTAATGTAATTTGAGAACCCAAAATAGATTTCTTTTTCCTTCTTCTTACCCGAGAAACCGCTCGCTGTACCTACCCCCGGCAATTCTATCTGTCGAATCTTTTTACCCGTATAATCATATTGAATAACCACAGAAACGGCATCCTTTAAATAGTTTGCAAAAAGATATCCCCCGCCAGTACTGATGGAAAGAACATTTTCAGTCTCCGGAATAACATCCTTCCAGTGCTCTTTCGCAGGATTTTTCAAATCTACTTTGACCAATCGGTTATTGGCAGCCTTGTAATTTGTCTCCAATAAGAAACTATCGCCAATATTGTCAACAACATTCGTGTTGGCATCAAAATGATCTTGCAGACAAACAATTTTGCTATTCGGCTGGTGAAGATCCTGATAATAAAGCTCATTTCCTGTTGTTGTATTTGCAGCAGAGATAATCAAGTACCGTTGATCGTCCGTTAATGAAGCTCCTACATAACGTCTTGGCATTGCAGGACCACCAAAAATTAATTTGTCCGTAGACTGTGCCGTTTTAAGTTTATGGTAGTATAATTTATGCTGGTCTGTCTTTTCTGAAAGTTCAGATCCTTTTGGTTTATCGTAACTCGAGTAATAAAAACCGTCGTTACCTTTCCATGCGATGCCAGAAAACTTGACATCAACCAACGTTTCGCCTACCGGAGACTTGTCTTTGGCATTCAGTACAATGACTTTCCGCCAGTCCGATCCCCCTTCAGAAATAGAATAGGCTACCAAGCTTCCATCTTTTGAAAACGAAACGTCTGCCAATGAAGTCGATCCGTCTTTTGAGAATGTATTTGGGTCCAAGAAAACTTCTTCAGTGCCCCTCTCTCCTAGTTTACGATAAAGTACCGCATGTTGCTGTAAGCCATTATTCTTAAAAAAATAGGTGTATGCCCCCTCTTTAAACGGTGTCCCTATCTTTTCATAATTCCATATTTCAGTTAATTGATCCTTCAATTTTGCCCGGAATGGAATCGCATTCAAATAATCAAATGTGACCTTATTTTCAGCTTGCACCCAACTTTTTGTCTCAGCTGAACGATCATCCTCCAGCCAGCGATAAGGATCCGCTACCTTTTCACCCCAAAATTCATCTACGACAGTTCCCTTGGTTGTCGTTGGATATGTTAACTGTTGTCCATAACCAGTTGTCGCCGTACCTGCCATACCTATCATCATAAGGATAAGACCAAAATTTTTGTTTATCATAAAAAATCGTCTACTTGTTTCAAACCAGCTAAGTTTTATTTACTTAGCATATGAAAATTCAATTTGAGTTGAATATAAACAAATTTATCGACCTCATCCCTACCTCAGGTAGTTTTTTATCTTCCCGAATTAATAACTAAAACTTCTAGATTCATTACTCTCCGCTTGTCCTTACATCGGCATCCAAACCAACGGCATCAAAGCAAATAAATAAACATCGCCTTCAGCACGAAGATCAGCATTGACCACATTTCTGCGCAGCATACTTTTATAGCAAGCGAAATTTTTTTAGATTTATTCAAATCTTGAAAATACTATAATTATGTTCAAAAAAGTCGTATACCTCACTTTGTCCATTTCCATTCTTCATATTGGAATAAGCGAAGCCCAACAACTCCCTATAGATCAGCAATATCGAGCTACCCCTACTAAGATCAATAATCTTGTCCATACCAAACTTGATGTACGTTTTGACTATACAAACCAATTTCTGAATGGCCAAGAATGGGTCACTTTACAACCCCATTTCTACCCTACAGACTCCCTTCGCCTGGATGCAAAAGGTATGGATATCAAACAGGTATCTTTGGTCAATGGGGAACAGATGATCCCCTTGAAGTACAGCTATGACGATCATTCTCTTTTGATCAAGCTAGACCGCAATTATCTTTCAAATGAGAAGTATACCATATACCTCGATTATACCGCAAAACCCAATTTATTGAAGGTGCAGGGCAGTGCGGCAATCAATGACGCAAAGGGGCTTTATTTTATCAATCCAGATGAACGTACGCCAAACAAACCGCGGCAGATATGGACGCAAGGCGAAACAGAAGCCTCATCAGCTTGGTTCCCAACGATAGATCGTCCCAATCAGAAAACGACCGCAGAAATCTCCATGACGGTACTCGACAACTATGTCAGTCTATCGAATGGCGCACTGAGCAGTCAGCACAAAAATAATGACGGTACACGTACAGATACCTGGAAAATGGATCTGCCTCATGCTCCATACCTATTCATGATGGCCGTTGGCGATTTTAAAATCTATCAGGACAAGTACAACAATATCCCCGTTGACTATTACCTGGAGCCGAAATATGCACCTTATGCAAAAGACATTTTTGGTAAAACACCGGCCATGATGGACTTTTACAGTAAAACCTTAGGTGTACCCTACCCTTGGAATAAATATGCGCAGATCGTATGTCGCGATTATGTATCTGGGGCTATGGAAAACACCAGTGCAACTTTACATGGTGAACATGTACAGAAAACAAAGCGTGAATTGCTGGATGATAACCAGGAGGGTACAATCGCCCATGAGCTGTTTCACCAGTGGTTTGGTGATTTGGTTACTGCCGAGTCCTGGTCTAATTTAACCATGAACGAATCTTTTGCCACTTTTGGGGAGGTCATTTGGCGCGAACACGATGGCGGTAAAGATCGTGGTGATAAATCAAGATTTGAAAAGCTTCAATCTTACCTAAAATCTACCAAAAATGGTAAGAGCCCAACTTTAGCCCGTTATTATTATCACGACAAGGAAGATATGTTTGATAATATCAGCTACGCCAAAGGATCTTTGATTCTTTATGCGCTTAAGGAGCAGATGGGTGATGTGGCCTTCTATCAGTCACTGAAAAAATACCTGACGGAGAATTCTTTCAAAACGGGCGAACCGCAGCAGTTGCGCCTAGCGATGGAGGAAGTAACAGGGAAAGACTGGGCCCCCTACTTTAATCAATGGTATTACCAGGGCGGACACCCTATTTTAAAAATTACTACAAGAAATGCTGAAAATAGTTTATTGCTCAATGTAGCCCAAGTGCAGGACTCAACGGTCCAGACATTCCAGGTTCCTTTGGTTGTTGATGTCTTTACCAAAAATGGTAAGATCAGACAGACTTTTCAGCTCAACAAGCGCAATGCCCAATTTATGATTCCCTTACCTGCTGCTGTTGAATTTATTGATATCGACCCCGAAAAAACACTCGTTGGTCAAATCCTTATCGATAAATCAGATGCCGACTATCAATATCAATACGAGCATGCACCTTCATTTGCCAACCGCGTCGGTGCGATTGCCTACGCCTCAAAAAATCCGACAAATACCATCAGCCAGCAAATCTTAACAAAAGCATTGGCAGATACCGATGCGGACCTTGCTGCAACAGCAATTCAAGGTCTCGACCTTAGTAATCCGGCCGTGCGTAAATCAACAGAAAAAACCATCTTGGCACTTGCGGAGAAATCGGAGGCTTCCGTTATACGGGCTTCTGCCATCCAAAAGCTAGGAAAAACGAGGGACAAAAAGTATAAAAATATTATTTTAAATGGTGTTACTGACAAATCCTATATGGTTATCGCAAGTTCGATCATGGCGATCAAAGAGAGCTACCCTGATCAGCTTCAACAGTCACTCAAGCGAATTGATCCCGATGCTACGGAATATCTAAAGGCACTTATCACCGAATTGTCTAAATCATAGCAAAATATATTGTGGAGGCGAATTTTGTATTCGCCTCCATTTTTTTTAGTTTTGGGCACATGTCAACAAGAACAAAAATCTATTTTGCATCCGACTTCCACCTTGGATCCTATCCTTTGGAACGCTCACGTGAAAGAGAACTGCACATTATTCAATGGCTAGACCAGATCAAAATAGATGCAAAAGCACTCTACCTTGTTGGCGATATCTTTGATTTTTGGTTCGAGTATGCGACTGTGGTTCCCAAAGGCTACATACGCTTTCTTGGCAAATTAGCCGAAATTGCCGATCTCGGTATTCCCATCACCTTATTTAAAGGAAATCACGACATGTGGATGTTTGATTACCTCAAAAAGGAATTAAATGTGCGGATCATCGACGATGAGCTGGAATTACAGCTCAACGGTAAGCATTTCTATGTCCATCACGGAGACGGGCTGGGCTCGGGAGATCATAAATATAAACTGCTAAAGAAAGTATTTCGAAGCCGCCTCTGCCAATGGTTATTTGCGCGATTACATCCAAATCTTGGTATCGGAATTGCCACACGCTGGTCCAAACATAGTAGACTTTCCAATAACGAAGACGAAAAGTTTCTGGGCGAAGACAAAGAATGGCTAATTGGCTATGCCAAGGAGCTTGAGGCCAGCAAACATCACGATTACTATATATTTGGCCACAGACACCTTCCTTACGATGTTACATTGAATCCCAATAGCCGTGTCATCAATTTGGGCGAATGGATAAACTACCATACGTATGCGGTATGGGATGGTGAAACTTTACATTTGGAAAAATGGGCGAGCAAATCCTAATTTCTTTATCCGATTGCCTAAATGGCTATCATTTTCTTCCGACAGAAAGCACGGCAAAACTAGCGCAGATTAGTAAGAAAATCACAGCGAAAAGAAATAATCTATTGATCGAACAGGACAAAATTCAAAAAGACATCTATTTTCTGGCTTCTGGATTAGCGCGCGTTTATTACGAGACACCCAATAGGCAAATTACCCTGGATTTTGTTTCACCCGGAGGAACACTTATATCCATGAATAGCTATGTCCACAATACACCTGGTTATGAGAACATAGATCTACTAGAGGATAGCGTTGTTTATCAAATAGATCAAAAACAACTTTTTGACCTCTATGAAAGTGATATCGCCGTTGCCAACTGGGGAAGAAAGATGGCTGAACTGGAATTCATTAAAGCCGAGCAACGAACCATGTCCAAGCTCTTTAATACTGCCCAGGAGCGCTATGCCGAGTTACTTCAAAAATACCCTCAATATATTCAACGGATCAAACTAGGATACATCGCCTCCTATCTCGGTGTCAGCCAGGTTACGCTCAGCCGAATTCGCGCAAATATTCATACAAATTTTTAACATTTGTAAAAATTATTATCGGCCAAAAGCTGGAACTTTGTACCAAAATAAAAAATAGAAAACGATATGAACTGGATATTTTTAATATTGGGCGGATTATGTGAAATTGGTTTCACCACTTGTCTGGGTAAAGCAAAAGATGCGACCGGAAGCGGACAATGGCTGTGGTACGGCGCTTTTGTGGTTTTCCTATTTGCGAGCATGGGCTTATTGATCAAAGCAACACAGACACTTCCTTTAGGTACAGCTTATGCGGTATGGACGGGAATAGGTGCAGTGGGAACTGTTTTAATGGGGATCATCTTCTTTAAGGAACCCGCAGATTTCTGGCGCATATTCTTTATTTTCACGCTGATTGCTTCCATCATAGGACTAAAAGCAGTTTCCTCTCATTAATAGCAGGCTAGGTAGTTTAAAAGCAACAAAATTTCCTTACTTTTGTACACTCAATAGTAATCTAGGTCATACATTCCTAGAAGAAGCATTTTTGATATATGTTAGATAAATTACAAGCGATAAAGGAAAGATGGGAAGAAGTGGAAGCTGAGTTGAGCAACCCTGAAACCATGCAAGATATGAAACGTTTTGCCAAATTGAATAAAGAATACAAAGATTTAGGCAAAATCGTGGATCAATACCATATTTACAGAAATATGGTGAGCAATATTGACACCAACAAGGACATCATCATGAACGAGAAGGATCAGGAACTTCGTGAGATGGCCAAAGAAGAGTTGGATCTTTTATATGTAGCCAAAGAAGAAAAAGAGGAAGAAATACGTTTAATGCTGATTCCGAAAGATCCAGAAGATGCGAAAAACGCCATTATCGAGATCCGTGGTGGTACGGGCGGTGATGAAGCAGCCTTATTTGCGGGTGATCTTTACCGTATGTATACACGCTATTTCGAAACCAAAGGCTGGCGCAACGAGGTAATGGATGTTACCGAAGGAACTTCTGGCGGTTATAAAGAGGTGATCCTAAAAGTTATTGGAGATGATGCTTATGGCCAGTTGAAATACGAATCTGGCGTGCACCGTGTCCAACGTGTTCCGGATACCGAAACACAGGGTCGTGTACATACATCTGCTGCATCGGTAGCTGTTCTTCCTGAAGCCGAAGATGTGGACGTTGAAATCAATCCAGGTGATATTGAGTTACAGACATCCCGTTCGGGTGGTGCCGGTGGTCAGAACGTCAACAAGGTAGAAACCAAAGTACAGTTGACACATAAGCCGACAGGTATCGTTGTCGTTTGTCAGGTAGAACGCTCCCAATTAGCCAACCGTGAGTTAGCCATGGAGATGTTGCGTAACAAACTCTACGAGCTTGAACTGAACAAAAAGAACGGCGACATCGCGGCAAAAAGAAAAACGTTGGTATCTACTGGAGACCGTTCTGCGAAAATTCGTACCTATAACTACCCACAAGGTCGCGTAACTGAACATCGTATCGGAATGACGATGTACAACTTACCGGCAATTATGGATGGTGATATTCAAGGAATTATAGATGCATTGCAGTTTGCGGAGAATGCAGAAAAGATGAAAGAAGGTCAAGTAGACTAGTTTTTTTTCAAAAAATCTTTGCAGATACGTAAACAAACGCTATATTTGCACACCTTCTGAGGAGAAGGGTTGAGGTCTGGTAGTTCAGCTGGTTAGAATACATGCCTGTCACGCAT
>JAIRVH010000147.1 GCA_031253985.1 Sphingobacterium sp.
CTCAACAATGCTTGAAAATCTTCACCCGGTTCACCTAAAACAGCAATAACAGCATCAATAGCTACTGCTTCGCCTTCTTTAGGACCAATATATAAAAGAGTTCCTTCTTGGTAAGACTCAAAGTCCATTGTAGCTTTATCTGTTTCAATCTCAGCTACCAAATCACCAGAATTTACTTTATCACCAACTTTTTTGTGCCATTTTGCGATGACCCCTTCGGTCATTGTATCGCTCATTTTGGGCATTCTTACTACTTCAGCCATTCTTTATTATATTATCAAGTTAAAGAGTATTAATCTAAAATAAATGGATAGTCTTGTTGTACGTATACATCTTTGTACAATTCATCTGCAGTTGGATAAGGAGACTCCTCTGCAAACTTCACCGACTCCTCAACTACTTTTTTCACATCAGCCTCAACTTCTGCAAACCAAGCATCATCCGCATAGTTGTTTTCTAAAATAGCATGTTTAGTTGACAACAATGGATCGCGGTCTTTATATGCTTCTAGTTCTTCTTTAGTACGGTATTTAGCTGGGTCAGACATCGAGTGTCCTTTGTAACGGTAAGTACGAATTTCGAGGAATGTCGGTCCCTCTCCTGCACGTGCACGTTGAACAGCTTCGTCCATTGCATTGTGTACAGCAACGACATCCATTCCGTCAACTGGAGCAGAAGGCATATCAAAACCTAAGCCCATTTTGTAGATATCTTGCATGTTTGTTGTACGTTGTACAGAAGTACCCATTGCATAACCGTTGTTTTCACATACAAAAATAACAGGCAGTTTCCACAACATCGCCATGTTAAGGGTCTCATTGAATGCACCTTGACGAACAGCTCCATCTCCCATATAACAGATGTTTACATTATCTGTACCAAGATATTTTTCAGCAAATGCAATACCAGCACCTAAAGGGATTTGACCACCAACAATACCATGGCCACCCATGAATTTATGCTCTTTGGAGAAGAAGTGCATAGAACCTCCTTTACCTTTTGAACAACCAGTGATCTTTCCATATAATTCAGCCATACAAGCATTTGCAGAAACGCCTTTAGCCAAAGCGTGGGCGTGATCACGATAAGCAGTGATTAAAGAATCCTCAGGTTTGATAACCGACATCGTTCCAGCGACAACTGCCTCTTGTCCTATGTACAAGTGACAGAAACCACGAATCTTTTGCTGTCCGTAAAGTTGACCTGCTTTTTCTTCAAACTTACGCATAAGTAACATCGACTTATACCACTCCAAATATGTCTCTTTTGTTATAGGTGTTGAACTCATTTCAAAGTTTTGATTTTCTTACTATTCTAGATTACAAATCTAATAATTTTGGACGAATTTCCTTGTCCAAAAATCAATTTTATTTACACTTTAAGACACTTCTAAGACATTTGATTTAAAGTATATAGCATTTGTTTACAAATAAATGAACGGCACAATCAAATAAATCAAAAACTTATGAAAATAAAAAAGCCAAAGGACTTAATAATCATTTGGCTTAATCTATTTTATACAAACTGTTTGCTATCGAAGTTTTTGGATCAACTCACTTTCAGTCACCTTTATCTGTTCGCCACTTTCCATGTCCTTTAAAGATAATTGCCCCGATGATGCCTCTTCTTCCCCCACTAACAATACATAAGGAATCCCTTTACCATCCGCATACCCCATCTGCTTTTTCAATTTTACAGGAGAAGCATAGAGTTCGGAAGCGATATTTTCCTTCCGGAGCTTATTCAGTAAACTTAGGGTATACCCTTCCAGTTGTTTATCAAAATTTATAATCAGGAGTTTGGTAGAATCTGCTTTACCCACAGGGAATAGATTCAACTCTTCTAAGACATCATAAATACGGTCGGCACCAAAAGAAACTCCAACACCTGTCAGCCCCTTCAGACCAAACATACCTGTAAGGTCATCGTAGCGGCCACCGCCACCAATACTTCCCATAGCAACTTCATTCGTCTTGACCTCAAAGATACAACCCGTATAATAATTGAGGCCACGGGCTAAGGTAATATCAAGGTCAATGATCTGCTTCAGTAATTTTTCATCTGCACCTAACTTAGACACATAATCAAATACTTCCTCGATCTCGGCAATACCATTTAAACCAACCGCAGAAGTTGATAAAATTGTTTTTAACGCAGCGAGTTTCACATCATTAGATCCCTTCAATAAAATGATAGGCTTCAAAATAGCAAGATCCGCTTCCGTAAAACCCCTTTCCAACAATTCTTTGTTGACACCGTCTAAACCAATTTTATCCAATTTATCAATCGCTATTGTCATATCAATAATAAGCTCTGGCTTTCCGATAATTTCAGCAATACCCGAAAGAATTTTCCGGTTGTTGATTTTAATATTAAAATCTTTCAGTCCAAAGCGCTCGAAGGCTTCTTGGTAAATCAGAATAAACTCCGCTTCATTCAATAAGCTTTCAGACCCAACCACATCGACATCACATTGGTAAAACTCACGGTATCTTCCACGCTGTGGACGATCAGCTCGCCATACAGGTTGCACCTGGAAACGTTTAAAAGGTAAAGCAATATCATTTTGGTGCATCACAACGTAACGAGCAAAGGGTACAGTAAGGTCATACCTTAGCGCTTTCTCGGATATATGCGGAATGAGTTTATTCGAATTTTTATCCTGAAGCAGGCTATCTGGCGCTTTTGCCAAATAATCACCCGAATTCAGAATCTTAAAGATCAATTTATCACCCTCGTCGCCGTATTTTCCGGTAAGGGTTGTTAAATTTTCAAATGAAGGGGTCTGTATTTCATTGTAGCCATATTTTCTGAATACCGTTTTCAGTGTATCGAAAATATAGTTGCGTTTGATCATTTCGGAAGGCGAAAAATCACGCGTTCCTTTTGCCAAAGAAGGTTTTACTACTGCCATATTTGGCAAAGTTAATAAAATCCTTTATTCTACTTCCAGAATTTTAAGGAATTCACAGGCTTTTTCGGCTGCGGATTTCTCGGCAGACTTTTTATTGAAATCACGCCCAAGCCCACATACAACACCATCAACGACTGCTTCAATGCTAAACATTTTTGAGGACTCCCCTTCTGGATTGTCTGTTTGCTGAAATACGATTTCTTTGCCTGTATGCTGACACCATTCTATCAATCTACTTTTGAAGTTCGTTTCAGTCTGTTCCAGGAGATGAATGTCGACGTGTGGTTTGATGATTCTGTTAAGCAAAAAGCTCTTTGTAAAGACATACCCCTTATCGAGATAGACTGCGCCTATTAATGCTTCGAAAGCATCGCCCAATAACGAACCTTGTTTATTTGGGAAACTGATCATTCGCGCATCAAACTGAATAAGCTCGTTAAATCCCAATTTTCGGGAAAGTTGGTTTAAGTTTGCTCTACTGACAATCTTGGAACGCATTTCAGTCAAGAAACCCTCATCTTTATAAGGATACTTTTTAAATAATAGTTCGGCAACAACCGAACCCAAAACGGCATCACCCAAGAATTCTAAACGTTCGTTGCTATTTTTTGCTCCCTCCTTGATGGTAATGGCGACAGACTTATGTCTAAACGCCATCTTGTACAGATGTACATTCCCAGGAACAAATCCAAGCAGGTTTTTTAGTTTTCTAACGTATCCCCGATCTGGCGAAAAATATAATTTATATATCCTTGCAAAAGGCATCTCTTCTAAAAATAAGGCGACAAGTCCTAGTTAAAGAACCTGTCGCTAGCTCATATTATCAAACCATGTTTGA
>JAIRVH010000030.1 GCA_031253985.1 Sphingobacterium sp.
TTGAACATCAATCATATGCAGCCATTGGCCAATCGTCGCATCAATTTTAACAAGAGTGCAAACGTCAGGTTTAACAATAGCTATAGCTATACCAAATTTGAAGGCGGACAATCCGGCGGCGAGTTTCTGTTGAATAATGCAAAGAATACCAACTTTAGTTTAGGTTCTAGCTTAAATGAACAAGATTCAGAAGGATTCGATTTTGATCTTTCCGCGAACGCCGGTTTTAATATCCAGCAAAATTCAATCAATACACAATACAACGCAACAAGTTTTCAAGGTGGGACCTCGGCCTATGTCAAATACTTTCTACCGAAGAAGTTTAATATCATGGCCAACATATTCTATAGCTATACAGGTCCCACGAAACTCTATAAGAAATCAATCAATCAATTTTATACCAATATCGAATTGGAGAAAAAAGTACTGAAGGATGAGAGCATGACACTCAGCTTAAAGGCCTTTGACCTTTTCAACACGTTTAATAACACACGCCGCAATTCGAGTGACACCAATTACTCTGAATCTGTTCAACAGGTATTAACACAGTATTTTTTGGTCGGTGTAAAATGGGATTTTAATAAATATCTAGGAAAAGGAAATGATTAAAAAAATATATTTAACAGTAATCATCTGCTGCCTATTCGGTTTATCGCTTCAGGCACAATATGCCTATTTTGGAAGTAGGGGTACGATCAGTTTTGACAAAGTCACGTATACGAAAGCCCGCATGCGTCAGCTCTCTAACGAGATGAGCTCGAAAAGGATGGACAGAGGCGGGGGAATGATGGAATATCTAGACAGGATGCCAGATTCGCATATAGAAAAACTAAACTTCTACTTTGACGAGAATTCTACCGTGTTGATGCCGGAGGAAAGCATAGATAGCGAAAAACAACGTGGTGAAGTAAAAATGGCTGCACCGACAATAACATCGTCCAATGGCAGAGGGGGTAGATCTCAGGGTGCAGCCCGAATCGGAGGAAACCAAAGGGGGCAATTTAGAGGCGGTGCCAACAAGAACGGCAAAGTCCTCTACCAGGATCTAAAAGCTGGTACAGCAGACATTCAGCTTGACATTGACGAAAAATACATTCTTTCAGAAACTTTGGACAGCATTACCTGGCGTTTTACCGAAGAATTCCGCAATATTGCCGGAGTAAATTGCCGCAGAGTCAATGGTGCTACCAAAGACTCACTCTATCTGATCGCTTACTATTCGGAAGAGATTCCAGTCTCGGCAGGACCAGCATTAAGCCATGGCCTCCCAGGCATGATATTGGGTCTTGTCATCCCTGAAATGCACATTCAATATTGGGCTACAAATATCGCCTATACCAATAAACTTGTTCCTGCTGACTGGCGGGATAAAAAATCAAAAAAAATGAAACTTGCTGAATTCTCGGAAATCTTTGGCAGATATATGCCACGCAATCGCCAAAACGAGTCAGCCAAAAAAAGGATATTAGAACAACTGGTGTATTGAAAATGTCAGTTTGGCAGTACCTAAGGACAAATTGATGACAAATAGTGTTTTTTTTACAAAACTTTTGGATTGGCATAAGGGTTGATAATAGACTGATAGAATTTATTTAAGTAAAAAATTAAAACACAAGATATGTCTAAAATTATAGGAATTGACTTAGGTACTACAAACTCATGTGTTGCCGTAATGGAAGGTAACGAGCCTGTAGTAATTACGAACAACGAAGGTAAACGTACAACTCCTTCGATCGTAGCTTTCGTAGAAGGTGGCGAGCGCAAAGTTGGGGACCCAGCAAAGCGTCAAGCAATTACTAACCCACATAAAACTATTTATTCCATCAAACGTTTTATGGGACTTTCATACGATGAAGCTGTAAAAGAAGCTGAACACGTACCTTATAATATCGTTAAAGGTGACAACAATACACCGCGTGTAGAAATTGACGACCGTAAATATACACCACAAGAGATCTCTGCTATGATTCTTCAAAAAATGAAGAAAACAGCTGAGGATTTCTTAGGTCAAGAAGTAACTGAAGCTGTTATTACAGTTCCTGCATATTTCAACGACGCACAGCGTCAAGCAACAAAAGAAGCTGGTGAAATCGCTGGTTTATCTGTAAAACGTATCATCAACGAACCTACAGCAGCAGCTTTAGCTTATGGTTTGGACAAAGCACACAAAGACATGAAAATTGTTGTGTTTGACTGTGGTGGTGGTACACATGACGTTTCGGTATTGGAATTAGGTGACGGTGTATTTGAAGTTAAATCTACGGATGGTGATACTCACTTAGGTGGTGATGACTTTGACAACGTAATCATCAACTGGTTGAACGAAGAATTCAAAAGCGAAAACAATGGCTTTGACTTGAAAAAAGATCCAATGGCATTGCAACGCTTAAAAGAAGCTGCTGAGAAAGCGAAAATCGAATTATCAAGCGCGACTTCTACTGAAATCAATTTACCATATATCACTGCAGATGCAACTGGTCCAAAACACTTAGTTCGTTCATTATCACGTGCTAAATTTGAGGCTTTGGCAGCTGACTTGATCAAGAGAACAATTGCTCCTTGTGAGTCTGCATTGAAAAATGCTGGTTTCAGCAAATCTGATATTGACGAAATTATCTTAGTAGGTGGTTCTACTCGTATCCCTGCAATCGTTGACGCTGTAAAAGCATTCTTCGGAAAAGAGCCTTCTAAAGGTGTAAACCCTGATGAAGTTGTCGCTTTAGGTGCTGCAATCCAAGGTGGTGTTTTGACAGGTGAAGTAAAAGACGTTTTATTATTGGATGTTACTCCACTTTCATTGGGTATTGAAACAATGGGTGGTGTGATGACTAAATTGATCGAGGCAAACACAACAATTCCAACTAAAAAATCGGAAACGTTCTCTACTGCTTCAGACAATCAGCCATCTGTAGAAATTCACATCTTACAAGGTGAGCGTCCTATGGCAAACCAAAACCGTACAATCGGCCGTTTCCATTTGAACGATATTCCACCAGCTCCTCGTGGCGTTCCTCAAATCGAAGTTACTTTTGATATTGATGCCAATGGTATCATCAAAGTATCTGCGAAAGATAAAGCTACTGGAAAAGAACAAAATATCCGTATCGAAGCATCTTCAGGTTTGTCTGACGACGAAATCAAACGCATGAAAGAAGAAGCTGAAGCAAATGCTGATGCTGACAAAAAAATGAAAGAAGAAGCTGACAAAGTAAATGCAGCTGATGCTTTAATCTTCTCAACTGAAAAACAATTGAAAGAATATGGCGATAAAATTTCAGCAGATAAAAAAGCGCCAATTGAAGCGGGCTTAACAAAATTAAAAGCTGCATACGAGGCGAAAAACTTTGCTGATATCGATGCTGCTTCTGAAGAATTGCAAAATGCTTGGAATGCTGCTTCTGAAGAAATGTACGCTGCTTCTCAAGGTGGTGCACAACAACCTCAAGGTGATGCAGGTCAGGCTCAAGGTGGAAATCAAGGTGGTGACGACGTAACTGACGTAGATTACGAAGAAGTGAAGTAAGGACTGATTAAAATCAACAAATAGTAAAAACCCTTGTAAATAATTATTTACAAGGGTTTTTTGTAGTTTTCGATAATGAACAATTTTAATCATTTTTTGTCACATTTGTATCGGAACTTAAATGGAGATGAAGTGACTGTAAAGCAATAGAAGAAATATTTCGAATTTCTTCCGATACGCTACAACAAGCAGCTAAACCTCAAAATAAGGCTGTTATTCTATTGGAGAAATAAGCAAGAAATTCAGTCTTTCTGATCGTTCGGCTCATAAACATATTCGAAAATACTCAATTCCAACAAGGCAGATTGGAAAACTAGGACATGCTAGAGTGCATTCTATTCAAAAGATTATATATAAAGAATTAATCCCAATTATAAGAACCCCATCCACAATTCGATCGTTAATGTGGATGAGAACATACACAGTAGCATTTTTCATTCTATATCTTGTTGAAATGATAGACGAGTTGTGCTTTCAACTTAGAAATTTAATCCGTAATTTGTTTACGGATATAAAAGTTCTATATAAAAAAACACGTGAAGTTATTTATTTTTTCACTCTCTTTATTCGTTTCCATATTAGTAAACGGGCAAGAATCAATACTTTTTAAAAGTAAAGCGTTGCCTAATAAAACTTATAAATCTAAAATGAGCCAGAGGATGACCAGTGATGGAAAATTAGAAAGTAGTATATCACCTCCAGGCAAGATTGAAATTACCTCGTCAAATACGAAGTTTGAGGCAGAAATCGAAATGGAGTCGGTTATGAAGACAAACAACATCCGAAATGGTTATATACCATTTGTCACCGAAATTACCAAATCAAAATCTTCACAAAAATATAATGGAGAAATTTCGAAAGTCGATAACTTTATGCAAGGCAGCAATATTTACGGATGTTTTGATGTATCGACAAATCAGAAAAAAATTGACTCTATCTCAAATATCAAATTGGACTCTATGGAAAAATTTGCTTTAAAAAAGCGATTGGAGGGTGCTAGTAATATTTTTCCCTACAGAACTATCAGAATTGGCGAGTCGTTTAAAAAAGATTCAGTACAGGTTTTCCCCATATTGGCTGCAGACGAAAAGGAATTCGTTGTTACTACTCAATACACTTTGATGAAAATCGAAAAAGGAGTTGCCTTTTTGCAAAGTAAGTTATTTTTTTGATTAAAAAATATAAATAAACAAATTGAGATTGTACCTAGTACAAATGGAAGTGGATTAATTGAATGGGATATTGAAAATCATTGTATTACTGATGAGCAAACAGAATATACAATAGATGTTAGAGTTTTAGCAAAAAAAGGAATTATTGTTTCTTCTAAAATTTGGAATAGAAGCAATACTAATGTAAATATAGAATAAAGTGCGCGAGAAAATTTGACATATCTTTAATAAAAAAATATCCTCCGCACAATTTGCGGAGGATTCCCTAATTTTTCCTATCTTATTATTTTGCAACCATGTAATAATACAATTGGAACCCAATTAAAATTAAATTAATCGAAATAATTACCGGAAGAGTCCACTTTAATTTCAAAAGATTATATAGGAAGTGTAATATCAATATATTGCACATTGAATAAATAATATTGAAACCGAAATAATCAAATTTGGGATTCAAGTGCAATACATCATTAAATCGTGCATTAAAATAGCCTCCTATTTGCTCATCTTTAAACCATAGCAATAATAATAACGCGATGTAACTGAAAATATAAAGCGCCCCCTTAACTTTGTTAAAGGCTTCCGCCACCCAGATATTTATTTGTCCTAATATCATAAAATTTAGTAATTGTATAACCTACACCTCCATTAAAGGGCACATGCACACGAATTTCATCGATCCTTATCCCTTTGCCTGTACCGTTTCCTTGTAACTTATCATAATTATATTTGACGTCATTTAACATTTCAGAATAATCTGAGTATTCTTTTGAAGTTAAAACTAAATCGGATCCTACAAGAGTTTTAATATTTATCAATTTTGTTAGTGAAGAGAATTTTCCTTTAAAAACATCCAGTACAATGTCCTTCCATCCTGCAATATCTGTTGGGACAGCACCCGTCAAAAGACCAGCTTGCTCCATCACTTTAGCAACTTTTTCAAGTTGTTCACGATTCATCTTAACATATTCATTAAACTCCGCTTGAGTCAGGTTTTTACTAGTTTTTCTAGAATATTGATCTTGATTATCTACAGGACCATCCAGTTGATGCAACACATGGTTTAATCCTGCTACAACACCACCAACTAATGCGCCTTGCCAGAAATTACCGCCACTAAGTACGGAACCTATACCTCCAGATAGGACACCAAAACCTATGATTCCGTAAGGACTGTTTGCGAATTGGCTTAATCCGATATTATTCATCAGTTTGCCCCAGCCGTAGGCTCCCAGGCTTCCCAATAAACCGGAAACTGCCGAACTAACAAACTTCTGTCCCTGAACCAGTCCCAATACCTTGTGAGATGCCATGAGCACCTGCCAGTAAAAGGGCGCTTCCCAGAGTCCGTGCGCCTGCTTCGAAAATTGAGCCGATTCCGGCCGCAGCTGCGCCGGACACAGCACCGAAGAAAGTTGCCTTAAGCGCCCCTCCTAGATTCCACATCCCAAGATTCCCGGTTATAGCCAAATTGGCGGTGTAAGCAGCGAGTTCGACAGCAGCACCTATAATGGCCCCAGTTGCTACAGTGGCCCAAAGCGCACTTAATCCCCAGGCTGCCAAGAATGCAAAGAATAACTCCCCGCTAGGGTCATTGTACATCAATGGATTATTCAGCACGTACCCGTACCTATTATAGTTTTGGTATTGAACATATCCTGAATGTGGTTATCAGGACTTAGGAACCTTCGCATCCGCGGATCATACAGCCTGCCATTCATATGAATGATGTCCACCTGGAAAAAATGTTCATAAGAGGTATAGCCTCTTTCAAGGATATTGATGTTTCCGTGCGTCAGATTTCCTCATGCATCGAAGTGACTTTGTTCCAATAGAATACCGCTTTCGTCACTTATCCCAAGATAATCCTTGTGCATGAAAATATAAGAACCACTATCCGCCGAATAGTCTTTCAAATATACTATATTACTTTCATAAGGAGTAGCTCCTATATAGATGATATGCTTCTCCAGACCAGCATGATTGTCGCGGATGACCTCGCAGCTTCCATCCTCATTATAGTATTTCGTGAAGTCACCTTCCCAGCCAGAGCTGCCATCGGATTTTCCGCCATAGGTTGCCAATTGACGCATCGCACCTAGGTTTTACTAATAATATATGGAGCATTGTGATTATGTTCCATTTCTATAAAATAGATATGGGCAGATCGTTTGTAGGATAATATCGAGGTGTTCGTAAAATCTATTTGCCTTCCTTTTGTTTTTAGTAGAATATTGCTCCAGATAAAATCTGAGCGTTGCTGGGATTTTAGGGAATGAAATTACAAGAAGATGTTTAAGCAAGTTATTATAGTTTTTTTTTCTATCGGAGCTTTCAGTTCAGCTGTTTTGGCGCAGGACTTTAAGGTTAATGGGAAGGTATTGGGAAGTAATGGCCGTCCTATAGAGTACGCCTTGGTTGAGGTTTCACAGAATCAAACCGGAATAAGCGGCAAGACACAAACAGATAGTGCGGGAGTTTTCAGTTTCAAAATCCCACAGGGTGGATATCTGTTGAAGGTGAATGTCCTGGGGAAGAAATTAAGTGAGCAGAATATTGAAGTCAAAAGTGATCTACAGGTCGGTATCATCAGGGTTGAAAATGAAAATTTACTCGATGAAGTCACTGTCGTGGGTAAAAAGAAAATTGTAGAAAGAAAGATTGACCGTACCGTTTATAATGTTGAAAATTCCATAGCTTCCCAGGGAATGAGCGGTCTGGATGCCGTTAAATCTGCACCATTGGTTTCGGTATTTGACAATAAAATATCCATTGTTGGGAAAAGTAGCTTATCGGTTATGATCAATGACCGGCTATTGAATTTAAGTGGGGCAGAACTTACAAGTTACCTTGAATCTCTACGTTCAGATGATATTGCGAAGATTGAAGTCATTACATCTCCGCCATCTAAATATGATGCAGAGGGTAACAGCGGAATCTTGAATATCGTTTTGAAAAAGAATAAATCCCTAGGTTGGAACGCGTCTTTGACATCAACTTATCAGCGTAATCATGAAAATGGCATCAGAAATGGAGCAAACATCAACTTTTCTGCAAAGAAGGTGACCAGTTCCCTGAAACTTAGACAAAGCGATGTAGGCTATAAGCCGATAGGAACCAGAGATCTGTTAAAAGATGGAACGAGGGTTTCCACGGATGAGACTAGGGTTGATCGTTCACTGTCACTAGGGCTGAACTACAGCTTGGATGTAAAGCTTAATGATCGGTCAAATGTTGGATTGATCTATGATTTCAGCCGGTCCAATTACAAAATGGATGCAGGGAATGAGACTGGTTATTATACGGAACAAAAGTTGGATTCACTTCTTCACACGAAGTCCAAACAGGATTGGAAGACACCATTGCATCTTTTGAGTCTTTATTATGATCTTAAGCTGGATACCCTGGGTACTAAAGTGACCATTACCGGAAACTTATTGAATAACCATGCTCAAAAGAATAATGATTTTGTAACGACCACAAATGATCTTTCTGATGTAATCAATAATACCAGTATGATGAATTACGAGGTTTATTCCGGTCAGGGGGATTTTTATCGACCTTTCAAGTGGGGAAATATCGAAGCAGGAGCAAAGTATACAGAACTGAAAAATAGATCTGATGTCGGATATTACATCAAAACCAATGGGGAATGGAATAAAGAGGCGAACAACAGTAATATCTTCAAATATAATGAGTCTAATTATGCCGGATATATCAGTGCCCTGGTTAACATCAATAAATATTGGACTGCCAAGGCAGGTTTAAGATATGAATTTGCAAAATATAATGGAACATCTTCAGATGCTGATGTATTGCCGATATCAAAGAAATATGGAAAATTCTTCCCCACCATGTATGTGCAATACAAGCCGGATGATGAGAATAATTTCACAGTAAGCTTTTCCAGAAGAATAAACAGGCCATCCTTTGAGTCCCTGAACCCTTTCCGGTGGTATACCAATCCATATATCTACAATAGCGGTAATCCTTCTTTGAAACCTTCGTACAGTAATAACTATGAAATAGGGTATTCCTTCAAAAATAGATTTAATGTTTCATTATTTAGAAGTGAAACCGAGGATGGACGGGTAAACATTGCAAGGTATAATGATGGAATCTACAGTAATATCGTTGAGAATGCATTCGATCAGACCAATACAGGAATAACGCTCAGTTACTACGATACCCTGTTTAAAATTTGGGAAACCTCAGTAAGTGTCAATGGATATAGGATTAAGGTAAAACCAACTGTGGCTGAGATACAGGCTACGGCACAGAGCAGTCTTTTTTATGATGTCAAGAATACGATCGCACTCAATAAAGAGAAGAGCTATTCAGTTTTAGTCAATTTCTGGCAGAGCTTCCCATATAATTATGTCTCCACAAGGATGAAGGGACAATTTGAAACAGCTCTCGGAGTGAAGGCAAATTTACTTGAAAAGCAGCTGCAGGTTAGTTTGGTAGCCAATGATGTTTTTAGAACAATCAAGAATAGAGGTTATACTTCCTATAATGGGTATAGCGATGAGTTCAATCAATACAATGACCATCGTCGGGTTGTATTGTCAGTTACCTATGCATTTGGCAATGCAAAATTGAAGCAGAACAATAGACGGATCAAATTCGAGGAAAAAGACAGGGCTAACTAGTGATTGACGCTGGTGGTCGATAGGTATACAAAAATTACATGTAAGGAGAATCCCGAAAATCCTTTAAATAGAGTAGGGAATAACATTTTTAAAATCAAAATTTATGAAAATGAAATTTTCAAAATTGAACTTGGACAAAAAAACAATTGCCAAGTTGGACGAAAAGCAAATCAGCTCTGTAAAAGGCGGTCGTGGCATCGCTGATGACGAGGAAGTAGTATGTAGAGATGGTGGTATTACCTGCGTTGGTACTACAACTGTAACTAAAGGGTCTTAAGATCCTCACACATCATAGGAGAATCCTGAAAATCCTTTGAATAGAGTAAGGAACAACATTTTAAAATCAAAATTTATGAAATCAAAATTTTCAAAATTAAACCTGGACAAAAAAACAATTGCCAAGTTGGATGAAAAGCAAATCAGCTCTGTAAAAGGCGGTCGTGGTATCGCTGATGACGAGGAAGTAGTATGCAGGGATGGTGGAATTACCTGTACAGGTACAACCAATGTTTCAAAATAAGCTATTGACACTTGATAAGGATAGCCTTCTTGAACGTTCAGAAGGCTATCCTGTTTTTTGACACTCCGCTAATTACAAACTATATCAAATGTTTGAACCTGCCAATTATTTTCTTTTACGGCTTCCTAGATTCCCATTGAATAATCTGCTTGAATTAAATGAAGCGATTTATAAAAAGGATATCACCTTGATCAAGGGAATTTTAAATGATACAAGCTTTTTACAGGCTATTTCCCTGGCATCAAAAAGTTTCCATAAAATTGGTCTCGACTGGCTGAACGATGCAAATATTGCTTATAAAAGTAATGACAGGGTCCTTTCAACTTTTTATCGATATTATGCGCGGATGTGTAGCAGAGCTACACCTTTTGGCGCATTTGCAGGATTTGCTTTAGGTGATATTGTGGAACGTAAACAAAGCCGGCTGATCTTGTCAGATATCAATTGGCAATCTAATGTTCGGGTTGATATGGAGGCATTTTTCATGATCAGGAATTCTATCATTGAATCCCTGGAACGCAATGAATCAAAATTATTCCCCAATAGTACCATTTATCGAACGGGTGATCACCTGAGATATTTTGAGCAACACAAGCATGGAAGGTGTACGCTGGAGCAGGTTGGGTATTCTGATATTCTTTCATTATTACTTCAAAAGAGCGATAAGGGATTGTCAATGAAACAGCTGTCGGAGATAATTTCCAACGAATTTAGGGATGTGGATACAGACGAAATTGCCTGTTTCATCGATTCCTTGATAACAAACGGCATTTTCACTGAGCGGCTTCCCCCTTTTCTTGGGAGTGCAAAAGACAGTCTGGATTCGTTGCTTGAAGTTTTGGAAATGGGCAATGACGAAATGGGGCCACTGAATAGATTGCGTAGCTTACGAACGGAACTGAAGAGCGGACTACCCATTGAAAAAATAGAAGAAATTTCGCGAAAATTCAGTGATTTCATAAGCGATGATGGTCAGTTGTTCCAGCTTGATATGGAGGCAAAACCGAAATCAGCTGAATTCAGCAAACATATCGTCAGAACGCTAATAAAGCGAGTTGAGGATCTTTCAAGACTCAGCCCGTCGGGCAAAATAGCCAATTTAGAGAATTTTCGAATCAGGTTTGTAGAAAAGTATGGAGAAAAGGAAGTGCCTTTACTTATTGCATTGGATCCTCATGATGGAATCGGATATGGCCATCAGACCAGCGGTAATATAGAATTGCTACCGCTATTGAAAGACCTTCATTTTAGCCATGAACAAGTAAGCGGTAGTAAACCCGTTCCTGAACTTATACGTATTGTTCTGGAGAAATATCTTGATCACTTCCATACGCAGGAACCGATATCCTTAACCAGGGACGATATTGAAAAAGCCAGTTATCCGGATGCTCCTCTGTTTAGCAGTGATTATTTTATATTTGGCGAACTATTGGCAGATTCAATGGGTGATCTGGACAAAGGAAATTATAAATTTCATACGAAAGCTGATGCACCCTCTCCTTATGTTTCCAATCTGATGTCCAGGTACGCTGTTCACTCCAAGGAACTATTGGAAAATATCAAGGCTCATACCACACAGAATAACCACGACGGTTCTGTGTTTGCCGAGGTACTATACCTCCCCAACAACAGATCGGCCAATATCTTGCTCCGGCCCCGATTCTATAATTATGAAATAGAGTGTCTGGCATCAGGGGGCAATGAGAATGATTCAATCAGGATAAACCTTAATGATCTTTATGTCTCAGTAGTAAAAGATAAGGTGATGCTACGGTCCAAAGACCATAATATATTTATTTCGCCAAGGATTTCAAGTTCCTATAACTCGGATAAAAGCGATATTGCAGCAATACGTTTCTTTGGCGACATCCAGTACCAGGATCTCCATAAAGGATATCGATGGGACTGGTCCATTTTGAATTCATGTCTGTTCTTACCGAGAATTGAATATAGAGAACTGATTTTAAGTGAGGCAAGATGGCTCCTTAAAAAGGATCAGTCCATTGGTCGTCATCAGCTAAAGGGGCTACTGGCTAAGGCGAATGTTCCGCGGTATTGCGTCATAAAGGAGCATGACAATGTGTTATTGCTAGACCTTCAGAATGATGTTTCTTTAGAAATTATTTTTAAGCGCTTGAGGGATACCAATGTTTATATTTTTGAGTCCTTTCATAATAATGCAATTCTATCAAGTGATGGATTGAAATATTGCTCAGAAGTTGCTTTTCCTGTACGATCCACAAAGGCGGAAGCGGAAGTGAAGACTGCAGATAAGGTTGAGGCTGGGAATATAAAGCGCTTGTTTCAGATTGGGGAAGAATGGTCGTATTTTAAGATCTATTGTAATGCAGGGCTGGCGGATGAAATATTAACCGGAGTACTGCAGGAATTTATTGACCTCTGTAAGGATAGGTATGAATTAGAATCCTGGTATTTTATAAGATATGAGGACCCTCTCTATCATCTTAGGGTACGGTTGAAAATGGCCCACTCGAAGAATATGCTTGATGATTTTAATTCACTGTTCGCCTATTATATTTCTGCAGGAACTGTAAGGATTCAGATGGAACCGTATGAAAGGGAATTGGAAAGGTACGGCTCTCAGCTCATTGAGTTTTCCGAACAGCTGTTCTTTCATAACAGTATTTACACTTCCGCGGTAATTAAATGTATGGCAGAGGAAGATCTTGAGTACCAGAATTGGCAATATGCCATTGTGATGGTTGATCGATTGCTGGATGGTTTTTGCCTGAATGTCTCAGCGAAAGCCGCCATTGTCAATAAATTATTCGTGCAGATGTTACCTGAGTTCATAATTATCGACGATCCAGAACTGAGAAAAAAATTCATGTACTCCATCGATAGGAAGCTTAGGGCCAATAAGGAGATCCTGGATGGACTATTACGCTTAAAGGATTATTCGTCGATTTCGGAATCGAGCCAGATCAATAAGTACTGTTTAGGGATAGAAGGATCAATAAGTGAAATTTTAGAGGTGACAAAGGGGAAGGACATTACCTATTTCGTGCAATGCCATATTCACATGAACCTTAACCGCCTTTTTTTTACCAAATCCAGAAGGCAGGAACTTATAATCTATTATTTTTTATATAAAACCTATAATTCCATTGCAAAAAGAAATGACAGCAAATAAAGATTTCGCCTATAGGTTAATCGATGATATTACTTATGACCTTAAGAATAATTCAGCAGATTTTGCATGCCCTTCCGTAGAAAATGGGAGCATGGGACTTGCCATTTATTTTTTACTCCTATATGAAACAAGAAAAGATCCGGAATTCCTCACGTTAGGCGAACAGCTGATTGAACAATCCATTACAAATCTTACGACTATCATCGGTTCGGAAGCGTATGAACCCTATTATAGGGGGGACTGCCTGGCCAACATAATTTCCAGTTTCGGTAGAGGACTCTTATTCATAGAAAATCGATTTGACCTTTCGTACGATTTTGTGGGCTATCATGATTCAATACATGATGCATTGGAACCATTGCTCCTTTCCGATATCGAAATTGGTGATTTTGACTTCTTTAGTGGTGCACTTTCGTCAGGTTATTATTATCTGAACAGGTACTGCCATACCCGATGTCAATGCTCAGCTCAGGTTTTAAGACAGATTGCTGCTGAAATCTGTAAGAAAGCATGCTTTTTACCCGGTGATGCTGTTTGCTGGGAATCTGTCCCCTACGCCTTTAAGGTTTATTTAGGGCTCTCACATGGATCGGCAATGATTATCAACTTTCTGACAAAGCTCTTTAAACTTAAAATCTTGACTCCCGGGAACAATCCATTGGAACATTCAATCTTAGAAAAAGCCGTCAATTTTGTCATGGCCCAGATTAAGGATGATCCAGAAGGAATTTTTCCGCATTTTTCTGATGATGTGCCTGAAAATGATTCCGGTCAGTTTACACTTTGCTATGGAGATCTGGGGGTTGTTTTTGCGCTTGTTCAGGCTAACTTTGTACTTGATAACCAGTCCTTGAACATAAAACTTCCAGAGTTGTTGGTAGCTATTTCTCGGCGGAAATTCAATATCAATCATACATTTGACGGCGGAATACTTTATGGCTGCTCGGGAATCTACCAAATATTTAAGCTCCTGCATCAACAGACAGGATTCGACTGCCTAAAGGGCGCGAAAGAGTACTGGTATTCCGAAATTTTCAACAGGAGGGATCTGATGTTGGAGACCAGGTCAAAATTTACGATGGGATTGCCCCAATTTGATCTATTGAATAAAACGGCAAAATATTCTTTTGCCTGGGGGATTGCTGGCATCGGTTGTACGTTGCTCCATCACGAAAATGCCGCACTACCAGATTTTTATGAATTGTTAATAACAGGCTAATAGATCGGAATGCAATTTATATCACAACATGACCAGATGGACTGCGGTCCAGCTTGCCTAGCGATGATTTCGAGTCATCATGGTAAAAAATACAGTTTGGAATACTTGAAGAAAAATAGTTTTGTTACGAAAGAGGGTGTTTCCTTATTAGGAATTAAGACGGCAGCATCAATGATCGGCCTGGATGGAACTGCCGCTGAGTTGAGCGTGGAAGATTTAAGCAATGATATGCTCCCATGCATCCTCCACTGGAATCAGAACCATTTTGTCGTTCTGTATAAAATTTACAGCAAATCTCTATCCCAAAAGAAATACTATAAAATTGCCGACCCCGGACATGGGAAGATAAGCTTGTCTGAGGAGCAGTTTTTGGAGTCTTGGTATTCCAAAAAAGAGAGAGGGATAGCCTTATTCCTCGAAACAACGGAAGATTTTTATGTAAAGGAACCGGAGGACGAACTGGATAATTCCGTCTGGAACCTCTTGCACTATTTAAAACCTTTCAAGAAACAGATGATTGCGCTTTTTGTCCTGTTGCTCCTTGGGACCCTTACAACATTGGTGTTTCCAATATTGACCCAGAAGTTAATAGATGAAGGTGTACAGAAGAACAGCATGCAGGTTGTCACCTACATACTGATGGCTCAATTGGCTTTTTTTTCGGGAAATATTGTTTTTGATGTTTTTAGAAACTGGATCACAATATCAGTTGGCGCCAAGGTAAATATTGAGATCATCTCCCAGTTTCTGGGTAAACTGATGAAGTTACCCATGAAGTTTTTTGATACAAAATTCATGGGGGATTTTAACCAGCGGATAATTGACCATGAAAGGATTGAGCAATTTTTGACCTCCCAAAGTCTAATGACTTTTTTTTCGATCATTATGTTCAGCGTCTACTTCGGTATTTTATGGTATTACGACTTCGCAATTTTGCTTTCCTACGTCATTCTGACCATTCTATCTGTCCTGTGGTCAATTTTTTGGTTAAACAAAAGAAAACAGCTGGATTATATCCGGTTCCAAAGTAAAAGCCAGACCCATGAGGAGGTCTTCCAGATTATTCATGGCATCACCGAAATGAAATTGAACCAGTATGAAGAATTGAAGAGACGGGACTGGGAACATGCTCAGCAGAAACTATATAAAATAAATTTAAGGATATTGAGGTTAGATGAAATCCAGGCATCGGGTTTTAATTTTATCAATCAGTTTAAAAACATCGTGGTGACCTTTATGGCGGCATCCTATGTTATCTCTGGCAGGATGTCACTTGGGGAGTTATTGGGTGTGTCCTATATCATAGGTCAGATAAATGGACCCGTTAACCAGTTGATCGTTTTTTTCAGATCTCTTCAGAACGCAAAACTTAGCTTGGCCCGACTGGAAGAGATACATAGAATAGAGGACGAGGATCACACAGTGGAAAATGAAATGGTCACTGCCTCCATAGAGGGCTGTACAAGGACCGGAATCCAGCTCAAAGGCGTCTCTTTTCAATATGAAGGACCGGCCTCGCCTTATGTTCTACGGGACCTGAATCTTCATATCCCACATGGGAAGATTACTGCGATCGTGGGAGCCAGCGGCAGTGGAAAAACAACGTTGATGAAACTGCTCTTAAAATTTTATTCCCCAACAGAAGGGGCGTTATATTTTAATGATGTCGATATGGAGAGGATTTCATCTAAAGATATGCGCAAGCTCTGTGGAGTGGTGATGCAGGACGGGTTTATATTTTCGGAGACACTTGAACGGAATATTGCAACGGGAGAGGAACAGATTGATGAACAAAAATTTGACAGGGCGGTAAAGATCTCCAATATCGAAACTTTTATAGCAGGTCTTTCCCAAGGGGTCAAAACGAAGATAGGAGCCGCTGGTAATGCATTGTCTGGAGGACAGAAGCAAAGGGTACTTATTGCCCGGGCCATATATAAGGACCCAGATTTCGTATTTCTTGATGAGGCCACCTCTGCACTAGATTCAAAAAACGAGAAAGTAATACATGATAATTTACAGCTATTCCTGAAAAATAAGACAGGGGTCATTATCGCGCATCGGCTGTCAACCGTAAAAAAGGCGGACCAGATTGTTGTATTAAAAAATGGTAAAATTGTTGAAGTAGGTTCCCACCATGAACTGGCTGCAAAAAAAGGAGAATACTTTGATCTTGTACGTAACCAGCTGGAACTCGGAAATTAATTTTGGGCATGATGAGAGTTCGAGTTTCGATCCGCGTCTCCATGGAAAATTGGCGGCAGGGCACGAATACTATATTACAGCTTCATAACGTGGTTGATGATAAGCATCTCTGATATTAAGCTGATTGGCTTGTTCACGTAGAAGACTGTATGCTGGGCCCAAGCGAAAGAGAATGACAACCTTTTATAACCATGATACCATTTGTTCTGCCGGTTGGAATTTCGTAGGAATTCCCACTGGATATTTTTACTCAATAAAGCCTTCATTTTTGCAGTAAGCCTTCATTTTCATCATTAAGGTAGATTATCATGTAATCTTCCTTAATGATGTCCATCCGTGAACCTGTCACCATTCATTGGATAAATTGTCAGACATCGTGGCCATATATCAAATATCGGCGTTATGAAGGAATGAGGGCCTGACCGGTAGTGGTAGTCACTGATAGAAGTCCCATAATTGGTTGTTTTAGCCATTCCTTTACTTCGATTGACTATTTTCCGTGTTCCGCACCATTTTTTGACAGCATAACATATCTTCCCCTTGGCTAGAAAATTAATGAAGTTGATCAGTAGTTAATTTTATCCGATTGTGTGTAACTTAAATGATGAATTATCTTGTATGTTAAGGAATTTTAATATCTTGTCGCCTCTAATATTTATTACAATTGCTAAATCGGTCCGGGGATCTAGTTCTGTCCACAAAAAAGCAGTAATAAAAAAGGCTATATTGAAAAAATTGTATGATAAATTGTATTTTGATTGAAGATGAACCGTTGGCAAAGCAAGGAATCGAAAAACACATTATGCAGATCCCATTCTGCAATTTAAAAGCAAGTTTTGAAAATGGAATAGAGGCCCTATCCTATTTAATGAATAATGAGGTTGATCTTATTATTTCTGACATAAATATGCCCGGGCTAAATGGCATGGAATTCCTAAAGAGTTTAATGAAGAGACCCTATTTTATCTTTATAACCGGCATGGCTGATTATGCCGCTGAGAGTTATGATCTGGAGGTCTTTGACTTTATTAGAAAGCCCTATACGTTTGATCGATTGATGAAATCGCTGGTTAGATTAAACGATGTGATTTCAAGGCAAGATCAGGAATCTGTGAAACAACAAACAGGCTGTTATACTTTACGCGATAAATATATGAACTACCTTATTCCTTATGAGCTTATTCAGTTCATAGAGGGTGATAGAGAATATATAAAAATCAATACAGTTGAGAAGGAGTATTTGACCATAAACTCACTTAAGAAAATCATTGAGTTTCTGCCCAGTGATATATTTCTGCGGGTCCATAAATCCTATATCATAAACCTTAAATTGGTTCGGGCCGTCGGACCCGACAAAATAGTAATGAAAGGCAGTATCAAAGATATTCCTTTAGGATCTACATATAGGGAGGAAGTCTTTAAAAAAATGAATTTAAGATAATTCCAAAAATATGCAGGGAAAGGTTATCAGGGACTGGTTTGAGGGTTTTGCAGGAATCAAGCTTTTTAATGCAATCCTTTTGATCGTCGTTTCTTTTATTTTCCTCTTGGGCTATAACGACGCGATTGGAGATACTCTATACATGTATCTATTTGTTGCCAAAGATATTTGTATATTTTTGATCTGTTTCTTTCTGTGGCCAGATAAGGGGATCCGTGCTGATTATTCAATAGCCAGGACGTTTTTTGTTCTTGCAGCTTGGTTTCTGACATTCTATGTTTTCTGGATATCGTTGACATATGCGGTGAGTTATTTATTTCGATCCATTGCTACCGATTATAATGAACATTTTGACGTTTTCCTTAAATATGTACTCGCGGAAGGACCCGGTAGGATGACTATTGATTTTTTGCGTTTTGGTCCGGACTTTATGAGTATTTTTATACTGGCATTGGGACCGCGATGGATGAAGTTTGCGATGGATGAAAAAATTACCAATTATAGACGCCAAAGCCAAAATCTGGAGTTGGAGCTTAATTTCCTTCAATCCCAGATAAATCCACACTTTCTATTCAATACGTTGAATAATATTTATCTTCTTCTGGATTTTGATGCGGAAAAGGGAAAGGAAATGGTTTTAAGGTTAAGTACATTGATGCGTTATAATGTATATGAGTCCAAAAATGAGACCATTGATCTCGACAAAGAACTGGATTTCATAATAGATTTCCTATCCCTGATGCGGCTTAGGTATGGCAACAAAGTAAAGGTCATATCAGAAATTTCCAGACCGGCAGAAAGATATTCCGTCATACCGCTTTTAATGATCTCATTCATAGAAAATGCATTTAAGCACGGCCCGGACAAGAATCCAAGCAACAATTTTGTATCTGTCAAGGTTAAGGTTGTTGATGGATATTTATATATGAATGTTGAAAACAAATTTTGTGACCTAGGTAAAGCAGGGGAAAGTAAAAGCCGGACAAAATATGGAGGTATCGGAGTAATGAATGTGAAACGGAGGTTAGAGTTGTACCACTCCGGCCGTTACGATCTGGATATAGATAAAAAGGACAATTTATTTTGTGTCAATATGAAGATTCCATTAATTACGACCGGGAACTGATCGAAATCAAAGAACTGCATGAAAAAATTCGTCTTCACAAAAAACCAGGTTGTTTTTCAGGTTGTATTTTGGGGTTTTATTTTTACATTTTACTCTCTTCACTATCATAGATTGGTAAGTGATTTTAAAATCTTCCTTCTTTTCAGTGCAAAGGATCTTCTGATCGCTATGCTCAGTTTTTATTTTTGGCCTGAGAAACTATTCAGAAAGAACATGATAAGCCTTAGGCTATGTGCTATTATTGTGTTCTGGGTTGCCGCGATTTTCGTGACCTGGGCATTTGTAACCTATTTTTTATGTTATACTTTAAGGATACACGATGAATCTTACTCTTATCGGTTCGAACAATATTTAAATGCCTTTGTTGGAATGGGATTTTGGAGAGTGTTGATGGAATGGCGCTCATTTGCCTATGAGATTTTGGTACTTTTTCTATTGTCTGTCAGCCCTCGTTTTTTCAGGATGATCGTTTCCGAGAATATCAATAAAGCTAAGCTGGAGAGGGAAGAAACGGAATGGGAACTCAACGTTTTAAAGTCAGAAATCAATCCACCTTTACTTTTTAATACGTTGAATCATATTTATTACCTGTTGGATGTGGATATCAATAAAGGAAAAGATCTGATTATCCATTTGTCAAATTTGATGAGCTATACACTTTATGATTCAAAGAATGAATATATCGAAGTGTCACGTGAAATCGAAGCGGTAGAGGATTATCTGTTATTGATGAGAAATTTCTTTGACAAACGGATACACATTAATTGGGAGATGGTCAGAATGGAGGAACCCTATATAATCCGTCCTCTTCTTATCATTCCAATCATTAACGATGTGCTTAAAAAAGGTGATAGAGATTCATGGTGTGCTGAGGTCAATATCAGCATCGATATAGTAAATGATCATTTGATGATGGACATCTATAGGAGAAATCTGGACGAATGCGCTAAGGGCAGGGAGACCGAGTACTATATGGATGAGGAAATGAACCTCTATCATGCTAGAAAGAGATTGAACCTATATTATAAGGATAGATCTGAAATCGTGGATACAGGTATGCCGGGGTCACGCTATTTAGGCTTGAAATTAAACCTTAAATCATTTTAGAAGCGGATTGGCCTGATACCGATTTATAATATTTGGCAGTATAGCTGTATATAACCATTTCATTGGCACGGTGATCTGTACTGAACAATCTGTTGATAAACATATGGACGATACTTCCTATTGTAGAGCGCAGAAAATCCATTTGTTTTTTCGTAAGAGGCCTTAATATTTTTCGAAGACCGGATTCATGTTGCCTAAATATTTTTTCAGTTGTTTCTTGATCATCGGCATGTAAGTGAAGGAAAGATTGAAGAATTTCTCTATGTGTTCTATAGGAACTGTTGATCTGCCTGACATCATTTTTTGAAACAGCTAGTTCCAATTTTAGATTTTCTGCCCAGCGGCTGGTAAGCAGGATCCGGTCCCTGATATCGACGTTAAAAGAATTGAACAAGGAATCAATCCCTTTAATGGCCGCGAGCCATTGGAAATGTGGATCGCAGTTACCTTCCGAGCCAAGTAATCTCAATACCATCGTACTGTTTAGAGCAAAAATTGTTTCGGCTGTTTCGATCGTTTCCAATCCATAGCGCTCCAGCTCCCTTTCATAAGTGTCATATTGAATACCCAGTATTTTATGGTGTTCGATTAAAGGATTGAGCTGGGCCTGGAAGATTTCCGTTGTTGCCTGAAATGCATTGGTGAACGATTTCGGATGATGGAACCTTATTCTAAGATGTGGGGCGGGGTCGTTGAATCTAACAAAGAACCATTTATCAACGATTCCTTGTTCCTGTAATTGATCCACTATGTGGTCTATGCTTGTGAGTAGGATTTCATCCATAACCGAAGTGGCGCAATACAGTTTTATATAGGACCATCTGGTCCCCGGAGGAAAAGTACGTATAGGTGAATGCTGTGGAACTACCGTTTGCAGGGCAGGTACATCGATGCTTTTGATCTTTGACATGAAGGGTATGACCAGTTCATGTAAGAAACTCTGTTTTTTACTGTTTCTTAGGATAGGTTCCCCTGGGTTTAAGAATTCATAAAGGATAACAGCTCCTTTTCTTAACTTTCCACACAATATGCCCTGGCCATGGGTAGTACGGCAATCAATGTACAGTTCGTTGTCTCCCTCTGCGAGCAGTACGATATGGTCAAGCTTATAATTTTCGATCAGATCATTGATCAGAACATGATCCGGTTTTGTGATAACCTGTTTCTCTATGTACCACCGTGCCCTTGAAAGAATAAGGTGTTTGTAAGTAATGCGCGGCAGAAATGCGTTTTTTTCAAGCTCTTTCCAGTTCCATCGAAGTGCATTGGGGGCATATTGAAATTGGAGGTCACCAAGGAATCTATAAATAGGATTGCCTCTTTTATAGTTGTGGGCTGAGGATATTCTCGGTATAATGTATTTATCGAGTTTTAATGAGCGCAGATAGATTTTATTGTTTTTTACTGAAATCACGATATCCTGAAGCGGAATCTGGAATTCCTTAGTTTTTGAGGAGTTTCCTAAGACTGGTATTTCATAAGCGTAAAAATCTGGACGGCACAGGATATTGGAATCCTTTTCATGGGGAGTATGGGCAATTTCCGCAACAATGAAATTTTCGTACGCCTGATGGTCATGGATTACGCACTCCTGTAATTTTTCTTTCAGCACGGGATCGATTTCAGCAAAGCGTGCCATCATGGTTATGCTTGATACCCCTCCCCAGGATTTCAGCTGAAATGAGAAATCCTCCATATGCCCTGACTTTGGGTGCAGGACACCAAAAGCGAATGAGGTCGCAGGGATATGGACCTCACTGTTTTCAGAAGGCCTGATAGCTGTGGGGTCAAGTTCAATTGCCCTTTGATTGGCTATTAATCCTTTATTTATTTGATCCCGGATTGTTTTTTTAGGATGTGGCGCCGAGGACAATGCCAACGCTTTCAATAATGGATTCGTGGCTCTGTATTGTTCTGTTTTGTCCCCGTATCCAATGGAAATATCGGAATCCATGACCTCTAGTAAAGGGACTTCCTGCAAATCATATTTTGCGATGAATTGTTTTTTGAAGAACTCAATCTCCGGCACTTCGATAGCTTCAGCCAAAGGAATGAGTTCTGATAACTCCTTAGCTATTGTACCCATTAGGTTGCGATCAATATTAACTTTTACCGGAATCAACTGCCTGTTTATTTCAAGCTCCGAGAGCAGGTTTTCTTCGGTTTCCTGAGAAAGCTTCTTCCAGTGCAGAAGCATCTTACCAGCATCGTGATCAATTCTATATGATACGTGAGAGGCCAATTTGCTCAGTGGGAAAGGCAAGGGTAAATTTGACAGGAGTTTTCTATACCTGTTTCCAGAAAGAGCAGGCTCGATGTCTGAGATTAAAAATTCCGAGTAAATTAACTGGTTGATATAATGCTGTGCTGCCTTTTCTTCTAATCCATTTTTTACCAGGTAATTGGCCAGCCCTTGATATGTAATTCCTTCACTGACCTTTTGATACACTAATTTCAACAGTGGATTTACTTTTATTTTTACTCGGTTGATCGCTCCCTCCTCAGACGCCGACTTCTGTGCATATCTGAAGTGCCCTTCATGGTAAAATAGCGTGGAATTTCTGTGGATAAGCAGTTTGCCTAAGCTGCCAGTCATGGCACTTCCCCTGAATTTTTTCGAAAGGAAGGAGGTACTTAACCGTGAATGGACCTTAGTGGTGGACTCAATCTCCAAATGAGTTTTTTCCTTTGAGACAGTTCCTATTGCAGTACCGGCAGATATACCAAAAGGCGTTGCTCTTGTGGCCATTCTGGAAATATATTTGTAGAGAGTGGAAAGGTGTTTCTCCTCAAGCACTGAGTTGCCTATTAACCAGGATTGTATGATTGCTCCAAAGTGCTGTGAGGATATCATCAGGGCGGTGAGAAGCTCCGGGTTCTGATGGAATAATGAACGGAAGGCATTGGTTAATTCCCCAGCCGATCTGGATATATTGACTTCTTGAAGCGAATTGAGTGGTAAGAAAGGAGCGCGCAATAAAAAAAAACTGCAGTGAAATAATTTCATGAATATTGTTGTTTGAGATTACAGAGCGTCAATAATTCTATCAATACAATTATTAAATGTTTCTGCGGAAAAAGGCTTGTTAAGTTCTACATATTTGAACTTTGACAGGTCGTCTTCAATTTTTGGGAAAACAATAAGTGGAAGTACCGAGGTTATTACAATGATGGTGTTCTTTGGAATCTGCACCAAAAGCTTTTTGATATTTAATGCTCCAGGAATGCAGTAGTCAAGGAACAAAATCCGAGGCTGAAAATCAGATATGGATGTATAGAATTCATCCATATCTGTTATGACACATTCAAGCTTAAGTCCGGAATTGCCATTAACATATTGAGAAATCTGCCTTATAGCCAGTGGCTCATCTTCGATTAATATGCAGTTAATTACCATTTAGGAATGGATAATTGTTGGAAATCGATTAAAACACTGTCGATGTTAGGAAGGTTGGAACAGATTCATCATCAGAGGGGGTATCTTTTCCCGAAGCTCGGATCACCTTGGTATTGAAGTTGGAAACTGTCAGTACTTCAAGTTCCAAATAGTGTCGTAATTCAATTGTTGTTTGTTGTTGCATAATATTTTTTTTACAAACATCATTTCTTTATCGTTTATGTACACTTTTTTTTCATGAACACGTTGATTTTGTTATATGAATTGCTCTTGCGGATCAATATTCGATTTTATGATTCAAGCGTCTGCAATGGATTACCTAAAGGTCTGAATAATCTCAGTAAGCCAACCGCTCCACAAATCAATGTCAGTACACGTTTTTATAAAATTTTAAATGAGTTCCTTACGCTCTTTTATTATGCAGCAATATTAAAAAGTTCAAGAAGCAGAATAATTAAATACGATGTTCTTCTTTGAAATTATGCAGTGTTTTTTTTGTATCATATTTGTACCATAATAATAACAACTATTTAATAATCAAGATGTTTTATTTTTGAAGAAGTGAAGTAATCACTCCTCCTCATAAAAAAGCCCCAGGATCAATCCTGGGGCTTTTTTTATGTCTACCATTATCAGATAGCCTCGTTTAGGCATGCAGTAACAGTCAGCCGCTAGCTACTTCTTATAATGGCTTAATATTCCCTTGTCCAATGTCGCCCATATACCTGCTGGCATAGCCGCCTTCTTTAAGGCATTATTTGTCCAGGTATTGCAGGAATAAAACATGCTATAGGCTCCCTTTGCTTCATAAAAAGCGTCTGAGTCACCATATTGAGCATCTGTTTTCACCAAAATAGCTTCATGTTCATTTCGATCCAACGATTCTTCTATATACTGTACAAGATCACGATACTGTGACCTGCTGATCTGATAAGCAAAACATAATTCATCTTGCTGAACCGTATTGTAATAGGTCACGTGAACGGCAGACTCGCCCAATCCAAAAGCCGCAACAAAGGCCGTCGATGCTTTCAGGTCCTTCCATTCCGGCGTATCCAAATAGAACCCCTTATCACCCCAACCGACACCTACATAACGATATCCACTATGTTTTCCAACCGTATTTGCATAAGGAAATAGCACGGACCAATCCATCTCCTCGCTGGTGACAGGCAATACAATATCGGTATGAATACCGTTGGACTTAACAAAAACTTCTATCGTTTTCTCTTCATCTATTTTCTTTCGTGGTGCCGAAATTCTCGACAGGCTGTATTCTGCAACAATATAGAGTACACAAAAAGACAACAATCCTAAAACAAGATAACCTAACACTTTAAGAATTTTTTTCATCTAAGATCTATTTCCAGTCATTCATCTAGCATACAGGCAAAAAAAAACCTGTATTGCTGACAATACAGGTGAAGATAAGCTATTTCTTTTAGCTCTTAAAATAACTTTTCCGGATAGACTCCATCGGCAACCAATTTTGAAATCGATTCTTGTACGATAGGTTTATCTTCTTTATAAGTTACGCCAAACCATTTCGATGAAGTTGGGATCACTTTAAAATCTGCCAATTTATGTTTTACCATATAATCAGGTACGGAAGGAATAAAGAATTCCGCTTTCAAATTTTCTTTATTTTCCTCAACAAATGCAGGGAACATCGCCTGAGCTACTTCGAAAATCTTTGGAGTAAAACCCCAAAAGTTCATTGAAACACGGGTTTTAGGATCTAGATCTGTCTCCACCCCGTTTTCTTCATAAACGATTTTACGATCATCACCTTCGCCTTTGTAGTATATATTTGTACGTTCAGTTACACTTTCCATGTGGCCAGAAGGGGTAACCTCACATACTCCGCGTGAAACATAACCATAATCAGACATGGTATTTCCAACCTGGAAGCCCATCAATGACATTTGCTCATCAGAAACTTCGGTTGTTAAGAATTGGGCCATTTTTTGAAAAGAATCCGAGCCATAGAAATCGTCTGCATTGATCACACAAAAAGGTTCATGCACTTTATCCTTAGCGCTCATCACCGCATGGGCAGTACCCCAAGGTTTAGTTCTTTCGATAACGTGGTTAACACCGAATTTTGTTAGGTCAAAATCTTGAAAAGCGTAATCTACTTCTATTTTACCTTTCAATTTTTCATCAAATACCGATTTCATCTTTTCCAGAAATTCTTCCCGGATAATGAATACAACTTTTCCAAATCCTGCGCGAATGGCATCGTAAATTGAATAGTCAATAATTGTCTCGCCGTGTGGGCCAAAACCATCTACTTGTTTTAAAGAGCCATACCGGCTAGCCATTCCTGCTGCCAAAATCAAAAGGGTTGGTTTACTCATATTTAAATTGCGTTAATAGAATTTTCTTTTCGTCCGCAAACTTAGCTAAATTTGCCCTTAAAAGCAAATTTAGCTAAGTTCAGCCCTACCTCCAAAGGTATAAGTATTGAAACGAAAAGAATCAAAAAATTAGTATTATTTCTTTTTTAAGAATGCGTTTAATAAGCCTGTTGCCAATTTGCCCAAAAACTTAACACCTTCTCTTGCTAAAGTCGTTGTAGCCGTCCGTTGTGCAGCCTCCAAAGGTGTCTGTCTCCTCGAGCTAGGCCGGTTTGCTTTTTCCGCTTCTTTTTCCTGGGCCGCGCGTTGTTGTTCCTGCGCTGCAGTCTGCATTCTTTCATCTATGATCTCAGCCGCAGAGCGATTTTCTTGCCGCTCTTGGTATTTTGCCCGCAAATCAGACTGGTTGATAATTTGACTCGCCGTTGCATCGTCAGCCGGCCCCATCACGGCTCGTGCTGGCACCAGATGTGTCGCAACAACCTCTGTAGGAATACCTTTATCATTCAATACCGTAATTAATGCCTGTCCCGTACCCAAAGAAGTCAAGACCTGATCAATTTCATAAAAATCGGATTTTGGATAGGTTTTTACGGTCTTCTTCAGATTTTCAGCATCGTTGGGCGTAAAAGCCCGCAAAGCATGTTGCACACGGTTCCCCAATTGGGCCAATACAGACTCCGGCACATCAGTTGGAGACTGCGTACAAAAGAAAACTCCGATCCCTTTCGATCGAATAAGGCGAATGATCTGATCCACTTGTGTCAAAAAGGCTTTAGGAGCCCCATTGAACAGCAGATGGGCTTCATCGAAGAAAAAGACCAGCTTAGGTTTATCCAAATCACCCACCTCAGGCATATTTTTAAACAATTGTGCCAACAAACTCAATAAGAATGTAGAATACAGTATGGGTTGATCTTGCACATCGGAAATGTTCAACAGGCTAATCACCCCCCTGCCATCGACCTTCTGAAACAGATCGTTAATATCAAACTCTTTCTCGCCAAAGATATGCGCCAAACCCTGCTGCTCCAAGGCGACGATCTTACGCAGGATAGTTCCCGAGCTGGCGGAACTAATCTTACCATAATCGCTTTTGATTTCTTCGCTTCCGGGTCCTTCGGAAAGGTAGGTAAGCAGTTTTTTGGTATCTGAAAAATCGATCAGCGGCATCTGATGGTCCTGTGCATATTTGAACATTGCGGCCAATACCCCGGTTTGAGTTTCATTGAGTTCAAGGATCCGGCCCAGCAACACCGGTCCAAAATCTTCGACGGTAATCCGCATCGGAATTCCCTTATTGCCAGACAATGAATATAATTCTACCGGAAACGACGACGGCTCAAATGGGACCCCCACTGCATTTCCCCGATCAATAAGTGCTTGATTGGTCACACCCGGCACTGCCAAACCTGACAGGTCTCCTTTGACATCAAGCATAAATACAGGCACGGAGGCATCTGACAACTGCTCAGCGATCAATTGCAGCGTACGGGTTTTACCAGTTCCTGTCGCCCCGGCAATAAGTCCATGACGGTTCATCATCTTCAAGGCTAAATTCACTTTTGCATCAGCCAAAATTTCGCCATTAAGCATCCCCGCCCCCAAATAGATAAATGCTCCCTTGGGATTATAGGAAGCTTGGACCTTCTCAATAAATTGTTCTTTATTTGCCATATGAAAGGCTTAATATTTATAAATCAATAAAAATTGAAAACTTTTTAAAAAATAATCTCTTCGTCACAATTTCGTGCCAAATTTTATTTTTAGTGCACTATTAATTTGAATTTAACATAGAATTACTATTTTTACGATGTAAAACAGTAAGATTAAAGGTACTAAAAAATGTTAAATAAGCGGTTTAGATTTGTAGCAGCATTCCTTTGTGCTATCATCTTTTTCACAAAGATGGCCATCTCTATTTCGCCTATTTTTTCAAACAGTTTAGATCAAAGCACCATCTTACAGGTGGTTTTACAACTGGAAATCGAAAACAATAACGGCGCAAGTAATGATACACTTGAAACCGCCTCAAAATTTTTCAATACAAAAACAGAAGAACCTATTGTATTTGAAACCATTACCGTTGAGAACCAAGGAAAACAGAAGAATTATCTTAAAAATGAGAAAAGCATTTTAGCTTTCCATCCTACGGTTCCAACACCGCCTCCTAACTATTCATAAAGGCATCCTTAAGGGGTGTACTCCCATCGACCTGCATGCGAAAGAGAAAGCATGTGCGGTATCCTTGATTTTTCTGAGGTAATCTGTAAGCTCTGGCATGATCGAATTCTATCGTTGGCTTTACTACGCATTTTTCAATGCTGCATATCAAACGATATAGACGATACAATGCTTAAGTAAGTTAAAGGTTGCCTGATAAAAATATTTTTTACAGATAAACACAAATTTTATGTTTGGAACTCGTACGTCGGCTTTTCTAAAGTTATCGAAAAGAGACTTAAAATATGATTTCCCTGCTAGTGTTGTGGTGTTTTTGGTGGCACTTCCATTATGTTTGGGAATTGCAATGGCCTCCGGTGCGCCATTGTTTGCAGGATTATTGACTGGTGTAATTGGTGGAATCGTTGTCGCTTCAATCAGTAAATCACCACTCAGTGTAAGCGGACCAGCTGCTGGTCTTACAGTTATTGTTCTGGGTGCAATTCAAAGCCTAGGTGCATATGAAACCTTCCTACTTGCCGTTGTCATCGCCGGCGTAGTGCAAGTTATTCTTGGTATATTAAAAGCTGGGATGATCGGTAATTATTTTCCCTCTGCGGTCATTGTAGGAATGCTGGCTGCCATCGGTATTACAATTATCATGAAGCAGATTCCCTTGGCATTAGGCTTGATAGAAACACATGCCTTCGAAATGGACAACGGACATGGCATTGGTGCGTATTTTGATACGATCGCCTCTGCGATCAACTTTGGTGCCTTGATTATATGTGCCCTGTCGCTAGCGATCCTAATTTTTTGGCCAGCAATTCCAAAGATGAATAAAGTTCCCGCACCCTTAGTTGTTGTGATTTTGGGCGTAAGCTTAGCTTATCTTTTCAACGGCTCAGCATTCCAGTTGCATGACAAACAATTTGTTCTGGTACCTATTGTAGGATCATTCTCCGAATTCACGGGTTTATTTACGCTTCCAGATTTCACACAAATTGTCAACAAAGAGGTGTGGATAGCGGCATTTACGATTGCAATTATTGCAAGTTTAGAGACTTTATTGAGCATCGAGGCGGTTGATAAAATAGATCCCTACAAAAGGAATACGCCAACTAACCGCGAACTTGTCGCCCAAGGGATCGGCAATATGACAAGCGGACTTCTAGGAGGTCTACCACTGACATCAGTCATTGTACGCTCATCGGCAAACGTAAATGCCGGTGGAAAAACCAGACAATCGGCGATCATGCACGGCATTTGGCTGCTCGTCGCGATGCTCGCCATCCCGACCATGCTGAATATGATTCCTTTGGCCTGTCTAGCGGCTATCCTCCTTCATACGGGGTATAAATTGGCTAAACCTAGTTTGTTTACCTCCATGTACAGAAAAGGTCTAGATCAATTTATCCCATTTTTTGTCACTATTGTAGCAATCGTATTTACCGACCTCCTTATGGGCGTAGGAATAGGTATTGTCGTGGCGACATTCTATATCTTGAGAGCAAATATGAAAAATGCTTTTAAATATAATATTGAAAAAGACAATGAAGAAGACAAAGCTGTCATTACATTAGCTGAGGAAGTATCATTTTTGAATAAAGTTCCCATCCAGCAGAAATTGTACAGCTTACCAAAATCGATCAGCAAAATCCGTATTGATGGGACATTCAGTAAATTTATAGACAAGGATGTCATCGAAGTCATCAAAGATTTTGAACAGAATGCAAGAAGTAAGGGCAAAGACATCGAACTTTTGCAGGTTGTCTATAAGAAACCTTCATAGGGTACAGGCCTACGCCGTATATCGTAAGCCGTTACCTTCCATCGTTCCGCCAACAACTCTGGGTTGAAACAGGGAGAACGATTATTGAATATCAAGAAAAGATTTTCAATAAAAATAAGTTGTTTGAAGTAAACAATGAATTTAGACATTTGTATTATTATAAAATAAAAACGACGCCTTCGGGCAAGAGTGAAATAAGAAGAATATGGAAAATAAAGATTTAAAAATAGGATTTGACAATATCATTAAAGGAAATAGAGAGTGGATGGACTTCGTAAAGAATGACAACACAGGACGTTTTCAACAGCTTTCTAAAGGTCAAAATCCAGAAATTCTTTGGATCGGTTGTGCAGATAGCCGAGTACCTGCAAATGAATTGACAGGTACAAAGCCGGGCGAGGTATTCGTACATCGTAATATTGCCAACATGGTCATTCACTCGGATATGAGTATGCTTTCCGTATTAGACTATGCCGTGAATGTGCTGAAAGTAAAACATGTGATTATCGCTGGTCACTATGGCTGCGGTGGTGTTGCGGCTTCTTTAAGCCGTAAGCAGTATGGTATTATCGACAACTGGCTGGGTCATATCAAAGATGTATATCGCCTACACAGTGCAGAGATCGATGCGATCCAAGAACATGACAAAAAAGTGGACCGTTTAATCGAGCTCAATGTACAAGAGCAAGTTTTTAATCTGTGTGCGACGTCGATCATTCAAAATGCGTGGAAAGAGCGTGATGATCTTGCAGTACATGGCATGATTATCAATATCGGCACGGGAGAATTGATCGATCAACACTGCACTTTTACCAATAATGATGAGCTAGGTGAAGTCTTCGCTTATAAATAGAGTAGTAATAAAAATCGGTAAAAAGGGACGAAGTTTCGTCCCTTTTTTATTGCAGGTCCAAATGTTATTAAGTCTCCCCATTCTTACCGAAACAGCTAGCACATTCGATCGCTCATACTAAGCCGAATATCTACGATCTCCTAGCTAATATCTCGCCGCGAATAATTAACTTTGTACTATGAGTGAAGAAAAATCATTAAATTTTATCGAGGAAATTGTCGAAGAGGATCTTCGTACAGGAAAGCATGGCGGACGTGTATTGACACGTTTTCCTCCTGAGCCAAATGGTTACCTCCACATTGGTCACGCCAAATCCATCTGCTTGAATTTTGGATTAGCACAGCAGTATAATGGCAAGACTAATCTACGTTTTGATGACACTAACCCTGTCACTGAGGATACGGAGTATGTTGAAAGCATCAA
>JAIRVH010000101.1 GCA_031253985.1 Sphingobacterium sp.
ATAGTATAAACCGTTTATTTAACGATAAAAAATATAAGTTTAATGGGTAATGCAGATGTAAAAAGAATCAAAATTCTAGAAGCTGCGACAAGGCGCTTTGCACATTTTGGAATGGCTAAAACAACGATGTCGGAAATAGCCAAAGATCTCAATTTTTCAAAAGCATTGCTGTATTATTATTTTCCGGATAAGAATAGCTTATATTCTGCGGTTTTCGAATACGTTATTGATAAAATGATCGAAGACATTGAAGATGTCATAGCGAAAGGCGGCAACTTTGAGGAGATCATGATGTATTCCATTGATATGCGCGTCAAGATCATCAACCAATATTATAATCTGTTTGAATATACCATGAAGATGGTGAAAGAACTTCCTGATGAGCTGGAGCAGGTTTTCAAGGAATCTTATTTGCGTGAAGTCGAAATTATCGAAAAGATCCTCAAGATTGGTATTGATGCTGGCGAGATACAGGTGGAAGATATTAACGAAACAGCCCGGATTCTTTTGTATTCGCTTTTTGGTATGCGTATGGGTATATTGAAAGATATGAAAAATATGCTGTTCCCCACAAAAGAAGAGTTTGACCATATTCTCAGTTTACAGAAGAAAATGATGAAAATCTTCTTAAATGGTTTACGTTTTCAAGTCGTTAAATAGTTTTTAAGAATGTGTTGAGCGAATGTGTCCGATAATCTGTTTGGCATGAATTCTTGAATTCTCAATAAACCAAAGGTGCGTATTTAAACCTCCACAGACGACACCTGCTAAATATATACCGTCTACATTCGTCTCCATGGTTTCTTCATTATGACTAGGGATGCATGGTGCTTCTTTGGGAATATCAATTCCTATTTTTTTTAGAAAATCGAAATTTGGACGATAGCCCGTTAATGCCAGTACAAAATCATTGTCGAGTTCAATGATACCATTTGGCGTTTGAATCTGCGCGCTTGTGGGGGTAACTGCTGTCAGACAGCTGTTGTAGTATACATCGATTTCGCCCGCAGCAATTCGGTTTTCAATATCCGGTTTTACCCAGTATTTTACCCGGGGACTGATTTCGCTACCACGGATCACTAAGGAAACCTGTGCACCCTTGCGGTAAGTTTCAAGAGCTGCGTCAATCGATGAGTTGCTTGCGCCCACAACGATCACCTTTTGGCTGCTATAATAATGCGGGTCATTGTAGTAATGTCTCACTTTGGGAAGATCTTCACCGGGGATATTGAGCAACATAGGTATATCGTAAAAACCAGTCGCAACGATTACTTTCTTGGTATAGTAGGTTTTCTTGCTACTTGTGACCACAAATTCAGCTTGTTTTTTTTTGATGTCCAGAACTTCTTCGAAAAGATGCGTATCTAGCGCGAACTTTTGCTGAATACGGCGATAATATTCCAACGCTTCCATCCGTTTTGGTTTGGGGTTGGTAGTGACGAAAGGGATATCACCAATTTCCAACCTTTCGGAGGATGAGAAAAAGGTCATATTTTGGGGGTAATTATAAAGTGAATTGACCAAACAGCCCTTTTCAAGAATGAGATAGTTTAAATTTGCTTCTTTAGCTTCTAAGGCACAAGCTAAGCCAATAGGCCCGCCACCAACTATAATCAGGTCGTACCGTGTTATTGTGTCGCTCATGGTATAAATGTCGAGAATTTTAAAGAATAAATCAGCTTAAAGCTTTTTGTAGTTCATTTTCTGACACTGCTGTGCTTTTAGCGTGAAGGTCCTGAACTATTTTATGCAGATCCTGCGCAATTTTACTGAGAAAGTCCAGTTGTTCGGTCAATAGCTGTCCATCAACTGAACTTACATCAGCGCTGTCAAATTGATCACTCGGAATTTCAATGGCCAATGGGACAAATGTGCTGACGCTATCGTCAGAATGTAGCAGTTGAATCGATTGTTCCAGGGAACTTAATATTTTTCGAATCGTTCGGACGTGATCCTTATTAATATAATTATTGTCCATCTCGTCGATATGGTTCATTAACGTCACCGAAAAAGAGGCGAGGATATGATTGAATATAACGAATTTATTGACTTCCTTGCTGTATTTCTGACGTTTTTTAGGCTCTGTGAGCATGCGCTGGAATGTGGAGCCCATGTTGGCTGTTTCCACGTAGACAGCTTTGCGGGTCAGCTTGTAATCTGTAATGGATGGTGCCTGTCCTGCGATTTCCTTCAGCGCCTGGAAGATGTAATTATAATTGGCAATAAGTAACTTGCGCATGGATTCTTTGACCTGCATACTTTCCCAGTTTGGGAAAATGATATAACTGGATAAGAAGGCGATCATCCCGCCGATAAAGGTGTCTAATATCCGTTCTTTGGTGACATCCAGTGTGTTGGCGCTCACAAAGCTGAGCATAATTAAAACATAGGGTGTCATAAAAAGTACGGCAATGACATAATTGACGCGGAATAGACTATATGCTGTAAGAAAAAAGAAGACCAAAAGCACAAACAATATCGTAGGGTCATGAATGGTCAATAGGATGACTGCGCCTATGAGTCCGCCTATTGTTGTGCCGATCAGGCGCTGGATATTTCTTTCTTTTGTGAGTCCAAAGCCAGGTTTTAAGATCACCATGATGGTCAGGAGGATCCAGTATACATTGTTTGTAATATTGGTTACCTCAAACACATAGTAGGTAACCGACATAACAATTGCCATACGGCAGGCATGCCGAAAGATCGTGGATTTTAAGGTTAGATTTTCGCGGAATTTTTTAAAATCAATTGCAGAGCTTTGGACAAAGCGTTTGGCATCATCGATTTCTTTCCGTTTGACGTCGTCAGGCTGCAGGTGTGAGTAGCCGTAGATATTTTTAATCCGACGGACCAGATCACGCAAATTGATCAAGACTTTGCGCAAAGCAAAGGTACTATATTGATGATTTTTATCCAGCTGGTCAATTTTAGCGTGCAGACGGCTGAGATCTGCGTCGAAATCATACAAGGGTTTTGGCTGTGTATTCGTATTGAGCTGATAGGCCAGATTATCAAGCTCATTGGTATATTTTAAAATTACATTTTTGAAGTCTTCCAAGATGCCGGTGGGGCCAAAGCGTTCACTGATGGTATTATAATCATAATGCGCCGCCATACTTTGTTCAAAGAGATCAACAATGTCGTTAAAAACCAGCGTTAGGTAACGGCCTGCTTTTGTGGTATCTTTGATTGACCGCTTGCTCTGAAATAATACATCGCGTACATTTTCCTGATGCTGATTGACTTCAACTTGTTTGTCAATTAGTTTGAGGTAGTTTTTGTCGTTGTCAATTTTGGCGTCGTAAAAATTTGCTTTCAGCCGTATATATTCAGCAACATACCGGATGGTTTCCGATAGCTCCTGTTCAGCCAAGCGGTAGGGGCGTGCCTGGGTAATCGAAAGGCTAATGGCGATATACCATAAACCGCCCAAGGTATAGAATCCTAAGTAATTGATGGCTTCAGCCAAAGGGTAGTGGATCTGTACATGGATCAGCATCATCAGGATGCACATCAGTCCGACATTGGCCGCTCTTCCATTGAACACCGCAAACATGGCGAATATAAAACAGGCAAGGCCAATAAAAATGGCAAGCAGATATACATTTTGATTGACTATATTGGTGAGAATAAAAGTTAAGGTAGTCAACACAGCACCTGCAATCATTCCTTTTCTTCTGTGACTGGGTGCGCCAGGGGTATCTGAGAGGCCTACCAGCAGCGCTCCAAGGGAAACAATGGTACCATTGGTAAATTGTCCGATGGTTGCAAAGATTAAGACAGGCACGATACATCCGATGGTAATTCGGAGTCCATCTGCAAAATATTGGCTGTAGAAAAAACTTTTTATTTCTTGTGTCTGTTTCATAATGTATAGTACAAACTTAGATAAATTGCTTTTCATATTAAAGACAATTGTTCGCGTATGTTTGCTCTTTTTGGCACTTATTATAGTGAGATGGCCGTTCGGTTTCTATCTGATCAGGGATGGCCCATTTTGTGGCGGGGCTTAATGGGGGCATGCTGTCAGGGGCTTTCGTTTCTATACTGTGCTGGGTTAATGTATTAAAAATGAAAATTTACTAAAATCTGTTAATATGTTTATAATGTTTTAGTTGTTTTTTTGATTAATTTATATTTTTTTATTTGTTTAAATATAATATTGTTATATTTGGAGCCATAGGGTAATTTCAGAGACATTACAAAATTTCAAGAGTCACCTAAACTCTCTTGACCACTTTCAAAGATTTAAATATGAAGCAGAGTAAAAATGAAGCCGTCTTTCAGGACGAGGTATTGACACGCTTTGAGCTTTTCAAAAGTTTGTTTTTAACATTGCCATTTCAACGTGTTAAAGATACGGGTACTTTATTGCCATTTTTTGCAAAGCAATGTGAAAAGGGTGTGGATCAGCATTTAACTCCTGATGAGATCATAAAGAGTTTCTTCGATCAGCATGAGGAATTTTCTTCGGAAGAGCAACGTATTGACTTGTTGTTTCGATTTGTTCAATATATAGAGCGTCAGGTTGTCTTATTCGATGCGATAGAAGACTCTTCTTTTCAGATGGTTGGCCGCGGCGATGACGAGAATGTCTTGGGAGCACTGATTAAAAATGCTGAAGGCAGTGATGATATGCGTCGTAAGATTGTATCGAAACTAAAAGATTTCTCTGTACGTTTGGTATTAACTGCGCATCCGACGCAATTTTATCCGGGGCCAGTATTGGGTATTATCAACGATCTTATCGATGCGATCAAGACCAATGATATCCATAGTATCCACCTCTTGCTGCAGCAATTAGGTAAAACACCTTTCATCAATAAAAATAAACCGACTCCAGTCGATGAGGCCGCGAGCTTAGCTTGGTTTTTAGAAAATGTATTTTATAAAGTTGCTTCCGAAATCCAATCCTTTATCGACGATGAACTAGATGTCGACACAGAAGAAGTAAAGCAACTGATTGAATTGGGCTTTTGGCCAGGGGGGGACCGTGATGGTAATCCAAATGTAAGTGTTGAGAGCACAAAGAAAGTTGCAGCATTGCTTCGTACCATTTTATTCAGATGTTACTACCGGGATTTTCGTATTGTAAGACGACGCATCACGTTTAGAGGTGTGGAAGAATATATGGAAAACCTGCAGACATTGTTCTACGATAACAGTTTCAATCCCGTCGAACATCCGGTAGACGAAACAGATAACATCATCTCCAATCTAAAAGCGATAAAAAATGTTTTGGAGGAATATCACAATGGACTTTTTGTCGAGATTGTGGATGACTTGCTCCGTAAAGTAATGACTTTTGGCTGCTTCTTTACCACTTTGGATATTAGACAAGACAGCCGCATTTTGCGGGAGGCTACCAATTATCTGATTCAACATAACCAGGAAAAGACGGGGATGCCGTTGGACTATCTGGAACTAGGTGAAAATGATAAACAGAAAGCCTTAAAATTCAAGGAACTTGACTTAACTGTAGGGGAGGATGCGGATCCATTGACGAAAGATACTTCGGGAGTTATCAAGCTACTTAAGGAGATCCAACGTTCGGGTTCAGAGCGAGCGGCGCAACGTTTTATTATCAGCAACTGTCAGCAGGCTAGTGATATCTTGGGCCTGCGTCAGTTATTCTTATGGTCGGGATGGAAAAAAGATGCTTTGACGATTGATTTTGTACCCCTGTTTGAGACCGTTGATGACTTGACCAGAGCAGCAGACGTGATGAAAACCTTGTATAGCAACAAGGAGTATAAAGCACATTTGAAGCGCAGGGGAAATAAACAGACCATTATGCTGGGCTACTCTGATAGTACAAAAGACGGGGGATATCTGATGGCGAACTGGTCAATCTATCGAGCGAAAATTGAACTTACGGCCATATCTCGGGAATATGATGTTGACCTTGTATTTTTTGACGGTCGTGGTGGACCTCCAGCACGCGGCGGGGGTAAGACACAGCGTTTTTATGCATCTATGGGTAAGGAAATTGCCAACGACCATATCCAGTTAACGATTCAAGGTCAAACTATCAGTAGCCAGTATGGTTCATTGGATACGGCACGCTTTAATATTGAGCAACTCTTACATGCCGGTATTATTTCAGATCTAAAGCAACGAGTGGGCGATACGCTGACAAAACATCAACAGGAGATCATTGATAAGCTGGCTGAGCTGAGTCATCATAAATTTATGGACCTACGGACGAATGAACTGTTTTTACCGTATCTGGAAACGATGTCGCCATTGAAAGCGCTATCGTCGATTAATATTTCAAGTAGACCTGTTAAGCGTAACTCCGGCCGTGAATTGCGATTGGAAGATCTGCGTGCGATTAGTTTTGTAACTTCTTGGAGCCAGCTGAAACAAAATATTCCTGGATTTTATGGTGTCGGAACAGCATTGCAATGGGCTGAAAAAAATAACCTTTGGAAGGATGTGCAGCAGCTTTATGTTTCATCTGGATTTTTCCAAACATTGATTGACAACTGTATGATGTCGATGACTAAATCTAACTTTGATATTACAGCATACATGAAAGATGATCCTATTTATGGCGATTTTTGGAAGACACTGTATGCGGAGTATCAGATCACGAAAGAATATCTTTTGAAACTTAGCGGAACTTCAAAGTTAATGGAGAACTATCCTGTGGATCGGGAGTCTATTTTAGCACGTGAGGGAATTGTGTTACCGTTATTGGTTATCCAGCATTTTGCTATCCGTGCATTGAATTCAGATCAACTGACAGATGCCCAGCGTGAAGATTATTCGAAGTTAATAGCGCGCACCATCTTTGGTGTTGTGAATGCGGGAAGAAATGTTGCGTAATTTTTGTTTCTTTTCGACGATAAGGTTTCGGAGAACATATATTTTATCTACTTTTGTATAGTTAACAAAATTGATATGAAGATTAATAAGTTATTTATTGTTGCGGCTTGTGCGGGTACATTATTTGCATCTTGTGGTCAAA
>JAIRVH010000171.1 GCA_031253985.1 Sphingobacterium sp.
AGAGATATCAAGGGAATTCAGCCTGTGGTAGACCAAATCAAAGCTGAATATGAGAAGCTTTCAAATCTAACCAATGACGAGTTACGTGCCAAGACCGTTGATTTCAAAGAAAGAATTAAGAATTACCTAGCAGATATTGACCAAGAGATTGATACGCTTAAAAAAGAGGCAGATCAAGACGAGGACGATATGGCAAAGAAAACTTCAATTTACGAGCAGGTGGACAAATTGTCCAAAGATCGTGACAAGAAGTTGGAAGAGGTATTGAAGGATATTTTACCAGAAGCATTCGCTGTGGTAAAAGAAACCTCAAGACGTTTGACAGAAAACGAAGAACTGGAAGTTACTGCCAATGATTTTGACAGGGAACTGGCCGTATACAAACCAAACGTTATCATCAATGGAGATAAAGCCATTTGGAAAAACAAATGGATGGCAGCCGGTACTGAGGTAACTTGGAACATGGTACACTATGATGTCCAATTAATTGGTGGTATTGTATTGCACAGTGGTAAAATTGCCGAGATGGCAACAGGTGAGGGTAAAACGTTGGTAGGAACACTACCGACTTATCTAAACGCTCTTTCTGGACAAGGTGTACACATTGTAACGGTGAATGATTATCTTGCTCGTCGTGACTCTGAATGGAATGCACCATTATTTGAATTCCACGGGTTATCTGTTGACTGTATCGATAAACATCAGCCAAATTCGCCACAACGCCGTAAAGCTTACCAATCGGATATCGTATATGGTACGAATAACGAGTTTGGTTTCGATTACCTGCGTGATAATATGGTGCAGACGCCAGATGCACTGGTGCAAGGAAAATTACATTTTGCCATGGTCGATGAGGTTGACTCTGTTTTGATTGATGATGCGCGGACACCATTGATTATCTCAGGTCCAATTCCTCGTGGCGATCAACATGAATTTTACCAATTGAAACCACGTATTGAGCGTTTGGTACATGTACAGAAAGCTTACATCAATACCGTTTTGAATGATGCTAAAAAAGCTTTAGCGGCGGGAGATTCTGATGTTGAAGGTGGTGGTTTGGCCTTGTTAAGAGCTTATAGAGGTTTACCTAAAAATAAAGCATTAATCAAATTTTTAAGTGAAGGTGCTAATCGTTCTATCTTGCAAAAGGTAGAAAACTACTATATGCAGGAGCAAAATAAAAATATGCCTAAGGTAGATGCAGAACTTTATTTTGTGATTGATGAAAAGAACAATCAAGTAGAATTGACAGAAAAAGGAATTGAATTGATCACAGCGACAGGTGAGGATCCTTCATTCTTTATTTTACCTGATGTTGGTACTGAGATTGCTGAGATTGAAAAGTCTTCGTTGACTTTGGAAGAAAAGGCAGCTCAGAAAGAAGATATGTTGCGTGATTATTCGATTAAAGCGGAACGTATTCACTCGATCAATCAGCTGTTAAAAGCTTATACTTTGTTTGAAAATGATGTTGAATATATCGTTGATGAAGGTAAAGTGAAAATTGTTGACGAGCAAACAGGCCGTATCATGGATGGTCGTCGTTACTCGGATGGTTTGCACCAGGCGATCGAAGCGAAGGAGAATGTGAAAGTAGAGGACGCGACGCAAACCTATGCTACGATTACATTGCAAAACTATTTCCGTATGTACCACAAACTTTCGGGTATGACCGGTACTGCGTCAACAGAGGCAGGTGAGCTTTGGGAAATTTACAAATTGGATGTTGTGGAAATCCCGACAAACCGTGGAATCCAACGCGATGACCGTCAAGATCTGATTTATCGTACTGCACGTGAAAAATACAATGCGGTAGCCGAAGAGATCCAACGATTGACCGAACAAGGACGTCCGGTACTAGTAGGTACAACCTCAGTCGAAATTTCTGAATTATTGAGCCGTATGCTTCAATTGCGTAAGATCAAACATAACGTATTGAATGCGAAGTTACACCAAAAAGAGGCTGATATCGTCGCTGAAGCGGGACGTCCAGGTCAGGTGACTATTGCGACGAATATGGCTGGTCGTGGTACGGATATTAAATTGACCGAAGAAGTTAAGAAAGCAGGTGGTCTTGCAATTATCGGTACTGAAAGACACGAATCTCGTCGTGTTGACCGTCAGTTACGCGGTCGTGCCGGTCGTCAGGGAGATCCAGGTTCTTCGCAATTCTTCGTTTCTTTGGAAGATAACCTGATGCGCTTATTTGCTTCAGAGCGAATCTCTAACATCATGGTGAAAATGGGTGTTGAAGAAGGTGAAGTGATGCAACATAGTATGTTGACTAAATCCATCGAACGTGCACAACGTAAAGTGGAGGAGAATAACTTCGGTATCCGTAAACGTCTATTGGAATACGATGATGTGATGAACTCACAACGTACAGTAATCTATTCGAAGCGTAAAAATGCTTTGTTTGGAGAGCGTTTGGATGTGGATTTGAATAACATGATTTTTGATGTTGCAGAAGAAATTGTCGTTGAAGCCAAAGAACAAGGTAATTATGAAGATTTCCAAATTGAAGTAATCCGTATTTTTGCGATAACTCCAGAAATAACAGCAGAAGAATTTGCTCAAGGTAAAATCGAAGGCTTGACAGATCGTCTTTTCGAACATGCAATTAATGCTTACCATCATAAAATTGAAGCCGTTGGTGCTTTGACAGTCCCTGTATTGAATAATGTATATGCAGAAAGAGGTCAAATTGTTGAAAATGTCGTAATTCCATTTACTGATGGTATCCGCGGCATTCAGGTTTCAGCAAATTTGAAAAAAGCAATCGAAAGCAACGGTAAAGAAGTTTTCAAATCGTTCGAAAAAGGAATTGTATTGGCCTTGATCGATGAGGCATGGAAAGAGCACTTGCGTGAAATGGATGATTTAAAACAATCCGTTCAAAATGCTGTTTATGAACAAAAAGATCCAATCATCATTTATAAAATGGAGGCATTTGATTTGTTTAAATCGATGTTGGCTTCTATGAATAAGGATGTGGTAAGCTTTATCTTCAAAGGCGAGATCCCTGGTCAGGAACCGACTTCAATGCAAGCTAGACAAGTACAGCAGGCTCCCGTGAAAACGGTTGAAACTAAAGCTGAATTGGCTTCGCCTACAGGAGTGAGTGAAGAAGATGTGAATGACGGACCAAAAGAACCTGTTCGTAATGAAAATACTGTTGGACGCAATGACGAATGTCCTTGTGGTTCGGGAAAAAAATATAAAAATTGCCACGGCGCAAATAACTAATCGATAAGAAAGGTTAAACTATGCTGAAGAGAGGATTGATTTTCATACATGCACTTGTGCTATTTACCATTGTAAATGTGAATGCACAGGAAAAGGGAGGAGTAATCGTAACCAAGGATTCGTTGATTACACAGCTTCAAAATTTTAGGGCAGCTATGGGGATCAATCCTGTCGAAAGCAAAACGACAGTAGTTCCCTCAAAACCCGTGGTTCGCTCAGCCGCAACGCGGGTTAAAGTAAGAGGATTTCGCGTACAGATCTTCGCTGGATCAAACCGGAATCAGGCATTTTCGGAGCAGACACGTTTCCGAAGCATGTATAAAGATATTGATACCTATATTACCTATGACGAACCCAATTACCGCGTCAAAGTAGGTGATTTTAGAAGTCGCTCGGAGGCAAATGCCTTTATGCGCGAACTGCGTCAATATTTTAGCAACGTCTTTGTTTTTTCAGAGAACGTTTTTGTGTATCAATAAATCAATCAACCTTATGGCAAGTACGAAAGAAAAAGTCCTGGCCTTAGCTCATCAATATTTTGAAGATACGGTTTCCAATCGTAGACATCTTCACCAAAATCCTGAACTTTCCTTCGAAGAATACAATACCTCGGCATTTGTGAAAGCTCAACTGGATAAATTGGGAATTCCTTATGAGGCTAAAGCAGATACGGGCATTGTCGCTTTAATAACTGGAGAGCTACCTTCAAATGAAGTTATTGCGTTGCGCGCAGATATGGATGCGCTGCCAATTCAAGAAGTGGAAGGCCGTTCTTATGGATCCAATAACCCTGGGGTGATGCATGCCTGCGGTCATGATGTGCATACTTCTTCTCTTTTGGGGACAGCGAAAATACTACATAGTCTGAAAGCCGAATTCGGGGGTACGATAAAATTGATCTTCCAGCCAGGAGAGGAACGTTTACCTGGGGGAGCATCCTTGATGATAAAAGAAGGTGCTTTGCAGAATCCCGCCCCTTCGGCAATCATTGGGCAGCATGTGATGCCTTTTATAGAAGTGGGGAAAGTTGGCTTCCGCGAAGGGAAATACATGGCTTCATGTGACGAGCTATTTATGACTGTAAAAGGAAGAGGCGGACACGGTGCACATCCGCATCAAAATATCGATCCCATTGTTATTACAGCACAGATTATTACGGCTTTACAACAGGTTGCCAGCCGGTTTGCGGATCCTCGTACACCTACTGTGTTGTCGTTCGGAAAGATTATTGCTAATGGAGCGACAAATATTATTCCTGATCAGGTTTACCTGGAAGGCACATTCCGCACATTTGATGAAAAATGGCGTGCTGAAGCGCACGAAAAAATGATTAAAATAGCGGTGGGTATTGCTGAAAGTATGGGCGCAACATGTGAATTTGAGGTCCGTAAGGGGTATCCTTTTCTAATTAACGAGCCTGAACTGACTAAAAATGCGCGGGCATTTGCCGAAGAATACCTTGGAAAGGAAAATGTTGTAGACCTGGATCTTTGGCCGGCAGCAGAGGATTTTTCTTATTATTCGCAGGAAATCAATGCTTGCTTTTATCGTTTGGGTACAGGTAACACTGCACGGGGTATTTCCTCTGCTGTACATACACCGACTTTTGACGTGGATGAGGCTTCTTTAGAGATCAGTACAGGATTGATGGCTTATATTACCCTGCGCAGGCTCGGATATTAAATAGACGTTATGTCATCTCATCATATTGTTAGAGAAAATCAAGAACCTGCTCTTCTGATTGAAGATCTTTCCCTCATTGATGAAGAAGATTTGGGACAGCTGCTCGAGTGGAGCCCGACGATTGTCATCGAAGAAGAAACGATTGATCTGTTGGATGCACGTGGTTATAAGTTCGATATTGTTTTTACAAAAAATTCCATTAACGGATCACAGGAAAATCTGAAATTGATTTCCTACGGCATTGACTTTCTAAAGGTGGCGATTGAATACCTTATTGCGCATCATTATAAAGCAGTGAATATTGTAACAGAACAGCTTGATATCAATTACTTTAGACCTTACCTTGAACGGATTAATATAGTTCTTTTTTCCAGAGGTATTCGTTATTATTATGTGACTACAGGTTTTACGAAGTGGAAACCAGCTGGAGAAAGGATTCAGATTGAGGCCGCTCATGTTGACGAAGAAATCGTGCATAAAGGCTTGATTAAGATAAGCAAAAATGAATACGAGATGGAAAATGATGGTTTGTTTGTCCTTCAATTTTCCCAAGAAAAATATATTTTAATAGGAGAGAAGATCGCATGATTAAGATAGAATTGGCAGAACAGAGTGATATCAGAAGTATTTCTAACATGGCCCATATTATTTGGCCGAATGCTTATGGCGATATCCTTTCGCAGGGTCAAATAGACTTTATGTTGGAAAAGAGCTATTCGATAGAAGGGCTTGCAGAGAGTATGGTCAATGGCCAGTTTTTTTATCTCTTAAAAGAAGATGGCATTGCTCAGGGATTCGTTGCCTTGCGAACCCTTGAAGATAAAATACGGATCGAAAAACTCTACTTGATGCCTGATGTGCAGGGCAAGGGGTTCGGGAAGGTCCTGATAGACTTCGCTTCTGAAAAAGCGGTCTTAAAGGGCAAAGGTATTGTTGAACTCAATGTCAATAGACATAACCCTGCTTACCATTTTTATTTGAAGCAGGGCTTTGAGGTGATCGAAACGGTCGATATTCCTTATTACGATTATGTCTTAAATGACTATGTGATGCAAAAGACAGTTAAGTCTTCGGCTATATCTTAATCTTTTAGTTTTTCGACGCGGGACGGTGTTTGTTTTCCTTCTACAATTCCTGAGGTACCTATAGCGATCGCCTCAATGCTGGAAATGATATTTTGTACATTTAAAGTCGATACTTCGTCTTTTACCGTATGATAATATTCATCCTTATCCATTTGCGATGTTGAAAATGAATGCGCAGGAACCCCCTTAGCGGCTAATACAGCATTGTCGCTTCGATAGAACAGATTTTGTTTGGTATATGGATCCGGATAGAATCGGAAATTTGTGTTTTTTAGATTTTGTTGCATTAATTCTCCTAAGTTAGAATGATCATATCCTGTAATATACACTGTATTAGGACCGAATTTTGAATCTTTTCCGATCATCTCCATGTTGATCATGGCAACTACCTGGTCTGCATCAATATGGTTGGAAAAATATTTTGACCCGTACATGCCGAGTTCCTCTGCAGTAAAGGCAACAAAAATAAGTGTCCTTTCATTCTTGTTTTGTTTTTTGTAGTAATCCGCTAAGGTTAACATCGCCGTAACACCAGAGGCATCGTCATCAGCGCCGTTGGCAATAGAATCTTGTCCTACCGCAGGAAGGATACCGATATGATCGTAATGCCCCGAAAAGATCACGTATTCGTTTGGTTTGCTTTTTCCGGGAATTATTCCTGCTACGTTAAATAATGGGAATTTTTGAAGTTCTCTTTTAATCTGAATCTGATATGTTGTTGGGATTTCCTTTGTCAGGAGATAAACAATCGATGGCTTCTGTTGCGTGGATTGCTCGACAAACTTAGGCGAATTGAGCATTTTGCCAAAACGTAAAAAATAGCTTTCGAAAGTAGGGTCTACCAAGACAATTGTATTTTCTTTAGATAAAGAATGTTCCCTGAATACCTTCGCAAAATCATCAGTTGATTTTATTTCTGCTATTTTGATAGTGCTGTTATTATCCCATTGCAAATCCACATGATTGCCGAGTGAAATGATGTGATCTGCTGGAATACTCTTGTTATTGACAGTTGCGGATTTGCTTAAAGGGGAAATTTTGTCCAGTTGAAATGTTTGTCTAAAATTTTGTTCAGCATAAGGTTTTAATCCTATCCGTTTCATTTCGCCCGCGATAAAATCTGCCGCTGGTTCAATATCTTTTGTCAAGGCGGACCTGCCGCGCATATCATCTGAAGCTAGGGTGTTGAGTATGCGGCCTACATCCTGGCGTTCCTGATCGGAAATGACTTGTTGTCCATACGTAATCGCCGAGGTGGCAAATAGAGACAAAGACAAAATAATTTTAGGTATTGAATTCATATAAAGCTTAGTAAAGTCTGGATGAAGATAAGGAAAATTCTACAAGTGGATTAAGGGCAGAAAAAATGTAGTATATTTGACTATTAAATTGTTTGAAAATGAAAGAAGTATCTGTACAAGAATTAAAGAATAAAATCGATAATAACGAAGATTTTCAATTGATTGATGTTCGTGAGCCGTTTGAATATGAAGTATCAAATTTAGATGGATTGAACATCCCTCTTTCGGGTATATTGATTGAGGCGGATAAGATTGCAAAAGACAAACCTGTTATCGTCCAATGTCGTTCAGGAAAACGTTCTGCGCAGGCGATCATGCTTTTGGAACAACAGGGTTTTGATAACCTGGCAAATTTAAAAGGCGGCATCCTGGCTTGGAAAGAGGAAATCGATCCGGAGTTAGACGTTTATTAATATGAAGAATTTGGAGCATCAGACTAAGCAAGCTTTCTTGTTTAGTCTTGCTTTTTATATCGTAGCTATTTTAGCACGATTGTTTAACCTCGGTATTTTCCCCATATTAGGCAGTCTTTCCATTCTATTATCTCTTATATGGGTGATTTTAGTGCTAAGGGAGATCATGCTTTCAAGAACAGTTTCGAACACAGAAAGGATGTTTATGGCCTTATCAATAGTTTTACTAAATGTTGTTGGTGGTGTTTTTTATTTCTTTTTTGGCTGGAGAAAACAGGTGTTGGGATTAATGAAAAAATAATATGCTAAAGTATTTTGTACTAAATATAGTTTTGAGTTTGGCCATTGTATTTTTAGTTTACAGTGGTTTTGAAGGATATAAGGCTGGGAATTTGCTGGTAACAGGATTGTCCATTGCATTTTTGGTCGTTTTGATATACCTCCGTGTAGTTTTGAGTAAAAGAGTACGGGCGCTTATCCAGGAAAAGGAGAGTGGTAAAAAGCAGCAACCAGCTGTCAAACAAAAGAAAAAGTAAATAAAAAAGCCTGCTCATTAAGCAGGCTTTTTTATTTACTTAACAAACGGTGGTTTTGTTACTCTTGCTTTTACTTTTTGGTTGCGGATCAGAATGTAAATATCTGTTCCGTCTTTCGAAAAGGCTGTGTCAACATAACCTAAGCCAACTGATTTTTTCAATGTTGGTGATTGCGTACCAGAAGTAACACGTCCGATTACATTTCCGTCAGCATCAACAATTTCATAATCATGACGAGGAATTCCTCGATCGATCATTTCCAGTCCAACAAGTTTTTTCTTTAGTCCGGCCTCTTTCTCCGCTTTTAATGCCGCAGAATTAACGAAGTCTTTTGTAAATTTCGTTACCCAGCCTAGCCCAGCTTCCAAAGGAGATGTCGTGTCATCGATATCATTTCCGTACAGGCAGAAGCCCATTTCTAAGCGTAACGTGTCGCGTGCACCCAAACCAATCGGTTTGATGTCGTAAGCTTTTCCAGCCTCGAAAATAGCATCCCAAACTTTTTGAGCATCTTCATTGGCTACATAGATTTCAAAACCTCCGGCACCGGTATATCCTGTTGCAGAGACCAAGACATTCTCCACACCTGCAAATGTACCTTTTGCAAAGGTGTAATATTCCATCGGAGCCAATTCGATATCCGTAAGAGATTGGAGTGCATCAGCCGCTTTTGGACCTTGCACAGCAAATAAAGAGGTTTGGTCTGAGATATTCTTCATCTCTACACCCTCTGTATTGTACTTTGAAATCCAGTTCCAGTCTTTCTCAATATTTGATGCGTTCACAACCAAAAAATATGTCTTATCGTCTATACGGTATGTTAGGAAGTCATCAACTACACCACCTGTTTCATTTGGGATATAAGCATATTGAACTTTGCCATCGTATAATTTTGACACATCATTGGAAGAGATTTTTTGAAGTAGATCCAAGGCTTTTTCACCTTTTAGGATGAATTCACCCATGTGACTTACATCAAAAACTCCTACACCTGTACGAACTGTTTCGTGCTCATCGTTGATGCCTGTGTATTGTACTGGCATGTTGAAGCCTGCAAAGGGAACCATTTTTGCGCCTAAAGCGATGTGCGTCTCCGAAAGGGCAGTATTTTTTAACATAAAAATTAAGTTTTAATCAGCTACAAATTTAATAAAATATACGTGATTCCTAGCTGTGAATCTATTTTAGAGCAATCGATTTAATTGCTTATTTTCAGGGAATAAATCGTCAGGTCATTATCCTCGCTATCGGTATCTTCACAAAGCAGGAAAACTAAGCCTTGCGCCGTTTTTTCTTTTAAGGTGATCCCTTCAAATTTGTGTTTTTCGGGGATTTCAAACGTCTCTGGTTTAGCAGATAGATCTGAAGGCAGTCTCCCAAGGATCGACCCTCCGATTTCTCCATCTAGGTAGGTGGATTTCGCATCTTCTGCGGTAGCGATAAAATAGATTTCGTTTCCCACCAATATAGCATCTGAAAAACCCGTCGCAATACCATTGAGTTTGGGTAGTTTCATCGGGATGCATCTCGATTTATCCCTAGCCAGAGGATGATATTCTAAAATGGCATTCATGCCTTTGGGACCGTTTCCCCGATTGAAAAATAAAATCTTATCGTGTAAATGAACGACTCCTTCTATGTTGAAGTCCTCTCCGGAAATGTTGAATTCGTCCATCAAAAAGGAATAGACCTGACTATAATCTTCTTGGGTGACAGTTTTGCCGTCCCAGGTAAAACGACTCTTCCTTTTGGGAGTTGATCCTGAGCCGTAGAGATAATAACGATTTCCGTCGAATGTAATGGACTCTAAGTCCATTTTATCCGCTTTGGCAATGTTTTCCATTGAAGGGAATTCCTGCAGTACCGTTTTGGACAATTTTTGGTCAGTTAAGTGATAACTATAGATATAATTGCTGTTGTCCGATACGATATGGAGCTGATTATCGTGATAAACAATACCTGAAGATGCGGTAATCCCAGAGATGCTGATAAATGCTTCGAGAATTAATTTTAACATACTTCGTTGAGATTTAATAGTTCCAGTACGCGGATGAAATCAGGTTGTAAAGTTGCTTTTAGGTGTACATCTTCTCCCGATAGCGGGTGCTTGAAAGTCAGCTCTGACGCATGCAGCAACATCGTGTCCATTTGGTATGTTTCTTTCCAGAACTTATTTTGTTTATTGCAGCCATGAGGACGGTCTCCGATAATAGGATGAAAGATATGGGCAAAGTGCCGCCGCAACTGATGCATACGACCCGTCATTGGATTCGCTTCGACAAGGCTGTAACGCGATGTCGGAAATTTTCCGAAAGGGACATCCAGTTCGCTTTGAGCAAGTAGGCGAAAGGAGGTTTGTGCCTCCTGTATTGTACCATCGTCCCTTTTTAAAGGATAATCAATCAGGCCTTCCGTAGGAGCGAACCCTCTCAACAAGGCGAGGTATTTTTTGTCGATCTGACGCTCCTGAAAGCTCTTTTGTAAGTATTGATCGGTCTCTTTGTTCAATGAAAATAATAAGATCCCACTTGTTTTTCTATCCAGACGATGGGCCGGATAGACAGTTTTTCCCAATTGGTCCCTCAATAATTGGAGCGCAAACTCCGAAGCATCGCGTGCGATGGAAGAGCGGTGAACCAATAGTCCATGGGGTTTATTAATAGCGACAATGGATTCGTCTTCGTATAGTATTTCTAAGGGCATATTAGATCTTTTTCAATGCAGCAATAATTTCGTCCGCTTTTTCGTCAATTTTAGGACTTAACCAGATATGCTTAAATGCTCCACCACCTATCATCTGTTCGGTCCCCTGCCATTTAATTTTCGTCAAGGAGAATAAATAGTAGTTGTCTACCACAACCGAGCTTTGTATAAACCTATCCACGATATCCTTTCCAAATAGCTGCATACCCAATCCGAAAAACTCCTGATCCTTTGCGTGAAGTTGACTTTTTAGGAGCTGTTCGGCTTTTTCGCGTACAATTTTCTCATGTTCCTCTTTACTCGGGTTTGTCAAAATTGCAGCTAGCATGATGAGGATCAATAGCAGTGCGAATATTCTTTTTTTACTCATTTTTTTCTATTCTAGTTTTAGATGACATCATACACCTATAGTGATCAAAATTATTAAATAGATATCAGATATGTGGAATTGTTTTGCGGGAAAAGCTCGGGATGCCAACTGGGAAAGCCTCTAAAGGGACTTTTAGATGCTGTTTAATAAGGAAAATGCCCAGCTAAATAAAGTCCAGATCAGGTAAAATGTAACACCGATTAATATGAAAAAGACAGCGAGTATACTGATTATAATCCCTATGCCGGAACCTGTATGTTTACCTTCGTAATAGTGCTGTCGCAGCAATTTGATGTTCTTTTCGTTGGCCTTGCTAAAAAAGTCGAAGAGGTTTCCTAAGAAGGGGATGCTGCCTAAAACAGCATCAAAGGAGATGTTGAGCAGCATGCGGATCACTAATTTTGGACTTGCTCCATTACGCCACATGGCTATGACAAGGACTAAAGATGTCCCGAACCCCGCTATTGCACCACCTAAGGGAATAAGATTCAAGATCGGATCTAATCCGAAACGGAAGCTGCCAATCTTGAATTGATTATCCATTAACCAGGATATTCGGTCAATCCAACCGAAATCCTGGTCAATTTTTTTTAATTTATTTTCAGGAGATAGTTCTCTGCGCATGTTTATAGTAACTCGAACGAAGCGCTTATTTCACTCGTCACTTTCATCGGTCTGATATTCAAATCAAGTCCATTGTCGCCAGCACTGTCTGCCGCTTCAGCCATAGCGCCTTTGTACATTACATTGCGCATCATCGGTTGAGCGCCAAAGATAATTTGCTGTGGAGTTTCCGATAATACGATGGCTTTACCAATTTTTTGACCAGCTGCTTCTGCCAGAATCTGTGCATTGGCTTTTGCATCCAGTACAGCTTTGGTCTTTAGATTTTTTTCCAGTTCCTTTTTCTTTGAATAATCATATTCGCTGATGTAAGTACTTTGTATACCTGCTTTGTCAACACCATCTAGCAGCTGATCTAAATGATTTAAGTTGGTCACCTTAATGCGGTATTGTCTAGACAGCAAGATATCGGTGTCCTTTTTCTTTTTGTCGGGCACATTGTAGCTCCAGATATTTTGGATAGTAAAATCTTCTTTTTTTACACCAGCCTTTGTTGCCGAGTCAAACAAATCTTTTTCTAATTTGTCAATCGCCGCTTTTTTCTTGGTGTTGCCATTCTCATAAAACTCTTTTAGGGTAACATCGATATATATGATATCTGGTGTTACTTCTTCTTCTGCACGGCCTACCGTGGATACAAATTCTTTATTAACCATTTGTTGCGCATTTACCTGAGTCATCAAACCTAAAAAGGCTAGTCCTAATAATATTTTTTTCATATTTCTTTTCTTAAAGTTTTATAATAATACGATTGCCATTATCGCTTTGCTACAAGATTGGAGCCAAAGTTTATGAAAAAGTTTAACGGATAAAAAAAATAAAAAGGTTAAGATTTTTGATTTTATTTCTATACCTTTAGGGAAATTAATAATATAGTGCCATGCAAGAAGGTAAAGTAAAATTCTTTAATGAAACCAAAGGTTTCGGTTTCATCATTCCTAACTCAGGCGAGAGCGAAATTTTTGTTCACGTTTCTGGATTAGTAGACAAAGTTCGTGAGAATGACAATGTATCTTACGAAGTTGAACAAGGCCGTAAAGGTCTTAATGCGGTAAA
>JAIRVH010000201.1 GCA_031253985.1 Sphingobacterium sp.
TCAGTAAGCCATTGGTTCATTGCCCACCACGCAACAGGTGTGGCAATGACCAAGGCTACAAACACCAATTTTATAAAATCTCCAGACAATAATCGGAGTAATCTGATCGCACTGGCTCCAAGGACCTTACGTACACCAATTTCTTTGGTTCGTTGTTGAGTCACATAAGTTGCGAGACCGAAAAGTCCGAGTGCAGCAACAAAAATGGCAACAAGTGCAAAACAAGTGAATATATTCTTGGTCCTTTCCACATCTTGATAAAGGGACTCAAATCCTTCGTCCAAAAAGCTATAGTTAATTTGTTGATTTGGGGCAAATTTGTCCCATACTGCTGTAATATCGGCGAGCGTCTCTTTGAGATGTTGCGGTTTTACCTTAATTGAGAGGAGGGAAGGATTGCCTTGTAATGTCATACAAAGTCCTGCATAGCCCTTATCCTTTAACGATTCAAAAATAAAATCATCTACTACGCCAATGACCGTCCATGTGTTGCCATTGGTGATTTTTGCACCAATGGGATTCTTTAAGTGGAGTTCGTCGGCTAATTTCTGGTTGATAATAGCCGAACTGCTATCGGTGGCTCTCGTAGGATCAAAATTTCGCCCTTTATTTAAATGAAGACCGAATGTGTTTAGATAATCCTGATCAATTTCCCAAAATTGACCCTGTGTAGCCATATCAAGATCTTTTCTGCCATCGACCCAGAACGGATTCCCATTTCGTTTGGCACCATCGATGGGAACTGGAAGAAAATCACCCATGGAAACTGAAGCAACATTGGGGAGACTTTTTAGTTCATTTTTTAAACTTGGAAGCTGTTTCGATAATGTACCAATGCCGCGAAGAACAATGACTTGTTCCTTGTCAAATCCCAGATCTTTGTCCAATATGTAGTTTATCTGTTTATTGGTCACCAGTGCTCCAACGATAAGGATAATTGAGGTGGCGAATTGAAAGACAACCAAACTATTCCTAAACAGCGAAGACTTGGAGCCAACGACGTTGTTTTTCAGTGCGGTGATCGGTTTAAACTTCGACAGGTAAAGTGCGGGGTATATTCCGGCTAGCCCACCAACCACTAATATGGCAATCAAAAGGGATGGTACAAAATAAATCGCAGTCCAGGGGATGGTCAAAGATTTATTGGCTAGATTGTTGAATATCGGAAGTAGGAGCCAGCTAAGAAACAAACCTATTCCTAGCGACAATAGACTATAAAAGATAGCTTCGATAAGAAATTGCCTAACTAGAAGCTTTCTAGAGGAACCGATGGTTTTGCGAATACCAATTTCTTTTGCTCTTGTTGCCGCATTGGCTGTGGATAAATTGATGAAGTTAATACAGGCAATGAGCAAAATAAATAAAGCGATTGTTGCGAAGGTCCAAACCATACGAACATCTCCCCGATTCGTTGTGCTCACCTTATCGTCGCTTACATCGCTAGATTTTAAATGCATATCAAGTGCATTCTGTAAAGTGATTTGTGCCTGTTTGAAGAGGGGATTAAGCTTACGTCCCGATTTTAGATATTCAGGTAGATAATGTATTTCTAAGTAATTCTTTGAAATTTCTTGTGCTGCCAACGCAGCGTCTACATGAGGTTTTAGTTTGACATAGACGGTATAGTTGTTATTGAGCCAGGCGGTCTGTTCGCCTTGATAAAAAGGTCCTCCAGCGAGCGACATAAAAAAACTATAACCAGCAAGGGTAGAATTGTTGGGTATATCTTCAATAACCCCAGTGATGGTATAGGCCTTAGATTTATTGTTGTTGAGATACATCGTTTGACCGATTGGATCATTTTTAAAGTATTTTTCGGCTTTGCTTCTGGTGATAACCACTGTGTTGGGCTTATCGAGTGCATGGGGTAGCTGACCCGAAACCATGGGCATAGGAAACATGTCGAGAATGGATTGGTCAACATAAACAAATCCGTCATCGTAATGGCTATCCGGACTATTATTTAACGATAATTGATTGCTGCCGGCACCGAATAACGGATTGGGTAGGATACGTCCCGTTTGTTCAATAGATGGGACCTCCGCTTTTAGGGTTGGCGCAACCGGGGCAGAAAGTGAAACCCAGCGCTCAGTTTTATTCTCAATGGGTAACTGAACGACCAGACGGTAAATTCTATCCATATCTGGATAAAACTTATTATAGCTTGTCTCATGCTTGATATATAAAACAATGAGGATACAGATCGCAATACTAAAGGCGAAGCCACCAATCTTGATGAATGAATACAGCTTGTTTTTAGCCATATTCCGCCAAATGATTTTGAGATTATTTCCTATCATAGCAGAAATTTTTAAGGTCTGTATAAATGTTAATTATCATAAAAGTAGACCATTACATCAAAATCAATTGCATTGCCATTTTTTTAAAGTATTGTTTTTCAGTTATTTGTTTTTGTTTTGATTAGTTATGTCTGTACGATATCGAACAGTTTGGCGTTCAGTATCGCACAGACTTTCTCGGCGCTTGCCTAAAAGACGGCATGGCCTACTCTTCAATCTCTTTTAGCTGGAGATGATCGCATAGCTCGAACATCATTTTAGCTGGATCTGTATCAATAGCCAATGCGATCAGGTACATTTCATCCAAACGCAATTTAGCCGTTTCGGTCATGGTTAACTCATTGATTCTTGCCTTACTTAAACCTGTTTTGCGCGCAATTCGCGATTTATTAACGGATTTCTTCTCTAAAAATTCACCTAGTTTTGTCATAGTTATGATTTAGTATGTTCTTGTTTTGTATAGATAAATATACAAAATGTTATTTTTATTTATACAAATGTTTTAAATTTTTAAATTATTTCTATTCCTTTGTATGGAATAACTATATGAGCTATAATGAGAAATAATTTTAAAGTGTTCAAACGGGTGTATAAGCATCGTTGTCAACCGTTGGAAATGCAGTTCTTTTATCGGATGATATTACAGCGTATTTCAAATGGTCTCTCACCC
>JAIRVH010000036.1 GCA_031253985.1 Sphingobacterium sp.
AGTAAAGAGGTGATTCTTGGTACAAAGGCTTTTGCTAACCAAATTGCAGAAATGGAAAAGTACTATTTCCGCGCTAATTATGTTTATAATGCAACTCCATTTTTATTGGATCTCTTGAAGAATGATCCAAGGGCTAACTGGATGATTGGCACAGTAGCCAAAAGTCAAGTCTTTAAGAAGCATACTGGAGGACAAGCGGAAGCTAAGTTTATTTTCCGTTTGACTGAAGCCTATTTATTGAAAGCGGAGGCTCTTGCCAAATCAAATGGAAGCTTAACAGAAGTCCGGGACTTACTTAAAATTGTTAAATCGAAAGCTGGAATTACGGATTTTACTGCACTGAACGCGATGAATACACGTGAGCAACTTACGATGGAAGTTTTTAGGGAATTAATCCGGAGTCTCGTTGCTGAAGATGGTTCTGATTGGATGGCCTTGCTGCGTTTACCCTTTGAAACGGTAAAACAATTCAATGGCAATATGAAGGAAAAATGGCAATATATATTACCAGTTCCGTATGCAGAATATGAAAAAAATCCAACTTTCGGTGAGCAGAATCCTGGATATGGGTGGTAAAAGTTAAATGTGTTATAAAATTAAAGTAACGTATATATATAGAAATAATCAAATGAAACATATACTAAAAATAGTCGCCCTTATGGTATTTCCTATGATGGGAATGGGGCAGAAGAAGTTTGTTTTGGATGGCGAACTTAAAAATGGGACAACCGAAAAGCTTTATCTTTTTTATATGGACGGTCAAGGTAAACAAATAACTGACAGTGCTTCGATCATCAAAAACCATTTTCAATTTAAAGGCATACTTTCGGAGCCTACCATGGTGTTTTTGACCAGATCGTCGAATCCAGAGCGTGCAAATGAAGGCGATTATACACAAATGTACCTGGAACCCTCCAAAATGAAATTGGAGTTTCAAGATGATAATCTAAAAAACTATACGCTGACTGGATCGAAATTGGATGCTGAACACAAGCAGTTGGAACACGAAAAAGCAGATATTAGAAAAGGGATGGAGCCCATCAGTAAGGCTTATGTTGCGAAAAATAAGGAGTATAGTCGTGCTGAGCGAGAACTTGAGGCTTTGGAAAAGAAAGTAAAGCTACTTAGTGAAGAGGCGGCTAACATCAAGGATCAATTTGAGCCGTTTAACGAAAAAGCAGCCCAGATTGATATGACCTTTATTAAAAGCCATCCACAATCCTTTTTAAGCCCTTATCTGTTGATGTTCAGAATGAACAGTCTGCCTTTGGAAGAAACAGAAACATTGTTTGCGGGTTTTTCTAAGGAGGTACAAAATAGTCATTTTGGAAAAGATGTTTCGAAAAGGCTAGATGAAAGTCGAAGTGGCGCCCTGGGCAAGACTGCTCCGGTATTTAGTACGACGGACATCGACGGTAAACCGCTGGGTTTGTCAGATTTCAAAGGCAAGTATGTCTTGTTGGATTTCTGGGCTAGCTGGTGTGTACCATGTCGTAAAGGGAACCCTCACCTTATCAAATTATATCAACAATACAAAGAAAAAGGCTTCGAGATTATTGGTATCGCAGATGATGATAGTAAACCTGAAAAGTGGCACAAGGCGGTTGAGCAAGATGAAATTGGCATTTGGAAACATGTTTTACGTGGCGCAAAATTCGATGGAACAAATTTTGATCTTAGCAAAGATGTAACGCAGGGTTATGGTGTCAGCTCGTTACCAACTAAAGTGTTAATAGACCCAAAAGGCATTATTATCGGACGTTATGGCGGTGGCAACGGCGACTCAGACGAGCAACTGGATGCTAAGCTTGCTGATTTATTTAAGTAATCGAATACAATGTCATGACATAACGATGTCCTGGAGGATCGTCGTTACTTTAGTATTGCAGGTATATAGCGTAAAAGAAATAAGGACTGTCAAAGACAGTCCCTTATTTCTTTTACTTATCCTGCTTCGCTTACGAAATTCTTGCTATGATCTGAGCAAGGAGAGCTTTATCTAAAGGTTTGGTCATAATGCCATCAAATTGATGTAGCTGTCCTTCCGGGGCTTGCATGGTGACTTGGGATTCGTCTGATGTCAGTGCAATAACTTTACTATTCCACCCTTGTGCAATATTGTTGTCTTTGACGGTATTTAAAATGTCCCAGCCAGTAGCTCCATGCATTTTTAAATCAGTGACAATAATATCCGTTCTATTCTCTTTTAGATAGGCAATAGCCGCTGACGAGTCCTGATAAATTCTTACATCCTCGAAATGTTGCAATGCTTGCTTAACGAATAGATTATTGATTGGATTATCGTCAATAACGACAAAGCGCAGGTTTTGTGAAAGTTGTTCCAAACTTGTGATTTGTTTCCTGTTTTTCTTTTCTTCGGTGAATGGAACGACTAATGTAAACGTTGATCCCTTGCCTTGCTGACTGCTTACACTTAAGGTCCCATTGAGTTGTTCGGCCATGAGCTTAGAAATATGTAATCCCAATCCAAAACTATTCCTGGATTTCTGATCGGTCATATAATACTGTTCGAAAATATGCTCTTGATCTTTTGCCGAAATGCCTTTTCCTGTATCATTGACCAATATATGTAATTGGGGACTCTGATCTCTGCTGATAAAGGCTCTTACCTCTATTTGTCCTTTATCGGTATATTTAATCGCATTGCTCAGGAGATTGGAAACAATCTGACGTACCCGGTAGGTTCCGCTTTTGATGAGGATGTCTGTATCGATATCAAGAGAACTGATGAGTTTTAACCCTTTTTTGTCTGCCTGAGCCTGTTGCATTTTAATGAGATTCACGAGCAATTGGGTTGGCGAAAAATATTCAGCTTTAATTTCTAGTGTACCAGACTCTAGTTTACCGAGATTTAGAATATCTTCAACGGTTTCATTGATCACATGGATATCTTGTGTGATAGAGTCTAATAGTGCGGGATTGATGCTATTATTTGCTGCATTGCTCTTCAGTAAGTCGATAACACTGACCAAAGAATTGACCGGTGTGCGTACATCATGACTCACATTGGCTAATACACTGGCCTTCTCCTTCGCTGTCTGCAATGCATAATCTCTGACAGACGTAAGTTTACGTTCATAAATGAGCGTATTATAATGATAGGACAACAGCAGTGTCACCATAATAATCATGAGGATAATGGAAGCGATGACCTGTTTTCCAAATATGGATGAGTTTTCTCTATAGAGTTTAAAGTCTTGTATTTCAGCCGCCCGCAGTGTCTCATCTTCATGGCTCTTAATACGAAGCAAGGCTGTACTGATTGTACTGAATAGTGCGTAGTTAGATTGTAGAAGCTGTCTTTCCTTTTGTTGGAGCTCAGCAAATGAACGACGAATTTTACTAAAATCTTGTCGGTGAAATACTTCGTTCTGTTCGATCAAACTTTCGATCTGACTATGTATCGCCTTGATTTGGTTCACGTTGAAATTCTGTTCAAGCTTATCTGCGACCAAGGTATCGTTCTTGGCCTTGAAAATACGGGTGAAGAGTTTTTCTTTTTTTCGTATAATGGTATCCTTCTTACTTACATTAAGTGCCGTATCTCGTAATATTTTATTGACAACAGAATCTGCCAATATCCGATTATTGCCTGGGCGGATGCTTTTATTCGTTTTGGTTAAGAGTGAGAGCGAGTCTTTGGCTAGAAAAATCATGTTGTCAACAGATTGTTTAATGTGGGCAAACTCGTCTGAGAGGGAGATATTTTGTTCTAAAGAAGTATTCGTAGAGAAAGTAAGTCCTTTTTTGGAAGATAAGGTGGATAATGAGTCTATATAAAACCGTAGGGTATCTAAACTATTGCTATAATTTTTTAGGTTTTCTGCACTGAAGTCCACAGTATAGGATCGGAAAGCATTTCCCGCCGAATTGTAGGACGAGAAGAGCTCATAAAAAAGATCAGTCAGTTGGTTCTTAGAACTGTATGCTTTATTTAAACGGGCTTCGGTCTTTTGGTATTCAATATATTGATAGGTAAATATCGAACCGATATAAACCAAGGAAAGAATCAGGAAGGCAATTAAAATTGTCCTGATAATAAATAGTTTTCTACTGTTTTTCACGATATTCTTCTTTCACCCCAATAAGTTAACTATAGCCAATTTCTTTTGTCTGGAAATCAAATTTAAGACTAAAAAACGATATCCGCTTGGTTGTCATGTAGACAAGGAGCTACTTTTTAAAAATCTTACACAATCGTTTGATTGAAAGTTGATGCCATAGGATCCTAATTTTATTTTTTATTTTGCAGGGATAAACCTTTAAATGGTCTTTTTGAATTCCATTTATTTAGAAATAAAAACTTAAATTTTAATGAAAAAAATCTTTTTTTCGGCAGCTTTGTCTCTTCTCTTTGTACAGGGGCTCCGGGCACAGGCTGGCATGGATATTATCCCGAAGCCTCAAGAAGTAAGTTTGGGAACGGGTCAGTTTCAATTAAATGAACAAACAACCTTAAGCTTTAAAAATTGCGATTTGAAAGATGTCTCTTTGTTTGTAGCGCAACTGAGAAAGGTCACTCATTATCCCCTGAAAGTAAAGAAGCAGTCTAGCAATAGTATTGAATTTAGATTGGATCCTAAGCTTGCCATCCCAAATGATGAAGGCTATCAGCTTGACGTTTCCAAGCGTGGAGTGGCCATGACAGCGAAAACCCCGCAGGGACTTTTCAATGCCGCGCAATCACTTCGACAACTTTTACCCACAGCTTTTGAGGCAAGTAACCCTACGAAAGATATAACCTGGAATATTCCTGCGGTAAAAATCAAAGATTATCCCCGTTACCATTGGCGGGGTTATATGAAAGATGTAAGCCGGACTTTCTTTGATGTCAATACAGTAAAAAAGTATTTGGATGTCATGGCCTTATACAAGATGAATACGTTCCATTGGCATTTGACGGATGACCAGGGCTGGCGTATTGAAATAAAGAAATATCCAAAATTGACGAAGGAAGATGCGACGGTCTTTCACCGGACAGAAAAGCAGCCCGCAGAACGCAGTGGATTTTATACACAGGAGCAGATCAAGGATGTTGTTCAGTATGCACGGGACCGTAATATTACCATCGTACCCGAGATCGATGTTCCGGGGCACTCCTGGCCGACCATATTGGCCTATCCTGAACTTGGCGTCAACAAAAATTCATATCCTAATCATATTTTTCCTTTTGTGTCATCCTGGGGCTATTGGGGAAATCAATTTACGCCCAATACATTGGATCCAACAAAAGAGTTTACGTATGAATTCTTGGATAATGTCTTTACCGAGATAGCCAATCTCTTCCCGGGGAGTTATATCCATTTTGGCGGGGATGAGGTTCGGCATGATCTATGGGAAAAAGAGACCCATGTGCAAGATTTTATGAAGCAGCAGCATATCAAGGATGTCAAAGCGCTGCAGAGTTATTTTGTAAAACGCGTTTCCGCGATTATTGTTCAGAAAGGTAAGAAGCCGATAGGATGGAATGATATCTTAGCAGATGCTGAAAATTTACCAAAAAGTACGGCGATTATGAGCTGGCTTGGCGAGGAAGCGATCAAAGAGGCAACTAAAGATGGGTTTAAAGCAGTGGCTACGCCTGCCTCCCATCTCTATTTTGATATTACCCAGGCTGATCGTAATGATGGCACAATGACTGACTTGGCCTATCCCCAGATAAATTCGTTGAAAAGAGTGTATGAATTTGATCCTTCTGCAGGACTTAGTCCGACCGAGGATCAGCTTGTACTCGGTGTTCAGGGAAATATGTGGACTGCCTTGGCGCAGGATATTAAAGACCTGAACGTGCAGAATTTCCCGAGGTTACTTGCCGTAGCTGAAATTGGATGGTCATCTAAATCAACGAAGGATTATACAGAATTCAGTCATCGATTGGCTGCAAATCTTCCAAGATTGGATTCCATGCGTATTGATTATTATCGTCCTGGCGGATATATTTCGGGATCCTGGGGACCTAAAGATATCAAGGAAGAATATGGTTTTCTGAATTTTGATGTGACGAAGAAAATCTATGACAATGGAAGAGCACAAGCTGGATTCTTCTTTGTCGAAGGTAAGAACTTTCTGGAGATTGATGCTGTAGAATTATTGCAGGATGGACGTGTTATTGCGGAGGATGGGCACCATGCGCTAGCGGATAAATTTAGGGGCACCAATAAGATTAAACCTTTTTATTACAATTTTAACGTAACAGATTACAATCCGAAATCGAAATACGAAATTAAAGCCTGTGTCAGAGGTGCTGGCGGCGTGGATTCAAAAGGGAACTTTACCTTTAATCTGTCGCCTGTTAAACCATTTGATAAGATCGAAATGAAATAAGGTATTTTGTTCGGCCGATAAATAACAGGGGGATGGTCCATATGGACTATCCCCCTTTTTTATAAGTGTATTTTATTTTTCCTTATTTGAGCTCAATCATCTTTGGATTTTTATCCTCTTCTTTCACTTCTTGAAGGATTGCAATTTCAATAGGTGCAACCACACTTAGTATAATCAATGCAATGAAAGCTACCGGAAAAATAATTCCGATGATTACAGCTAATAACAAGGAGATATTTAAGTATTCTTGTCCATTCTTGGATGAAACTTTTAAACGGGAGCTTTTGAACGAATCGAAAAGATCCTGAAAAACTTTAGTAATTGTTTTACTGTTGATGCTGAAGGTTGTTTTAGTTGCCATGATGTTTATTTTTTAAATTTTTTATTTCTTATTTGATGACTCAAAGATAGGACGTAAATAGCGCGCTGACTACGCTCATTAGGCCAATCTCGAAACAATCTCGGTAAACACCTGGCTTTTGTCGGTCAACTACAGACCGACGTGTTCTGTTTTTGATTTTGTTGGTCCCGTTGGTCCCTGTTTATACGCAGGGTCATAGTTCCATTCAATATTGTCGGTTAATATCTTGCCGTCTTTCGGACTTATTTTCGCTTCTACTGTGTTTTTACCCAATTTTAGCTTCACGTTTTCGAAGATGTAATGTACATTGGTCTGACCAATTTTGGCGCCTTTGATAAGCTCTCCATTCACTGTCAATGTAGGCTCACCTCTGTTGGAATAAACTGTAACAGCTGTGATTTCATTCCCTCTATTAATCATACGGCGTTGTGTTATATACAATACGGGTTCTTTGCTCCAGTTGGCTTTGTACCAGTAAAAGCCATCCTTCTTCAGTTTACGGTCAAAGGATACCAAGCCTTTATAATTTCTGGGATTGACATTAAGTGCGGTAATTGGCGTGGCAAAATCGAAGGTATTCCAAACATAGGAGCCCAAGAAAATCGGACTTTTGGCGATTACTCCCCAATGGACCTCATGAAATTTGGTTGCGTATTCTTCGGGGAAAAACGCAGGATTGCTCCATTGATTACCAAAGTTACCGACTTCTTCGGCCTGATCTTCGGGAATCGCTTCGGCTCCATATTCCGAAAAGATAATTCGGTAATCTTTAAATTCTTCACTGATACGTTTTGCCCAGGATGCGACATCGTCCTCTTTGGCTGATTTATCTTCCAGTTCGCCGTTGTACCATCCAAAATAATGGTTGATGCCCTGTACGTCTGCATTGTTGTTGACCGGGTGGTCGATGACATTATAACCGCTGACAGAAACGGTGTATCGACCCGGGTCTTCGGACTTGGCGAGATCATTTAACTTTGTGGTGAGATCAACGGTGTAGGCCGTAGGTGTATACACTTCGTTGTGCATTCCCCAGATATAAATCGAAGGGTGATTGAAGTTTTGTCGAATCAATTCTTTCAGTTGCTGCTGCGCATTATTCTCTTCGAATGTTGTTACGCGGTTAACAAATGGAATTTCGGCCCAGATCACTAATCCCATACTGTCGCATTTTGAATAGAAGTATTCGGATTGCTGATAGTGTGCCAATCGGATCGATGTTGCGCCCATTTCTTTGATAATGGCGAGGTCCTCGTCGTGATCTGCATTGCTCAGGGCGGAGCCTTTTCCTAGGCGGTCCTGATGACGGCAGACACCATATAAGGGGTATTTAATGTCGTTCAGAAAGAACCCTTCTCCTGTGCGCAGCTCAAATTTTCGTAGACCAAGGGGCGCTGTTACCTCATCAATTACCTGGTTGTTCTTTTTGATCTGCGTAACGACTTTATAGAGATAAGGATCATCTAAACCCTGCCATAGATGCGGATTTTTGACCGGAATCTCTTGTGTAACGATTTGGCGGCCCTGCGGCAGCAACGTGTACGATGTGCTTTGCTTGGTTTTGATCGATCCGTCTTTTTCGAAAACCGTTGTCAGCAATTCGATCGGTTGTTTCTTTCCGGATTTGTTGTCTATTTTTATTTTAACAGCGACGTCGGCTGTTTTCCTGGATACATTTTTTTGTGTGATAAAAATTCCTTTGGATGCAAAATCATTCACCGCAATGTTGATATCATCTGTTACGATAAGCTCAACCGGTCTGTAGATGCCACCATACATGGGAAAAAGGGTGTGGTTAACAGGAATGACTTGCGGAGTAGCTTCATTACTTACCTTGACTAAAATCTCGTTTTCTTTTCCAAATTGGAGCATACCGGTCAGTTCAAAGACAAAGGCCGAATAGCCCCCCTGATGCCGGCCAACGAAAGTGTAATTGCCGTTGCGCTGCGTATTATCGTAGGTAAGGTCATTTTTTCCTTCTTTGGCTGATAAGGGCTGATTGTTTACGTAGACTTCGGTATTGGTATTGACACCTTCAAATCGAATAAAAATACGCTTGCCTTTCCAGGCTGTTTCGGGCACAAATGATTTACGGTAATAAGCATCTCCGGTATAAAAACGCTCATTTTTCCCTAAGCTACCGGACTTGATCTCCTTGGTCTGCATGTCGTTTGCATTCCAGGTATGGGGCAGATTGACAAGCTGCCATTTCCCTTCAAAAAGTTGGTTGTAATCTAATGACGATGTCAAAAATGGCCCTTTTTTGAAAGTCCAGCTGCTGTTAAATGGAACTACGGTTCGTGCCTGTACGTTCAATAGTAATATTCCAATCAAGATCAGGGGATAAAATATCTTTTTTATCATACGGTTTTAACTTAGGATATTGTATTTATGTCTTCAAATATAGCTAACAAAACGACAATGGCTAATTGGACGATCTTCGGCAAAACTAATACTATATTCTTTTTTTAATTATAGTTATTAAAAATATCTTATTTAAATAGGTTTGTTTCTTTATTTGATTTGTCGTGTCCATGCACTACAACGTTTTCGAGATTTGCGCAAACGATTGACTGAATTTGGGCGAGGGTAATAACTTAATAATTTCTTTACCATTGTATTAGAAATAGAATTCAGCTAACAAACCTTAGAAAACATAATATGAATAGACTTTATTGCCTACACCAATTTAGAAAAACGCGGTTATACTGCCACCTCGCATTTTTAGGCCCAGTTGTAGTACTTTCCTCGATAAATACATCGGAGGCTAGGGGCACGACTATCGTTAATCCCGATTTTCAGCAAAAGATTAGTGGAAGGGTAATTGATGAACAAGGAAAACCTATCGTCGGCGTTACAATTTCAGAAAAGGGAACATCACAATCAACATCAACAGATGTTCAGGGGAGGTTTTCCTTGACCGTATCGTCGACTAATGCCATGCTTGTGTTTAATTATATCGGTTATGCTTCTAGAGAGGTTATGGCGAATCAGTCTTCTCAGGTAACATTAACACGGTCAGAAGATGTATTGGACGAGGTTGTTGTAGTAGCATATGGTACACAAAAGAAAACCAATTTGACCAGTGCGGTAAGCCAGATTGATACGAAGGTATTGCAGAACAGACCTTCGCCCACGGTGGCAAATTTATTACAAGGAGCTGCCCCGGGATTGGTTGTAACCCGGCAATCCGGAAAACCAGGAAGTCAGGGGTTGAATATCCAGATTCGTGGTGCTTCTTCAGCTAGTGGAAATGTAGCTCCTCTTTATGTAATTGATGGGGTGATCAGTTCGGAGGGAGTTTTTACGGCACTTAATCCCAACGATATTGAAAATATTAGTGTATTAAAGGATGGGGGCGCAACTGCGATTTATGGTGCGTCGTCAGCAGGTGGTGTTATATTGATTACAACGAAGAAAGGGCAAAGAGGATCATCACGTATTTCCTTATTGAGTAATATCGCCTGGCAAATGCCTGCCAATATGCCTGACCGCCTTTCGCTTGTGGATGAAATGAAATATATGAATCTTGGTCGAGCGAATGCAGGTTTAGCTCCTGAATACACAGATGAAGATCTTAATTATGCGGTTAATGGGCCTGTTTTTGTTGAAGGATCTAATGGACAATGGCGTACTTACAATCAACAGAATCTCATCGATCAAGTTGCAAAGAAATCGTATAATCTGTATAATCACAACCTTCAGTTTACAGGTGGAAGTGATAAGATCACATATATGGCTTCATTGGGGAATATGAGTCAGGCAGGTATGTTTAAAGTGGGCGAAGATCATTTTGAGCGATGGAATGCGAGAGCTAGTATTTCTGCGCAAGTGAATAAATATCTTAAGTTGGATGTTGGTTCGAGCTATATTAATCAGGCGACAGACAATCCTCAGGATGGTGGTTACGGAATTGATGGTGGCGGCAACGGATTGTTGAGACAGTTTTATTCCTCACGTATGCGTTTCCCATTGTATAATGAAGATGGCACTTATTACCGAAGTGGTACTTCGTCGGCAATCGGTTATGCGTTGATGAAAGACGGTGGATTTAACAGAGATCGTCAGCATATTTACTTTAATAATGTGACGGCAACTATTAATAATTTTATTAAGGGGTTGGATGTCCGGTTAATGTATAGCCGTGAGAATACAGCGCTTGAAAATAGAAATTTTAGACGTACGGTAACCTATTATTCTGGTCCTTCGAAATCTACTGCCAGTCAATTGAATAATCCGAATAATTACTCCATTACGAATTATAAGACCTTAGTGCAGAATTATCAGGCAATTGTAGACTACCGCTTTAATCTAGCTCAAGAACACAATTTTCATGTGATGGGAGGATATCAATTCTATTCTTACGATTACGGATATGTTGGTGCTTCTACAAAGAATCTGTTCGTCAATGACAACCCAAGTTTGAATTTTACTTCTGATGCTCTTAACAAATCGAATTCGCAGGGAGCATCAACCGAAAAGATGCAGTCGTACTTCGGCCGTTTCAATTATAATTATAAAGAGAAATATCTTTTTGAAGCTACAGTAAGGAGTGATGAAAGTTCGCGTTTATCTCCGGGACATCGTGTGAAAGTTTTTCCTTCGCTGTCTGCCGGATGGAATGTGTCGAAAGAATCATGGTTTGAAGGTATTTCATCCGTGGTCAATGAGTTGAAACCGCGTGTTTCATGGGGAAATGTTGGATTGAAACAAGGAATTGGTTACTATGATTACATTGCTCAACTACTTACGAATGCTAACGTTGTACTCGGAGATGCGAAGCAGACCTATATCTATCAGGATTTACTGACTCCAGCGAAAGGGATGGCATGGGAAACCGTAGAAACACGCAATTTGGGGGTCGATTTTAGTTTCTTAAAGAGGAAATTAAAAGGGTCTTTTGATTATTATACGAAGTACAATAACAATATGCTGGTATCGTTGGAGCTTCCCGGGACACTAGGTCTTAAAATACCAAAGTCAAATGATGGTAAACTGAAAAGCTGGGGCTGGGAGTTTAACTTAGGTTATACAGATAAAATTGGAGAAGATTTTTCTTATGGTGTAAACTTCAATCTCGCAGATAATCAAAATAAGCTTGTGCGATATGGAGGGGCAAATGATATCATCAATCCCGGTGTAAATAGTTTAGTAGAGGGGTATGCGCTAAATTCGATTTGGGCATATAAAGCAGATGGTTATTTTCAGACAGAAGCGGATCTCGCTCAGGCGCCAAGTTACAAGGAAATTTTGAATAAAACAGGAGTTCCTGGACTGGGGGATGTGAAATATGTTGATGTGAATGGTGATGGTAAGATAAGTTCTGGTGGTAATCGATTGGGAGACCAAGGTGACCTCGTTTATCTTGGTGATATCAATCCGCGGTACCAATATGGTTTTAATATCAATTTAGGGTATAAAAATTTCGATATGAGTGTATTTATACAAGGCATTGCGAAACGTAAATTTAAACCAAGCAATGAATTGATTCAACCTTTATTGGCCTCTTGGTATATGCCAATGTCTTTCCAAACGGATTATTGGACTCCAGAAAATCCAAATGCAGCTTTCCCGAGACCCTATCTTGAAGCTACGCAGAATTTCCAAGAGTCGAGTAAATGGTTTTTAAATGGTGCTTATGCTCGCTTGAAAAATGTTCAGATCGGTTATACGCTCATTAAAGATCAGATAAAGAGATTACCTTTCTCTCGTGTGAGATTCTATGCTTCTGGAGAGGATCTGTTTACACTGTCCAAGATGGGCGTGTTTAAAGGTGTTGTTGATCCAGAGATGAAGACCGTTAAGGAGGGGACTACCACGGAGATCGCTTCTCCATATCCTTTTGCACGGACAATATCTTTTGGTATAAACCTTGATTTTTAAAATTGATTACTATGAAAAAGAGATTTATATATATACTTTTTGCGTCTATGACAGTTGGTTCGGTTTCCTCCTGTAAAATAGATACGGTCCCTGAAACAACCGTAACTGATGCTAATTTTTGGAATACAGTTGCTGATTTACGTCTTGCAGCCAACTATTTTTATTCTACATTGCCTGGTTTAACGCAAAAAGACGTGAACATGGACAATTGGTCGACAGATGCTTATCCGAATGATAAGGGGGATGCGATTTCGGATGGTTCCAGAGTGAAGCCAGCAACGAGCGATGACTACAAGTACTATAACATCTTTCAGGCGAACAAATTGATTGCGAAATCGGCTGATGTATTGGCCAAAGGGGCTGACCCAACACAGGTAAACTGGTATGTTGGAGAAGCTCGTTTTTTTCGTGCATTTTATTATTTTGAAATGTTCAAACGCTTTGGCGGTGTGCCCCTGATTACGAAACCAATGGAAGTAGATGATCCTGGCGCTTATTTGCCGCGTGCTTCAAGGGAAGAAACTTTAAAATTGATTTTTGACGATTTGGATTTTGCTATTGAAGCTTTACGTTCGGCAGATGAGATTAACACGGTGAAGGAATACGGTAGAGTCTCAAAGACAGCTGCCTTGGCCTTTAAGTCCAGAGTCGCTCTTTTTGAAGGAACCCGTGAAGAGTTTCATAAATATGGAGATGCTAAGAAGCATTTGTTAATGGCCAAAGAAGCGGCAGAGGCTGTGATGACTTCTGGTATGCATGCATTATTTTCTCAGGCAACGACGATCAATGGGGTTACAAGTGATGATGCTTACTTTAATTTATTTCAGCTTGCTGGAGAAGGGCGGACAAATAAAGAAAATATTCTTGTCAAGTTATATGGTGTGAACCAAGAAAACAGTATTGTATCTACTGCTGTACAGCGCTATTATGAGGGGAACTCCATTGTTCCGACACAAAATTTTGTCGATAATTACTTGATGGCAGATGGCCTTCCTATTACTAAATCTCCTTTGTATCAAGCTCCCAATAGTACAATGGCACATGCGGATTATTTTAAGAAAAAGGATCCACGTATGTCCTTTACCTTATTTAAAAGAGGGGATGAATATATTTCGGGTGGTAAATATACGATCCCTAATCCAACCAAACAACGTAGTGGATATGGAATCCGTAAATATGCAAATGAAACGTTTTGGTCGAGACAAGCGTCTTATATTGATAAACCAATTATACGTTATGCTGAAGTGTTGTTGAATTATGCGGAGGCAGTATATGAATTGGATGGTGCGATCTCGGATGCGGATTTAGATAAAACAATAAACCTCTTGAGGGCACGTTTGCCTCAGATTAATATTGGGACAGTTGCAGCTCCTAATTTCATTCCCATGGCTAAACTGAGCAATGCGTTGGTGAAGGGTAATGGTTTGGATATGCGTGAGGAAATACGTAGAGAAAGACATGTGGAATTAGCGTTTGAAGGCTTTACTTATTGGGATTTGCTGCGCTGGAAAACAGCCGAAGTTGAAATGCCAAAGACCTTACTAGGGAGTTATCTATTCACGGAATATTTAAGTGATAAAGATCAAAAATGGGATCCGAAGACTCCAGTGAATGCTCATAATTATATTATTTTGCAAGATGCTTCTTTGAGAAGATTCGATCCTGCTAGAGATTATCTATGGCCAATTCCGACTTTGGAAATAGCAAAGAATGATAAAATCGAACAGAATCCAGGTTGGTAAATACTTTTTTCTCCTTCTTCTAATTTTTGATAAGCTATGATAAACTATAATAGATTGATGGCGACCTTGCTGCTCGGTAGTACGTTATTGGCTGGGAAAAGCGCTTCTGCGCAATGGACAGGGCCACGTAAAAAAGTCGAACAAAGAATTGAGGTAAAATATGGTCCTTTAACACCTGCGCATCGGACAGATGAAGCGATGGAACGTTTCCGTAGCTATGGTTTGGGCCAGTTTATCCACTGGGGTCTTTATGCGATCCCCGGAAATGAATGGGAGGGGGTGAGTGCCCGAAAGGGTGCCGCTGCTTCGGAATGGATTCGTACCTGGAGTGGTCCTACAGCTCCAAAGGACTGGAAAAACATCTATGATAATTTATACAAGCAATTTAATCCCAAAGGATTTGATGCAAAGCTATGGGCTAAGCAGGCTAAAGAAATGGGTGCTAAATATTTGATTTTTACGACCAAACATCACGATGGATTTGCCTTGTGGCCGTCGAAATATACAGATTATACCATTAAGAAAAGCCCTTATAAAAGAGATATTGTCAAGCAGGTTGTAGACGCTTATACAGCCGAAGGGATCGATGTGTTTTTGTATTTTTCGATCCTAGAATGGAATAATTCAAACTATATGGGTAAGGCGCCTTCTACACCTGAAGAAAAGGCAAAATTCAATAAGTTTTTGGAATATACGCGTAATCAATTATTGGAGCTTCTTGAGAACTATCCGCAGATAAAAGGATTTTGGTTTGACGGTACCTGGGATCAATCCTGGATTCAGTCCTATGAATTTACCTATAAACTGGAAAAAGAACTCCGCGAGAAACATCCGGGACTAATCATCGGTAGCCGTTTTCGTAATGATGAATTTGGAAAGCGACATTTCGATTCGAATGGTGATATGCTGGGGGATTATGAACAGGGATGGGAACGGAAAATGCCGAAGGAGTTTGAGTGGTTGGAAGGACGCGATTGGGACTGTGTCATGACGATTCCGCCTAATGGCTGGGGTTATATGAAGGACTGGTCTGGTATTTATACGAAGACATCGGATGATTTGATCGAACTTTTGATGAATTGTGTATCGATGAATGGTAATTTCGTTTTAAACTTTGGTCCCGATGGAAATGGGCGGATGCATCCGGGAGAAGAAAAACTGGTGAAAGAAATTGGCGACTGGATCAAGATCAATGGAGAAGCGGTGTATGGTGTGCGCCATGCCGGGCTTGCACCATCTAAACTTGGGTATTTTACAAAGAAAGAAGATAACCTTTATCTTACCGTTTTTAATAGACCCGTCAATAATATTGTTCGTATTGCAGTGCCGAAAGGTGCAGCAGCAGTCCCAACAACGGCAGTATTGCTCCAAGATGGTCAGTCCTTGCTGCTAAAACATGCTGATATTGGTTTGGATCTTGATAAAAACACCTATTATGATATAGTACTTCCGGCATCATTTGTGGCCAATAAGGCTTTTGTTATAAAAATGAAACTGGGTAACTCCAAAACACAAAGCGAACAATTAATGGATGCGAAAATGTAGCCTCCTGCTTTTAAAAGAAAGCGGCACCATGACCACGATTGATTTGAGTGCCGCTTTTCTTTTTATAATATCCGATTATATAATACCTAGAAGCTCTTCTGGGCTGTGGATGATATATTGGGCTCCATGTTCCTTTAATTCACCTTCATCGCGAAAACCCCATGTCACGCCTATGGCTGCTACCGAAGCATTATTGGCCGTATCCATATCGACCGATGAATCGCCTACATAAAAGCAATTTTCTTTGCTGACGCCCAGTGTCTGGAGGCTGTCTAAGACGATAGCTGGATCCGGTTTGGCTGGATGCCCACCACGATGGCCCAGAACAAGATCAAATTGGATCTCGGAGAAATATTGCTGCATCAGCGGAATGACTGCCTCGTGGTATTTATTGGATGCTACGGAAATGAGGTAACCTAAGGATTTTAGTTCCTGCAGCAGCGGTATAATTCCTGTATAGGGTTTGGTATGCGATACCGGCTTTTGTTCATAATATGTCTTAAAAGCTGCAAGTAAGGATGTAATCGTCTCTGTTGTCCGTGCTTCTTCGGGTAATGCCCTTTCGATAAGTTTCTGTACACCGTTGCCTACAAATTTCTTATAGGCTACGAGTGGATGCGCTGGATATCCGTTTTGTTGTAGAATTGCGTTACAACTGTCTCCGAGGTCTTGTAGTGTATCTAGTAGTGTTCCGTCCAGATCAAATATGATAAGCTTCATCTGCTAAATCTAGCGAAAAACTAGGAATTATTGTCTTTTATTTGAAGTTATGCAAACGATTGCTCAATATACGCAAACGTTTGAGTTGTTTTTGAAGTCGTGATATTCAATTTCACTTATATACATTTGGTAAACTAACAAGCAATTATTGCCGTACCATAATTAGATTTTATTGCCGTAGCATATACTATGATATGCCATGTAGATACGCTTTTACCAATTTAAATTTATAGCCTAAAGTCAAAATCGAATGAGAAGACTATTTTGTTTTTTATTTCTTGTGCCTATGTTTCACAATAACCATGCGAGAGCTTGGGATAAGTGGAAGTTGCAACAAGACACTTCACAAATCAGTGAAGCGGATCAACAACTTTTGCGAGGAAGGCTCAAAGCCTTGTTGCAGAAGCAACAGGTAAAGGATAGCCTTAACAAAGGAAATGTCGAGACGTTGCCCCTCGTTGGGATTCCTCAGTTATTGAAAGGACAGGTCTCTGGACTTTATGTTCAGGAATCTACCGGTGAACCCGGAACGCCAAAGAATATGGTCATTAGAGGGCTAGGGAGTCCCCTGCTCGCAGCGAAGGATGCTGTCGGGGTGCAACCGGCAGTGTATGTCAATGGCATACCAATAGCACGGGATAACAATTTTACCTATTCAATTCAGCAATATCAATTTAACCGTTTAGGACCAGGTACAGATAATTTTGCTGGAATAGAACTGTCTACGATTGAATCAGTTGAAGTAATCAAAGATCCTGTTTTGTTAGCAAAATTAGGTCCTTTAGCTGCAAATGGTGCCATTTGGATTTTGACCAAACCCGGAAAGGAAGGTAAACGGGAAATCAGTTTTGATGGTTATGTTGGATTAGCAACTAAACCCGTCGTAACTCCGGTAAATGCGCAATATGAGAATTTATTTCGCTCGGCCTTTTATGATAAATATGCATCGGCATCCGATAAATTAAGCTATCCGGGTTATCTGAGCGATGAGACGAATATAAATTACTATGGGCCGGCTAATTGGGATGATGCGTACTATAAGAATACGCCGATTTACGGGGGTAATCTGGGCATAAGAGGCGGTGGAGACCGTGCGAATTTTGCTTTTATGGGCGGCTATATGAAAAATGCCAATGCAGCTGATAAAACAAATATTGAACGTTATAATGCCCTCTTTAATGTCAATATGGCACCCTATAAGTGGTTTAATTTTGGGACAACCATCAATGCTAGCCGCAGTTTGCGTGACCGGAACCGCAGTTTACGGGACCGTTTTGGCGAAGCTGCTTATGTGCCGGATTTGTCCGTTCCAATTTCTCCAAATAAGAATAAGTATAGCGAATATCTTGATGTTTATAAAGGAGCATTGGATAACAATACGGTTAATATGCTCAACTTGGCTGTTAATTTGGATCTCTATCTATTGCCTCATCTTAAATTCAATACAAACTTTGGCGTAGATTATTCCGAGGGTAAACGTGAAGCGTTCTTTCCAGGATCACTGATGGAAACAAATAACTATATGTCGAGTTATTTTGGTTTTAATCAGCGTTTGGTGTTCAATAATAGTTTGGACTACAATTTCAAGTTCGAAGACAAACATAAATTTGATTTTAAGCTAGGCTCTGCTTATACCCAAGATCTGTATCGCTACCATTATGGACGGGCATATGATGGACCTAATGATTTTATTAAGGTCAATGTGGTTGAGGGAGATTCTCAAAAGGGAAGCTACCTTACGCCGATCGGTGGACTTTATGTCAATCGCTGGTCCAATCGGGAGGATTTTAGATTGCATTCGTTGTATTTGTCAGGTCGTTACACCTGGAATGATCGTTTGGATATTAACGCATTATTACGGTATGATGGTTCGTCAACCGTACAGCCCGACTCGCGTTGGCTGATGACCCCGGCATTCTCCGCCAATTATCAGTTTGTAAAAGAAGGTGAAGCAGAAGTTGTTGATCAGCTAAGTATAAAGGCTTCCTGGGCGCGAATTGGCAAACCCGTCTTTACGAGTAAATATGCAGTTGGCCCCAATTATACGGCTGATTTAAATTGGGGCTCGGAGAAATCATTGGTTTCTTATAATGGATTTGCGGTCGCTTCCCGTCCTTATTCAGAAGGATGGGTAGGCTATGGTATCCAATGGCCTTATACAGATCATGCTGAGCTGACAATTGACGGGACTTTATTGGATAAGCGATTGGATGTAAGAGCGTCATTATACCAAAAGAAAGATGTGAACCAATTGGTCAATATGCCTATCCCGGCAGAGTATGGATATTCCGGACAGATTATCAATGGTCTTACGGTTCAAAATAGAGGTGTGGATCTGAATGTGGATGGGAAAATCTTGAGTGATCCTGCTGGTTTCCAATGGACATCATCCTTAAATCTAAATTTTAATCAAAATAAGCTAACAGCATTGCCAAACGGAAAAACCGAACTGAAAGTCGGAAATCGTTTATTGCGTGTTGGACAGGCCGTTGATCAATTTTGGCTCTACGAAAATGAAGGAATTTATAATACAGACGCAGAAATTCCTGTTCAAAATGGCCGTAAATTGCAATTTGATGGGGTAGATTTTGCCGCTGGAGACCCACGTTGGAAAGATCAGAATGGAGACTTTGTTATTGATGAGAAGGACCGCGTACTAAAAGGAAATGCTATGCCTAAACTGGTGGGTGGTTTTACTAATCAGTTTAAATTTAAAGGGTTTGAATTGAATATGCAATGGTATTTTGCTTTAGGTCAAAAAGCGCTAAATCAGCGCGCAGCATCCAAGTATGATTTTATCAATACGGAAAATACCAATTCGCTGGATGGTATTCGCGAAGTATTCCACTGGCAACAAGATGTGGATATTACAAAATATCCGATTTATAATCCATGGAGTCCGCTTGTTGCGTACCGTGTTGACCAGGATCTATTTCTCGAAAATGCTTCATTTCTTAAGCTTAGAGCGTTGACCTTAGGTTATGATCTGATTCAATTAAACGGTATTAAAAAGAAATTCCAAACCATGCGCCGAGCCTATGTATACGTTTCGGGAATGAATCTATTGACGATCTCTAAATTTTCGGGAAAGGATCCTGAACTAATTGATTTCAATGGCTACTATACAGGATATGGATTACCACTTTCTCCGATGGTCAGTGTAGGGATAAAACTGGAACTGTAAACCTTAATAATTGAATGTTTAATATGAAAAAATATAATCAATGGGGGAAATACCTTGTGCTCATGCTGAGTATGTCAGTGTTATTTTCCTCTTGCAATAAAAAATTAGATATAGTGGCCAGTAATGTTGGTGCTGAAGGGCGGGAATGGGCCTCTGTATCTGACACCCGCGCACATTTGATGGGTATTTATGGTCTGATGCGTGCGGCTATGGTCGATAATTATGGACACTGGGTATACGGTGAGATGCGTTATGGTGATTTTAATTCCTATTCGCGGGCTGATTTACGTGTTGTTCAGGAAAATAAGCTGAAAGCTTCTTACCCGCTTATAAAGGACTTGACAGACTGGCGACGTTTTTATGCGGTGATTAATGCAGCCTCATTATTTATTGAGCGTGCACCGGAAGTCTTGAAAAAAGATAGCCGTTATACCGAACGGGACCTTAAATATGATATTGGCCAAGCCCGCAGTATTCGAGCGCTGATGTACTTTTATATGGTACGCATCTGGGGCGAGGTTCCTTTATTAAAGGATTCCTATGATAACGGGAGCTTTGCTGAAGTGGCACAATCTTCTGAATCTACTGTACTTGCATTTGCTGAAGAAGAATTGCTTAAAGCGGCTGAAGACCTGCCTTATCGATATGCTGTTGGTCAGCAAACTTATTATGGCGAGTCAGAATCTGTTTGGAGTGGAGTTTTGGTGAATAAAATCACCGCTTATTCTATTCTGGCACATATAGCCGCGTGGCAGGGAAAATATATCAATGCGGATGTCTATTCAAAATTTGTGATTGATAATTACACAAAGGCTAATCTGGCTTTGTTAAATGTGCCCTCACTTGTGAATCCGACGGACGGTTTATTTGGTCCTAGCGCGCGTGCTCAGATTTTGGCGATCCGCTCCTCTTATGAGCTTGGAGAAGCAACGAATACAGGTCATCTGGAATCGTTGACATTGGGGTATCCGATTGTAACTAAGGCTAAGCCGGATATTTATGTCAACCGTGATACAATCAATGCCATCTTTGATGATCCGAATGACACACGTTTTGGTATTGACTCTGTTTCTGGACTGATTCGGACCAACTATTTTACCAATTATAACGGCGATATACCGATTTTTAGTAAGGTTAAAGTGATCCGAAATGGTGAAGGAGATTCTGATTTCTCAATTTTCGGTTCAAACTTAGTGTTTACACGTTTAGAAGAGATTTTTCTTTTATATGCAGAAGCCAAGACGGTGCTTAACCAACGCGATGAAGCAATAAAATATCTAAATCAAGTCAAAGCACAGCGGGGATTGAAACCTTATATCTCATCGTCCCCAAAAGACTTGTTAGGTGAAATTTTCTTGGAACGCCGTCGCGAACTGATGGGAGAGGGATGGCGATGGTATGATCAGATTCGTTTCGCCAAAATAAAGAAAAACAATCCTGCTTTGAATGCTTTGATTGAAAATGGTGGAATTTTTTGGCCGATATCGGCAGATGTATTATCTCGAAATTCGAAGTTGAACCAAAATTCCTATTGGAAATAACCAAATCACTAACCATGATGAGAAGAATATACTATATAGGATGTTTGTTGCTATGCATCCTGCTGGGATTTACCGCTTGTAAAAAAGGGAACACGTATTATGAAAACTATAACCTGAAATATACGGAGTATAATGGTACGACCCTGCAATTTTTGGAGGAGCAGGGATCAACCTATGACTCCCTGTTATTGGTCTTGGAACGTGTGCCGGATTTGCGGGCAAAGCTTGGTAATGCGTCGGAAAAAACGACATTCTTTGCTTCGACAAATAACAGTTTTTCTAATGCACTTGAAGCATTAAATGCCGTACGTCAAGCCTCAAATCGCTCAAAAATGTATTTGGAAGATATTCCAAAAACTATTTTGGACACCTTGAGCTATCACTATGCTTTTGATGGAATTTATGATACAGATGCTTTACGGGACTTTGTTGAAGGAAAAGAGGTACTTGCTATCGATAAATATCGGATGACTATCCAGTATAAAGTTACTTCTGCCTCTGGAATCGTTGGTGGCGGACAGCAACAGCTTGTACTCAGTGATATGAACAACTCCATATTTAAAAGGTATTGGCAAGAAAGTAATACATCCGTTGTCAATATCCGAACAACTAATGGTATGCTGCATATTTTGGCACCGAGCCACAATTTTGGATTCAGCAAATTGGCCAAACTCTTAAACAACTAGTATCATGAAGATGAAATTTTATACTTCCATAAGAAATATAGGGATGTTTTGTCTGGGATTATTGGTCCTGGGAGCTTGTAAAAAAAATATACCCACTGATCAAGATTCTTTAGGTGAGGATATTGTATATAATACAAAAGAGTTCACCCCGGTGCTAGGTAGAAATACTTTTTACAGCAATATTGTCAGCATTGGACAGAATACCTCACAGCCCTTAAGCTTTAAGATTGTCAATGTACGCGATTTAGATGGGGAACCTGCGACAGTGTTTAATGATAAATTTCCAGTTAAAGTTTGGAAAGAGGCCTATACAGGTTTGGAAAAAAGTATCGCGGAGATCGAAGCAAAAAGAAAAATTGAGTACCGTCCCTTATTAGAGATTCTCGAACATTCAGGCAATATCAATTTTTGGGGGCAGTCTGCCCGCTCGGCTTTTGTTAAGGCACAGCCAGACTCGGGCTATGTATTTGATATTGAAGTTAGCAATACAGGCGGACGACGTTACTTACGTAATTTTAAATTAAAGCCTTTCCGTGAGCAACCGTATGAACCGAGTATTGAGGATCCAATTACAGGTTCGTCTTCTTATCCCTATACCAATGCTATTGTGTCAAATATGATTGGCGCGCGTACAGGAAGACCGTTAGGACCTGCCGATATTCGAGTTTATATGAATAAAACCGAAAATACAGGAAAGGGACCAAAAACGTTGACGATCAGTTTTTTGGATTCATTAAATAATCCAATAGATCCCGCCAAGTTTAGTGAGACCGATTGGCCGAAACTAGTTCATGGTTTTAATCCTAGGATGGTTGATAAGAAAGTAGTTTATGATGTTGCTTACCCGATTCCCTTGGCGCGTGTAGAGACAGCCTATACACTTGGAAACGGAACCGCAGCCTATTTGATATTTGGGTATAGAAGAAAAGGGAATCTTGGCTATTTGGAATTATGTGCATTTACCATTCCGTTTGCAATATATGAAGAGGGGGATTGGGAGATCCAGTTCCGATTTCCACATGAAGCGCCAAAATTTGATTGATAGTGACCGGTTAACTTAGCTTAAGAATTATGAAACAATTATGTATACTAATACTCTTTTTTACCCATGTGCTGACCAATTTGGCAATGGCACAGTCCACGATGATTAAGGGGACGGTAAAAGGGAATGATAATAGGCCTTTGGCGGGGGTATCCATCAAACTGGAATCTCCAAAAAGGGATCTAGGCAAAACGGGTGACGACGGACGCTTCGTTATTTCGGTACCCGCACAAGGTGTTATGTTATTTTCTTATCAGGGATATGCTCTGGTCAGACAAGCCGTAAGCGATTCAAAAAAAGAATATAATATCGTAATGCAGATGACCACACATGAACTTGAAGAAACCGTGGTTGTAGGTTATCAGCAACGGAAACGCGAAACATTGACGGGATCCGTTGTGACCATTTCAGGAAAGGAAATTCAAGATATTCCCTCAGGAAATTTTGTGGATCTTTTACAGGGTAAAGTCGCAGGGATGAATATCCAAAATAATACGGGTAGCCCCGGAATGCGCGGATCGATCGCGGTACGCGGAATTTCCAATTTTAATGTGTCTGGAAGCGGTGATAATACCTTTTTGACACCAACATCACCTTTATTTGTCATTGATGGTGTCCCTATTGATGATAACTCCGGATACGAGTATGGCTTTGAAACAGCAGGCCCTGGCGTTTCGCCCATCTCGATGATTCCACCGGAAGATATCGAAGATATCACGGTCATGAAGGATGCACAAGCTACTGCACTTTACGGATCACGTGGGGCGTATGGTGTTATCCAAGTGCGGACTAAACGAGGAAATTCAAAGATTCCGCTTGTTCAGTATCAATTTCAAGGATTTATGAGTGCCGTGCCCCCATTACGGAAAGTGATCGGCGGGCGAGGGGAAAGAATGGTTCGGATAGAACAAATTTTAATGAATGATTCGACGCTTGCGGCTGCTATTCAACGGATTAATGACTCGCCTATGCTGGCAGATAGCTTAAATCCATATTATAACAATTCGACGGATTGGCAATCCTATTTCTATCGCAATACCTATAATCAGACACATAATGTGAACATCTCGGGTGGAGAGCGTGTGTTTAATTATAAAGTGAATATGAATTATTACGATGAAAATGGTATCATCGCAAATACAGGGTTCAAGCGGTATACGGTACAATCCAATATGCAATATGAACCTAATGACCGCTTTCGGATGATGGCCAACGTGAATGCCAATTTGGGGCAAAATCGAATGGGAAGTGGTAACGCAACGATGCAAACAGGGGTTGGAAAGTCCGCCAATACAACTTCCTTGTACCCTGCTCCGTCGCTCTATTCGGGTAGCATGGATGCACTATCTGCACTAAATGTAAACGATGACAATAAAACTGGAAATTACGTTGCTCAAATCGAATTGCAATATGAACCTATTAAAGGTTTAAGAGGAACCACTACCTTTAACTACAATTATACAACTGCAACAAAAGATCGGTTTACACCCGAATTATTGCTAGGAAATAGCTCCGAGGTATATGGTTATTATCAGAACAAGAGTAAGGTATATAACCGTAACCTATTGTCTTGGGTTAAAATGTTTGGTGAAAAACATATGATCAATGTCTACGGATTCTCAGAAATGGAAATCTCGTCATCTTCTGAAAATCTAAATAAGTTCAGGGGGACTGCCAACGATCAATTCCAAACAGGCATCAGTTACGACACGCGTAAAACTTTAGGTGGTTTACTTAATAATCTTTCTAATTTCCGTTCCATCGCGTATGCTGGTAATTTCTCTTACAACTACGATTCAAAATATATTCTTGACCTTACTTACCGCGTGGATGGTACTTCTGTTACAGGAGGAACATCTCCATGGTCATCCAATCCTTCTGTTGGTTTTCGCTGGAATTTCAAGAAAGAGAATTTTATGAAAAATCTGGATTGGTGGGACACAGGTTTCTTGCGTGGATCGGTAGGCCGTACGATTTCTCCGACGGGAACTGTGGCTGATCTATATGGATGGTATAAGGTCGATGAAGGCCGTTATAACAATAGACCGACGACGTCCCTTGATCTAAAGAATGCACCGAATACAGGACTCGTTCCGCAGACGACAACACAATGGTCTGTGGCTGCTGAACTCGGTTTTTTCAACAGTGCCTTATATGTTACGTATGAGACCTATTACAAGCAGTCCGATAAAATCTTACGTTCGAAAGCAATCGCTAACCACAATGCTTTTGAAAATGTGCTCACGAATGAGGCTGCAATGGTTAATATGGGCCATGAATTGACAATTAATGTTCGGCCGCGTTTTCAAAATCAGGACTGGGACTTTACAGGTACAGCAACATTTGCTCTGAATAGAGGTTTTACAACGGCATTGCCGGATGGGGCTAGACAATTAATACAAGCAGACGACTCAGGATTCGATCTGCCACAACTTTTTAGATTGGGAAGAAACCCGCTTACCTTCGTTTTATATGATTATAAGGGCGTTTACAAATCGGATGATGAGGTCCCTGTGAATCCATTGACGGGACAGCGTTACCGTGCAGGTGGCCCACTTTCAGATGGGAAATACTTTCGTGCAGGGGATCCTATTTTTACAGATCTGAATGGCGATTACATTTTAGATGAGAATGACCTTATATTCGTTGGTGATGCGCAGCCAAAAGTAACTGGCGGGTTTAGTTTATATACACGTTATAAAAATTGGTCTTTGCGGACGCAAATCAATTATACGTTGGATCGGGATATTTTGAATACCGCCCTGGCAGACCGCTTTCGTAATTACGATCGACCAACAGGGATTAAAGAGGGCGATTTAAAATATGTTCCAGGTGCGTATGTCCCATTGGATGCATACAATGTATGGCGTCAGTTAGGTGATAATGCAGATTATCCGAATGTATCTGATTTTACACGTTTGTCTCTTTATAACCCATACCGTTACAATTCGACCATGTTTTTGGAAGATGGTTCGTGGTTGAAATTGAGTTCGGCAACAGTAGGCTACAATTTTAACCGGATGTGGTTGAAACGGTATGGTTTGACTTCTGCACGACTCAACTTTACTGCGAGTAATATCTTCACCTTTAGTCATTATTCGGGACCGGATCCGGAGTTGGTGACCGGGGTAGGACGGGATGGATCCAACGGCTATCCAAGCAAAAGAACCTATTCATTGGGGGTCAGTGTACAATTTTAATATGAAAATCTCATGAAAAGAAAGTTTATATATACAGCATTACTTGGAGCTAGTTTGGTACTAGGCTCCTGTGGTAAGGATTTCTTGAATATTACACAGATTGATAAATTAACAGGTAATAATTACTGGACCAATAAGGGGGATGTCGAGCAATATATGGGCGGAATCTATTCGACATTCCGCGAAGCAACCATGACGAACATCTTCTTTCCTGCCTCTGGCGACTTGCGTTGTGCACCCACTAACCGAACAAGTGCAACTAGTGGAGTAGGAAGAAATTATATTAGTTATTTGCGAAGCAACGATTTATCCACACTTTTCGCGATGGAAGAGAATTATACTTATTTCGGTTTTCCAAAAATAACGAAATGGAACACTTTTTATAAAATGGTCCAAAATGCAAACATCGTTTGTTATCAGCTGGATAATAAAGATATGCCATTTTTGTCTGAGCGGCAAAAGAGTGCCTATAAGGCCGAGGCAATCTTTCTTCGCTCTTTGGCCTACTTTTTTATGGTGCGCCTCTATGGGGATGTGCCTTACTATACGGATGTGAACACCAACCCATTGCCGCGAACGAATATGGTCACTGTGTTGAAAAATATTTCGGCCGACCTTGATGCAACTTATAAAGATCTTCCTTGGACTTACGATGATCCTTCTGTGATTGCAGTTAAAGCTATGCGAGGCAGTGCCCTAGCATTGAATATGCATATAAATATGTGGATTGCTGGTTTTACAACAGAAGATAAATCCATCAACTATGAGAAGGTGGCTACTCTTGGGAAAGAACTGATGGAGGAAAACGGAGGAGCTTATGAATTACTCGATCTAAAACGAACCAAGGAAATTTTTAAAGGCCGTACCAAAGAAGGTTTATTTGAGATCGTGCAAAACTTCAACTATGGCGAGAGCTTCCATTTATCAGCTTCTTACTCGGATTACGTATTACATGCTCCAAATAAGGTAACATCGAAATCCTATATTTACTATGATCCTAAATTTATGGAAAAAATGTATCCTGTCGCAGAAGCTGACCTACGTAAAACCTATTGGTTTGATAAGGATATTTATTCAACGAACGGTGATTTCCAGTGTTTGAAATTCTCCAATGTATTTATGGAAGAAGGAGAGGACAATAATCCGGATGATAATCAGATGATATTTCGCTATTCTGATCCAATCCTATTGCGTGCAGAAGCCTTAGCAGAATTAAATCGCGACGAGGAGGCACGTACCGTAGTGAATGTTATCCGTAAACGTGCCGATGCTTCAGAAATTTCGGTGTCAGGGGATGATCTCAAAGATGCAATCTGGTGGGAGCGAGTTCGTGAACTGTTAGGTGAGGGCAACTTTTATTATGATTTGGTTCGGACTAAGAAGGTCATGAATACTGAGTATACTATGGCACCGATGTCGGTAGGCGCATTTAATGCTGGTGGATGGACGTGGCCTATCGATAAGTCTGCAATGAACAACAATCCTTATATGCGTTTAAACAATTATTGGAATTAAGAAAGGAAGAAAGATGAAAAGTTTATTAAAACTAACTCTGTTTTTGACATTGATGATACTAGGCGTAGTCGCTTGTAAAAAAGATGATTTTATCGATACTGGAGTTCATAATGCAAAATTCGATGGTACGGTTTGGCAGTACCTGGAGACGCGTCCCGATCTGTTCGATACGTTGATGGTCGCGTTAAAAATTTCAAAATTGGATGAGGTGTTAAAAAAGGAAGAAGTGACCTTTTTTGCCCCTCCGGATCCAACAATTCTAAAAGCTGTTTGGCGGCTCAATCGAACTTTATATGTCTCAGGACAGGATACAATAACGAAATTGGAACAGATCAAACCGCAGGTCTGGCGTAAATATCTTGGCCAATACATTCTCAAAGGAAAATACTTGTCGAAGGATTTTACACAGATTGATACCATCAATCTGGCAGCATATCCAGGCGGTGTTTACAAAAATTATGACGGTTCGGACATGAATATTGGTGTTTTGTTTAACGATGTGCGCTCAAATGATCAGGTGATTAAATATGCAGGCTATCGCCAGTTGTATTTCAATTTCCCTTATTCAATAACATTGCCCGGTGATATACAGGAATATTTTACGCCATTTGTTACAGCACCTGTGGCAACATCGGATATTCAACCAACCAATGGTGTATTGCATGTATTACAATTTTCAAAGCATACCTTGGGTTTTGTGGGATCTCTTTTTGCCAATGAGGCATATACGACTGGCGTTTTACCAAATTAACTGATTTGACTGAATAATGATGAAACGATTAAGAACAAAAATAGGATACCAGCTTGGTTTGTTGTCCTGTCTTGCAATAAGTTCCTGCAGTAAGGATATTGCCCTCGGCACAGATCCTTATGCGGGTGGAAAAGGATCGCTTGGCATTGGATTTTATAAAAGCTATTCGGAGCCAGGGACTGCAAAACCCGGGGAATTGGTTGACTTTTATGTGAAAGGCATTGCGCCATATCTTGGCAAACTTAACTTCTATGTCAATAATACGAAAATGGAAGTGGTCAGTGCAAAAGATTCTTTGGTGACTATTAAGGTACCGGATCAAATTTCTTCGGGCGATGCGAAGATCGAAGCCGACGGGCAGGTGTTTTATGGACCGAGGCTAGAGATCGATGGTAATATCTCCAGAGACGTCAACTACGGTATGGTAAATGGATTTTCCTCGATGGTGACGGATATTCTGCCCAATGCGGGCGGTTTTATTGTAACGGGAGCATTCTCCAATTTTGAAAATGAAGCCGTTGATAAATCGATTTTTCGCAACGGTATTCATTTTATTGATGGTAACGGAAAGTCTTCAGCAGCAATGGCTTTTGGTGAGGGCGCAAATGGATATGTAAACTCGGTTACTAAAATGACTGATGGGAAGTTTCTGTTAAGCGGATTCTTTAATAAATTCGATAAAACAAATGTCTTTGGCCTTGTGCGACTTAATCCCAATGGTGCTGTTGATACTGAAATTGTGGATGTCATTAATACAACTGGGAATCCACTTGATGGGCGGGACACGGTATGTACCTTTAATGCGGGAACTACGGGTAGTGTCTCTAAGGTCTTTGGCATATCAGATAATCGCGTCATTGCTGTTGGGAATTTTGACACGCACTACAAGATCGATCACACTTATTCCTCCCGCGCGAATAAGCGCCCAATTGCTACGAAAGTAAAGCATATTATGCGCATGAAAGCGGACGGATCTTTGGATTCAAGCTATATGATAAATAATATAGGAGCAAATGCTGCGATTTTTGATGCAGAATTGATTGACAATGAGCGCGTAATTCTTGCAGGGCCATTTACAACTTTCAATGGACAGCCTGCACGAGGGATCGTCTGTATTAAAGCCGATGGCAGCATAGATCCTTCCTTTAATTTAGGTGGAACAGTTGATCGTGTGTTTGACGTAAGTTATAATGCAAAACTGAAAAAAATTCTGATAGCGGGTGTGTTTAGTGGTTTGGGGACGAATGGGAAAGTAAAAGGGATAGCTGTCATGAATCCGGACGGTAGCATTGACGATCAGTTTATATTGGGCGATATAGGCACAGGAATAGTCAGCTTTGCACAGATGCTGAATAATGGGCGGATAGTAGCTCAGGGGACCTTCGATAGCTATAATTCAATTAAGAGATCGAGCTTCCTGGTATTGGAAAAGGACGGTACTTTATTGCAAAAATATAATAACCAGTCACCTTTTACAGGCAGTGCAATTAAAATCATAGAGTCGACTTCATCGTTGGGTTTTCCGGCATTATTAATTGGCGGAGGTATTATACAATATGGAGCCGATCGTGTTGGAAATATCTTTAAGATGGAAATCAAGGATTAACCTTTTATCGAACCAAATATGAATAAGTATATAAAAATAATAAAAAAGACCCTTTGGGGAATCGGAGGAATGCTTTTGTTGATTGCCTGTAATAAGGATTTTCCAAATCTGCTCCAGAATTTTAATGAGGCGAAAGATAGCCCCGAAAGTAAAGATAAGGTTTTGTTGGTTATCGTGGATGGGTTGTCGGGATCTGTTGTACAGGATATCGAACCTGAAAACATGACACTGATGACACGTAATGGATTGGTAACATATGGCAGTTTAGCTGATCCGACCATGGACTTTAAAGTAACGAATCCTTCTGTTGCGGCGTCACTATTGACTGGCGTGAATAGTGATAAAACAGGCGTCACATCTGGAGATATCAGTACGTTAAATCCGCAATATCCAACCATTTTTGAACGTCTGAAAAATGAAGCACATCGCTCCAATTTTTATACTTCATCTTCAGCATATGGTACTTACCTAGGTAAAAATGCGACAGTACAGATAGGCGCTGATGATCAGGGCGTAGTGACCGATGCCTTGAAAGGATTACAAACAGATTCTGCCGATTTAAATGTGATTCATCTTACAAAAGTAGAACAAGCTGGAGTGGCGAGCGGTTACACCAGTGAGTCGGCTGGCTATGTCACTGCAGTTCAAAACGCAGATAAGCAAATTAAACAACTGGTGGATGCAATTAAAGGCCGAAAATCAATTTCCAATGAAAACTGGTTAGTGATCGTTACTTCAGGAAAAGGGGGCAAAACTAAAAATTCAGAGAGCGATTTTACGGCTTATGGAGATAGTGAGCGGAGTACTTATACGCTGTTATACTCGCCTAAATTCACGCGGAAAATTATCCCTCGGCCGAGTGCAAAAGATATTCCTTTTGTGGGAAATGCAACACGCTACACCTATGCTTCCAATAATCAGGTGTATGGTCAGCTGGCTGATCCGAACAAGTTTAACGTAAGTGCAAGTGAAGATTGGACGATTACTTTTTTTGCAAAGCACAACAGTCCCAACACAACTTATAACTATGCTGTTTTTCTTGCCAAGCGTTTGCAGGGCTTCAGCGGAAACGGCTGGAATATCTTTTCAGAAAGTGGAGGCTGGGGCTTCAATAGTTCTTTTGCAAATCAGACATTTGGTGATTACATCAACGATGGAGAATGGCATGCACTAACTGTTGTGATTAAACGTAGCGGTACGCAAGATTCCGTGTATACGTATACTGACGGTACAAAAAATTCGATAACAGGAAAGGTCTCGCAAAATGTGGTTGCTAACAGTAATTTTGACAACACAAGCCCACTACGGATCGGATACAGTCCAGGCGATGGAAATACGGGCTGTGATCTTTCACTTTGTAATTTACAGATTTACAACCGTGCCTTTACTCATGAGGAGGTAAAACGCTATGGCGGTGTAACTCATATTGATGAATCCTTTCCATTTTGGGGTAATCTTCAGGGGTACTGGCCAGGCTATGGCGATGTGAATACAAGTAAGCTTACAGAGAAAACAAAAAAAGGTGCTGGAGATCTAGCGCTTAAGGGGCCGGTTTCATGGACAAGCTTCAATGAATTGGTTCCTTTCTTTCAACCTCCAATCGAAGGGTCATTTTTTAGACAAGTTCCAAATGCGGTTGACGTTCCTTTTATGGTCTATCAGTGGCTGGGGATAACCGTAGAAAGCGCTTGGAACTTGGACGGAAAAAGCTGGAGTCCGGCGTATGTGCAAATCAGAAAGTAATCATTAGAACAAACCAATATGAATAAGATATATATAATGGGAGTATTTGCAGGGGTGATTGCTTTAACCTCATCCTGCAGCAAATATGGCTATGACTTTAAAGATGGTTATCAGCTTGGGGACTCCACTGCTTCCGAGATTTTAACAGACACCACAATGGGTAGACCCGATAAGAGCTTGTATACACGTGCTCGGATCTACCCGGGGCTTGTGGGTGATGGCGTTAAACGCGTGATGGATACAACGGTGACGTTATTGATGAATAAGCAATTTGTGAACAGAAATGGGTTTAAAGTTCAGGCGACGCCGGCACCTTATTATAGCACAGGATTGTATGCACCAGCAGGAGAAGTCGTGCGGATCACTGTTCCGCAAGGAGTAGTGGGACTTACAGTTCAGTTGGGGGTACATGAGGATAATATAGCGGGAAAAGACGCTCCCCGCCGTGATGCTCTTATCTATACCCGTAAAGAGCTTTTTCCAGGTGTTAACTATGTCCGCAATTTATATGGTGGAACAATTTGGGTTATCAATGAGAAGCCAATGACCTCACCTGTGACATTAAAAATTGCTGGAGCGGTTAAAGCGACGGATTTTGTTCTTGGGAAAAGTACGATTGCGCAGTGGCAAAAAGATGTCATGGCCAGCGATGTCCCTTGGATGGATCTAATCGGTAAACATGTCGCTTTTTCCGTGCCGCGTTCCCTTATTTCCCGATTTATTCAATCGGGCCGGGCAGATCATATCGATGAGGCGCTGGAGCTTTGGGATAAAACGTATGAGGAAGATTACTATGATTGGATGGGATTGAGCCGCAATGCCCCCGATATTATTAACCGGTACCCAGAGTTTTGGGAGCGGGGTGTCATGGATATTCATCCCTCTGCCGGCTATGCACATAGTGGTAGTCCATGGGTCATGCAGGAAGATGAATACTGGCTTGATGAGCTGATTAACCCAAATACAATTAAAAAGGGAACTTCTTGGGGAACATATCATGAGGTTGGACACAATTATCAGGCCGTGTTTTCATGGAGCTGGAGTGATCTAGGCGAAACGACAAATAACCTATTTATTTTCAACGCCGCGCGGAAACGTGGTAATACGGACCGGATTTCATTTCACCCGGCTTTAAAAACAGAAATACCGGCAGGACTAGCTTTCGCAAAAGATAATGTACCAAAGAATTTCTCAAATATACCACTTAGTTATGGACTCAGTTCTCCAAATAACGTGGTGTTTGCACGCTTGACACCTTTTCTGCAGATTTTTGATAAAGTAAAGGGAAAAAATGGCGAATTAGGTTGGGATTTCTTCCCTTATATTTATTCAAAAGCTCGGAATGAGAATTTTTCGACATCGTTGGAACAAGCGAAGCGAGATTATTTCTATCGTCAGCTCTGTCATTTTGCTGGCACAGACTTCAATCGTTTCTTTATAGCATGGGGTATTCCGGTCAGCGCTTCGGCAAAGCGGGAAATACGTAATCTGTATCCACCGCTGAAAACCACACTATGGGAGTATAATCCATTGACATTTACTGGCGGCGATACACCGCTACCGACCAAATATAACTTGCCAAGCAATCTTTTTACGTTCACGGCGAATGTTGCGACAGCGACGAATGAAAGTTTGGGGACCTTTGCAGCATTAACAGATGGTAAAGCAAATACTTACTGGCATACCTGCTGGTCTGGTTGTAGTATTCCAACAACCCTCCCTATTGAATTGACGCTAAACATGAATGAGATGAATGCTTTTAAGGGGTTCTATATTCAAAATCGTCAGGGCGCTACCTACCAGACGAAAGTGAAAGTGTTGATTAGCAGTGACAATAAAAGCTGGAAGGAAATGGGAACTTATACATTGGCTCAAAGTGCTGAAAATACAGCACAGCGCAACGCTATGCGTGAATTTGCATTCTCCAGCATTGTAGAAGCTCAGTATGTCAAGTTTGTGTTCCCGGATCAAAATCTGGGTGGAGCTGTTCACGTAGCTTTGGCCGAAATTGGTGTGTTTTATGATATTTAAGCTGAGTAATATGAAAAGAAAATATAGCCTGAAAAAACTTGCTTTGATCGCTTTAGGGGCGGCATTCACCTTAGCAAGCTGTACAAAGTATGCAAATCCAGCGGCGGTATATGAAGATTACGATCAAGGGGTCGATCAGACCATGAAGAGAAGAGTCTTATTTATTTCCATTGATGGGGCAGTGGGGTTGGAGATGAAAAAGATCATGCCCACGAATATTGCGGAATTGCTGAAAACAAGCAAGTATTCATTTGAAGCAATCGCAAATGAGAATACCAAGGATGCGGCCACGTGGACGTCAATGATGTCTGGGGTAACACAGGATAAGCATCAGATTGAAGATGATTCGTATATTCCAAAACCGGACGAAAATGACCCGCATCATAATGCTGCGGGTTATCCTTCCATCTTATATCGAATTTCAACAATTTCTCCGACGACGAAAACCTATGTAGTAGCCCGTGATCAGGCAATTACGACTAAACTTTTGGTCAGCGCTGACGAAGCAACAGATGTCAAAACGGATGAAGAGGTTAAAAATAAAGTAGTAGATCTGCTGGGAAAAAAGAATCCGGGGCTGGCAGTTGTACAATTTAAAGATGTTTTACAGGCAGGTATAACTGGAGGATTTTCTTCTGGAAATTCTGGCTATGTTGATGCGGTAAAGAAGGTGGATGGTTATATCGGGGAGATTATGAAGGCTTTAAAGGCACGGAAGAACTATCCTTATGAAAACTGGCTAGTTATTGTAACAAGTAATCATGGTGGGACAGACAAAGTGTATGGCGGGGATTCGTACGCCGAGCGGAACATATTTGCTATTTTTCAAAACAATAATTTCAAACAGTTAGAATTGAAAGCAGATATCATGAAGTCCATGCGTTTTTATGGTTTTTATGATGCAGGTCAAACTTCTTTCGGTGGATATGGACCTAATGCTTTTCGTGGTCGGAATAATCCTGTTTTAGCAAATGAATCTATTTATGAAGTTGCTAAAACAGGAGAATTGACCGTTGAAGCAAAGATTAAAATGAATCCTGTAGACGGTAAATTTGATTATGCAAGTAATGCTCCGTTTTTGGGGAAGAACGCTGCTCGGACAGGATCGACAGCAGGATGGGCATTTTTTAAGTCAGGTAGTGCATTAACATTTTTTGTTGCGGATGGTAGCACCAATGTACAGCCGGGGATGGGACCTGTTTCGTCTGTCGGCGAATGGACACATATTGCGGCAACAGTCGCTAAGGTAAATAATGTTCCTACGGTCAAAGTTTATGTCAATGGTCTAAAAACGGGTGAAGCGACTAGTACGACGATGAATCTTAATAACGTTACGAGTACCACTGGCTTGACTTTTGGTTATTTCCCTTATATTTTTTCAGGCTTAGCCGTAGATATGCAGTTATGTGATGTGCATATTTATAACAAAGCTATGGACGAAGCAACATTGAAGAAAAATGCCAATCGTGTCGGAATTCCGGATGCTGAATTGACGAATCCTAATCTTGTGGGCTATTGGCCAATGGATGGGCTGGTAAACAACTCTTTTATGAATAAGATAGCGGGAAATCCAAGTATTGCAGCACAAGGATCCTCAAGGCTTATCCTTTCCGGTAATACTTTACCTTTTGTCGATCAGAATAATACCGTGTTAATTCAACCTGCAGACATGTTTACCCAAATTTTCTATTGGTTGGAATTACAGGCACATAAAGACTGGAACTTAGACGGCCAGGTTTTCCTTAATAAGTATGAAATCGAATTCTTAAAGCCTTAAAGGATATTGTACAATGAAGAAAAGATTTAACGAAGTAATTGGCAAATGCCTTTTTATTGGCAGCTTTTTATTGGCTGTTCAGGCATGTAAAGAAGAGGAACTTGTATTTCCACCACAGTCGGAACAGGAAGTTGTGGTCAGCGAAAAACGCCCCACTGCTCGACCCTCAAGCTTGACATATGTATCGGCATTTAATCAAAATATTGAAATTTACTTTCCAAAGCTGAGTGATCGTGTGACAAAAGCAACCATCACTTATAAGGATGGCACAGAGAAAAAGTTAGAACTTACTAAGTTTGAAGAGCCGGTCATTATTCATTTGAGTGAATATAAGCCCTATGATTTTGCTATACAGTATTTTACAAATGAGGGGACATCATCAAAAGTCACGACTACGGTTTTAATGCCATTGCCGTATGAAGTAAAGTATAAACTTGACAATATACAAACCGAACCAATTGAAGGCGGGGTGAAATTTACTCTTCCTAAGACCCTTGACCGTTCGTTGAAATATACGATCAACTATACGGTAGAAGGGGAACAAAGAATAAAGACTGTAGACGGGCCAGCTGTAGAATCCATAGCGATTGATAAACTGTTCGACGAAACAAAACCAATTTCATTTAAACTTACTATTGTTGACACTGAACTGAAAGTTGAAGCAAGTAAAGTGATTGAGCAAGCTCCTGGAGCACAAGCTATGGTTGGCGATGAAGCCGAGTTTACCGATCGATCCAATTGGATTGCGACAGTTTCAGATTCTCAGATTGATGATGGGGGGGGAGCGGAAGCGTTAATAGATAACGATATAATGTCCTTTTGGCATTCTCAGTACGATGATCCATCCATTCCTTTTCCGCATTGGTTCAAAATTGATTTTGGTAAGGCACGATTCATTTCTAAGATTGGAATGATCAGAAGATCTGGTGCAAATAATGGTTTTATCCAATATGATTTAGAAACATCATTGGATGGCATCACCTTCACAAAGGTAGCTTCAAATCTGTCATTTGACCCAACAAATAGCAATTGGCAATATTATACGTTACCTAAAGTTACCAGAGGGCGTTATGTTCGGGTGACCATGACAAAACCAAAGGATGCTGGCGATGATTTCACGCATCTTGGTGAATTTAAGGCTTTTGGCTATTAAATTGATTTTTTTTTATTCATAAGAGCGGAAATCTATTAAAATTTCCGCTCTTATATTGAAGGAAGTTTGTTATAACGATAGCTTCCTAATATGAGTTATAGGAACATCCTATAATACGAGGCAGTCGGTAAAATAAACTGTTTTTTAGTTTATTTTACTAAATAGATCAACGTTGGAAAGTGATCAGAGTAGCCATTGATAAATACGCCTCCAGAAAATGTTCGGTGCGGGTAGCCTTTGTTGCGGCCTTCCTGTTGAACCAAAAAGTCCCTATTGAAGATTTCTGCTTTGACAAAACGTAAGCCTTTGTTTTTATTGTCCAATAATGGTCTTGAAATAATAATCTGATCAAAGAGATTCCATTGCCCTTGATAACCAAGAGATCCAATTCCCTTATCGTAAAACTTCCACATGGTATTATACAAGCCCTGAGCTGGTACATCTTGTGGATTTTTCTTTGCCTGCAATACTTCCTTTACGCTTTTATCCTTGGGATCATCATTTAAATCGCCCATGATAATAATCTTCGCTTCGGGATTTTCGCGATATAGCGAGTCACATATTCCTTTGGTAATGCTGGCGGCAAATTCACGTAGTTCGGAAGATTTGTTGCCATAGCGTGAAGGCCAGTGGTTGACAATGATATGCACAGTGTCTCCAGCAATTGTTCCAGAGACAAGCAATTGATCTCTTGTTTTAAAACCAGGATTTTCTGGCAGATGAAAGGGATACGCCTGATCGCGATACGGGCTGAAGAATTCGGGGTTATACAGAAATCCAACATCGACACCACGGCGGTCAGGGGAATCATGGTGAACAATCGCCAGTCCCAGGTCGAGGAGCTGCGGATCTTTTGTGAGGTCTTCTAAAACCCGACGGTTTTCAATTTCGGCTACGCCCAAAGCAATGGGTCCGAGGCTTGAACCGGGCGAACCGATGGCACGAATTGCTCGCGCCATATTTTTTATTTTTTGCTGGTATTTTGCTTCCGTCCATGTGTTGGCACCCTTTGGTGTAAACTCATCGTCATTGATGGAAGAATCTTTTACGGCATCGTATAGATTCTCCAGATTGTAGAACGCGATGGGATAAACCCGACGGTTAGTTTGTGCGAAACTCGGGTGTACAGCAAATAAAAGGAGAAATAAAATACAGCTGATGTGTTTATAGTTCATCTTTCACTTATTTAGTAACGATAATCGTATTGTCTGAACCGTTTCCGCCAGTTGTGCTAACGATTTTAATATTATCTAAACGGAAGCCAAATGCATTGTCAGCGCCAGTCATTATAAATTCGACGGTACTTGTCGCGGCAGGTGTAATCTTTGGAATACTGACCGTGTAGTATTTATTACGGTCATCTGTTGAGTTGATCGCTACTGGTGTGCTTGGAATCGTATAAGTTGTTCCGTTGACCTTCACCTTCATGGCATTGAGGTTGGTCGTTTCACCAACATTGTAAATATTAGGAACGAGCTGATAACTCAATGTAAGGTCCGTTTTGTTGGCCGTTTGTATTCCAGCGATTTTGAGCGTGATGTCTTTATTTGCCGGGAACCATACAGAAGCACTGATTCCAGTTGCTGTGCGAATGTCAGCCGAGCCACTTTCTTCGGTATAAGTTACTGGAGACTTCATGTCAAACTCTGTAAAGTCCGCAATTTTTGGGCGGTTGCCACTTGGATAAGTACCATCACCAAACGTTTCGCTGAATATTGTCCCTCCAGTTTCGGGATCAGTTGGTGTTGTTCCAGCATCTGTACCATCAAAGTCAATAACATCTGTCTTATCACGTAAGAAGAGTTGCCAACCACCATTGTAACGGCCTAATATTCCAACTAATGTTCCGTTTCCTTTAGGAAGGATTTCTTTAGCAAAGCTGGAGAAGTTGCTGTTGCGAACATCCAATGTCTTTCCATTGACATCTTTGACCACTTCGCTAACAGTTGCCGTTCCACCCGCGAAGGCATTAATGCCGCCATTGTTGAAGCGTACATTTTTAATGATGACCAATTTGTTGACCATCGAAGCGTCCAATTTAGAAAGGTCGACTTCCAATGGCGTTAAATTAGCCGCATTAGGCCATCCGCTGACTTTTGTATGCTCTTTGAAGATTTCCCATGCAATACGGTTGGCATTGGTTCCACTGAATCCAATCTGCAGTTCGCTGCCATATTTCACCATAGATAGGCCTTTTAAATTAACATATACTTCTTGTCCAGCACGAAATGTCGTGTACATGCTGTTTTGATCGACCCCCAAATTGATGGCTGCATTTTCATCCTGAATGTACAGTTGTTTGTAGATATTGCCCGAAATATCGTTTCCGGTTACCACTGCTTTAATGATCAGATCTTCATCAATGACTTTTGGATCGGTGATATTGTTGTATTTTTCTTTTAACGCGGCTATCGTGGTGTTGGCATTTGGCCCGTCATAGATAGGCTGAGTCAATAGTGGGGCCTCGGGATCGCGCTTACAGGCTCCTGTAAATAAGATGAGGCCAATACAGATGACCGATAGCATCGATGTATAGACCGCTTGTATATTTTTTTTATTCATCGTTGTTGAAATTAAAATCTATAGGATACATTCATAAAACAATTGATTCCTTGCATATAGTAATATTTGGACGCAAACTTATTTGGTGCCGTAATATCCAGACGTGCATTTTCGAAACCACCTGTTCGGATGTTTTTATTGTTTAATACGTTGTTGACCGCTAAATTGAAGTTCATCGACTTGCGATTCTTCATATAAAGGATCTTACCAATCGATAGGTCGACGGTTGTGCTATTTTTGAACTTTTCCTGGTCGGTCAGTATATGATAGGCGCCATCGAGTTCCGGGTCGTACGGATTGATCGTGCTGTAGTTTGACGCTAACTGACGAAGCGGAGCTTTCGATAGATACATATCGCCGGCATAATTTACGTTTGCTCCGAAAAACCAGTAGTCAACGAAATAACGGATACCTAAAGTTCCTGCGGTCTGTGGCATTCCACCAACATAATAGTTGTTGAGGTAGACCATTTCACGCTCATTATTGATCAATCCATTCTCTGAGTTCTGTGCTCCCATTGGATTGTTGCTATAATAATACTCTGCTTTTGTTGCGGCAAGATCGACACTCCAGTTGTTGTCAACTTTATAGGTCAATCCCAGTTCTACACCTCTATTGACCTGATTCATATCTTTTAGACCATGATTGATAAAAGTCCTTGCTGCATCGTTGTAGTAGCTTTGTCTGCTGATCAGATCCGTAAAGTTGGTCTGAAATACCGATAGGCGACCATTCAGTTTTGGCAGTGAGAAGACATAGCTGATATCTGTAGAGAATATTTTCGCACTTTTGAGGTCTTCAAATGTGAAATCGCTTACCCTTGGCGAGATATAGGCATCATTGGCCAAAGGTGCTTTGGTCTGATAGCTGATCTTGGCATTTAATAAATGACGGCCATTGAATTTGTAGGTCATCCCACCTTTAAAGGCATAATCAAAAAAATGATGTTCCTGCCCTTTCCCGTAAGAATTGGTTGGGAAACGGCCATTTTTCATGTAGCCTACACGTTGAAAACTTGTATAGGAAAGTTGTGTTGCATAGAAAAAGTCAACATTTGAATAAGTATACTCGTTTTGCAACCAAGCGTTCGCAGATTTGATATTAATGTTGTAGCGGTAGCCAAAAATATCGTCTTTACGCGCTTTAAAGTTGGGGTTCAACAAGTCATTTTGGCTCTGACCCGTATTTTGTCCAAAGTCGCGTTCCGAGAATTTGTCAATATCCAATACGTATTCAGCGCCCAGCAGATCTGCGACAGTTTTATATTGCTGTGACTGGGAACCTTTGGCGCCAATGCCGAGCGTCAGTTTAGCATGCTCATTAATCGTTTTGTTGAGCGTTGTATTAAAGCTGCTTTCCAGCAGGTCGCTGTGGCGTTTTTCCAACATATAAATTGCGGCGCCATCATTGATTTTATTCTCAAGCTTATTGACGAGGTATAAGTTGTCCCAGTCGACCTGCGATACTTTAGCCGATTGCCATAGGTTTGTATAGAACTGATTTGTGATGGAATCTGTAAAATAGCTTGGTAAATTGCGGTAGTAATCGGGTCTTGGGTCAGGGCCGTTGTACCAGTTGAGCGCAGTACTGGCATATTTGCCATAATGCAATGATATACCCGTGGTTAGTTTTGTGTTCGGATCGATTTTCCAGATATGTGAAAGAATTGCGGTAGGGTCATAAGCCGTTACTACGCGCGAATTTCTGATTTTTCCATCTTGGTAACCCCAATTGGGATTGTATAGGTTGTTGTCGAGAAGATCATAGGCTTCCTGAAAAGAACCTGACTGTTGGCCACGCTCTACCGGCGAACCGAAGGTGACTAGGGATAAGCTATGTTTGCCTTGTTGGAATTGTTTTTCGACGGACAGTGCGTACGAGAAGTTCTTGTAAAATGTACCTTCAATATTTCCTTTGTCGGCATAACGACCACCGATTAAACCTGTAAATGCCCAACCATTATCCATGAGTCCTGTTGAGTAGCTCAGCATGCCGCGACTATAGTAATTACGGTTGGTATAGGTAGCTGTTGCCTTTGCGCCTTTCGCAAAGGTGCTTGCACGCATATTGATGTTTTCAGAACCGCCAATGGAGCCGAATGTAAAAGTCGAGGCATCCATGGCATTGTCTTCATCACCATTTCGGGTCAAATCATTGATGGCTCCGATGGAGGCATAGTTGAAGACACCACGCAGCTGGTCGTTGAAGTGTACACCGTTGATATATTTTTGTTCGTAGCGATTGTTATATCCGCGAAGGCGGAAACGGAATTGAGACAACTGATATCCAATTTTGTTGACGTATACGTCATTGGAAAGAATAATCTTGGCAGCGATATTTTGATCGAAAGATTCGTTATCATCATCCAGTAGATCATCAGCGGCCATGCTCAACTGTACCATATTGTCGTTGTCGGTACTTGGTAGAACATAGATGTCCTCCATTCTGAGTAGGCCGGAGGCTGGGATCTGGATGGTAATCTTGGTCTCCTGGATATTACCGCCCGTGATCAGGATTGTTTCTTCGCCTGAATTTAACTTCGGTAGATTGAAGTTACCTTTGGAATCCGTAACGACTGTTTTTTGATTTTTTTCAAAGACGAGACGTACATTGGAAAAAGGTTCTTTGCTCACCTGATTGCGTACAATACCCTGTACATTGGCCTTTTGGGCAAATATAGGTGTGCTGGCGGCAGATAAGAGAGCAAAAAGTATGTATTTTTTATACATAGCTTGAGGTTAAATAGTGAAATGTATTTAGCTGACAAATGCAACACATTGTGGATGTGCTGCATTTGCGTATGTTTTATTGTGATTTATTTTAAGCCTTTCAAGATGATGTTGTCGAGACGGACACCAACAGTATTATTTGTAGCAGTTGTTGTTAACGTAATTTTGGAGCTAGCAGGAACTGATGTTGCTGCCGAAAGATCAACTTCTACCGTGTAAAAAATATTTGCATCATTATTGTCTTTCGATAGCACTTTGGAAGTTGGACTAAATTTTTGTCCATTTAAATCTATTGAAAGATCTTTGATGTCGAACTTTGTACCTGCGTTGAATACATTAGCAGCGATATCAAATGTAAGTTTTAATTTGGATGATTTTTCGGTATTGATGTTGCTGACAGCCAATTCTGCATCCTTATTCGCCGGTAGCCATACGTGATTTGTTAAGTTGTCTCCCGATTTTAATACGCGAATATCAGACGCAGCAAATTGATCTGTATAGGTTACAGCCGTATTTGACCAGCCTGTAAACGCTGCGATCTTCGTATTTGATGAAACTATTGTTGAACCAAAATCTTCAGTATATAATGTCTGCTCGACGGGATCTGTTGTACCGCCACCATTATCTTCGTCTTTACCGATCACGTATGAACCCGAAGGAACATCGGTCCAGTCTGTAATATTTCCAGCCGCCACAATAGCTACATTGTTGCCAGCCTGCTCTTGTAACGTGATATTGTAGTTGTATTTTTTACCTGCTTCGTAAGTTGTTGATGATGGTAAGGCCCAGGTGTAGGTCGCATTACCAATTTTGAATTCAACTTTTGCCCCGGTAACGCTAGCTACAGGTAACAAGATGGCCTCTGCTAATGTTGTTGATGTTCCAGCAGTTGTTTTCGCTTTGATAGCAGCTGGATTGGCTCCTGCAGCTAATGTGCCTGTTGCTAGATCGAAGTTTGCTGTGGTATTAAATCCATTGTAAGTTACGGTAAGGCCAGTTAAAGAGCTTACACCGGTTCCGGCTGCAACAGTCAATTCGACTTTACTTAGTTTGTGGCTAAATTGCAACTGCGCATTCGGCTTATTTTTGTTGGCTCCAGTTACATTATTAGCATATAATAAGTCGATTTTACTTTGTTGACTTTGATCGCTTACATTGACTGGGTAGACATTGTTGCTAATTGTTGTTTGATAAGGGTAGTAGGCAATAAAATCTACATTGGAACCATCAGCGGGGTAATTGATTTCTTCGGTCGTGCTAACTGCGCTAAAATTGCCATCTCCCTTCGTCGTTACATACTGCTTGTTGCTTGCCAATGCATTGCTTAAACCGCTACCGGTTTTCATGAAAACACCGATTGCATCGTTGCTTTCCCAGTTTGCACCAACAGCTTTAGTAGTAACTTGATTGGAGATTGTTGAAGAAAAAGTTACCGCTTTGGTAATTTCTTGTTCCGAAACAGGTGCCTTTTGGCAAGAGCTTGTAACGGCTGCTGCCGCAGTCGCTAGGAATAAAAGTTGGTTTACTTTCATAATTAAAATGAATTGATATGACTAAGTCGTTTATTAATTATTTCCAAATAGAGGTGTTAATATTTCCTTTTTGTGTGTCATTTAGATCGGGGAAGAACGTGAATCCGGTAGCCTTCTCTAGGTCGCTAACCGACAACCTGTAATTTTCGAAGGTTACTCCAGAAGGAGGAGTTTCATTATTTATCTTATAGGCAATGGTATAATATTCGGATCCTTTTTTCATGGCCAGTGCTTTGAAGTAATATTTGGGTTTGGCGATATCTTTGCCGTCATTGTCCTGCGCGAAATCCAATACAGTATTGGTGCTTGTTGTAGGCATTGCTCCTGTTACGACATACATCGTATCACACTGTGCCGTCCAGGTTCTGACTTTCGTTTCCAGGTTTGCCCAAATACCTTGGTTCAGACGCGAAGCTTGTGCGGTCATGTTGGTGAAGTAAAACGTTGTTTTATTTTGGGCTGTATTCAAGTTGCGGTCCGCACTTGGTAATTGGTGTCCTCTGTCGTAGCCTGTTGGCTTGAAACCATTAAATAAATTAGGTTGAAAAGCCGTAGAGATTTGTGGATCATATCCCCATGCATCCGTACGGTTGCCTGATCCCAAGATACTGCTGTATAACGGATAAGCCACCCAATACGCCATTTTTAGTTTTTTGTCGTACAACATGGCATAGTTTCTACTGTCACTTGCGTCCGGCATAAAATGCTGTATAAAAACCTCATCATTGCTGAGAGTGTTCATCTTGGGGATTTCCAGATAGGCTTGTGAATCACCTATTCCACCGCTCGGTTTACCGTTATCGATTTTGATGTCAAAGCTGTATCTGCTGCCAGCGATCAGTTGCTTTAGGTTTTGATTTTGTGGTACCGTCCAGGTATAGCTATCGCCATTAGCAGCAACAAACTTAATTGCCTTTCCTGTGATATCTTCGCCCGGAAGGAGTATAAATTCAATTAGTGCTGTTTTATTCGCATTTACTGTTACTTTTCCGTGAACATCTTTTTTGTCGGTTGAATTAACCGTCAATTGTCCAGATGTTAAGTCAAATCCCCCTTGGGTACTTACTGCCGGTAATTTAACAGTAATCTGATTTGCCTCCAGTGCGGCTGTATTCGTAATTGAGAGATTGATACTGATTTTGCTCAATTGGCGAACAAAAGAAAGGGGTATTGTATTGTTGCTCTTGTCGATGTTTTTGGCATTGTTGGCATACATCAAATCTAGAGCTGATGGGTTGGACTGGTCAGAAATATCAATAGGATATTGGAGATCAGTTAGCGATTTATAGGGGTAATAGGCAATGAAATCTACTTTTTCATTGGGCAGGAAAATTGAGTTGCTGCTTTGAAATAGTGAACCATTGAAGGTAAATACCTGATTTTTGACTTGGTCAATGATGGATGCTGCTCCTAGAGGCTGACCAGATTTGAACATGTATATGCCGATCTCATCATTTTTATCCCACGATGTTCCAGTCGCTTTTGTGTTGATTTGACCAACGATGGTTGGATTGAATTGTACTGCCGATTGTTCAATTCTAGATGCCGTTTTCTGACAGGAATCAAACGTAAGCAATGCAATCATAATGTAAACTATCCGGAATATGTTTTGCTTCGGGATAGTTATGATCTTGTTAATCATATTGATAGTTAGTGTTTGTTAATAAAGCAATGACAAAAATACTTAAGTTAAGTTAAATTAATGTGAACCTTTTATGTTCTTTTGTGTAATTAAATATTTATTTGATGTATCAGTTTGATTTTTAGGTATATTTGTTGCGATTTAATGGTGTTTTGATAAATTTTATGGTGCTTAGATTATTTGTGGTGTTATGCATGTTATTGGTTATTTCTTTAACTGGTTGCAATGACAAAAAAGATATTGTACACGAGCAAGATAGCCGTGTTGTGTTGGTTTATATTGGTGCCAACAATAATTTGGTTTCCGATGCATATAATAGCCTTAATGCCATGGAAGAAGGTATGGTCGGACTGGATGCTGATGTCTATGTATATGCAGCTTTGGCTGGCACTACGCCCAAAATCTATAAAATTGTAGCGGATCAAAGTCCAGAAATCAAGAGTACAATCGTCAAATCTTACGGCGATCAAGATTCAGCAAATCCAGAGGTGATGAAACAAATCCTGTTGACCATGAAAGAATATGCTGGCAGCCGTCCATCGGGGCTGGTTCTTTGGTCACATGCAACAAATTGGCTACCGAATGTTGGGGTCAAGTTGATGTCGTTTAATGAAGATCGCGGAAATAAAACGGAGCTGCGAGATTTGCAGACGATCATTCCTTCCGGTCTCGATTTCTTAATGTTTGATGCCTGTTCTATGGCAAGCGTCGAAGTCTTGTATCAGCTTCGAGACAAGGCCAAATATACGATTGCTTCACCAGCGGAAGTATTATCAACCAGTATGCCTTATGACTTGGTGCTGAAGCACCTGGTTGATCCTGATCTTGAAAGAGGACTGAAGTCCACTGCCTCGGCATATTTTAATTTTTATAATCAATTAACGGGACTCTATCAGTCTGCTACCATTTCTGTGGTCAATAATGCCTATTGGTCGGATCTCGCCAATAACGTCCATATTGCGCTGACTAAGTCGCCCCTGACAACCATCTACCGGGATAACTTGCAACGGCTGGATTTTGATGATAAGTCCTTATCTGCAGGTTTTGATTTTCTTGATTTTGTCAATCAGAACATGTTGCCGGCTGATGGAGAAGCAATTAGATCCACTGTTTTGCGATTGGTCGTCTATAAGGCGAATACGAGAACTTTTTTAGGTAAACCCATTTTAAAGTTCTCTGGGTTATCCTGTTATGTTCCAAATGATTTAAATAAGTGGATACACCCTTATTATAATACGCTCCAGTGGGCTAAGGACAGTGGTTTCCATTCTTTTGTGAGGGAGTAATAACATCGTTGAGGGAGTAATACCATCACATCTATTTTCTTCATTTTTCCCTGAAATCAGGTAGTAAAATGCAGGTTCGCTTTTAATAAATTTGTCGATAAGAAAAAAATAGCACAATGTTTGCTGTTAATGTCAAAACATATATTGATTTGACAAATTATTAATCGTTACTAGGTTGTAATGAACGGAATATTTAAAGCGAAAAGAAAATTGAAGAGATTTTATGTGGTCATCTGTGCCTTTTTATTGACATTGACATTGTCGAGCTGTTTTGATTTTGTTGAACAGATCGATTTAAAATCGGATGGATCGGGGCATATAGCAGCGACTTTAAATTTAAGTAAAAGCAAGACCAAAGTATCTTCTTTAATGAAGATGAAAAGTATCAAGGGAATTCAGATACCTTCCCAGGCCGATATGGAAAAAGAGATCCGGTCTGCTGTTCAGCTGCTTAGGCAGACGAAGGGTATCTCCAATGTGCAATATAAAACAGATTTTACCAATTACATCGTCAACATTTCCTGTGATTTTAGTCAGATAGAGTCGTTGAATGCCTTTTCGGATATACTGGCAAATCGGTTTAAAACGAAGATTTCAAATTCGAACCGTTATTATTATCATGCACAAAGCAATGTATTTGAGCGCAAATTTGTCGCATCGGCTGACTGGAAAGCGAAATTTAATCAGCTTGGGAGCGATAATACAACACAGTTCGCAGATGCATTTTATACACAGATTGTACGTTTTGAGAAGCCTGTTTTGTCTCAGGCAAACAGCCTGGCAAAGGTTGCCGGAAATAAAAAGGGTGTATTGCTAAAATTACCCTTTATGGATTTGGTATATGGCAAATCGAGCTTGGCAAATAAAATCACATTAACAAAATAACCTAATAGCATTAGTGAAGCCGGAAAGATGTCTAGAGCTGAAAACGCCTCTGTATGGCAGATAAGGTGTAACTGAAAAATTATTTATACGATGAAATCAAAAATTATACTGGCAGGAATAGCCTATTTGTCCTTCGTGGCAAGTGTGAAGTCGCAGGACTTGATCAAACAGATCCCCGAGGATGCTGAAATGGTTGCTGCTTTCAATATGAAAGATATTGTACAGAAGGCGAATGCAAATAAGCTCAATGAGTTACTTCAGAAGACCGGTTTTTTTGAAAAATCAGGAATTTCAGCGAATAATGATATTAAAAATTTAGGGGTAGATCTATCCCAGAACGCCTATTTCTATACGAGAAAGACTGACAGTGTCAGTTTTACGGAATTTATATTTTCCTTAAACAATAAAGGTCAATTTGAGAAGCTGCTCCACGAGGCGGGCGAACCAAAGCCATTTTCCAATGGCTATACGAGCATAGGACTCAAGGCTGGAAGCATGTTAGTGTATAATGACAAGGTTGCTCGATTTATTTCGGCAACGACGAACACATCATTTTTGGACAACGATTCCATTGCAAGTCGTTATGGAATCAAAAAGGTTGATTATGTAGCGCGCCCAGTGGACGATACAGATGCTTGGGCAGATACGACAGTAGCAGCAATGGACTCTGCAGCGGTAGTTTGGGATGAGGATGAGCGATTGGCGGTGCCGGAATCTCCGCCCGTTGCAATTGCAGTAGAACCGGATACTATCGAATTAGGTGCGACAGAAGTATTGCCTCCAGTTGTTGATATTGCTGAGGCCGCGGCGGATGCAGCGGCCGATGCGGCAGACATGCATGATCCTAGTTATTATGATTCACTTTATACAGCGTATGAAGATCAAAATCGTAAAAATGACTCCATTCGTAATGGGTTGCGTGATAAGTGGCTTTTAAGTGAGGCGACACGTTTGCTCTCCGGAAATTATAAATCCCTATCAAATGGCGACCAGGGGAAAGTTGTAAAAAATCTGGGGCTTATTCGATTGTACGTTCCTCATGTAGAGGATCTATATCGCGGGCTCACGCCTTACACCTCACTGCCTTATTACTACATGGGCATCAAATTGGATAAATTCAAAACTGGATATCAGGATGGAATATTGGATTTACTGCAAGAGGGAAATGTGCTGAAATTAAAGGGCTCTGTAGGGTTAGATAAGGAGCTTGCTGAAATGTCCAAAAGGATGTACGCTAGAAAACCCAATTCGAAGTTCAATAAATATTTAACCGATAAAACCTTAGGTTTTTTCAATGTTAATATTAATTCGGAGGCTTATCTGAGAGAGATGCCGGCCTATATGGCAAAATATTATAGTGGTTTACTTGGTCCGCAACAAGATGTTGTAGAATGGGGGCTAATGGCTCTTGAAATAGCACTGGATGAAAAGGCAATTGCCCAGGTGATGCCCGGAGACCATCTCGTGGTTGTAAATGGTCTTCGTAATTTCAAGAAAGACTATATCGATTATACCTATGACGATGATTACAATGCAACAGAAGTGAAAAAGACAAAGGAAGAAACACTTCCTGTATTTATCTGGATGTTTACATCGAAGGACCAAAGACTAATAAAAAAAGGTCTAGAAATGGCTGTTTCAAAGCATGTTGGACAGATTCACGATGGTATTTATACCTTTTCAACAAAGAAAGCCATGGATTTTCCAATGTATGTTCTTTTGAAAGAAGATTTAGTCATGGTGAGTAATGATTCGTTGTCTTTAAATGATATCCGTCAGAATAAGATGGTTGCTTCTGTCAATAAAGATTTTGTAAAACTGATGAAGCAAAATAAAATGTCTGCAGCCATTGATCTGCAAAAGTTGCCTGGTATGTTAAAGGAAATGGGCGTTGCTCCAGGTAAACAATGGGAAGCAACGGTGGCGCAACTTAATCAATATGGTAGTACAGCCATTACTTCGAAAGGAGTAGTCAGGAACCGTGCGGAAGTTGAAATGTCGACAAGACTACCGCAGACAAGCGATGGCGCACTCAGTTATTTACTTGATCAGGTTATAACAGAATTAAATAAAAAGTAAAAAAAAGGTTTGCGGAACAATTTTATTGCACTATTGTTTGGGCTTGTTTTGTAATATTATGGTTATATTTTTATAATGTTAAAATAATATTAAGGCCATTTAGCTTGTTTGTGGTACTTTTGACATTTAATAACTATTTACGCAGACAAAAAAACGATTTTATATATCAAGATATGGGGATATTTTCAAAACTGTTTGGAAACAAAACTCAAGATTCAAAAGTAAAGGTGGTAGGTAAATTGGCTTTCTTGGAAGTGGATATGCATAACCATATCCTTCCCGGGATAGATGATGGAAGTCAATCTATTGAACAATCAATGGCGTTGTTGAAAGGACTCGGAAGAATGGGTTTCGAGAAATTTATTTGTACGCCTCATATTATGGATGGTGTTCATCCAAATTCGATTCGCACGATTGAAGCTTCGAAGGATAAGTTATTGGCTGGACTAGAAGGCGGGCCTACTATGCCGGAAATTCATGCTGCCGCTGAGCATATGATTGATGATGGGATTGCGGCACTCATTGACTCGAATGAGCTTTGTGTGATGCCTGGTGGTTATGTGCTGATAGAGATGTCTTATTTACAGGAGTCAAAAGCGTTGTTTCAAACGATATTGGATATTCAAAATCTTGGTTATCAGCCTATTTTGGCGCATCCAGAACGTTATAATTATTATCACTATAACTTTAACATGTATAAGCAGATTAAGGATGCAGGTTGTATGTTACAGCTCAACTTGTTATCGATTAGCCGATATTATGGGGTTGAAGTGAAATCAGCGGCCTTGACGATGATTAAATCGGGAATGTATGATTTTGTGGGTACGGATGTACACCACGAACGCCACTTGGCTGCCCTGGAAGATGTTGTGGCCAAATATCCAGTCCGTGAACTATTAAAAACCTGCCCAATATTAAATCCATCGCTGCAGGACCATTTAGGGAACAGTAAGAATACGATTGCTGCTGGTTAATATAAAATCCCATAAAGTATAAAAAGAGACGCTTAGGTGTCTCTTTTTTTTTGGAAATTCTATCTTTTTTTGGAAATTCTATCTCTAGGCAGACGTACCTTGTCATATTCATCTATTTTGTTTGTGACGCAATAAGGGGGTACGCTTAAATTTTAGCTGCATTACTCGACCTTCTTTGCCGTTTGTTGTAGCATTAGCTGACGGCAATTATTTTCGTCGTCGTTTATGGTTTGTCCGTATGGATATTTCGAAAATTTGGCTACTTTTGGTTTTAGCATTTTTCATATGAGAGGAAACAGAATTTTTATTCAAGACTGGATAGCACACCATACTTATCAAAAAACAAACGAAAT
>JAIRVH010000059.1 GCA_031253985.1 Sphingobacterium sp.
TCTAACACGACACTTTAACGAATACGTTCGGGAAATTCAAAGGGTCGAGTAATAGTTACTTTTCGGACAGTGTTGCAAGATTTGGGACATTGTTTCAAGATTTCGGAAAAGAGTTGTTACTTTTCGGACATTGTTTCCAGATTTGGGAAATTGTTTCAAGATTTCGGAAAAAGAGTTGTTACTTTTCGGACAATGTTGCAAGATTTGGGACATTGTTTCAAGATTTCGGAAAAGAGTTGTTACTTTTCGGACATTGTTTCCAGATTTGGGAAATTGTTTCAAGATTTCGGAAAAAGAGTCGTCATTTTTCGGACACTGTTGCAAGATCTCGGAAAGAGTTTATACGTCTTGACAAGAGCTACTGGTTTAGGCAACGCTACGCTAAACAATAGTCAGGCTTAGCGGTTAAAGCAGCTAAGCCTGACTGTTTCGTTCGGCATGAGTGTTATCTTCAATATTCTTGGCTATAGGAATGTTGTCTACAGTTCGTTGTTGTCGATTGTACCGGGTTCATGTCCTGTGTTTTGGTCATAGCGCGCGGCTACTCTTCGCGTACGCTGCGTCTGATCCGGCGGAAGACTTTCCGTCTGCTGCCCCCGGCTGTAGAACGTATTTTCATTAAAGTGGTAATGGCTGTAAAAATCAGCAGGGTCGTAGCTGCTGGAACTTACCACAAAACCGACATCACCGGTGCCTTCAAACACGTGGCGGACGGATAGTTCCGTGTCCGGATCGACTGCATCTTTTTGGTAATCCGGTAATCGGATCAACTGATCTTCGGTGACGGAGATTACCACAACTTCGCCATCATCGGCAGGATTGTATAGATAATCGGTAGCGGGTTCTTCCGTCGGAATTTCGTCCACTGTAAATATCACGCTATGATTAATCGGTTCTACAGGCGGAGTTACGTTAGGGTCCTCATTGCTCGACTGAATCCGTTTACCATCATAGAGTGAAGCAAGGCCAATGGGAGCCAATATTTTCTTATCTTCATCGATCACAAATTCGGCATCATTGAGGTCAATAATAAGGTACCGCACTTGCTGGCTGTCGGGATCAAAGAGCAGGTCATCCACCTTGCCGATCAGCTGGCCGGCTTCATTCTTTACTTTCCAGCCTCTGATATCAGGTTCGCCATCGACAATCTCATAATCGCTTCCACCGAGTTCAATCAAATGATCATATTTTTTTTCTTCTTCTAATGCCATATCTTCAATTTTTTGGTTATTAATTCTTATCCTTTTGTTGCCAAAGACAACAATCCATGCATTCAGAGTGTATCTCTCGGTACTGTTGGGGAGTTAACAGTTGTATCTGGAGTAGACTTGTTTAACATAGCCTCACTGTTATAACGGTTGATAAAATAGAGAACCAATCCTAGTGCGATAAGTGAGAGCAGGAGCCAAAGCCACCAAGGGGCTCCGTTTCTAGGTTTTACTTCTAAATGTGCCATATATACTTTTTTCAAAAAGAACAACCCCAGAATGGCTTCGTTTGAAAAAGTTTTTTTCGGGAAGGATCGCTAACAAAAAAAGCACCTTGTTGAGGTGCTTTTTTTGTTATTCCAGACGTTTTAATCTGAAAAGAAGCTGCTGAATGGCTTCCTGTATATCGTCTATAATGGATTGCGAGAAAGTCTCCGGAAAAAGGGACTCGCGCTGGCTCTCGACTTCCTTATAATATTCTTCAATGTATTTGATATGATCTTTTGGTTTTGCCGTTTGAGGAATAACGATTTCAACCGTTCCTTTTAGAGCAAAGGTCGTTTCAACCAGCCGGTCTGTAATGTCAATAAGTGAGTCGATGGCCTGATCAAGCGAAATATGTGCTTCATAACTTCCTCTTCCTGTAATCGACCAGTGGATCAGTTTTAATGAGTTTCGGAATGAAATCAGTTTTCCGAGAAAATCTCCCACAGACGCTGTGCTTTCCTTTTTTTTTGCCATAATTATTGCTATAAATCTATATTAAAAATAAATGGGGATAGCGGATGATCCCTTTTGTAGATAACAACAAAGTGGCCCACTAAAAAGTTTGCGTTTATATCATTTCTCTACTGTTGCATTGGTTGTTTTTATTTCGCCTTGCTTTGTAAGCAGCTTAGCTTATTCGCGCTGGCTAGGTGCTCAATCCCCACACTCGTTGCTTTGGCTTCATAAAAAGGAAAAATAATTCAAACGATTTTACGTTGAGCGTGTTCTTTGTTCGGAAATGTATATAATTAGTTAAATAAAACAGGTTAAAAGATTGTTTTTTGTAAAGGCTGGGTTTGTGGTTGACCCAGCCTTTTTTTTCGGAATCTGCCAGGCGTTTCACCGGTCCATTTTTTTAAGAGCTTCGAAAAGTTCAACGCATCGTAAGTTAACAGTAGGGCAATTTTGGCGATGGAGAGCGACGAACTGATCAGGAGTTCTTTTGCCTTCGCGATAATTTTGAGGTTGTAGAAATAACCGGGATGCTTTCCTTTTTCCTTTTGCACGGTATAACAGAGGTGTTTGGGTGAAACAGCGATCTCCTTTGCGATCTTGTTGAGCGCCATAAATTCGATGGTGTGCCCCTGGATGACATCATCAATGTGTCTGTCCAAAAATAACAGGTATTGCCTGGTGATCTGGAAGCCCCTCGGTTCTGCCTTCATCATCTTTATAGGTATAGTTTACGCTTCTGTTCAAGCCGGCTATTGAAACTCCCGTAAGTTCGGCGAGTGGGAAAAAGCCCGGCGATGGAATATCCAAGCCGGGTTTTTTAAACCCCTGGCTCCCAATAGGAAGTTGATGGTAGATGTATAATTCAAAAAATAGGGATACGTACTATTATTTAGGTGCGTAAGCTAACCAAACGACTATTTGTCCTGAATACAGCGTACTGGGTAACCTGCATATTTAAGATAATTTGAAGTATCCCAGCTGCTTGATTGAAAGCCGCGTCCTTGTCTAGCATTATTATTTCCGCCGACTTCTGTATTTAACCAGTAAATTGCAGAGCTCTGTCTGACTAGTTGCGCTCCATTAGATGGATTTCTATGACCTGCTGCAGGAAAGCTTAATTTGATATCACTACTCTTTTTACTAGTCATAATATGCGCCGCTGTAAAGTCGGATAGTCCAACTGTTGTATTACCATTAAAATTTGTCCAGTTTCCGATAGAGGTATGGCGGGTATTATTGCCCAATAATGTATACTCGGCTGGGCTAGGTACACGGTCCCCTGTGCCACAAGGATCTAATGCTGCTTTAACGGGTGCCGTTGCTGTACCGTTGTTCCAAGATCCGTCAGGAGCAGGTGTATTATCCCAGCCAACAATTGCGGCATCACTGCTGTAGGCATTGGCTACCGGTAACTGACGACCCCATTGATAGTAATTGCCATAGAGGGCTTGTACCGAGGGGTTAGCATCAGGGTTGTTCGTCGCTGGATTCACATTGGTAACACCAAGGTTGTAGCGGTCCCAACGGTAGCCGCCAATCACAGCATAACGTGCATCTGCTGCCGTCGCACTTCTTGTGACATTCGATGCATTCACATAGCGATCACTGTTGAAACGGAGTTTTAGTGTGTAGGCATATCCCGGTTTCAGCCCTTGGCCACCATCCGAGAAACTGAAATTCGCCACATTTTGATTGACATCATGGCCAATTTTAATGCTACCGGCGTTAATATTTAAGCTGAGTGAAAAGTTGTCCACTCCAAGCTGGTTGACCAGAACGGTTTTCGGTGTTGTGCCTACATTTTGCAATGGTAAGAAATCAGGCGCTTGGTTAAGACCGCTTGCTACTTTGCCCGTACTCATATCAATTACTGGAGCATAGATCATCCCATTTGAATAATCGATGCTGCCGTTGACGGCGACCTCAGAGTTATAGCCCCCCTTTTTATAGTCAGCCTGACCAAATGTTCCTGTCGCGTCACTATTGTCTACCTGGATCGTTACACGGGTAAACATATGCTGCAATGGTGTCGTTAAAGGCGTAGGCGTATTGTTGCCGAGAATGGTTACATCCTTTTCAACGGCACACATATAATCCCCGCCATCATCATTATAATTAAATGTTGGACGAAGGCCTTGAGCGTCATTGGCCAGATACATATTAGCGCCAGTATTGACCGGTTCAGGATCTTGTGTTGTAGAACCCATCGAATAGATAAAGAAATTATACTTGTGTCCGACGATCAGTTTATCCCCAAAAAATACCTGATTCGCATTAGAAGCGTCACCGACGGCCTGGTCAACATAGGTACCATCTGTTTCGAAAGCTACAATCCGATACCTTACCGCTCCACGCAAAGACAGTAGCTTGGTTGCTGCCTTATTCGTAGATGCCTTAAGACCAGAACTGGCAGGGGTTGTTTCGGTTAATTCTGCCGTAATGGTAAATGGGCCTGACTGCACTTCTTTTGTGACATTAAATGGTTTCGCCGTCGTGCTGTTTGTTGAAGCTTTCGTAACGGGTAGTTCGTTACTGACAAATTCACTTTCCGTTAAGGTCAGTTTTATCCCCGCCTTATTGGCATCGACCGTCTCCCCAGCTTTATCCTTGCTACAGGCGGTTGCAAACGCGATAAGGACAATAAGGACGAACTTGATCTTTGTAATCTGATACATTTTTTTCATAATTGTTGTTAAAAGTTTTTGATTGTGATTAGTTCCACCATTCACCGCCATTCGGATCCTTGGTTTCTGTTCCACCGCTGTTCCAGTCTGTTTCAGTTACTCCGGTACCACCTCCAGGTTGGCCCGAACCATTTGATCCCGCAGCAATACCTTCTTCCATTTCCACCTTCAACTGCTCGATTACGGGTTGCACGTAATTCTTTTTTTCAGTTCTTTTTTTCATGTGTGTAATATTATTTGGTTTATGACTTTAACATTTGCCAGTGAGCCAATAACCTATATGATGGTTGGTGGCTACGATATCCTTTTTGACGAATGCCTATGTTAGTTGATATTTTAAAGCTATTAGTATTTTTCTGCGATATTAAAATAACTTTGGTATTAAATTCTTTTTAATTAAATAATTGATGTGTAAGCGATTTTATTAGTGTAATTATTGCGATTACCTCACCTTAATGACTCAGTTTTATTGTTTCAAAGATAATTTATATTGTAGGGATTTAATGAAGACTCATATATCACATTTTTATCACTGATATATCACATATTTATAAAATGTTTATTTTTAATGTTTAAACATTTTGTTGTTATGTGTTTTTTTACTATAAGGCAGAGGTTTATCCAAATACTAGCGTATTAATTTTTTTTATGATTCCTAGGGTTTTATCTTAAAAGTTTTTTTAATTTTCTTTAAAGTGGTTTTGTTGTGTATTTTTTATCGAAAAATATGTGATACATCTGTGATATCCTTGTTTATTTTCTTTATGTGATATAATTGTAATATTTGCGGTGAATTAAATTAAATATTATTCTCATAAAAAAATTAAAACAATGATTTTACAAAATCAAACAATGACAGGTTGGAAAGCTTTGGCTTTATCGGCTTTGATTTGTGGGTCGATGTATTCCTGCAAGGAAAGCAAAGACAGTGTAGCCGCCAGTGGCAAAGCAAACGTTAGTATCCAATTACTTGGCGTAGAAAATCCGACCCTCGCAACGAAGAAGGCGAGCAACGGTAGTAACGCCGGAACATCCCAGACAGTAGTAGTTCCTTTAACAAAATCAAGCTCATTTGAAGCAACTTTGACCAGTAAGTCGTCCGCGACAAGCGGCAACCTTTTGCGGGCTTCTTCTGGTACACGCGCTGCAGTTGTTGAAGAGAAAACACCATTGGCAGCAAATGTCAAATATAAAATCGTAGTTTATAATGCTGATGGTGATTATGTAACTGAAAAGACCTATACAAATTCAGTGGACAATGCGACTGAAATTGAATTGGATGTAGAAAAGACGTATACCTTCGTCGCTTACTCGGTCAACAGTACTGCTTCAGTACCTGCTGTAACTGCTCAGGCTGATTTGGCCAATGCAAGTCTAGATAACATCAGTGCAGACTTGATGTATTTCAAGAAAGACTTAACAGTTCATTCTGGGGATAATAATCTTGATGTGGTCCTAAAGCACCAATACAGTGAAGTAACCACCAACTTAAGTATGGCCACTGAAATGACCGGTGCGATTACTGAATTGGTTTCGCCTACAATTAACCCAACATATCCAAATGCTACCTTAAAATTAGCAGATGGTACAATCACATATAATGGTAGTACTTCATCGACAGCTGTTCAATTTCCGCTTTTGGGCTCGGGTTTGCGTTCCGTATCAAGTAATCCAACATTATTGATCCATCCAGGAGAGACAAATGGTTTATTTAACTTTGGGTCTATCACTATAGATGGTGAAACTAGGTCTAATGTTTCTGTTTCTGGATTACAGATCTTGCCAGGTCAACGTTATAATTTAAATCTGAATTTTAAAACCTGTACTCAACCTGTAACAGGTGGAGCTGATCTGAACTGGAACTATCCAGCTTCGGGCTCAGGAGCTTTAGTCAATGGTGTGACTGTTGCCGCTGGTACCCCAGTTACACAAGAACTTACTGCTCCGGGGGCGGATTACGGTTTTGTGTTTGATATTCTCCAATTGGACAACTCCTTTAATATGGAAGTTAACGGACAGAAATTGGCGACTCAAGAGATTCAATTTGAGGCCAATATTGCTATAGCTCCTAAGAATATCCAATTTGCTGATGGAAGTGTATATGGTGGAAACAATGTAGAAGGTGGTACTATTCCACAGATCTACAGCATGACAGGTACAGCAACTAATCCAATTATTCGCGTTGTCATTAGCCGTTCTGGACAAGTTTCGATTTACGGTAGCAAATCGGCCGGTGGAGAATTATATCCGTTGGTATTGACACAGGGGGCATTTAACAATGTACCATGGAACTCGACTTCAAATACCGTTAAAATCACGCAGATCGTCCAAGGTAAAACAACCATGATCGGATCGGGTAGTGGTAGAAAGAAAGTTGCCTGTACACAATAGTTGACATCAAAATTTAAATGGATTTTTATTATCGTATAACAAATTAAACATGAGAACAAATCAATCAAAAAATATATATATCAGTCCAAAGATTGAGGCAATGAACATTGAATTGGAACAGGGTATTGCAGCAGGCTCTGCTGCTCCTGCAGATACATTTAGTACCGATCCCCAAGAGTCGTGGGATAAGTCGGACGATGACAACCGTATCATCAACTGGTAATTTATTTAAATTAAATATTGTTTAATTTATCCCGAAAAGTTCGGCAGGTTTTCAACGATTCCTGTCGAGCTTTTATAGGCCTTCTATCCAAAGAAGGTCTTTGTTTTTTGCATAGATTAGTGAGTGACCAATTTTGTTTAAAAAAAGTAATAGTTTTTTTGTGGTGTTAATGTGTTGATAGTTAGGTTTTTGTAAAGTGTGATACTTATGTGAAAGGCTGTTTTTCTTCTTTCTTTCTTTTAATATAAATCTTTGTCAATAGAACAAGCCAAGGCTTTCCAGTTTAAAATTTTCTGTGAATGTGCAGAGAGAAATAAGTTGTTCGAAAACTTTGGGTTGCTGGTTTTAATGAATTATCAATCGGACCAATTTGCGTGTAAGTCCGGGATAATATATTTGGATTACTCGGTGGGGACTTAGCCCTGCCGAGTTTAATTACTCATGTAGACTTATTCGCTTCGAAAGGTTAAATAATCGTCAGCTTTTGAGCAAAGGTATCGAGCTCAAAAAATGAATAAGGAAATAAAATTTGCTGAAAAACAATGTAAAAATGGAAAGGAATAACTTTAATAATTTAATTGCTTTAGCGAAGAACAATGATGCCGAATTTTTGGCTTTGTTCAATGAAATTTATCCAGAGTTTGTCGTCTCATTAAAATCAATAAATCCCAAAATCCGAAGCAGCGAACTAGAGTTTTGCGCCATGACCTTTCTGAATTTTTCGACCAAACATATTGCCCAGTACACTTTTGTAACGGTACGTGCTGTACAGATACGTAAAAATAGATTGCGTAAAAAACTAAATATTGGGTCCGATGTAGATTTTAATAACTGGATGCGCGATCAGATCCGAAGGAATCCTTTAGCTGAATTAACGCAGGGGTCTCCTGTAGGCAATCAGATTTACGGGGATCTCTAACTTTTTTATAACATTTTATGAAAGAATATTTAAGATAGTCCAGGATAATTTCATTAAAAAATTCCAAATGGAATTTCGTTTGTGAGCGATTGAAAAGGTAGTTCTTTAGGTACTGCCTTTCTTTGTTATTTACATCAGCTTTATTTGATAGGACGTTCGAGCAATAGTTAGACAAAAAGAGTAATCATCTTGATAAGATATATTGATAATGAAAAAAAAGATTTTTTTATGTGATGATAATGTTCTCATCTTAGAAGCACTCGAACTAGTGTTAAGTATGACAGATGCCACCATTGTCAGTGAAAACAAAAGTTCTCAGGCGCTAAACTACATTCTAAGGGAAAAACCCGATATTTTTATTTGTGATTTATCGATGCCTGAAGTTAACGGCGAAGATCTGATTAAGCAGATACGTACCCGGAAAGAATTTGATGATATGTTTATCTTATGTATTTCAGCTTCTTATGTTACTAGTAATATAGCTCTCCATGCTGGAGCCGACCATTTTCTTCCTAAACCTTTTGAAATGGATGCATTGTTGTCGATTATTAATGGGGCAATGGCTTAGTTTTTAGTCATGCTAGTATCAAATTGAGTGAAATAGTGTAATGAATTACTTAATCGTCAAATTTTATAGCGTATTAATACGCTAAAATTCTTTTTTTTGTAAAAAATAGCTTAAAGTATTTTTACTGTTTACAAATACCTAAGCGCAACAATCGACCTAATAAATGAAAAAGCATATTTTACTTTTAATTTTAATATTCTTTACTCTTAAATCTATCGCAAATGACCGTCAGAAAAAAGAAGTGGATTCCCTGTTGAATAAAACAAGAGAATTATTTAATGCCGGCCAATTGTTGCCCTATGTAGAGACGGCGATAAAGGCACTTAATTTGTCCAACGAAGCGAACTATGATGAAGGTAAAGGAAAAGCGCATTCCTGGATAGCCGAAGGTCTTGTGACTGTGGGCTTGTTTAAAGAAGGATTAAAGCATCTCGAAAGTGTCGAAAAAACGGATTTCTACAAGAAAGGCATTCTTGCCCAATCCGAAGTCCATCGGGTGCGGGGAAGAGCTTATGGCGAGCTCAAGTTATATCAGCAGGCCATTCGAGAGTTTCGTCTTCAACTAGGACTTATCAGGAACCTGACAGGCGAAAAACAAAAAAAATCCTATCAGTTTACCTACGAAAATCTAAGCGTTGCCTTTGATGCGACCGGTCAGCTTGATTCTGTAGAAAAGTATAATCATCTTCTATTAAGTAACCTGAAAGGGGAGGATGAAAAGAAAGAGGTGTTTCGTTATCTGGTGGTTTATGATAACCTAGGGAAATTGTATATTAAGAAGGGCGATTTTCCGCAAGCACGGCAATACCTTGATAAAGCTTTGGGGCTTGTGGAGAAATATAAAATACCTGTTGTGTTAAATACATATTCTTCCTTGGGTACCTTAGAAGAAAAGAAGGGTAACTTTAGCCAAGCTGCCGATTTTTATGAAAAGAGTCTCGTAAATAAAAGGTTAATCGGAAGCAGAAATGGCGAGAAGAACTCCTACAGGGAGCTTGCCGATTTTTATCGAAGAAATAATTTAGATAAGGCGAAAGCTGATCGATATGAAATGGCCTTTAGCCGGCTCAACGATTCTTTGGAAAATGAAAATAGACAGGTTGTTGATCAGGTACTCAACCAGATTTTGAAATTGAAAGATCAGGAAACCGATACAAAGGTTTCAAAATCTGCCACTATTGCTGTAGTTGCCTTAGTAATTTTGTTGGTTGCAATTGCATTTTTTATATGGCGGGCAAGATATAACCGCCAGGTGTTAGGTGAGAAAGAAGAGGCCTTACAAGAAACTGAAACCATCAATAAAGAACTGACCGAGCAGATAGGAGAAAACAAATTCAATAACCTGATCGAACTGGCAAAAAGCAACAACCCGGAGTTTCTGATTCTCTTTACCGAACTGTACCCGAAGTTTATCGAAGTATTAAAATCATTTGATCCCAATCTTCGGAGTACCGAACTGGAATTCTGTGCTATGGCCTTCCTCAATTTCTCGACCAAAAATATTGCGGAATATACCTTTGTGACCATCAGAGCGGTGCAGGTGCGAAAAAATAGATTGCGCAAGAAATTTAAGATCCCTTCGGACGCGGATTTTAATAGCTGGATGCGGGGACTAGGAGAAAAAGACTTTTATGGATAGACCTTATAAAATAAATTTAGCTGCTTAAATACCTTATCAATTCAATGAAAAAACAAGTATTATTCTTTATTTTATGCCTGCTGGCGCTGCAGGTAGTTGCCGGTGATAATCCGAAGCAAACGGTTGATTCCCTTTTGACTAAAATAAGGGAGTACCATCAGCAAGCTGATTTTGTACCACAGTTAGAAACATGCCTCAAGGCAATCGATATTGCAAACGCGGCTAACTATGATACCGGAATAGCAAAAACTCATTTTTTTGCAGCTGATGCGCTCGTGAATATTGGGTTATTTAAAGAGAGTTTCAAGCATCTTAAAAGTATTGAGTCTACCAATTATTATAAGGAAAACGTACTCATGCAAACCGAAATACATTGGGTGCGAGGAAGAGCTTATTTAAAGCTCCAAATGTTCCAACAGGCAATCCGGGAATTTTATTTGCAGTTGGCCTGTGCGAAGAATTTAGAGAATGAGGTGCACCGAAAAATAACCAATATTAATACCTACGCCAATTTAAGTGCCGTTTTTGATCAGATGGGAAAGCTTGACTCTGTACAGAAATATTGCCAGCTTCAATTGGAAGGATTACGGGGAGAGGATGAAAAGACATATAAGTACATTTATCTAGGCTTGTATGATGCATTCGGACAGCTATATACCAAGAAGCGTGATTTTGTAAAAGCAGAATACTACCTCAAGCAATCGCTAGAACTTATTAAAAAATATAACTTGTCTATAGTTTCCAATACCTTTACCTATTTAGGAAATTTGGAGGAAAAGAAGCTTAATCCAGAAAAGGCAATTAAGTTTTATGAAAAAGAGTTAGCAAATGCCAAGGAAGTCGGGAATAGAGAAAGGACAAAGAACAGCTACAAGTATTTAGCTAATTATTATCGCAAGTATCAATTAGGGGATGATAAAGTTAAAGCCTATGAACTAGCCTATGTTTTGCTGAATGATTCTTTGGAAAAGGAAAATAGGCAAGTAATAGATGTCGTCCTCAACCAGGTCTTGAATGCAAAAGATAAAGAATCGGAAACCAAGGTATCAAAAGCAGCTAAGATCACACTAATTACCATTGTAGTGCTCTTAGCTGCAGTCGCGCTTTTTGTCTGGCGACACAGGCATAACCGTAAGATTTTGGATGAAAAAGAAGAAGCTCTGCAGGAAACGGAAACCATCAATAAGGAATTGACCGAGCAGATCGGTGAGAACAAATTCAATAGCCTGATCGAGCTGGCTAAAAGTAACAACCCGGAATTCTTGACTCTGTTTAAAGAACTATATCCCGAGTTTATTCAGGCACTGAAAGCGCTTGATCCCACTCTTCGAAGTACCGAACTGGAATTCTGTGCGATGGCCTTTCTTAACTTCTCGACCAAAAATATCGCGGAATACACCTTTGTCACCATCAGGGCGGTACAGGTCCGGAAAAATAGATTGCGTAAGAAGTTTGAGATCCCTTCGGATGCCGATTTCAATAATTGGATGCGTGCTCTAGGGGAAACGCCAACGATGCCGTAGCCATCTGCATTAGCTTTTAAGGGATAGCAGTTTACTTTTATAATCTGATGGTGTTATCCCCTTAATCGTTTTAAAGAATTTGTTGAAGTTGGGCAAGGAGTTGAAACCACAGGCGTAAGCGATATGGGTGATGGGAGTTTCATCCCGGGCCAGAAGTCTGCAAGCTTCATTAATCCGTACTTCATTGACAAATTTTGAGAACGTTTTCCGTGTGCGTGCTTTGAAAAATCGGCAAAAGGACGGTTTGGTCAGGTTCGCCAGCTTGGCCGCCTCGTCTAGGGAGATTTCCTCGTTAAAATTTTCAAAAACATAATTGTAAATACTAAAAATAATTTCTCCTTCCTTTAGGGACAGTCCATCGATATAAAGCTTATCGGATAGTATGCTGTATTCTTCAGTATGAAGAAGAATAGCCAAGGATTTAAAGAGATAGGCCGTTTTTTGTATATCAGGCGCAGAGACCATTTTTCGCAGTATTTTTTTTAACTTATTTTTTGTTTCTCCATAAAATAACATGCCCTGCCTTGATCTTTCCAGGAAATCATTGAGATGAGATATTTCAAATAATAAGGGACAAAAAGACTGCAGCGCTTCCGGATCGAAAATCAGCGTTATGGACGCTGCGCTGTGACCCTCGATGGGGGCTGTATCCTCATGGTGCCAAACGTGCGGTAGGCCGGGACCAATAAAAGTCAGTTCATCACTTTCAAATTCCTCCACATGATCGCCTATGCATCGTTGACCATTGCTCTGGACGATATAGGTAAGCTGACATTCGCTGTGAAAATGATATTCGGAGAGAAAGTCGGGATGGTTTTCCCGTCGGATTTCAAAAATCCTGTTTCCCAAATTTGAAAGTGCTTTCGCATAAATTGGCCGCATAAATTCTTAAAATATTTTAATGGAACAAAGGGGAACGTATACCAAACTTTATAATTGATTGAAAATGATTACTCAAAAGACGTTTTTTAGCGATTAAAAGTCATGTATTAAACGCTTAAAATCATGTAAAATATTACGTTTTGATGCTGCTTCCTTAACACTCGTTCCGAAATAACCCGATCCACATGGAGCGGTGTAAGGGCGAAAGTGTAAAGCCTGATGCTGAAAAAAAGCCCAGCAATTTTGCTAAGAGGTTAATATGGCATCGGAAAAGAGCAATAAAGTGTATGTGTTTATAAAACTGGATAATTATTTTTGATGTATGGCGGAGGTCCTGCGCCTTTTTACAGGATATCGTTCGCATTAAATAGTTAGCTTTGAACAGACACCGATTTATAAACCGCAATGAAATATCACCCAATCCTAACCGGCCTTCACCGTATCCGCCGAGGGTTAACCTGCTGCTTGCTGCTTTCGGCAGCTGTGGCCACCGCACAGACCCAAATCAATAGGGCAAACAAAATCTGGTTTGAACAGCCGGCAGATGCCCTGGCTGTAGACTCCAAAAATGGCTGGGAAAGTGATCCCGAATGGTTGAAAGCTTTGCCTATTGGCAATGGTAGCTTGGGTGCGATGGTATTTGGAGATGTCAACCGCGAACGGATCCAGCTCAATGAAATGACGCTTTGGAGTGGCAGCTTTGACGAAGGCGACAATCCTGCGGCTTCGCAGTCACTGCCGAAGATCCGTGAACTGCTCTTTCAGGGCAAATACAGGGAAGCGACAGAACTGACCAATAAAACCCAGATTACAAAGGGAAAAGGCTCAGGAAGCGGCAATGGGGCCAATGTACCTTTTGGATGCTTCCAGACTTTGGGTGATCTGCGACTGAACTTTGGTACTAACGCGCCTTACCAGGATTATCACCGTGAACTGGATCTGATAAACGGTATTGCTAAAAGTTCTTTTGTACAAAACGGGGTCAGGTTTACCCGTGAGATCTTTGCCAGCCATCCCGATCAGGCAATCTTAATACGACTTACCGCCGATAAAGCTGCTGCAATCAATGTGCTTTTCAATCTGGACAGGCCAGAAAGGTTTGCCACCGAAATCACAGCATTACATGGGTTACGCATGTTCGGTGTACTCGATAATGGTCGGGGCGGAGATGGCATGCGTTATGAGGCCCAGGTGACGCCTATCCTCGAAGGGGGACGCATCAGCAGCCAGACCAAAGCCGGCGTGCAAATCGAAGGGGCCAATGCGGTCACACTTATCGTAACGGCAAAAACAAACTACAAGCAGCATTATCCGGATTATGTCAATGCCAATTATCAAAAGGAGCATCTGGGTATCATCAAATCGGTTATGGCTAAATCATACGCGACTTTAAAGGATCGCCATAGCCAGGATTTTTCTTCCTTTATGAAACGGGTGAGTTTTCAGCTGGGAAATGATATCCCCAATCTCCCGACCAATGAGCTCATGGCCAATAATTTCCGATCCGGAAATGAACAGGCCTTATATCCCCTTTATTTTCAGTATGGCCGATACCTGTTGCTTTCTTCCTCGAGATCGGGGGGGCTGCCGGCAAACTTGCAGGGTATCTGGGCCAACAAGATACAGACGCCCTGGAACGGCGATTATCATACCGATATCAATGTACAGATGAACTACTGGCCTGCGGAAGTGGCCAATCTATCCGAATCGCATCGTCCGCTGATGGACCTCATTGCTTCACTCGTAGCGCCGGGAGGCAAAACCGCCCAAATTCAGTATGGTATGCAGGGATGGGCACTGCACCCGATTACCAATGTCTGGGGGTATACTTCTCCGGGTGAAAGTGCCAGCTGGGGAATGCACATCGGTGCGGGCGCCTGGATTGCTCAGCATATCTGGGAGCATTATGCGTTTATGCAGGATAAAGAATTTCTACGCTGGGCTTACCCTATATTGAAAGGGGCTTCGGCCTTTTACCTGGACTGGCTGACGGTAGACCCCAAATCAGGTCTGCTGGTTTCGGGTCCTTCACCTTCACCTGAGAATTCCTTTAAAGCGCCCGATGGCTCCACGGCGCAGATCAGCATGGGGCCTTCACATGATCAACAGGTCATCTACAATCTGTTTGACCATACGCTTCGCTCAGCGGCGATCCTGGGACTAAGAGAAGATGAGTTTTTAAACCGCCTGCAGGAATCGAAGGCTAAATTGGCCCGTCCGAAAATCGGCCGCGATGGCCGCCTGATGGAATGGGCTGAAGAGTTTGAGGAGGTAGAGCCGGCACACCGCCATCTTTCTCATCTGTTTGCCCTTTATCCGGGCAATGAGATCACAGTCAGCCGTACACCTGAACTGGCAAAAGCTGCTCAGCTATCGTTGGAAAAACGAGGTGATGACGGAGTGGGCTGGACTTACGCCTGGAAGATCGCATTATGGGCGCGCTTACATCAGGGCAACCGCGCTCTGAAGCTGCTCAATAAGCAATTGCGCCCTACAGCGGATATGGATACCAAATATGATGGCGGCGGCGGTACGTATTACAATCTGTTTGATGCCTGTCCGCCGTTTCAGATCGACGGCAACTTTGGTGTGATTGCGGGCATGGCCGAGATGCTGCTACAGAGCCACGAGGATTTTATCGAATTGCTTCCTGCGCTTCCCGACAGCTGGAAAGCGGGTGAAATCAAAGGACTCATGGCACGTGGGGCTATTGAAATTGATCTGAAATGGGCCGAAGGAAAATTGCTGAGTGCAGGGGCAAAGGCCAAAAAACACCAGAAATGCCAGATTAAATATGCCGGCCGGTTGCTTGATATCGAACTTCCAGCTGGTAAAAGGGTGGAGATCAAAATCTGATTTCAAAAAAATACCGAAGGAATTTGCGCTTCGGTATTTTTTTGAAAAAGAAAAAATTACTATTTAAAATGTTAGATGGTTTTGCTGTCGCGCATCATTTTAATGATATTGTGCGCTTCAAGCTGTTTGCTGAGCTGCGTGTTGATCAGGCTATGGACGTTTTGCGAAAGTTCTTCCGATCCGTCAGCCAGGGCTGTTTGATAGGTCGATTTGAAGGCATCTTCACCCTGCTCACAGGTTTCCAATAGACTTCTTTCATCGTCGCCGGTAATATTGACTTTGATACCCATCCATACGCGGAACAGCTTTCCGCTGAGCATTGTACCGTCCGTTGCCTCTTTGCCCTCAAGTTCGACATAAGGCGTTAGTTCGGCGATAAATTCTTCCGACTGTCCAATGAACTTTTCGAATGTAGGAATAAGTTTATCTAAACCATGACTGTTCGCCAGATCAATTGCTTTTTTATAACCTTCGATGCGGTCGTTGTTGATCTTGATAATGTCGTTGATGATTTCCGGATTATTGATGTTGTTTTCCATAATATTGTTATTTGTTATCATTTTGTTTATTCGAAAAACATCCTGTGAAGAATGATCGTTTGCAGAATCCGAGATTCAGGTATTTAATTCATCCTCCGTATTTATCCCATTTTTTATTGTGCAAGAATAAATGCCCCTAAAACTTTCTACATTTTATCCTTGTTCTTGATGCGAATACTGTCATACAGGCAGCGCAATTAAAACTATGCAACAAGATATCCATGTAGCCATTATCGGGGGTGGACCCAGTGGCCTGTTTATGTACAAAAGACTGATTGAAAAGAGTATTGCGGGGCTCAAAATATCGATTTTCGAGTCGCGCAAGCAATTGGGGGCAGGTATGCCTTACAGCTACGAAGGTGCTACAGCCGAACACCTGACCAATGTTTCGGATCATGAAATCCCGACTCTCGTCACCACGATCGAAGAATATGTTCAAACTCTTTCGGAGGCAACGCTCCGTAGCTATGGCATTGATGTGGACGATTTTAATCGCTATAAGGTAGTTCCGAGATTGCTTTTTGGCCGGTACCTGTCGGAGCAGTTTATGCTGCTGAAGCGGCAGGCTGATGCAAAAGGGATCGAAACGCAGGTTTACCTTGCCAGTCAGGTCAGCGATATCATTGACCTGGAAAGTCAGTCTCAGGTAAAGATCATCGTGGGCAGCACAGCAACACATATAGTCGACAAGGTTATTATTTGTACCGGTCATAAGTGGCCCACCAGACATGAGGGCAATGTCGAACATTATTTTGAATCGCCATATCCACCTTCCAAACTTGCTTTGAAGACAGACCATGCCGTGGGTATACGGGGTGCTTCACTCACGGCGATAGACGCCATCCGGACGCTGGCCCGCCACAATGGGTCTTTCGAATATCTGGAAACGGGCGAACTGAGGTATCAAATTGATCCAGGTAGTGAAAATTTTAAACTACTGATGCATACGCGTAGTGGTCTACTACCTGCTATCCGTTTTCATCAGGAAGAACCGTTCCTAGCCAATAATCTCTTGATTACGGAGGAAGAACTGCTCCTGAACAGAATGGAAAATGAGGGCTTCGTCTCCCTTGATTTTTTGTTTGAGCGGAATTTTAAAGCACAGTTCAAAGAAAAAGACCCCGACTTCTATGCCATGGTGGAAAAACTCAGTCTAGAGGACTTTGTGGAGGTCGTACTCAGTTTAAGGGAACAGAAAGATGCCTTTGAAGTTTTCCGTCAGGAGCATGTACAGGCGCTAAAGTCCATCAAAACACGGGAATCGATCTACTGGAAGGAGGTACTTTCTGCCCTGAGTTTCACTTTAAATTATCCGGCCAAATACATGTCCGCCGAAGATATGATCCGTTTAAAGAAGGTGTTGATGCCGCTGATCTCCATTGTTATTGCCTTTGTTCCCCAAGGATCCGGCCGCGAGCTGCTGGCGCTGCACGATGCCGGCCGGCTGGAAGTGGTCAATGTGGGGACCGAAAGCCGTGTCGAACCTGCCAGTGATAGGGGGGCTTATTATGTGTATACGGATGAACAGGGCAGTGAACGCAAAGTACATTACAAAACCTTTGTAGACTGTGTAGGGCAGCGGCCGTTGGACTTTGCAGACTTTCCCTTTAAGAGTTTGTTAGACAACGGTAATATCAGCCCGGCTTATTTGCGCTTCCGGTCAGTGGAACACGCCAAGGAAGAATTATTGGCTGGCAACGACCACATGTTTGTCGCGCCGGATGGCGCGATCTTTCTGCAGGTACCCGGTGTGAAAATAGACGATAGCTTCCAGCTGGTAGACCAGAGCGGGCGTTCCAGCCAACGTCTTTTTATGATGGCTGTTCCTTATATCGGTGGCTACAACCCCGATTATTCGGGCCTAGACTTTTGTGCGGCTACCTCCGAAATCATTGCCGGTAGGATCGTCGAGGGGGGATAAATACGCAACTTTTTGTTAAAATACGGTAACATCGTTTAGGCTGGTGGACGCGAGATTTAATTTAGGCTCCTATTATTATATTTGGCGGCCATCTAGATCACCAGTTGGCATTGTCTTAACACAATTGTTGAAAAAGCATGCCTAAAACTATTTTAAGAAACCTACAGATAGGTTTTGGAATATCGCTGTTGTTGCTATTAGCAAGTTCAACGGCTTCTTATGTGAGTATTCGTAAGCAGATCCAAAATAGTGCGATGGTCGATCACAGCCGGCGGGTGATGAGCCGGGTCAACAAGATTCTGCAGGATCTGCAGAATGCCGAAACAGGCCAGCGCGGCTTCCTGCTCACGGGTATGGACAAATTTCTGGATCCTTATAAAACGGGTCTACAGTCGTTGCCGCAATCCCTGAGTCGTGCGCACGATTTAACTTCCGATAATCCGGAGCAGCAGCAGGTAATCGATACGCTGTCTACACTCGTGCGATCCCGGCTGGCAAAACTTGAAAATCTGGTCGATATCAAAAAACGCGGTGGTATGGTCACGGTTTCGCAGCTCGAAGAGGGGAAGACTTATATGGATAGCTGCCGTGTATTGATCGGAAAGATTATCGACAGAGAAGAACTGTTGCTCAATAAGCGTTCGGATGAACTTGGACGTTCCTCGGGCTATACCTCCATATTCGTTTTGTTGGCGGCGGTAGTTTCTCTGCTGATTACCATCTTTTTTTACTTCCGCCTGCGAGCTGATTTCTTTAAACGGGAGCAGCTGCAGCATGACCTGAAACGTAAAGATGAAGAGATCCAGCGTCGGCTGAGCATTACTCAGCGTATTGCCCGAGAAATTGCTGCCGGTCATTACGATATGCAGATACAGGACGCCGAACAGGACGATTTGGGCAGTTTGACGGGATCGCTCAATGAAATGGCTCGGTCGCTGAAAACATCTTTTGATGAACTCAATAATAATAATTGGCATCAGGCTGGATTAACACAGCTGAGCAATCTGCTGATGGGCAACAAGATGCAGGAGGAGCTTACAGCACTTACCTTAGGACATCTCATCACCTACGGCAGTTGTGTCAATGGGGCTATTTACTTGATGGAGCAGGATCAGCTAATTTTAAGGGGATCCTATGGACTCGAGGATCCCGACCATAAACGCTTTGCTCCAGGCGAGGGCATGATTGGACAGGTCTTTAAAGATGGCAAAGAGAAATTATTCGAAAGCCTCGAAAATACCCGTTATGTCATCAGTTTTGCTGCCGGAAAGGTGCAGGTGAACAACCTTTTTATCCTGCCTGTTTTTGATGGTAATCAATGTATCGGTGTGATGGAGCTAGGGTCACTAGAGCCTTTTTCTTCCCTACAGCTTGCATTCTTTAGGGATGCTGTGCAGAAGGTAGGTACGACACTCGCTGCGGCACAAGCCAGGCTCGTGGTGCAGAATTTATTGGAGGAAACCCAAGCACAGACCGAAGAGCTGCAGGCGCAGCATACCGAGCTCGAATCGCTCAATTCGAGCCTCGAAATGCATACCCATAGACTACAGGCTTCGGAAGAAGAACTCCGCGTGCAACAGGAGGAACTGGTGCAGTCCAACCGCGAACTGGAGGAGCGTTCGAGATTGCTGGAAGATAAAAATATAGAAATCGCCGAACGCAATGAGGAAATTCAGAAGAAAGCAGCCGAACTTGCACAAAGTACACGCTATAAATCAGAATTTTTGGCCAATATGTCGCATGAACTGCGTACACCGCTCAATTCAATTCTTTTGCTCTCCCGTTTGATGGCCGAAAATTCGGATGGCAACCTCAATGACGAGCAGATGGAATCGGCAGCCGTGATTCAGAGTTCGGGAAAGAGCCTACTGACCTTGATTGACGAAATTCTGGACCTTTCCAAAATAGAATCCGGAAAAATGGATCTGGATGTGCAGCCTGTATTTTTTGCCGATGTACTGAACGGCCTTTCGGCTATGTTTGGACCGATTGCCGCCGACAAGCAGCTCGCATTGGAAATGAGTACCGCGGTAGGATTACCGGCCCAACTGGAAACGGACAAACAGCGACTGGATCAGATTTTACGTAATTTACTCTCCAACGCCATCAAATTTACCGCTTCAGGCAAAGTAACCTTATCTATTGATCGCGAACAGTCATCTGGAAAGCGGATTGTGTTCGAAGTGCGCGATACGGGTATTGGCATCCCAAAAGACAAACAGCATCTTATATTTGAGGCTTTTCAACAAGCCGATGGCTCTACACGTCGCAAATTTGGTGGTACGGGACTGGGACTTTCCATTAGCAGGGAGCTAGCGCGCCTGCTCGGCGGTGAAATCTTGCTGGATAGCGAAGAAAATAAAGGCAGTGTATTCCGTCTGATTCTTCCCGAACAAATTTCGGGTGCAATTCCGGCCGCTTTTGGTAAGGAACAAGCGTGGCCAGTAGTCAGTGAGGAGAAGCCAGAACTAGCGGAGCAAGCGCCGCAATTGACAGCGCTGCCTGAAGAAAAACCGCTGGAGATCCCTATCCCAGCTGATATTCCGGATGATCGCGACAGCATCGTGGCTGGCGACCGTTTCATCCTGATCGTCGAAGATGATATCGAGTTCGCAAAGATTCTGCTCAAATATACGCGTCAGCAAAATTACAAAGGGATCGTGGTAGTGCGTGGTGATATTGCGGCCGAGATGGTAGCGCGTTATATGCCGCTGGCGGTCTTGCTGGATATTCAGCTTCCACTCAAAGATGGCTGGCAGGTGATGGCTGAGATCAAGGAAAATCCCAAAACTAGACATATACCGGTGCACATCATGTCTTCTTTGCAAGTCAAAAGAGAAAGTTTGCTTCAAGGCGCTATAGACTTTATCAATAAACCGATGGCACTGGAACAGATGGGTGATATGTTCCGCAAAATAGAGGATGCCCTCACGCGCCATCCGAAAAAAGTCCTTATTGTTGAAGAAAACCCCAAACATGCGGCGGCGCTGTCGCTTTTCCTCGGGAGTTTTAACATTGCTTCGGAGATCAAGAGCAACGTAGAGGAAAGTATTGCCGCGCTGAGCTCGGATACCGCCGACTGTGTGATCCTCGATATGGGGGTACCCGACCGTGTGGGCTACGAAACATTGGAGGCTGTCAAACGCAACGAGGGACTCGAAAATTTGCCGATTATTGTGTTTACCGGCAAGAACCTTTCGCAGGTGGAGGAAATGAAATTAAAACGTTATGCAGATTCCATCGTTGTAAAAACGGCAAATTCCTATCAGCGCATTTTAGATGAAGTGGGGTTATTTCTGCATCTCGTCGAAGAAAATAACAGTCCTGCCGCCAAAACCAGCAGCAGGCTTGGCTTTTTGCAGGATGTCCTGCAGGGTAAAAAGGTGCTTGTAGCGGATGATGATATCCGCAATATCTTCTCGCTTACCAAAGCACTCGAAAAGTATCAGATGACCGTGGTGCCGGCAACCGACGGAAAGGACGCACTCAAACAGCTGGAAGAAAATCCGGATGTGTCGGTGATCCTGATGGATATGATGATGCCGGAGATGGATGGCTACGAAACGATTGCTTCGATCCGGAATAATGCACGTTATGAGGATATGCCTATCATTGCTGTTACAGCCAAATCAATGATGGGAGACCGGGAGAAATGTATCGCTGCGGGCGCGTCTGATTATATATCCAAACCGGTAGATATCGATCAGCTCTTGTCCCTGCTGCGGGTATGGATGTATGAATAATAGAAGAGGTATGAATATTAAGGCAATAGATAAAGAGCATGGATAAGAATAAAACCGTATTGATTATCGACGATGATCAGAACAATATATTTGCGTTAAAATTGGCCTTGAAGTCGAGGGGTTTTCAGGCAATGGGGTGTCTTTCTGCGGCAGAAGGGCTTGCCCAGCTGCGGGATCATGCGGGCATAGGCCTTGTCCTGATGGACATGATGATGCCCGAGATAGATGGCTATGAGGCTACGCAGCTGATCCGCAAATCATGGAACGCCAATAAGTTGCCTATTATTGCGGTGACGGCGCAAGCGATGACTGGCGACCGTGAAAAATGCCTTGCAGCTGGAGCTAATGGCTACATCTCCAAGCCGATCGATATTGAACTTCTGGTACAGATGATAACTGAAGTAGCCGGATGACAGCAGGCAAAAAAATTGTAAGCCAAGAGCAGGTTATGGTCCTGATGGAAGATGTGGAGCGTCTCTATGGTTACGATTTTACGCATTACACCAAAGCCTCCCTTTCGCGCCGGCTCAACCAGCTTTGTCTGCTAGACAATTTTGCAAGTTTTGCCGAACTGCGCTACCGCATTGTCCATGATCCGGATTACCTGCAGCGATTTGTTGAAAAGATGACGGTCAACGTGACTGAGATGTTTCGTGACCCTAGCTTTTTTGCGCATCTCCGCCATGAGATCCTTCCCAAATTGGGGACTTCACCCTTTATTCGCATTTGGATAGCTGGTTGTGCGACGGGAGAGGAGGCGTATTCCTTAGCCATCCTACTTCAGGAGGCCAAACTGCTGCACAAATCATTGATCTATGCCACCGATATTAATCCTACCGTGCTCGAACAGGCAAAGAGGGCTGTTATTCCCATGGCAAATCTAAAGTCCTATGTCGAGAATTATCAGCTTTCGGGCGGCAAGGCGGATTTTTCATCGTATTATACAGCTAATTACAATTGGGTGAAGCTCAATTCCACGTTGCAGGAGCGTATTGTCTTTGCTTCGCACAATCTGGTGAGCGATGCTTCTTTCAACGCCTTTCAGCTCATTCTTTGCCGCAATGTACTGATCTATTTTGATACCTCACTGCAGGCCAAGGTACTGTCCTTGTTTGACGAAAGCCTCGAAACATTCGGCTATCTTGCTCTAGGCAGTCAGGAAACGCTACGCTTTTCGGTGCTGGCTTCCAATTACAACCAGGTGGGCAATGAAAAAATATGGCGGAAGATAAAATAAAAGGAGATGTTTTTTATGTATAAACTTTTCTTAGAAAATTAAATTTTTAAAAAAATAAAGTATCTTAGTAGGATTGGAGGAAAAATGACTAAAATTCTTTTAGTTGATGACCATCGGCTTGTGCGGAACGGGATACGTTTGATAATAGATACCCACGACAAGCTTTCGGTGGTAGGAGAGGTAGACAGCGCGGAGGATGCATTGATCTATCTGGAACAGAATACATTGCCGGATCTGGTTTTAACAGATCTAAATATGCAAGGCATGGATGGTATAAGTTTCATCCGGATGGCCAAAAAAATATATCCGGATCTAAAATTTGCCCTGCTGTCCATGATCGAAGAACCGAACGAAGTAGCCGAAGCTTTTCGGAGTGGCGCAGATGGATATCTGTCCAAAGGCGGGGACTATGATGAAATCCTATTTGGATTATTAAGGTTGTCGCAGGGACATAAATATCTGATGACCAATTTCGGTCTACGGTTTATGGAAACTTTTGATGTCGAGAGCAGCGCAACAGTAGACGTCGCTTCACGCCTCGCACATTATGAAATTACTGAACGGGAGTTTGCCGTACTTGAACTTATTGCGCAGGGGTTCACCGCTGTCGAAATTGCGGATAAGATCTTTTTGAGCAAACGGACTGTCGAAGGACACCGTCAGAATCTTATGGACAAGACCAAAAGCAAAAATACGGCCGACCTGATCCGTTTTGCCTTTCAGCAAAAGCTGCTGAGTTAAAAAAATGGCCTTTGTTTTCGCGCTGCTGGGTGCAGCGCAGAAAACAGAAGGCCTATATAATAGGGGGTTAGTTCGTCCCTGTGGCTGCTCCGACTGATTATTTCGAAGCTGATTTCCAGCCATTATCCCGTGCGGTTCCCAGTTCGCCAAACTTGCCTTTTTCTCCGGCAGCATCTTTCCCGCCAAAGGTGTAAACAGGTTCGCCGATCAGCTCCAGCTGGATCTGTGGAACGGGAAATTGCGTTGGTGTCCCGCCTTGCAAAAGATCGTTTCTGCGCATAAACGTAAAGGGTACAAACGTACCACCAGCACCATCGATTTCTACCGCATATTCGTAATGAATCGCATCACGAAGTGCGTTTGCGCTGGCTGTTACATCGGGAAGGCCTCCTTTTTGTTTACGTGATGCCACTGTGGCATTCAGCTCTGCTGCTGATCCTTCATAATCTTTGAGCCAATACTTGGCTTCAGCCCGCAGTAACCGCGTTTCTTCGGCCAGAAAGTAAGGATTGACAGCGCCGGCGACATTGAGCGTAGACAATTTTGGGTACATCCATCTAGACCGCATGTAATTGCTGAATAGCCCCCTTCCGCGCGCCTCAAGGAGAATACCGAAGTTACTCGTATAGGTGAAATACTGATAGAAACGTTTGTCGTCCGACTCGATCGGCGCCAGAATAATGCTATTGTCTGTCGGATAGGCGTTCGGAGTTTTCTTTGTTTTGTCTGCGAGGTAGGCAATCTTGATATCGGCCGGAACATACGATGCCGTCCCATAAGGTCTTTCGAGCACATCGACCAAAGCATTATAATAACCGCCAACAGTCGTGGTGATGGTAAAGTCTTTGGTAAATCCTTTATTGGCATAGGCAAGAACCCTGTTCCAATGTGCTGCGCCTAAGGTTTCAGCCTCAGCTTTGTCACGTGCTATCGAGGATAGGATGCGGGCTGAAAGGGAATTGATCAGCAAGACTAAGTCAGCCCTGGAAATGGTTACTCCTTTCAAAAAATCAAAATTCAGGTTGGGGGTCTCGGCGATAAGAAGTAAAGTTTTATCCAGATGTTTGATGCCATTTTCGATCAGCTCCTTGTAGGAATTTGGAAACTCTTTGAGCTTTAAATTGATATCGTCGACAATCAGTCCGCGGTCAAATATGGCGCCCAGATAACCTTGGGAAACTCCTTTTGCATAGTAGGCTCCAATGAGGCAATCCCGGGTGCGGTCGGCACCTTTGTCGTCATAGATTGTCAGCTTTTGATTTTCAATCAGATCAATTACTTTGGTGGCGTCCAGATTGGATTGGTAGAAATTGGAATACACCTCCCGTACAGCGGCATTTCCACGGTAAGCAGCGTTATTATTGAGGCGCAACCGCGGCTCGTTGGCAAAGTCCCACCAGGACTGGCTGCCGTTGGTATTGGTAGACTGATCGGCCCAGAGACTGAAATGAGATCCGCCGGCATTATTGGTCGTGGTATTAAAGGCCGTCTGAATACTGCTTGTTGTGAGTACATAGCCTAGGCTTTTTATCTTTTCTACGGCTTCAGCATTGGTGAGCGTTGAAGGGTCATCAAATCCGATCGATTCACAGGAACCTAATGCTAAAACAGCGGCTATGCCCAAAAATATCTTTCTCATATATTTCATGTTGATGGTCAGGTTAAAAATTGAATGTTAACTTTCCGGAAATGATCCGATAGGAAGGGTAATTGAACCCGTCTTGTCCGATGCCGTCTACATTGACTCCCTTAAAGTTTGTCCAGATGAATAGGTTTCGTCCGATTAACGATAGGTTGGCATTTTTTAAGACTTTCGCCAGTCCGAGCTTTTCTGTCGGTAGCTTGTAGGACAAAGAAAGCTCCCGAAGGGCTAAATAGGTTGTTTTTTCGATCCAATAGTCGGTCACTTGCGAAGCATTGAATACTTGTGTGGTGAAATTGAGCGGCTTGCCGGCAGCGGCACTCCGGTCAGAAAACTGCGAACGGTAGACATAGGTCAGGTATTGGGCTGTTTCATTGAATTTTTGACCGCCCTGCTGCCAGTCCAGCACACTATAGAGTGAAAACCGTCCATAATTGAAGGTATTTGCAAAACCGACAATGAAATCCGGATTGGCATCACCGATGATCTTTGCATTTCCTGTGGCAGCATTGACATAAAATACAGGTGCTTCGCTTGCCGTGCCAAGGGCTTTCTTTTCGACAACTACACCAAATTCATTGACCACATAATCAGCTATGCGCTTGGTACCGTCACCGGCATTGACGACATAACCATCGCTATTGGTCTGCAGCTGCGCGAGATCTGAATGGATGCTATACCCATAAATTGCGGTGGTACTTGCTCCAACAGCTTTTCGATAGCCATTATAGGTAAATTCGGGAACATCGCCTAGGGAAGTAATGCGGCTGCGGACACGGCTGAAGGTAAGTCCCGACGACCAGCTGAACTTTTTCTTTTCCAGTACCTTGCCGTTCACTTCAAGTTCGAGCGAATTGGACTTCACGGCACCTAAATTGTCATAGATGCTTGCCGAACCTGAAATAGGGGTGAAGGCAGGTACCGATATAAAGTCGTTGGTGCTGTTGGAGAAAGCGTAGTTGAACTGTACGTTTAACCGCTTGAAGAGAATCGCATCAAAGCCAAGTTCTGTCTCGGCCGTCACCGCTCTTTTAAGATCTGTATTGTCATTTTGGGTATAACTGACACCTCCTGTGTTGGTGATGCTGACCCTGCTATCTTTGGCGCCAAAAGGCGGGAGGCTTCCGGCTTTACCGTAGGCAGCGCGGAGCTTAAACTCCGTCAGTGGGGCTAGATGGATATCCTGTGTGAGCCGGTACGCGGCGGATATCCGCGGAAAAAAGGCCGTACCTACGTCACGTCCGAATCTTGAACTTTGGTCCAAGCGGCCCAGTACATCCACAAATAGCTTGTCTGCCCAGGCAAATTTGGCATTCAGAAAATAGCCGTGATTGACCGTTTTTTCCCAGGAGGACCCAATGACCCGCGTGCTGGGTTCGGTCACATCTAAGCTCTTGACAGGGGCCGTGAGATTTCGCCCAGAAGCATTGAAACCTGTTTGGGACGAAAATTCATACACATATTTCGCTGTAAGCCCCCAGTCTACACGACCCGTATGGCGATTGTAGTTTAACTGAAACTGACCGTTTTTGCTGGTACTTTTTGTAGTCCGCAAGGCATAATTGCCATTGTTGAGTACGACATCCGGAACGATAGTCTGATAACCCTTGGGGTAGTATTCCTCCGTATTGTACTGTTTTGTCTGCAAGGAAAGTGCTCCCTCGGCACTCAGATGTTCTGTGATGGCATACCGGAGTTTTCCACCCAGCAGGAGATTCTCAGTTTGGTAGGCGTATTCTTCATTGCTTAGCCGATAAAATGGATTGGTCCATTGCTGACCCGAAAGATTGCTCCCCTTGGGCAGGTAAACATATTTGCCAGATGCGTCTTTTTCGCTCAGATCAATAAAGGGCTCGACGAGCAAAGTCGAATAAAGCAGTCCATCTGAACGGCTGGATACGGCGCTCGAAGGTGTATTGAAGAAGCTATACTGTGTTGTCAGGTCTGCCGTGATCTTGGGCGACACCCTGTAACCCAGATTGAAAAGGATATTTTGCCTTTTGTCGGCATCAACGACCGGCGATACACCTCCCTTATGCTGATTCTGTGCAGATAAATAGATATTATATTTTTCTCCACTTGCGGCAGCAGCAATCGAATTGGTGAAATAACTGGTGCGACCCAATAGATTTTTCGTGTTGTCCACATAATCTTTATAGGGGTGTAGGTTGACCGAAAAACCATTTTCCTTGTAGTCGATCACCCGTGCACCATTAACAAGTAGGAAGGAGCCGTCGGGGTTGACCTTGAAATGATGCTGATAAGAAAGGGGTGGAAGTAATAAAAGACTGGAATAGCCGAGTTCATTGTCGACATTGATGTTTAGCTTTCCCTCTTTTTTACCGTTCTTGGTCAGTACCTGAATAACACCGCCTTCACCGCGGGTTCCATATAGTGCCGAAGCTGCAGCGCCCTTCACAACTTCGATGCTTTCAATGTCATTTGGATTGATGTCAGCGAGTTTGAGTGCTGTGACAAAACCGTCTACGACAATAAGAGGTTCTATTTCGCCAGTGACCGACTTTGATCCCCGGAGATAAACCGACGCTCCGGCATTGCCGCCTGATTGGTCGATGCGAAGACCGGCGACTTTGCCGCGTAGACTTGTGGAAGCATCGAGGGAAGGTACGGTGCCGATTAGCTCCTGGTCTACTTTGGTGAGTGCAAAGGATAGTTTTTTGCGGCTGGTACCCTGTGCAACTCCTGTTACCACGACCTCTTCCAGGTCTTTACTTGCAGGACTGAGCGCTATCAGGATGGGACTTTTGTCGATAACAAGCGACAGTGACTTGTAGTTGAGGTGCGTCAACTTAACCTTAAAAGGAAGTTTCTGTCCAGTCACAAACTGGAATCTGCCCTCGCGGTCGGTTTTTACGCTGTGTGTAACAGCATCCAGCTGAACGGTGACATCTTCGATAGGCTGTTTGGTTGAGGCATCTATGATTCGGCCCTCAAGGGTTGCGTTTACGATAGGTTTGGGTTTGTCCTGTGAATAGCTGAGCTGTACACAAAAAAAGAACAATAGAAAATAGATAGAATACAGCGGTACTCCAATGTTTTTCATAAGATTTGGATTAATAGTTAAAATTAAACAAGTGCCAACGCCAATTGATTACTTGTATTATGTTTCTAGGAAATGTTTCTGCAGCAGAGCACTGCAGTTTTTGTTAGTAGCACATTCGCATGGATACGATGTGGGATTGTAGATTTTTCATAAAGGATCTTAAATGTTAAAAAAGTTTAGTTGATTGAATATGATAAGCAAATATAGGGAATAAAAAATAAAGTCTATAAAATTAGTAGATTATTTTTAAGATAAATATGTTTTTACATGGTGAGCTAAACAAAATCGGGTTTCCAGCTTAATGGAAACCCGATTTTATGGCTTTCTTACGATTGCCTATATCCGTACAGAACATATAGCTTTTAATAGCTAACCTGAGTCAGAGCAGGCTGCTTTCTGCATTCTTTTCTAGTTGCGTTTTTTCAGTTTTACCATTTTATTCGACAGGGGAATTTCATAGCGGTTCAGTTGATCTTTGCTGATTCCTTCCAGCTCATAATGGCTTTCGGGATTTACATTGAGCAAAATATGCGCGATATTTTGGGCAGGATCACTGTTGAAAACCAGTGTAACGCTGCGATCTTTTTGATCGTAGTGGAGTTCGGCAATTTCGCCGGCATCTGTCGTTAGCCATAGATTTTCTTTAGCCAGGAATACTCGGCCTTTGGAAGCTGTTGTCAGGGCAACTTTGACCAGTTGTTTTTCTGTCTTGAGGTTGCCGCTAAAAGCGAGCCAGCCAAATTCAGGATGCTCGACAATATAGGTTCCTGAGTTGACCGCATAACCATAAAACCCCGTTCCGTAGTCTCCGGATATCCCATCATTGGCCAGTGTGGAAGGATAGGAGTGGAATGCTCCGGGCCCAAAGCCATCTTCGGTGACATTGGCGAGTGCTCCCATCATGCCGGCATGACCAATGCGGAGCAGGTAGAAATCGTCGGGATGGTCGCGATAGGCCGTCAGCACAGGAATGGCATTAAGTGCAGAGCCATAGTGGTGCAGCTGGCGCTCGATACGAGAAAGCTTACCGCCGTAGACAAAGTCCCAATAACGGCGTGCGCTGCCATTGTAACCCCAGTGCGGCACCGTCGGCATATAGGCGATAATGGCATTGAGCGTCACTTGGGCTTTTTCGTCAAAACCAAAAAAACGGGACCAGAGGTATACTTCTTCCTGACCGGTGGAATCCCAGGGCATTTCGCTTCCGAAAGGATAATTGAGGGTTTTCCAATGTTCTGCACGCTTGCGCATAGTCGCTTCTAGGTTATTGGCCATCACGGTCAACCCCTCCCGGCGCAGGTCGTTGAGAACGATCAGGAATATACTGCCTTCCATTTGACCGAATTGAGCATAATAAGGGGCTTTTTCGACCATGGCCATGCTGGTCTGGTAAGCTCTTTCGAGGTAAGTTTGCCAGCTTTCTTCATTGACGAGATTCGTGTAATTGCGTGCAAGCCGATACATGACCCAATGTGCTGCAGCTACGTGTGGGTAATTGTAAGACCTGCCTATATCATCGGCTTCTTTTTTCGGCCAGGCAGCCCAGGTCTTCCAGTTGATATCCGCACGGTAGGTACCGGGAGGCATAGAATCAGGTTCATAATAAAACAAGCTTTTGACGACCCCGTATTTCTTGTCACCTTCCCGATGCTGTATGCGGCCATAGAGGGTTTCATTGACAAATCGCTTGAGCTTGGCTATTTCCTGTGGATTGGGCTGCAGCACTTGCTTCATCATGGCTGCAAGCCAGCTTGCGGCGCCAGCTTCATCGCTTAAACCCGCAAACCAGGCACTCTTATTTTGGGTGATGGGCTGCTGTTCTTCGTAGTCATACGATATGACAGATGGTGATCGGCCAAACAAATCTTTATCATTTTCATACCACTGCTTGGTGGTGAGGAAATGCCCCAGATCCTTTACGACTTCTTTTTCGGATTTGATGACTTTATAGTGAATTGTCTGCGTCATGCCGTCCCGGTAGTTAATTGTCAGACGGGCACGTCCCCAACGGTTACCTTGTACTTGGTATTCGGTCCATTGATGTGGGGTATTCCCTTTTTTTGTCAGGGTCAGCGCACCTTCGGGATAGACGCTGACACTTTTGATAGCCTGATTGTGTTTGACAAAAAGCTTGGCGGGATTATCCATCGGAACGACATAACCCGGGGTACCCACCGCCACAGGTCTGTTGTTTTTCAATAATGCTGACTCAATGCCACGGATGCTCGGCGCAAGGACAAATTTGAGTGCAAAGGTTTTGGATTCACGGGGTTTCAATACGGTCGAGGTCGGTGTATTCCACTGCTCTACGCCTTTCCAGTCGGTATCGGCATGTGCCTTGCTGTGGATCAGCCATTCGTGAAATCCCTCAAAGGTAATACTGCGTGGTGTCGGATCGCTGTTGAGCGGATTGTAGGCTTCAAAGCCTGTATTTCTGTAGGGCAAAACCAGCAGACTCGGGCCACGGCCATGTAAACGGTTGACCTGTAGGTAGCCGGCATCCCGACCGATATAGGGGTCAAAAAAGACATTCTGGGCATGTGCCTGATCGAGGTTTTTCCAGTCCATGTTGTTGTTGAATGGAAGGGGGATACCCAGCGAACCAATCTCGATGGAATAATCATTGGGATTGGTCAGTTCGAAGCTCAGAATCAGATCGCCTTGCTCATCCTGCCAGCTGCGGACGACCTTGAGGGGGATATTGCCGAGTGTAGGACTAATGTCGGCACTGGCCAGGCTGTTTTTTGCCGGGCTGAGCGCCTTTACAGGCTTCCGGTCTGCCGCCGACGAAAAGGCTGTCCATGCCGAATCGCCCTGACGGCGCAAACTGACCGTGATATCGCCGATATGAAAAAACTGATTACGGTCCCTTTTGTTGAGGAGTTCAACCGGTGTATAGTCAAAATCCTTTTCGCCGCTATTGGGACGAAAGGAAGATAGGGTCTGCGATGCATTGAGGATCGCTACCTGCAGATTTTTGAGGGTAAAGCTTTTGGCTCCCTCTTCTACGCCCAAGGTGGCTTGTTGCGCTTTGACAGCTTTCCATACGGGATGTTCGTCCTGCTGGCTGTATACGCGGCTTGGCAACTGGGTACATACGAGCGCAAATAGGATCCAATAGCTTTTTTTAAGATTCATTTTAGATATTTTATTACTCATGATAAGACAGCGAAGATCATTGCTCTTACAAAGATGGGCGATTACAGCTTGTATTTATGGGTAAATTTTAACCTTCAATAGCCCATTTTTAACCGATTTGACCTTAAAATTTGTCATGTTGTTCCTGATTTATAAATTTAATGTAAAATTGACATTTATCATAGGTTTTATTTGTTATAAAATTGACTGAAGAAGCTGCCTTTTTCAACCGATAAACTTTGCGCTATGAGGAAGCATTATCTTTATTTTACAGTTTTGGCTATACTGCTCTTGTCCTCGGGGACGACTTTTGCGCAGTCTTTAGCACCTTGGCAGCAGCCGAATGTGCTGAATCCATTGCTGCCTGGCTATTTCGCCGATCCGACCATTAAAAAAATTGGTGATACCTATTATATCTATGCCACCACCGATGGCAATGGCTGGGGGGCCGGACCATCGCAGGTATGGACCTCCAAGGATTTGAAGAATTGGACAATTCGGCCGATGAACTGGCCCAATACGCACTGGTATTGGGCACCGGATATGACGCAGGGATACGACGAGAGGTATTATCTGTATTATAGTCAGCCAGTGGAGATCTTTGGAGCAGTGTCGGATCATCCGACAGGTCCTTGGGAACCGTTGGCCCCGGATGGCAAATCGATCATTCCTAACTATAGGATTCCAGGGGTAATCACCCTCGATGGGCAAACTTTCCATGACGAGGATGGCCGTATTTACATGTATTGGGGGACCTGGGGCATCTATCCCGATCATGGATGTGCTGTCGGGTTACTAAATAGAGATATGAAGAGCTTTGAAAAGATACAGCTGATCCCCAATACGGTGGCAAAGGAGTTTTTTGAGGCCCCTTATATGTTTAAGCGCAAAGGAGTTTATTATTTGATGTATTCCTCAGGTCATTGCGAAGATGAGACCTACCGTGTACAGTATGTTAGAAGTAAAACCGGGCCTATGGGGCCTTTTGAATATCCATCGCAAAATCCGGTATTGGTCACCAACGCGGATGGCAGTATCCACGGTCCCGGTCACCATAGTATTCTTGAGCAAGATAATCGCTATTTTATCGTTTATCACAGGCACAATAATCCGCATTCTGGCGGTGGTTTCCATCGCCAGGTTGCGCTAGATGAGCTGTTTTTTACAGCAGAGGGCGATATCGAAAAGGTTAAGCCAACACATCAAGGTGTTAGGGATCTGCTTCCATCGGTTGAGGAACCGAAGGATTTAGCTTTTGGTAAAACGACAAGCGTATCTTCGTTCTATAACAGCGATTTTAGACCTTCTTTCGCGGTCGATAACAATAATGGGACGCTGTGGCGGGCAAAAAATAATCAGGGACCGGCCTGGATAGCCGTTGATCTGGGCAACACCGAGACGGTACAGACGATTTCTATTCAGTTTGAATACCCAACTTATGCTTATCAATATCGGCTTGAAACTTCTATAGACGGCCATTCGTGGAAGCTTTTTATCGACCGGTCGGACAATAGCCGCTGGGCGAGCCCGATTGTGGAGCATGGCAAGACAAAAGCCAGATATGTCAGACTTCAGGTATTGAATGCGCAGTTGAATGGGTTGCCGCGGGGACTGTGGAACATCAAAGTGTATGGCCAGCGGCTAGCGCAGGAAACGGTGTGGTCCTCACCGCAGCAAATGCCCGACAACAATGTAAAACGATCAGATTTGCTGCATATTGATGCTATGGATTATCGTGAAGGACAGCAGCTTTCTGACATTCAAAATAAAGGTTCCCTACAGGGGATATTTAGAACTGAATACGCTCTGCCCGTTAAAAACTACCAAGGAAAGAAAGCGTTTTTCTTTGATGGAGCCACAGCATTGCGTTCGAACTTTGCTGTACCAAGTTCCCTGGCTGGAAATAGCTCCTATAGCCTTGCGATGTGGGTCAATAATCCGACTATTGGACGGCTAGAGCAGTTAGTTGGCTGGTCGTCGGGATCGCAGGAGCTCAGCAAAGCGGTATTTGGTTACGGTAGCGATCCGAAGCAGGGGGCTGTCATTCATGGATCTTGGCCTGATATGGGGTACTCTTCGGTACCCAGCCCGAATATATGGCATCATTTAGTGCTATCTTTTGATGGCTATGAGGAGTCTATTTATGTGGATGGAAAGCTTCAGCGCAGGGAAAATAGGATGCTATTTGTCAACCCGGGTAAGTCTTTTGTTCTTGGAGCTTCGGATATACTAGACCAGAATTTTTCGGGTTATGTGGCTAGTTTGCATTTCTATAATACAAGTCTGGATGAGCAATCTATAGCCAAATTGGCAAATGAGGTTCCTAAGCAGCACTTCTTTGCACTGCAAACTGATGATTTAAATCTGGGAAAGGTCAGTACATTGAGAAACCAGGGGACAGCGCTAGATACGTTGGTGACAGTGCAAGATGGGGAAGTTATTGTTCAAGGAAATAGACTCGCACTTCGTGTAAAAGCCTTTTCGGCTGGGGCTCTGACAACATTATTGCAGCAAAAAGATTATGCGATGGATTTTGACTGGTATGATGGTGCGGCCTGGCAGCATGGTATTGCTGTTTTTGATGGCGGCAAACAGATCTTTTATTCTAATGGAAAGATCGAAAAGCCGGGTTTGGCTAATAAGCTGCTGCAGTTAAAAAATAACAAGATCGAACTGGCCCATCCTTTTCATTTCTTCCGTGTCTATCCCCATACGCTGACTGCAGATGAGGTGAAGACAAAATTCAGTTTATGGAAGGAGGGATTGGCTAGCGGTCTGGGGCATTATACACCGGTGGTGCTTTCCGCGCCGCGCTTTATCAATGCCGATCAGGTATTTGTGCAGGTCGAAAAAAAACAGGGCCTATGGTATCTATTCCGTTCCGAAGGAGGAAGTTCGGGTTGGAAGCGGGAGTCCTATCATCTTTTCGGACCCTCTGAAATCGGCAAATCGATCGAAATTTTGGCAAAGGATGCTTTTGGCCACGTGAGCAGTGCGGCGGCAATGCCTGTGCTGGAGCAAAAACCGTCTCTGCTCCGGGCATCTGATCTGCCGAACGATAAGGTAGCGGATAAAAGAGTTTCTTTTTGGGATGGTTATCAGGCGAATGTACAGGCCGACAGTACACAGACAGCGATATCCTGGCAGATCGATCGCGGAAGAATCCAATCCAAAAATACGAAATGGGGCGATACAGCATTTCCTGTGCCATTTGTGTATAAAGAACTTGAGGGGGATTTTACGCTGCAAGTAAAGGTCAGCGATGTGGTCGGACTGGAAAGTAAAAACCGTACATCCAATGAAGCGGGAATCATGATTCGGCGTGCTGACAGCACAGATGCTTACATCAACAATTGTATTTTGACAGGATGGAACCTGGGGAATCTTTCCCGAAGTATTGGTCCACAGGTTTTTCAGGAAGGAAACACAGGGACGGGCCTGAATTTTTCGCCTTACCTCCAGATTCAAAAAGTAGGTGATTATTTCTTTTTGCGCTGTTCCATAGACGGTATGCAGTGGAAGGACCTTCCCAATACGCCATTTCTACGAAAGGATCTGAACGGGAAAAGGCTACGGGTCGGACTCTACCAGCTTGCTGGCAATAACCAATTAGGTTATGCGGTATTTGATACGCTAAGGATTTGGAGGTAAGCTGATTTGGTTGGTTTTTTTAAGAAAAATTTTTAGATTTCCATGGACGATCATTTGTCTGATTACTGCAGCTGCTAGCAATTACTGTTGAAGGATCACTTGGAATCAACGGTTGCTAGCGTCCGGATCAGCGAATCAGCTTCTGCTTTTGCAATGAACCTGTTTGATGATGCCGTTTGCACTTTATAGCGGATATCTACGACTTTTGCTTGTTCATCATAACGTGTCATTACTTCTAGAACCTTGGTGTATTGCTTCTTTTCGGCGTCATATCCGAATCCAAAAAAATCGAGTTCTTTTTCGATGCTGCAGCCTTTAAAATAGACATTTTTCCAACGATGTCCGACATGGCCGCTTGGATTGTACCAGATAATGCAGGAATCGAGATTTCTCCGGCCCCAGTCGGAAGGAAGGGGATACAAACCCAGTTTTTTGCGCCGGTCATTGTAATCGACGCCATACTTTTCTGTAATGCACCTTTTGCTAAAATAAGACCGGATGGAGGGGTAAATAGGCAATAGGATAACAATAAAGGACAGGGCGGCAAATAGATTCCGAAACGTGGTCTTCTTCATAAAATGCTATGTTGTTTGTTGCTAAGCTGGTTTATTCGCAATGGCATTGCGTTGTTGGCAATTCATTTTGTTTTCCATTTAAATATATTAAAAAAAATATTCATTGACAGCCTTGAAATGAAGAATTTCGAGAATATACCTGCGATTAAAAGCAGGTCGTGCCTTATTTATTTAGTGCAGGATCTGTTTTTTCTTTAGCGACATTGGATTGTTGTCCTTTGATGTTTTTGATTCCCTTTCTATTTAACCATTCGATAAAATGATCGGGGTCGTCCGGTATAAAATGGATAACCTTACCATTGTTAAGAAGTAAGGAAAATATACCACAATTCGCAATGAATTTGATGATTTCATCAGAACGGTGCTTCAATAGCGGAAAATATTCCATTAAGTTTATCTTTTTTTTCTTTTAAAAATAGGTCGGATAAAATATCCAAAATATGCGTTAAATGGTTAATTCAATCGATTGCATAAACTGTTTCAAAGATGTGAAATTTAGTTGATATTTCTCCAAAAGATTATAAATTATTGTCGATTTTTTTTTGCATTAAATTATTCTTGTTCGACGATCTGATCGACACTTTTTTATAGGTCTTCTACAAACGCCGTTTAACAGACCTGTAGTTTTTGATCTCAAAATAGCCTGTAGGTCGTGAACTAAAAACTAGTACATCTGGCTTCGATAAGTGATTTTAAACATTTTTACCCTTCTTTTAAATATTCGTTGCAAAGCTCTTTTGCCGAAAGCTATAGCTTTGCTTTGTAACCAATTGGCAGATAACCGGTCGATTTTAACGCAATGATCCGGCAAACTACAATACTGATTTTTTAGGAAGCATCTTATTTGAAGCAAAGTATTTATGCATCTTGTCTTCGGGTACATGTTGACGTGTAAAAACAACATAGGGAAATAACCAACATAAAAATAGATAACCAAATAAGTGCCTTTAGGGGCTAAAGGACATTTATCTCAAACAAAGATTATGAACAAAAATTATGTCTCTTCTTTCTTTTGTTTTCCGAAAGAAAGGAATAAGAAAGTGAAGTGGTTGTTAGTGGCTTCGATGTTAATGGCCATGGGACAGCTATCCGCGCAAGAAAAAGTCGTACATGGGAAGATCTTAAATGATCAAGGAAAACCAATTATTGGAGCATCGATCAAAGTGAAGGATAAAACCCTCAGTACATCAACGAATGAGAAAGGTGAATTTGTTCTTAAGCTGAATCCAGGAGAGGTCATCGTTGTATCCAATGTGGGTTATAATCGTGTGGAGTATGTCATCGGCAATTCTTCGGAAATCAGTATTCCACTTGTTGCGGCCGAAATTGCTGTGGACGAGGTGGTCGTGGTGGGTTATGGTAAGCAGAAAAAGGTCGATCTGACATCTTCTATTGCTGTAGTTGATACCAAAGATCTTGTGAAAGTACCCGGAGGTGCAATAGCTACGCTTCAAAGTGCTGTACCCGGGGTGCAGGTGACCAATGGTGCTATCCGCATCCGAGGCGTTGGATCTATTAACGGAACCGATCCGCTTTACGTGGTTGATGGGATGATCGGTGGAGCGATGCCCGACGAAAATAATATTGCTAGCATTCAGGTCTTAAAAGATGCTGCTTCGAGTGCTATTTATGGAGCCCGGGGAGCCAACGGCGTTATTTTGGTCACCACAAAACGCGGCAAAGCCGGAGATGTGAAGCTGGATTACAATGCTTTTGCTGGTATCAAAAATATTTCCCACAATGTGCCCCTGTTGAACGGACAGCAATTGGCCGAACTGATTAATGAGGAGATGTATAATAAGGATCCTTCACGCAAGGACTATTTAGCTGCGCTGTCCAAACCGTCTGCCATCGGTCAAGGATATAATATGATGGATGAACTGCTACAGACGGGCAATTACCAACGGCACAATCTCTCGGTTTCTGGCGGTTCGCAAAATGCTAATTTTCGCCTGAGTGGTATTTATGCAACGGATAAATCCATTATTATTCAGGACAAAAACAAGTATTATGGTGCTCAATTTATCTCTGATTTTACCAAAGGAAAACTCAAGATAGGTGAAACGCTATCCTTGGGTTACACGCGCCGCAACTGGAGCGACAAAAATATCATCGATGCACAAAAGTGGTCTTCCACTTTACCACTGTATGATGCCAACAGTAGCACCGGATTTGCAGGGGCCGGCAACGGAACAGATGTGCAGAGTGCTTTAGCAAATGCTTATCTCAACAAAAATGTCAATGACAATTTTTCTGTCAATGGCAATGCTTGGGCTACCTATGAAATCATCAAAGGGCTGACCTATAAATTCAATATGGGGATAGACCTTAGCCGTATTAGAAATGAAGGTTACATTGGAAATTACTCGGTCGGACAATATCAGAATCACAGTCCGGATGAGCTCAATATTTCGAGTAGCCAGAATAACCGCTGGTTGTTTGAAAATACGCTGACTTATGAAAATAATTTCGGAAAACACGCAATTTCTGCTTTGGCAGGGATTACATCGGAAGAATCCCGGTACAACGCCGTCAATGCTGGTGCCCGTGGTTTGCCCAGTCCCGATGTATTGATTCTTAACTCCGCCTCCTTGGCCAGCTCCCGTCTTGTGGGATCAGGCGTAGGCCAGTCGGCTATGTACTCCATGTTGGGCCGGGTCAACTATAACTACGACAATCGTTACTTGTTGACGTTTAATATGCGACGTGATGGTTCTGCTAACTTTAGCAACCAATACCGCTACGGGAATTTCCCCTCGGTATCGGCAGGCTGGCGGATCAGCCAGGAATCTTTTATGAAAGCTTTTCCTGCGATCAGCGAACTGAAGCTCCGCGGTAGTTATGGACTCCTTGGTAATTCGGATATTGCGCAATATCAATACCAACGGACGGTTAGTTTTGACCATGTTTGGTATTATTTAAACAATGTGATGGTCACGGGTGCCTTACCGCAAACTCCTTCCAATCCAAATGTTAAATGGGAAAGCCAATACTCAACTGACCTTGGGCTCGATTTGGAACTGTTTAATCACAAACTGGCTTTGACGGTCGATTATTATAATAAGAAGACCGAAGATATGCTGATCAATGTGCCTATTTCGTTCACCGCAGGGTATGTCAACAACTTTCCCGTGCTGAATGCGGGCAGTATACGCAACCGCGGATGGGATATATTGGCGTCCTATAAAGATCAGTCGGGTGATTTCAGTTACCAGATAGGGGCTAATATCTCTTTTGTAAAAAACCGTGTATTGAGCTTGGGCAACAACAATGAAATCTTATGGGGAAGTATTGCTCCTGGAGGTGAAAATGTGACACGAACAGCGGTCGGCCGATCCGTAGGTGAATTTTGGGGGTATACCACCAATGGGTTATATACGAGTCAGGCACAATTGGATGCAGACAAAGCCTTTGCTCCAAACGCAGCACTCGGCGATGTCCGGTTTAATGACCGAAACGGAGACAAGGTTTTAAATGATCAGGATAAGGATTTTTTAGGAAGTCCGATACCTGATTTTAGTTACGGCTTCAATGCCGATTTAAGTTACCATAGCGCTGTAGGTACATTTGACCTGTCGATGATGTGGCAGGGGAGCAAGGGCAATGACATCTACAACAATAGCCGATATTGGGGGGAAGGGATGTATCATTATTACAATAATTTTGCGTCAACGCTCGATCGTTACCGCGCAGAGGAGCTGATCTTCAAAAATCCGCTGTCCGGTGAAACGACCGTTTATCCCAAAAATACAGATACAAACATTCCACGGGCTGTCTTAGGTGATCCCAATCAGAATTTAAGGGCGTCAAACAGGTTCGTGGAGGACGGTTCTTATTTAAGGCTGAAGGTGCTCAACATCGGCTATAGTTTTTCTAGCCCTGAGCTTGAACGCTGGAAGATCGATCGCTTAAGATTTTACCTTGGCGCAAAGAACCTGCTGACCTTTACCAAATATTCCGGTTATGATCCGGAAGTGGGGTCGGGGGATACACGCTCCAATTTAAGCCGTGGAATCGATGGACAAACGCCATGGGGACTGAGCTTCCCGAATTCAAGAGAGTATTTTATGGGTATTCAAATTACATTCTAATTACTATTTCGATATCATGAACAGACACTATATAAAACTAGCTGTTGTTGCGCTGCTGCTACAGTTTTCGAGCTGTAAGCCAAATCTAGATCTCTCCAATCCGCAGGAATTGTCGACAGAGACTTATTATAAAACAGCAGATGAATTGGAAAATTCGGTCATTCCTGCGTATCAGGCGCTGGTGGGCCGTACTCAGGGGGGCTACGCCCGTAGTTTATACTACGAATTACTGGCCCCGGGAGATGATTATAATCATACCTTCAAATGGGAGCCCATGTACCAGGATACCTACAATACACCGGCTAGTGACGGAATGGCTGCACAGACCTGGAGAGATCTCTGGAATGGGGTGTTTGCGGCAAACCTGGCGATCGACCGTATAACAAATTTTACGGGTGAAATAGAACAGAATAGAAAAAATAGACTTTTGGGCGAAGCTTATTTCCTGCGGGCGCTGCATTATTTGCACCTCGGTATGCTTTTTGGAGAAACCATCCCGCTGATCAACAAGCCTGTTGAAACCAATGAAGATTACTATCCGGGCAATTCACAGGCTGGTGCTGTATACGCGCTGATCGTGGATGATTTTAAAAAGGCTTCCGAATTGTTGCCAACGCGGGCCGCGCTCTATGCTGATAGTAAAATGATCGGCCGGGCAACCAAAGGTGCCGCACAGGCCTACCTGGCAAAAACTTATCTCTATAAACCTATCCTGGCCAAAGGGCAGGCAGCTGACTTTTCCAATGCCGAAGCGCAATTGAAAAGCGTGATTGATAGTAAGGAATATCAATTGATGTCTTCCTATCGAGATAATTTTTTGGAAAAGAAAGAGAACAATCAAGAATCTATTTTTGAGGTCCAGCTCTACAATGGACCTGGCTGGCTCGGGGATGATATATCGAGCTCATGGCGATGGCAGGAAATCGGTATGTTTGACGGCACAGGTGGTGCCTGGTGGAATCTGGCTCCCAATAAAATGGCTCACGATGAATTTGAAAATGGCGACCCTAGAAAATACATGACACTATGGTGCGAGGATGGTGCAAAGTTCACTCAATTGGACGGTAAGGTCACGGCCTATGCCGACTGGATGAAAAACCTGGCTACGAACAAAGACTTCTTTGGGACAAGAAAATATTGTCCGGATGTTCAGATAGCGGACTTTGATAACGGCAACAATGACCGGATTTTTCGCTATAGCGATGTGTTGCTACTTTATGCTGAGTGTCTAAACGAACGCGGAGATATTACCGGCGCGAAACAATATATCAACCTTGTCCGTACTCGTGCGAATAATATTGTCCCAGATGAGCAACCACACCTTTGGTATCAAAAGTCGAAGGGGACAATTCCCGATGTAGATGGCTTAATTGCCCAGGGGTTGGTAAAAAATGGTATACCATTGAATACTGTCAAAAATATCATTGTACATGAACGATTTGTTGAATTTTTGGGAGAATATCAACGATATTTTGACCTACTGCGATGGGGGATGGCCAATCCAACCTGGCTGGAGCCACTGAAAAAAGGAGGCTGGTCTCCCAAAGCAATGTATTATCCTTTCCCGCAGTCCGAATTGGACAATAATAAAAATATGAAAGGTAATGATATGAACAATTGATTTTGAGATTTAGGTGTTTTTTTATTCATAGTTAGTGGTTAGGTGAAGGCGTCCTTTTGGGGACGTCTTTTTTCTTGGGGCAACAGCATGAAAATGTAGTCTTCGTCGATATTGTGCAAGTATTCATCGATTATGTAGTTTCTTTCATGATTCAATACCGGTACTTTTGGTAGGAAAGAAGATAACAAATTATAAACCGAATGGCTTTGTCCCACAATTTTGGCTTAGGCATTCTGACCGAAGATCATTGTATAATGAATAGAAGAACAGCAATTAAGTTTCTCGGTGCAACTATTCCGACCCTTTTCCTTGGTAAATTCAGCGCTGCCTACGCTTATCTGGGGAAAGCTCCTTTTCATCCCGACTGGCGTTCATTGGAAAACTATCAGGTACCTGATTGGTTTCGCGATGCCAAATTTGGTATCTGGGCACATTGGGGACCACAATGCCAGCCTGAACGCGGTGATTGGTACGCCCGTGGCATGTATCAAGAGGGATCGGACCAATATCAATATCATCTTGAAAAATATGGACATCCTTCTGTTTTTGGTTTTAAGGATGTGATCCATCAGTGGAAAGCCGAAAACTGGAATCCGGAGGAGCTGATGGAGCTGTATAAGAATGCCGGTGCACAGTATTTTATGGCTCTGGCCAACCATCACGATAATCTTGACCTTTATCGCAGCAGTCACCATCGCTGGAATAGTGTCAATGTCGGACCTAAAAAAGATCTTGTTGGCGGCTGGGAACGTGCCGCAAGAAAAAGAGGACTTAAATTTGGCGTGAGTGTACATGCAGCACATGCCTGGACCTGGTACGAAACGGCTCAGCGAAGTGATAAAGAAGGCAAGTTTGCAGGCGTTCCTTATGATGGGAAACTAACAAAAAAAGATGGTGCGGGAAAATGGTGGGCAGATTACGATCCACAGGAGCTTTATGCCCAGGATCATCAACTGAGTCTGGACAGCACGGATGATCACACGGTTCATCGGCAGTGGCATTGGGATGTCGACTCCGGGGTGAGCGTACCTGACAGAGCCTATTGTGAAAATTTCAAAGCGCGTACCCTGGAACTGATGGACAGCTACCGGCCAGATATCGTTTATTTTGACGATACGGTGCTGCCACTTTATCCAATAAGCAATGTTGGCCTGGAGATCGCAGCTGATTTTTACAATAAAAGCATGCAGGCAAATAAAGGCAAGGTTGATGTGGTCATTAATGGCAAAATCCTCAATGAACAGCAGCGTAAATGTTTGGTATGGGATATCGAACGGGGGCAGAGCAATACAATCGAGCCACAGCCCTGGCAGACCTGTACCTGTATAGGGGCTTGGCATTATGACCGCCGGATTTATGATAATAATCAATATAAATCCGCTAAGACCGTTATTCATATGCTGATAGACGTGGTCAGCAAAAATGGCAATTTATTACTGAGTGTACCCTTGCGCGGTGATGGATCTATCGATGAAAAAGCAAGGGGAGTGGTTGAGGGTATAGGGGGCTGGATGGCTCTACACCGGGAAGCGATTATAGGAACCAGGCCATGGCGTATTTTTGGCGAGGGGCCTGCGCAGGAGGAAGCGCCTTCGCTTAATGTTCAGGGGTTCAACGAGGGAAAAGGAAAAGCTTTTACCGGGGAGGATGTTCGTTTTACGACAAAGGGAAATGTACTGTATGCCTTTATTATGGGAACACCGACCGGAAAGCAGATTAAAATCAAGTCATTGGGGCGTTCCGCACCCGATACCCCTGTGGTCGGCAAGGTGCAGCTATTGGGTAGTAAAGATCGGATATCTTTTCGGCAGCTCGACGATGCTCTTGAGGTTCAGATACCCGACAGTTTCGCTCAAAATGATATCGCTTTGGTACTAAAAATTACCTAATGATCTGATCTTTTTACGTGCTACAGCAGCTGTTCGACATTGGATAAAAACTTTAATACAGCATCTCTAGGAATAGCTAGACAAGCAGTATGACTAAAGCGTGCAATGTTGAGTCCTATAAAATGGCCCTTGCTATCGACGATGGGACTTCCGCATTCGTCAGCATGAATACGGGAATCGTGAAGAAACACACTTGGAAAGTGGTCCCTACGAACTGATTTTCCTTTGGGAATGTTGTTTGCCGGATGTGGATTTTCCCTGGTTGGCCATTTGGAAAGGATGACCTTCGTCTGAAGATCTGCGGCTCCCCGTCGGTATTGAACGCGTAGCGTATCGCCTGCAGAAAATTGCTGCATGGCGGCATTGATTTTGATGGCACTTGTTACATCCTGATCATTTAACGCAATCATATGGTCGCCGACCCGAAGTCCGGCGCGGGCAGCTGCTCCCATGCTATCTATTTTTGTTAAGGTTGGAAGACCGTCTAGCTCCTGCATCTGTGCATCGAAAGTTCCTGGAACAGGTATACGTGGGAAGGTGCGGGACGACATACCCAGAACACCGGCTTTATGCTGATTGGCGGTAAGCAGTGACCATAAATTTAAACCTACCAGTGTATCCGGTATACCTTCCTGCGCAATTTCCGATATGGTGATCGACGGAAATTTATGATCGCTCACAAGTGCTACCAGGTCGCTTTTTTCGTCTCTAAGCAGGACTTTTAAGGCGTAGACCTTCTTGCCAATTTTAACAATTGGCGCTTTGCCAACAAGACTGCTTTTGGATAAGATCACCTGCTTCTTGTTGCGCAATTGAAATACGGTCCCTAATATAGAGATACTGTCGTCCTGTAAAATACTGCCAATTGTTATGGACTGAAAGTTTGTCTCCGGATGTTTTGCCTGTTTTTTTAGCGCCAATTCCAATAATTTCTGCTGCTCAGGATCGCTACCGATCGAATCGCTTAAATTGGGATAAGTGTCGATAGCGACTGGGTGGCTGAGCGACTGCCAATATTTACGATAGCTATTTACAGGAACCTCAAAATTAATTCCCTCGGCTCTGTCGATACGGCTATGAAGACCAATGACCCGACCTAGGGCATCAAACAAAGGGCCTCCGGAATCTCCAGGTTCCATGATGCTGCTGCTTTGAATAAAACCATAGTCGTCCATTTTTTTTACAATACGCCCTGTGCGCAAAAAGGGAATGTAGAAGGGCAGTGTTTCGGGATAAGATAATCCAAAGCAGAACTGGTTTTCAGCGATAGATGATGACCAGCCCATTTCGGCAAAGGGCCAGGGGCCTTCGCCTTGCATCTTCATCATAGCAATATCGGGCAAGTTGCTCTGTTGATCCACGACCAGTCTTCCGAGCGCCTTGGCGACTCCCTGCTTGCCATCGGGGAAAATTACGCGATAGAAATTGCCCGGCTTTGTGGAATGTGCCACTGTAAGGATAGCTCCATCCACAGACACAATAACACCACTGAAAGGGGCACTGTTTTGCTGGCCGCTGATACTGTCAATACCAAACATTTTTATCGATGCCGCCATCGCCCGGGCAAGGGTAGATTTCGGTATGTATTGATCGGGTGACGGCTTTGTTTGTGCTAAGCAGGAAGCGGAATAGGTGACCAGGGACAAAATCGTCCAAATAATGATGTAGTGGAAGACTTTGTGATCAGAATTTTTTTTTGAGCAAGGTGTCATATTGCGAACAGATTGATTTATTGGGTTAGGTTGGCTTTAGAATGCCGCGGCTCAAAGGTAGCAGATTTGTCCACAGAAAAACAAGAGCAACCGAGTAGATCTGAATATATTATTGACTTTGCTTTCTTTTTGATCCTGTTCGCCGAAAAATTTATGGCGTACAGGGCGAAATTGTGAAAACTGAGTGGGAAGAATTTAGGGATAAGTCGTCGATAGGAAGTATCAATTCTTTTTAGTTATCTTTATCCACGAAAAGATTGACCTCTAGCTAAACGAATCTACAGATGAACTATACGAGCGAAAAAGAGCTGCTTGAAGATTTCCTAAAAGGGAAAGAGCAGGCTTGCGCGCATGTATACAACCGTTATTTCAATCGCATTTGTTTATACGCCTCAAGCTTTGTGGATGAAAGTAAAGAAGCAGAAGATATTGCCGAGGAGGGCTTTATTCGCTTGTGGCATGGCAAGCGGAGCTTTGACAGCTTGTCGCATCTGAAAGCGGCGCTTTATCAGGCAACGCGCCATGTAGGACTCAATCAGCAGACAGCCCGACTGCGTAGGCTGAATCGGGTCGATAGCTATGTTGCACAGCAGGAACAGGATCAAAAATCGCATTTACATGAAATTGTCTATGCCGAAGCAATGGCCGAACTCTACGAAGCCATTCAGAAGCTCCCACCCAAAGCACGGGAAATCATACAGCTGAGCTACCTCGAAGGCAACAGTAATCAGGAAGTTGCTGATCTATTGCAGATCAATATTCAAACCGTAAAAAATCAAAAATTACGTGCCCTGAGCCTGCTCCGCGAACATTTGAAAAGAGATTCCTTCAATTACCTACTCTCATTGATTGTTCTTTTTGGAAAATTTTAATTTTTTTTTAATTGTCTTTGGTACTTTTTTAAATCGGTGTGGTATCTATAGATGAAATAGCTCAAAATGGATCCTAAAGAAGAAGAAAAACTTATCCGTATTAGTGCGCTGGTCCTCCAGGAATTGCAGGGAACGCTAACAGGCGAAGACCGTCTTTTTTTGGAAAACTGGTTGCAAGAATCAGCATCGAACAAAGAGATCTACCAACGTTGTCTGGATGGACAGCGGCAGCGTGAAGCGTATGCCAGTCTGCAGCATTTTGAAAAGCAGCGTAATTTTGAGTCGCTAAAAAATAAAATTTCCTTTCACCCAACAAAGAGAAGGCCTGCACTGCTGAAAAGGCTATGGCCCTATGCTGCAGTAGCCAGCGTGCTACTTGCCCTCAGTGTTGTCTGGTATTGGAACCGGGATACCAGTCGGCCGGCTGAAGTACAGCTGGGAGCTGTAAATGATCGACTACCGGCTTCTAACCAGGCTATCATAACGCTCTCCGATGGTAGACGGTATGAGCTAAACAAGGGAGAAAAACAAGTGCATATCAATGGTAGCGGAATACGCTATGATGACGGCCATGAAGTTGCATCGATCGATGCCGCGGTGTCTGCCAAAATAGAAACGCCGCGTGGCGGTACTTACGAGGTCACCTTGCCCGACGGTACTATGGTCAAGCTAAATGCAGGAACGACACTCTCTTATCCAACAGTATTTGCTAAAGATAAACGGGAAGTCAGCCTTAGGGGAGAGGCCTATTTTGAAGTTGCCAAACGGAAGGATCAGCCTTTTATTGTGCGGACCAAAAATCAGGAGGTGCAGGTATTGGGAACGCATTTTAATATCAATGCCTACCCGACATCAGCGCAGACAAAAACAACACTGCTGGAAGGGAAAGTGCAGGTAAAGGAGCTAACTAAAGGCAAAAAAGTCACTTTGCTCCCTGGCGATCAGTCTGTCAGCACCGGTGCGGAGTTGTCCAGACATCCGGTCAATGTGCAGCAGGAGATGGCTTGGGTATACGGCAAATTTAACTTTGATGGAAAGTCACTTCGGCAAGTGATGGATGAACTGTCCCAATGGTATGCAGTTGATGTAGTCTATAAGGGCGACGTACCTGATGTCTCCTTTTTTGGAGGCACATTCAGAACGAGTAAATTATCTACCATCCTGAAAATATTAAAAGACCAGGATTTGTCGTATCAATTGACGGACGATGGAAAACTCATCATTGAAAAAAGGGATCCTAAAGGACAGAAAGGAGGGCAGTAAAAAACGTAAAATTATACATTACCATACAATATGAATTAACAAATTGGGCAGTGAATCCTGCAATCTAACCTAACTAAACTAACTAGAATTAATGAAATTAAGTTGTTTTTCACAAGCGACCAGACCCCTTTTATGGCTACTTTTTGCTGTCTTACTCCAGCTAGGTCATAAGGTAAACGCACAAACCGTCACCTATGCCGGACACAATGTTCCTTTAATGGATGTGCTGCAGGCGGTCAAGCTCCAGACAAATTACGAAGTCTTGGGAGCAAAAAAGATTTTGGAATCGGCCCGGCCAATTTCAATCAAAGCGGACAAGATGCCTCTTAAATTATTTCTTGATAAAATTTTAAGTCCGCAGGAAATCGGCTACACAATTGAATCGAAGACAATTTTCCTGGAAAGGAAAGCTAGTCCGCGGAAAACCGAACCTAAAAACCGTTCCTCCTTGGATAAGCCATCTCAGCTGCAGGTCCGGGGACAAGTCGTCGGTAAAGACCGTCAGCCACTTTCGGGCGTGAATATTTCACAAATGGGCAATACCATTGCAGTAGCGGATAAGGATGGACGATTTTCTTTCGCCGGTACTATGCAACCGCTTACATTAAGTATGGTTGGCTATAAAAACTTTACCCTCAACCTGGTCGAAAATAAAGAGGAGTACAACGTGCAGATGGAAGAGGAGGCAAATGCGTTGGAACAGGTCGTTGTGACGGGTTATCAGGTGTTAAAAAAAGATTCCTATACCGGAACCGCGATTACTAAAAGTGGGGATGAACTGCGGCAGGTAAATCCACAAAATGTCCTACAGGCCATGCAGGTATTTGATCCTTCTTTTAAATTGTTGGACAACAATCTTGCGGGATCCAATCCCAATGCCTTGCCAAATATTAATGTCCGTGGATCCTCTTCGTTACCTACCGGGGGGAATGAAGTGCTCCGGAGGGACAATATCACCACCACAATCAATATGCCGGCCTTTATATTAAATGGTTTCGAAGTGAGCGTACAGAAAGTGTTGGATCTGGATATGACACGTATTGAAAGCGTCACGATTTTAAAAGACGCTGCTGCGACGGCAATATATGGTTCAAGAGCTGCTAATGGTGTCATGGTTATCACCACAAAAATGCCTAAGGATGGTAAACTGCAATTGACCTATACACATGAGAGTAATGTGAATATGCCTGATCTGACGGGCTATGACGTTTTACATGCGGCGGATAAATTGGCTTATGAGAAGTTGGCGGGACTGTACGATGCAACAATTCAGCGTCAGCCACAGGATGCATTGGATGAACTATATTATCAAAAGCTGGCCAATGTTCTCGGTGGTGTGGACACTTACTGGCTGTCGCAACCCGTGCGAACTGCAGTCGGACAAAAACACGGGCTCTATCTGGAAGGTGGCTCGGAGACCTTCCGTTATGGCGTAGATATGCGCTATCAGACCAGACCGGGGGTAATGAAGGGATCGGGAAGAAATCAATATTCGGGCGGGCTGAATTTTAGCTATAACCTAAAAGGTAAATTTAGATTCCAGAATGAGCTTGCAGTAACCGTCGTCGATGGCCGCGAATCTCCTTATGGAAGTTTTTCGGACTATGTGAGGATGAATCCGTATTACCGCATGACCGATGACAATGGCAATATTATACAGGAGGCCGATATGTGGACAAGGGTAGCAAACTCCGGTAGTGCGCAACGAGAATATGTCCTGAATCCACTTTATAATGCGACACTCAATAGCTTCAATAAACTTGGTTATACCGAATTGCTGAACAATTTCTCTGGTGATTTTGATCTGAGTAATGGACTTCGCCTGCGGGGACAGGTGAGTCTGCTAAAGCGCTTGAATACCAATGATAATTTCCGGTCGCCCTTAGCCAATGATTTTTATTTCTATCCAACAGCGCAGACAGATGAAAAAGGTAGTTATAGCAGCTATACAAACAATGAATTGTACTGGGATGCAAATATCAGGCTCAATTGGATGCGCAATATTGATAAACACAGCTTCAATGTGGTTGGGGGAACCAATATCCGGACAGAAAGTTATGACGAGCGTTCTTTTACGGCCATTGGATTTCCTAATGACCGATTTACAAGTGTGGGGTTTGCTAAAGGATATGCCGAAAATGCGAGCCCTTCGAGTAGCCTAGGGGCCTCCAGGTTATTTGGAGCCTTCCTAAGTGCCAACTATTCCTATGATAACCGTTATCTGATGGACGCAACTGTCCGCATTGACGGCTCTTCCAAATTCGGGTCCAATAAACGTACCGCTCCCTTTTGGTCTACGGGTATCGGATGGAATATGCATAAGGAGAAATGGTTTGCCAACGATGTTATCAGCCAGCTGCGTCTCCGAGCAACGATAGGTCTGACGGGATCTGTACAGTTTGACCCTTACATGTCGCGCACAACTTATAGCTACGATAAGAGCAATTGGTACAGCTCGGGACTTGGAAGTACGGTCCGTAACTATGGTAATGAAAACCTGACCTGGCAGAAGACCCAGAGTACTGATGTCGGTCTTGACCTTGGACTTTGGCATGATCGGTTGACGCTTTCGCCACGCTATTACCATAAGATCACCCGCGATATCCTCGCGGATATCAACTTGGCACCTTCTACAGGATTCAGCTCTTACAAGGAAAATCTTGGCGATCTTGAAAATAAAGGATTTGAGCTCAATGCCAATTGGGTTCCCATTAAAAATCAAAAGTGGACACTGAGCCTGTTGGCCAATTTGGTTCGAAATACAAATAAAATCGTCCGTATTTCAAATGCACTGAAGAGCTACAACGAACGGGTCGACGAAGCACAGCAAGGGACTGATCTAATGGCTGTACCGCTGCTTCGCTACAAAGAAGGCCAATCGCTTGATGCGATATACGCGGTACCTTCTCTGGGAATAGATCCCGAAAATGGAAAGGAAGTTTATATTAAAAAAGATGGAACTCTGTCGTATGACTGGGATGCACGGGATATTGATGTCGTGGGGGTGGCTACACCAAAAATGGAAGGATTCTTTGGAGGAACGCTACGCTACAAACAGTTTATGATGGTTGCATATTTCCAGACACGGATAGGCGGTAAAACCTATAACCAGACCTTAGTAGACCGCGTTGAAAATGCCGATCCGCGCTATAATGTTGACAGTAGGGTTTTGGAGGAAAAATGGAAAAACCCAGGGGATGTCACTTTTTATAAAAGTATTCAGGATTTGGGCCAGACAAGGGTGTCCTCGCGGTTCATCATGCCTGACAACCTGTTTGCACTGCAGTCGCTTAATTTTTCTTACGATGCACGAAAGGAGTTCGCAAAAAAACTAGCACTGTCAAGCCTGCGTGTCGGACTTGTTGCAAATGATATTTTTCGCTGGTCTTCGGTGAAAGTAGAACGTGGAATTACATATCCGTTTGCCCGGAGTGTGACTTTTACCCTACAGGCTGGATTATAAAAGATGGTAAGTCCCATCCGACGGATGGAAAAAAATATGTACAGATGAAGAAGTTAACTATAGTTTTAATACTGTTCACAGCCCTGAGTACGCTTTCTTGCTCTAAGTGGCTAGATATACAACCGGAAAGCGAAATAGACAAATCCGTCCTCTTCGCCACCGAAGATGGTTTTAAAGAAGCCCTTATTGGGGTCTATACCCGCTGTGCCAAAGACGATCTCTATGGAAAGGAGCTAACAATCGGAACACCCGAAGTATTGGCGCAGAACTATGCGCTGTCGAGCAATGATCCCTTGCGTTATCAGCAGACAAAGTTGTTTAAATACAATGATGGCAATTTTATCGGACGCAAGGACAATATCTGGAAAGGCCTGTACAACGGCATTGTGAATGCTAATCTGATTCTGACTGAGATCGATCACAAGAAACAATTGTTTACGGGAAGCAATTATCAATTGATCAAAGGGGAGTCGCTGGCTTTGAGAGCTTATCTGCATTTTGATGCGCTGCGCCTGTTTGGCCCTGCACCAGTTGTGAATGACAAAATCGAAGCTATTCCTTACGTAACCAGCTATTCAAATAAATCTACCAAACTGTCGACGGTGTCGCAGGTACTGGATTCGGTGGTGCGCGATCTAGAGGAAGCCAAAGAACTACTTAAAGTTGATCCAATTCGCTTGAAATCGTATGTGGTCGGTTATCCGACTGTCGGTGACACCCTGAAAAATTCAGAGCTTCAGGATAAAAGTCTCTTTTTACAGAACAGAAGACACCGGCTTAACTACTATGCGGTATGCGGGTTGCTGGCGCGAACTTATTTGTATAAAGGAGATAAAATTAAAGCGTTGCTCAATGCACGTGAAGTGATCGATGTCAAAAAGTTTCCGTGGACAAATGCGACTGATTTTTTAGCAGTCGATGCGGACAAAAAAGACCGGATTTTCTATAAGGAATTGTTATTTGCCTGGTACATCCCCGCCATGAACAGTACGTATAACAATGACTGGTTTCAGGACAATAACAGTGCGATATACCTGGATCAGGACGAAGCAAAGACCATCTATGAGGTTGCAGGTGCTGGAGGTGGTGATATGCGCTATACCCAGTGGTTCGGAACAGTCAGCGTCGGCAATTCTTTTATATCGTCTATTCATAAATATCGCCGAAATACACTTGGCGACAGTTTTGCAGCCAATCTCCACTATTTGGTAGCTCCAGCAATCCGCTTGACTGAAATCTATTATATCGCTGCTGAATGTAGCTATGAAACAGCTCCGGCCCAAGCTGCGGCATGGCTGGATGAGGTGCGTGAACATCGGGGCATCGGCCAGAAAGTGGATATCTCGACCTATGCAAAGCTCCAGAGCGAACTGCTGAAGGAATACCGGAAAGAAATGTTTGCCGAAGGGCAATTGTTCTTTGCTTATAAAAGGTTGAATGTACCGATCGTAGGGCAGCAAGGCACAACAATTCCTGCCAATCAGCAGATCTATGTATGGCCTTTGCCTGATGATGAAATAATTTATGGACAACGGTAAATAGTGACCAAAAATGAAAAAAGATACTTTATTACTCCTGTTACTCCCGCTGCTGCTGCTGTGCTCTTGTAAAAAGGCCGGCTTAACGACTTACGACAGGGCAGCAAATGTTTATTTTGATCTGAGCGATGCGGACCGGGATAGCATTGTCTACACGTTTGCCTATGATATGACCAAGGCACAGGATACCATATTTATTCCCGTCAAAGTGATGGGGTATCGTGATCAGCAAGCACGGCATTTTGAGGCCTTCGTGGAAAAGGATTCATCAACGGCCCGCGCCGAGCAACATTATGATGCGCTGAAATCCGATTATACAATGGAAAGCAATGCCGGCCGGGCTCTAATGCCAATCATCGTGCACAATATCAGTGAACTTGAAAATCAATCTGTATCACTGATCGTCAAACTGAAAGCAAGCGATGACTTTGGTGTTGAAAACCCGGCGCTAATACGGGCACGCATTATTATTTCGGCCCAATTGGAGCAGCCTGCCTGGTGGACGATGTGGCTCGACAACTATTCGCGGGTAAAACATCAGCTCTTCTTAATTGTCACCGAACAGCGTTCGCTTTCCATGGTGGGGCTCGATGCACCCAAGAATCTTTACTTTGCAAATCTCCTGCTCATGATGCTCAACGATCCATTTAAATGGGTCAAAGATCATCCTGAAAAAAAATACGTACTGAACAGCAAAGACAACGGGCAAACCTACCAGTTCTACCACCTGGACAATCCCAGCCGAAGTATCCTGCTGCGAAAAAATAGCGCTTCGGGTAAGTATTATTTTATAGATGAATCAGGAAAGGAAGTCAGATAAGATGAAAAGAGATGTAAACAAATTAAGAGCAATATTATTTGCTGCGGTGTTGTCTTTAACTTTATTGGCTTTGGGCAGCTGTTATAAAGACAAGGGGAATTATGTTATCGACATGCCCGGAGAGCCACAGGTGACGGATTTGGATACCTTATATGAAGCTTCGGTAGGGGACAGTCTTATTATAGCGCCCAAAATTACCGGCATTGATGCGGCTTCCGTTAAATGTAATTGGCGGATCGATGTGCCTGAGGCAATTGTCCCTGAAGCTAACCACTATGAAGGGGCTGCGCTGCGTATCGTTTTCGGACTGCAGGCCAAAAGGTATACAGCCCGGCTTACGGTGACCAATACCGCCAATGGAATGAAATATTTCTACAATTTCAAAATTCAGGGAACGACAGCTTTTTCGCGTGGATCACTTGTGCTATCTGTTCAAAACGGGGTCAGCAAACTCTCCTTTATCAAACCTGATAACACTGTACAACCCAATATTTATGAGGCGATCAACGGCGAGTCATTACCTCCTGATCCGCTGCATATCCATTACCTGAAAAATCAGTTCACGGGAAATACACCACTGGGCTATTGGATTATTTCCAGGCAGGCAGGTGTGCGGCTGGATGTGAACAATCTGGTCAAAGAAGCCGTAAAACCAGGGACTTTGCACGATAACTTTTTTCTGGCACCGTCGACGATTGATGTTGGAAGCCTGATTGCCCATCCGCAAGGCGTAATGATGGGTGTTATCAACGGCAAATTTTATGGTGGAACCACGAATACCTGGGATCAATCGAATACCTACGGGATGTTTGGAACATATGCAGACGGAGATTACGAGTTGGCCCCGGAAATTATTTTGACCGCGGTAGACAACAATTTTAGCGTCATCGCTTTCGAAAAGAATAAAAAGCAGTTTGTGCGCATCAATATTTATGGTAGTCCAATGTACTTCGGTACGCAATATAGTCCAGTCAATACTGAAATTTTTGATCCGACAAAGGTGGGTATGGATTTGATCCGAATGGTACAGATCAATAGTACGGACACTTATGCGTATGTGAAAGATAGCAACGGGAACATATATGAGCTGAAGTTCAATGCCAACTTTAATGGACCTTTTATGGTCACTGCGGTACACAAAAGACTCTTTTCAAAACAGGAGTGGATCAATGAGCGAACCAAGATGGTGGCGACCCGTAATGGCTACATCTATGTGGCCTACAAAAATCAGGTATTTCGCTACAATCCGCTCAATCAGCAGGTGGAGCAGTTAAAAGCAGCCATCAAATCGGATATCGGATTGCTCAAATTGGATGATGATGAAAATACCCTGATCGCAGGTGCTGAGGGCGCACTGTATTACATGGACATTCGAGTAGGACAGCAAGGTGAGCTCCTCAAAACAATCGAAGGTATCCCGGGAAATCCTGTGGACATGACCTGGCGTAAGTAAAAAGAATAAAAATAAAATCTAATCATATAAACATGAAAAATTTAAAAACAGTGGCTTTGGCACTGGCATTTTTACCCATGGCAGCATTTGCACAACAAGCAAATTTTCAGATCAATGGAAGTGCACCAAAAGCTTTCAATGGTAAAAAAGTGTATTTGGATTATACAAAAGATGGATTTCCGGCATCCGATTCGTCTGCTATTGTGAATGGCAAGTTTAGTTTCAAAGGGACAGTAGAGGAGCCTGCTTATTCAAGAATGGTTTTTGATCAGGAGGGTAAAGGAAAATTGATCGCACAGAATATCGGTGACCGATTATACTTTTATTTGGGTAATGAGACTTACAACATGACCATCAAAGATTCGCTGCGGACGGCTGCAATAAAAGGGTCACCTTTGCATAACGCGTATGTCGCTTATCTGAATGAAATCGGTGGCGGTTTTATGGATATTATTGATGCGGGGAATAAAGCTTTTGCTGCTGTAGATAAAAATGCAGCTGATGCCAATGAACAGTATAAAGCTATCCACGAAAAGTTTGAGGCAAGGTTTGAAGCACGCCGGGTAAAGGAACTTGCATTTGCAGCAAAAAATCCGAGTTCGATCTTTGCGGTAGATGCCCTTATAGATGCGGCCAATAAACGTAAGCTCAGTGAGATCGAACCTTTATTTTTGAAGCTCTCGAAAGAGGTGCGTCAAATGACGAATGCGCGGCAGCTGGAAGCACGCTTTCTGGCTGAGCGAAGTGTGAAAATTGGTAATAAAGCGCCTGATTTTTCTCAGCCGGATACGAATGGGAAAATGATCAAGGTGTCCGATTTCAAAGGACAGTATGTGCTGATCGATTTTTGGGCAAGCTGGTGTGGTCCCTGTCGTGCGGAAAACCCCAATCTATTAAAGGCGTATAACAAGTATAAAAGTAAGGGACTGGAAGTCCTTGCGGTATCCCTCGATGATACAAAAGGAAAAAATGCCTGGTTAAAAGCGATTAAGGATGATGGTCTGCCTTGGATCCAAGTGGCGGATCTGAAGGGTTGGAGCAATGAGGCGGCGGTATTATATGGCGTACGTGCTGTGCCACAGAATTATCTGGTGGATCCGAAAGGAAACATTGTCGCTATTAATATCAAAGGAGAACTGCTGCATCAGGAATTGGCCAAAATTTTTGGGAACTAAAGATTAAATGCGGGCTCATTGACCTGAGATTGGAATGCTGATACCGTATATGAAAGATGCACGTTGAAGATCTTCTCTAAACGACGAGGTATATATTAAAGCTAGGGATTGAATCCCTAGCTTTTTTATTGCTGTGTTTTCTTCAGAATCTTAAGCATGCTGATCGCATAATTTTTGCCCAGTTGCCGGTATCCGCTTGGACTAAAGTGGAGTCCATCGCCAATACCGGCACAACCTGTTGAGGAGACGATATGGGCAGTCGGCAGGGTGGCTGGCAGTGTCTGGATGATGCTGTTCATACTTGCACATTTCCCACCGTCTGCTGCAGAAAGTAATTCTCCGGCCAGGAGAGGAACATTTTCTGCTTTGAGCTGCAAATCATTCAGCAGGTTCTGATAGACCTTTTTTACTTTGTTGGGCCAATCGCGATCTCCGGTATTGGATTCGCCCTGGTGAAGTAGAATTCCTTTTATAACGCCTCGTTGCTGGGCAATTCTGGCCAATGCCACGAGTTTCTTATACGGGTTGTTGTCATAGGCGGCGAGCATGGACTTCATCCAGTCTGGAGCTTTTGCAACATAATTTGCTGTACTATCCTGATCGAATAACTGGATATGGCAGCCGCCAACAGAGACATTGATAACAGCAATCTCGATATTTTCTGGAAGGCTGTCGACCAGTGTCCGGCCAAAATAGTCTGCAGGGGTAAGACCGGTATGGCAGCGTGTAATGGGAGGCTGGGCAGGATACCATTTGCCTGATTGACGTCCTAATTCGGGGCAGTCTACAGCTTCCAGCAGATGAAAACGTTTGATGGGAAGGGTGTCCTGTGGTTCAAATTTGCCGTGTCCTTCCATATTGGATTGTCCAAAACAAAGGTAGATATGGAAATTTTTATTTTGGGCAAAAGCAGCCGTAACCGTTAAACTGTAAAGCAGCATAAAAAGCTGGAGGATTTGAGAAGATTTTTGTCGCATAATGATTTTTGAATCTGTATGTAAAAAAGTATTCGCGGTAAGCCATGCCTACCGCGAAAAAGATGATGTCTAGTTTATCTGAGGTTTAATTCATCGCTATAAACTTGAATTTGAACAATTGGCAAGAGGTACCGTAATAATCCCACAGCTGTAGGTTGGAATTTCCATCCATCGTACAGTTGGGTACATCCCATCCACGTGTGGCATCCACTTTCGACAGGATTTTGTAATAGCCATTGGCTACTGCCAGCACCTGCCAGGCTTGTGCATCATTGTTGTAGTTCTGCCAGAGCCGGATGGAAGTTCCGAGTGTATTGCTGTTGCTGGCCAGGTCAATGCAGCGATTACTTGCGCTAGCTTTGGAAACAAAACGCCAGTAACCATTGCCGGCATCGACGGCAACCCAGCGTTGCGCATTTGCACCATTTCGGGTCCAGGGTCTGAGTACAGCGCCGTTGGCGTCTTCCCCTGATTTTAAATCTAGGACTTTGTTGGCATCGGTCTGAAATTCGATTTCATAAATACCGTTATTGACGAGGCTGGTAACATTGCAATTTGAACTGGGATAATTGGAGGCGGCATATTGTTGAAACCATTGTTTACTAGGAGCAGCGCAGGCTTCCCAATCGTTATTGAAGGCAGTACCTGCATTGGGATCGCCTTTGTGGAGCAGGTCGTCAGGAGCGAGAAGGTTCCAACTCACATTGCCGGATTGATCGACGATATATTTTAAATTGGCACCAAAGCCATTGCCACCGGCAGTACCTGTGGAGCCTGTGCCAAAGGTGCCATATCCTTGCGGTGCCCAGTCGGTCTCCGTAATGGCGATTGGTGCAATGTCAGCAATAGGTTTAACATTGGTATTCCAGGCATTTTGAAAGGCCTGATAGGTATTAACGCCACCCCAATACCCGGGATAAATATGTACAGCGTACCCGATGTTGCCACCGGTAATCTGATTACTGACATAGCCTTGGTAATGAGACTGCCAGCCGGTGCCGGGTATCCAGCATACATTGTTGGCACCGTTGTTACGGATAATATTGACCAATGGCTGAAAGAAATTTTTAAGTGCAGCAAAATGCTCGTTTCCTGTTGTTCCCCAAGTGCCATTTGTGCCCAGGATTTCAACGGGTTCGTTGGCCAGCTCAAACATCACGTTATCGGCGTTCTTCAGTGCAGGGTGCTGCGAAAGAAAAGTCCATACGGTTTTGAGATAAGTATGATAGGCATCATTGACCGCAATACGGTGCGGACATACACCCGGAGGGCGCAAGATGACATACATACCCCGACTGCGGGCATGGTTGATCAACGGAATAATGACCTGGTCGGTATACGTAACCAAGCGATTGTAATTGAACCTTGAGATGTCATCTTCGGGAATAGGTGCACCAGGATCGTTGGTCCAATAAGGATCGATATGGAGACGAATATAATTGAGATACCAACCGTCGGCCGCACTGCTGAGTTTGTCAATGACGGCTTTGTTGTAATTGAGCGCTCCTTGTACATTGTAATTGTCCCAGGTGCAGTACCCCGAGTTGGCCCCATACTGACAGCCATTGAACCAGGGGCTTGGCGTAATGGCTACCCCATGCAGGACGATATTATTGTCGCAGGGATCCTTGAGGTACTTTCCGCCTACATGTAGGGTCGGTGTCGACCGTGGCCAGCTTGTGACAGCTTGCGCGGAAACATTGGACTTCAGACTTCTTTCGGATTCGCTGGTCAAGGTTTTTTCTTCCAGCCGCGAACAGCTGGAAAGAATGGTTAATAAAAAGACCAGCAGTAACCACATTTTGTTTGTTCTCATAATTTAAATATTAAAGGGTGATTAATGATCTTATTTTTTAACCTGCAATGCTTCAGCGACAGCCTGATATGCTGGCTTTCGAACGAATCCTTCGGTCCATAAACCGATCGGTTCTCCCCGCCGCCAGAATGAATTCTCTTGGTCAGGACTGTCTAATGGACTCCATATGGTAATACCATATTGTTTGTTTTTGGGAATGATCTCGAGATATTTCTCAACGACAAATTTGTATAAGTCCGCTTGTTTCTGATACATTTCAGCTGTTGCATTTGTAGTTTTAATACCTGTTCCAAGCCCGATATCTAACTCAGACACCTTGATGAACTTGCCGGTGGCTGCCAGCAGCGTAAACATATTGACGATGTTGTCTTTGTTTGTATTGATATCGATGTGCATCTGCGTGCCGATACCATCAACCTTGGCGCCTTTGCTTTCGATGTAGCTGACATAGGCGATCAGTCCTTTACATTTGTTGCCGCCGCCTTCCAAACCGTAGTCATTGATGAATAGGAGATCATTGGTATTGCCATATTTGCGGGCGAATTGAAAGGCCTTCACGGCATAATCCTTACCTAAGTAATCCTGCCAGTAGAATTCGTCATCAGCCAGATCGGTTTTTCCGATTCCGGTCTTCAAGGCATATTGGTCTGGCCAGTCGGACATAGGCTCGTTGACCACATCCCAGGATTTGATATACCCTTTGGTTTTCTCCAACATGCCGGCAATAAATGTCTCCAGTGCTTTTGTGAGTATGGCTTCTTTCTCGGCAGGTGTTTTGTCGATCGTGCTACCTCCCGGGCTGCCATACCCTTCACCATTGGCGGATTGTGCTCTGGAGGAGTTATTTCCCCAGCCAAACCAACCATCGATATTGTTTTCAAAATCACTGTTGGCGATAAGATTAGTCGAGCTGCCTGTTTTTGTCAGCACAACCTTGTCAATGAAAATAGTGCCATCGTATTGACCAAAATTGATAATAAAACGGTTGCGTGCAGCAGTTGCGGTGACTTTGAGCTCGTATTCTTTGTAGCCTGTTGTTAATGCTAATGAGCCCATATTATCACCGGTATAATTGGAAGTGCTCTGCAGATCAATACCAATATTGCCTGTTTTGCTACCTCGGGCCACAATCTTCAAAACATACTCTTTACCCACTTCCGTAGGGGTAATGTCATAGGCTGTCTGTGCTTCCCAAGCATTGACAACAGAAGGATTGCTCATTTTTAGTGCATGTCCCGCTAGCGCTGGTCCGCCCGAACCCGGTAGAACCACAGGGGCGATCAACTTATTGAGATAGGCAGCGTTTTGTCCCGAATGCCAGCATAAGGTGTGACCATAAAGCGTCATATTGTTTTCCTGCGCAGCGGTGATCAGCTGTTCGACGCGTGATAGATTAAGGCTTCCGTCAGCCTGCACAATGGAGCCATGCTTCATTTCATAGCCCATCACCATTTCTTCAAAATTGCGGTTGGCCAGACGGTAAAGGACTCCCTTGTTAAAATAATCGTTCATATTGAGGGCTACACCAAGCTTAAATTCCGGACTTGCCTGTTTATCTAAATAACTTTTCAGGGGATTGTAGGCGTTTATGTCTTCCTGCGCCAGCACTTTTTCCGGTTTATCGACGGCAAATTCCAATGGTTCATATTTGGTACAGGAACTCCAGACGGCGCTGAGCGAAAGTAGGATGACGATAGTTTTATTGATTTTTTTCATCGTTGTTCATGGTTGAATTGATACTACTTTTTGATGGGGGTAAAAGTTTCCATTTTTACGGACCTGTCCCGCATCACGAGGGTATCCTTGCTTGTGACGCTCATCTGTGGCATTTCAATCGCATAGGAAAGATAAAGTGCGTCTCTATCCGTATTGCCCCAGCTGTTTTTTTCGCCCCGTTTGACAAACTTTCCTGTTCCTGTAGCAGATATGCCGGCAGTTGCCGAGCTGATGCTACACGTATTGTCGTCATCAAAAGTTAAGTTCAGATTGACATTAATATTGACGTCATCAGTCCCTTTGAAAGATAGCGGTAACACCGATTTCTTCAGCGCTGCTGTCATGACATTTTTGACTTCGTCTCTTTCGACATAAGCCTGATGTCTGACAATATTTTTAGTCAAGCTGCTGTTGACACCTTTGCCGACAATCTGGTCGGTGCCCCGACGTAGGTAATTGCCGTGCCAAGGGTTTATATATTTGAGGGCGTAGAAAATAAAATCTTTTGGTGCAACATCCCAATCGGATACAATAGCTCTATTGGCATTCTGTAGGGAAGTTTTGCCGGATAGGATGGAATCGGCGTTGACGACTTTTGACATGCGTAAGGGCAGGACGTAGTAGGTTTCCAATGCTTTGGGATCGGCAAAAAATGCGTCGGTTAGCTGTACCTCGACACCGCCTGTTAGACTGCCACTTGGAATAGTGATCTGGTTGCTGGCCAGTTGATAGTAGTTGGTCGGCAATGGTGTGACCGGCTGTCCACCTGGGTAGCTGAGTCCGTTTGTGAGGCTATTGTCGACCACAAAATCGATACGGATGTCTTTGCTGTTGTTGTATACCCCGCCTGTAGTTGCCATGACTTTGACCTTATGCTGATTGTCGAGGCTGTTGTCAATGATGTCTTCGCCCAGTGTTACCGTTCTGACAGGTGTCTGATAAGCGAAGTATACCGATTGAAATTCGAAGTCTGGGAACTCCCAGTCGTTATTTTTGCAAGACGCCAGGCTTACTAATGCCATCGCGTAAAGAAGATTGATTTTTTTCATCATGTGCGTATTAATGTTAATTCCATCCTGTATTCTGTACAAGATTGCTATATTTAAGTACTTCACTGTACGGGATCGGACCATAGTACATATAGGTTTCGTAAAGTCTATTTTCAACCGGAATTTCCGTGTAGCTGTTGTTACTTATGCTGATTCCTTTTGCAGCAACATTGATATCCATCTTCCAGCGGCGGAGATCCCAAAACCGAAATCCTTCAAAGCAGAGCTCCAGTCGGCGTTCGTTGCGGATGAGCTGCCGCATTTGATCTTTATTGTTTTTTACTTGCTCCAGGTAAGGATCGCCATTGTTGGTGCCTACACCGGCACGTCTGCGAATAGCTTTGATGATATCGTAAGCAGAGAACGTAAAGGTCCCCATGCCTGTAGGTCCCCAGGCTTCATTAGCTGCCTCGGCATAAGCCAGATACATTTCTGTCATCCGTAGGCGGACATTGAAATGCATTTGTTGGGTCGGGGATGATGGATTTAGATTAACGTCCTGACGTAGGAGCTTTTTGAGGTAATAGCCCGTTCGTGTAGATGTTTCGACCTTATTTAGCCCATCGTTGGTTGGACTGTTGGCAGTGGTATTGATCGCTGTGCTGCTGACACCTGCAGTTGCTCCATTGACAATAATATAAGTCTTCAATCTAGGATCCCGCTTATCATAAGGATTGGCTTTATTGTAGGCCGAATTGGCATCTCCAATCGGATATCCATTTTCCATGGGGAAGGCATCGACCAGGTTTTGCGTGGGATTGAGTCTTCCTTTTCCAAATAATGTTGGCGGAAAATGGTCCTGTTCCATGCTATTGCTATTTCCTTTGTCGGTACGCCAAAGGATTTCGGCGGGGTTTGATCCGGAGGTTAAACCGTCGACTACATCTTTATTGTACCAGGTAAATCCTTTAGGATCGATGCCACTGGGGCCGCCTTTGGCTTGGATGACTTGTCCGGCATAGGTGGCCGCTTGCTCCCAAGTCGTTTTGCTGCCTTCACTGTATGCTGGACTTGCAGCCAATAATGCCGCTCTGGCGCGGATCGCCTGTGCGATGCGTTTGGTCATCCGGAGTTTGAAATAAGATCCGAATACGCGATTGTAATCGTCCTTATTGATCGTTCCTGCATATTTGGCCGGGATCTGACTATCGGCGCTGATGTCTTCATAATCCATCGGCAACAGGTCTTCTGCTTTTTTGATGTCATCGTAGAGCTGTTGCATGCAGGTTTCAAATGGTGCCCGTGTATGGTTAAAGTCCGAATTGATGGTTTCGGGAGTCAGAAGGATGGGGACACCCATGATTTCCCCGGTACTTGATTTCCCAGCATGTGCCTGGAGCAGGTGAAACATAAATAGGGCACGAAGGCCATAAGCTTCACCTTTCATCCGGTCGTTGAATAGGACGCTGACCTTTGGATCCAGCGCCCATTCCACCTTATCGCTCAGGGATAAAAAGTTGTTGAGATATTGCAAAGCTGCGTAACTGTTGCGCCATTGGTCGAAAGGGTTGTTTATGCTTGTCCATTGCCCCGTGGCTGTTTTAAGATAGGTGTTGCTTTTATCGTTGCTTACTGCATTGTCGGTGGCAACATCATCGAAGCTATAACTATTGCCCGGAACGCGGTTGTATCCGTTTAGGAGTAATCCTTGGGCATAGAGGGGACGGCTGTTGGCCGTTTCAATTTCAAGATTATTTTCAATAGCCGGATCAAACATATCCTCACAGGAGGAAAATAGTAAGCTACTTAGGATGGCTATGGTTAGTATTCTTTTCATCATTCTCGGTTTAAATAGTTATGATTAAAATAGTGCCTTGAGGCCAATGTTGAAAAAACGCATCTGTGGTGCCTGGCCAATATTGAGTTGCATTGTTTCCTTTTCTTTTGCGATCGTCAAAAGGTTGGAGCCCATGGCATAAATACCTAGTTCGTGGATAAATTTGGAATTGAATAGACGCTTTGGGAAATCATAGGAAAGCTGCACTTTGGACAGGTTGATGCGATCGGTCTTATAAAGCCAAAAGTCTGAGCTTCGGAAATTGTTGTCACTGTTGAACGTCGTAAGGCGCGGATAAGTTGCGGTTTCCTTGGTTGACTCAGTCCAGCGGTCGCGTACGACCACCGAATATTTGTCTTCTCCGTCGACCCAAAAGTATGCACTATTTTTCATGGCTTTGGCTCCGAACTGTCCAGTGGCAGCAGCAAACAACGTAAAATTGTTCCATTTGACGGTCAGGTTGCAACCTAGGGTCAGTGGGGCACCAGCCCATCCAGCTTTGCCTAAATAAACTTCGTCGCGCGTATCAATAGTGCCATCGCCGTTTTGGTCTTTATACTTGATGTCTCCGGGTTTTACCTCTCCGAATGAGGAAAATGCTGCATTGTCTATGTCGGCCTGACTATTATAGAACCCATCGTTTTGTAGTCCCCATATGGCATCCAAAGGCTTTCCGGCCCGATTCTGATAGGCGAATTGAAATAATTCGTCACGTTGCACGGCCTTTGTCGAGTAATACATCCCATTGAAACCAAGTGATACAAAAGCTTGGTTTATTTGTTTGTTCAGATTGATACCAAAGTCGACCCCGCGGCGTTCGTCACTGTTGTAATTGATGTAAGGAAGATCCGAGTAAACAGGCCAATAAGTCATAAAATACATCGGATACTGTGTTGCCGCCTGCACAAGGCCACCGCTCATCCGATTAAAAAAGTAAGAAGTATTGAAGGTGATTAAATTGTCGTAAAGTCCGCCTTCAAGGTTGACGTTAAATTCCTTGCGTTTAGGAAACTTCATGTTAGGATTGTCTCCGCGACGTCTATCAAAAGTATGGACGAGGTCGCCATCGCGCCAGCTATACCAGGCAGCATCGTTGTAGGTGTAATATCCCTGATAAAGATAATAATCGGAGATGTCCAGGTCGGTGTTTAAGATACCTGCAGAGGCGGATAATTTTAACTCATTGACAACTTTGCTGTTGGCGAGAAAATTTTCTTTTGACAGGCGCCAGGCAAGTGCTAACGTTGGTGATAGGGCCTGACGGTTTCCTTGGGGCAATTTGGCCGAATGACTATAAGCGCTACTAAAGTCTACATAATATTTATTCGAATAGTTGTAGCCCAACTGAAGTCCGAGGTTGGCATTGCTGATTTTGTGGTAGCTTCCAGAGGCAGCGATCTGAAACGCATTGGCCAACAGGATCGCCGAAACATGATGGTTGTTATCATAGGTGCGGTTAAAGTTTAGAGATCCATTGAGGCCGATGGTCTGCCTATAGGTGCTGCCACTGATGTTTTGTATGCCGGATATACGATCATCACCATATTTTGTCAGATTACTTATGAGGTCCTTTCCGTCGTAGTTGTTCCACGAAGCCTGATAAACCGCATAATTGTTGTTATAGGATTGGTTGTAATTTGACTGATAATCTACCGCGAGATTGGTTTTGAAAACGAGGCCTTCCAGGATATTTTTTAGGTCAAAATTCAAGCCGGTATTAAATTGAAACTGTCGGTTAAGATAGCGGTTTGTACCTCCGGCATAGACATTGGCAAAAGCATTGGTCTGGTCCAGTTGGCTTCCGCCCAGCAGGTATTTGCCATCAATGAGAAAATTACTGTTGTTGACATACACCATGGAGTTGACATCGTTCTCTTCGATCATATCAATAGGGATGAGGGGGGAGAAGCGATGTGGCCGTCCGCTGGCCGCCGCACCCCAATAGTCCGTATTCACCCCTTTAGAAATATAAAAACTGGCGGCAGCATCTACATTCAGGGAGATCAGATCATTGACTTTAACGTCAATGTTGCCGCGCATATTAAATCTATTGGCGCCCCCATTTTTTTTCGCCTGACCAAAATTGAGCAGGGAGCCTTCCGACCAAAACCCAAAGTTGGTATAGTATTGCGCGCGCTGATTGCCACCGGAAATTTCTGCGGTTGCATCGTAACGGTTGTAATGATCTTTGATGTAGTCCGAGGCGTAGTAATCGACGTTGGGATAACGATAAGGATTTGTTCCGGCGGCATGCTGGTAGATTGTTTCGGCACTATAAAGTGCAGAGAGACCATCATTCTGCCGGGCCTCGTTATAGAGTGTCATATATTCTGCTGAGCCCAGGTATTTTGGATAACTGATTGCTGCATTGATACCACTATTAGCTCTAATTTTAATTTGCTGATCGCCAGCTTTTCCACGTTTGGTGCTAATGCTGATGACGCCTTTGGCTGCCCGGCTACCATAAAGGGCGATGGCATTGGCTCCTTTTAGCACACTGATCTGATCGATTTCTGTCGGCATAACGTTATTGGCGTCGCGCGGAAATCCATCCACTAAAACCAGATAACCGCTCATCCCCCAAATATTGCCATTATAACCAGCAATAAAGGCGTCTAGATTCTCCAGACTGTAGGTGTTGTAACTCTTGTCGAGTAACTGCTGGATGTTGATGGATTGAACATTGCCCATCAGGTCTTTTTTCGGAACTTTCCGGAAAGCGACCTGTACAAGCGCTGTACTGTCTATGCCGGTACTATCCGGACGAGCGGCTGTTGAAAATGCCGGGAATCTATTTTTATACTGTCCAATGGTTGGATTAAAGACTTCTGTTGCCATCCCATCGGTGACCGCTATGGAGCTTAATCCAAGACATAGTGCTATGCTTAATTTTTTGTACTTCATTTTTTGAATGATTAAATGAAAAACTTGTTACCAGCCTGGGTTCTGATAGAACTCGGGATACATGTTGACATCTCTTACCTTTAGCGGCAACCAGTAATGCTTGCTTGTAAACTTGCGTTCCAAAAGCACATTTTCTTTGATGTTGACAATGCGGTTTTGGGTTGGGTCTACCGTATTAAAGGTTCCTGCCCGATCAAAAGAAACTGATTTTTTTAGGGTGTAAGGAGATTCGGTCAATAACAACCAGCGTCGAAGATCATTAAAGCGATGGCCTTCAAAGGCGAGTTCCACAGCACGTTCTCTCCGTAGCTCGGGCAATAATGCTGTTGCTGAACTTAGAAATTTAGCATCCACATGGCCTACCCCGGCGCGATCCCGAACGATGTTTATGGCATCTACAGCTGTTCTGTTATAATTGTCTGCTTTGCCAGTGGCCGAGTTGGAAGCCATCATCGCTGACTCGGCATACATTAGATAAACATCAGATAGGCGCATGTAAGGCACATAAATATGAAGATTGGACCCATAATTATAGGCTTGATCATATTTGTTTGCTGTTATAGGGACAAATTTGCGTAACACATAACCTGTCTGGCTGCCGGACTGGATATCTCGGTAGCTTCCATTGCTGTAGAGGTTGGCGTAACGGTTTTTTTCGTCCTGCGTATTTCCCTGAACGACTTTTGTTCCGTCAAAGATGATATCCTTATAAAAACGTGGATCCCGGTCTTTCCAAGGGTATTCGGCATTGTAGCCTGACTCTGCATCGGACTGGGTGATGTCTTTGATTGGTAAACCGTTTTTCATGCCATAGTAGTCCACATAATTTGCTGTTGGGATAAACTTCAGAGCATCCCCATCGGAGACGACCAGTGGAATATATTGTTTACTGGTACCATAATTGGATACCCATGCATCAATATAGGGACCTCTGAATATTGCTTCTGTACTGCCCGGCATGGCCCAGTTTTGTCCTGTGGTGTAAAAATTTAAATGAATATTGGCCATTGGAACAAGGGCGTAATTCGTTTGTCCGCTCTCGACGAGGGAGAGCAGTTCGCCAAAGGCTTGGGCTGCCTTTTTGCAATAATCCGCATGATAAGCTTTAGTTCCTGTCGATTGAAAATTCATCAAAGGACTTCCCGCCCAGAGGTAGTTTTTGCCGAGATAGGCTAGCGCCATGATTTTATTGATGCGCAGCTGGTTTTTTCCTAAAGTCCGCTTTCCGGCAGTGGTATTGTCCCAATCAATCGGTAAGAGATTGGCTGCTTCTCTAAAATCGGCCGCAGCAAGATCCGCACAGGCATGGTAACTCAGTCTTGGCAACCGAAGCTTTTCGTCGCTGGGAAGTACATAATTGATATAGGGCATTCCGCCAAAGTATTCCATCAGGCGGTGGTGAAACCAGCCTCGGAAAAATAACAATTGCCCCTTGATCAGATTTTTCTCTTCCGGTGTAGCTTCGGTCAATTTGTCAATATTCTCTAATCCGAGACTTACTTTTCGCAGACCAAACCAGGCTGCACTCCATAAATCGCGAAAAGCGCGGTTGGCAAAGACATCCCCGTTTACTGTGGTAAAATCACCTTGATCCATCCAGCCGGAGCCCCAGCCGTCGGATTCTCTTTGCCAGCCCCAGAAATTGCCGTTGTCGATTTTGTGGACGAAATGATAATTGCCAGCCGTTGAGGTCATTTCATCTTCGCCCCAGTTCCAAGAGTTGGTCCAGTAATTATTACTGAAGTTGACAACACAGCTGTAGAGTTCTTCCGTATATCCCTGGAAGTTAATAAAGTTTTTAAATGCTTCTTTGGAGGACACATTGGACTGTTCTTCTTTGTCTAAATATTTTTTACACGAGAGTAGAGAAGAGGAAGACCAGATTACTCCAGCTATAAAGATTACCTTGAAATACTTTTTCATATGGAAGGGTTAAAATGTAATGTTTGCACCTAGATTAAACCGCTTTACAGTCGGGTAGGCTCCCTGTGAAGCCCAGCCGGTACCGGCATAATTGGATTCACGGTCATCCGGCATTTTGGACCAGAAAACTAAGTTGTTTCCATTGAGGAATACGCGAAGATTTTGAAGTCCCATGCGTTTGATGATGCTGGATTCCCGGCTAAAATTGTAAGCAATTTCGGCTGTTTTCAGACGGATGTATGAACCATCAAACATATATCGACTACCGGGTGTATAGGTGCTCGATTGCGATAGCCAGCGAGGCAGTGGCACATCGGCATTGATATTGTCTTTTGACCAATAGGAACCTTCGTCGTAAGCCAGGTTTAGCTGGCCAGAAAAGCTGTTGAAAACAACCTGACGGGTGACATTATTGACGGCATACCATTGTGTCATGACACTGAAATTCTTCCAGTCGAACCCAATCGTACAATTGTATGTGTTTTGTGGAACCGAAGGGAAGGCGTAAGGAATATTATCCTTAGCATCGATAATACCGTCCCCATTATAATCGAGTATATGATAATTGCCGGGTAGTTTGGCTAGATCATTACTTTCGTGCGCAGTACTCGAATAAAGTTCGTCCCAGGTATTATAGTAGCCTGCACTGACGTACGAGTAAGTCTGATTGACCTGTTTATTGTCTGGTTTTTGGTACTCGGGGAGCAATTCGGGAGCATCGGCATTGATGACTTTATCCTTGGCGTGGGTAAAGTTGATATCGGCCCATATTCTCGAGTCGACATTGAGCTTTCTGTTGAATTTTAGCTCAACCTCAAATCCTTTGTTTTGAACTTTGCCGAGGTTGGCCGTTGGTGCCTCCATCCCAAAATAGGAAGGGATGGCCCTATTGGCGCCGCTGATCAGAACATCTGTCCGCCGGTCCCTAAAAAAGTCGACCTTACCGCTTATCTGGCTATTGAATAGACCGAAATCGAGTCCGACATTGAATTTGTTGACTTTTTCCCAACGGATATTTGGATTACCGAGCGCACTTTCCTTGTACCAGACATAAGGGCTGGTATTGCCGTCGGAGTAGGAGTAGCGCCCCTCAACGCCCATGCCGGCGGTGCCGCCATAAGCCCATTGGGTTAGATATAGAAATTGCCGCCCACCACTATCGTCACCGATGTCACCGTAAGAAGCACGGAGCTTGAGCATATTCAAAAATGAAACCGGCTTCATAAACTCTTCCTCGCTGACTAACCAGCCTAGACCTCCTGAGTTGAAAAAGGCAAATCTGTTATCAGGGCCGAATTTCTCTGATCCTGTATAGGCGCCATTATACTCGAGCATATACTTGTTTTTATAATTATAGGTTGTCCGGAATACCCAGTCCTCACGATAGGAGGGGATCATACTTCCTGTACCGGTTTGATTGCGGTTGAAAAGCCCCATGGCAGTAATGTTGTGGTCTTTGCCGAGGGTGGTCACATAGTTTAATTGCAATTGATAGAATAGTCTTCTGTAGGTGGACCAATCCCTGACTTGTCCGGCGCCGGTTGTCCAGTTTATACCTTCGACAAAATCAAACCTGTTGGTACCGTCGAATGCAATCTGGTAGGTTGGCAGTCCGGTATTGGGATCTATCCATTTACTTTGTGTGCTATTGTTGGCGTCATTGATACCCCGGCCACCTTCGACAAAGGTATTATCCAGTGAGATCGTTCCGCGAACGTTGAGGCCCTTCGCTAAAAACTTGAGATCTTGTTCAAGTGTAAAATCCGTCGTAATACGGCTTGTAGTCACATATTCAGTACCGCTGATTGCTAGCACACGTGCAGAGTTTATTCCTGCTTGCGTGTTTAACGCATAGTAGCCCCATGTTCCATCGGCGTAACGTGGATAGATAACATCAGGAGCTACAGTATAAGCTGCGATCCAATACGAATAATCGTTGCCACCACCCCATGGACTTTTTTTGACTCCACGGGATCCCGCCAGGTTGGTGGAGAATTTAGTTGTGGGGGTGAGCTGGAAATCCAGATTGGAACGTACATTCAGACGGTTAAATCCGTAACCGGCTTTATAACCGCGTGCATTGTCGAATTGACGGAACATATCGCCTTCGTAAAGAAAATCTGCATTGGCAAAATACTTGACAAAGGGTGTACCACCGGCAATATTGACGCTGCTATTTTGTGAAAAAGCATGGCTCTTAAATAATTCTTTTGCCCAGTCCGTATTTACATAGCGTTCGCGTTCTGTCTGGTCAGCAGGAAAACGGTATTTGTTGATGATATCCTGTGGAAGATAGTTGGCCCAGCTGGCAGGTGAGATGCCTAATTCATTTTCGATAACCTTGTTGCGCAACATGAGGGCATCGTATGAATCCATTTTACCGGGAAGTTGCGAAACTGTTTTGATGATATTGTTGACAGTACCACGTATCAGCATCTGCCCTTCCATACCACGTTTGGTGGTGATTAAGATTACGCCATTGGCTCCTCTTACACCGTAAACAGCAGTTGCTGATGCGTCTTTGAGTACGGAGATGGTTTCAATGGAACTGATATCAACGGCAGATAGCGGCCTTTCTACACCATCAACCATGACTAAAGGATCAGTATTATTCCAGGTACTGCGTCCGCGGATTACAATACGGGGATCTTCTTCACCGGGCATTCCGGTACTTGCTGTGGTTATTACTCCCGGCACGTTGCCCGTCAGCGCAGCCCCTACACTCGAAACACCTCCAGCACGCTCTAAAACTCTGCCTGAAGTCTGGGCGATGGCTCCAACGACGGTTTCTTTTTTCTGACGGCCATAACCGACAACAATTGTTTCTTCGATTTCAATTGATTTGTCGATCAGCTGTATCTCTACGGTATTCTTATTGTTGATGTCGACTTCAATTTGACCATACCCCAGCTTGGAAATGGTCAATAAGTTTTTATCTGCAGGTACTTGAAGGGTGAAATTGCCGTTGTCGTCACTAGCTGTAGCCAATGAAGTACCCTTTATCTTAATGGACGCGCCAGCGATCTTTTTATGGTTGCTATCGACTACAACACCTCTTACCTGTCTTTTGGTCTGAGCATGTAGTGTGGACTGTCCCATATAGATCAGGAACAGCAGTAAAGTAAATGGCTTAGCTATACCCCATAGCTTTTTCCAATGCCTTACTAGTGTGATTGTAAATGTAATCATCATAGCATTTGTGAATTGATAAATAGGTTTAAAAAATCTTGGTTAAATTTTCTTGAATTTGTTAGGTAGACTAATACCTGTATTGGGTTCATTTTATCAAAAATAAACGCCATTTACGGACCGTTTTGTGCTGTCATATTTTGTTTAATAATTGGTTAATTTTTCCGATATTCACGTTGTCGCAACCGGTTGCATTATTGGTGTGTAATTTTCCCATGATAGGGAAACCTTTCAAAGCAGTTTATAATTGTAGACCAAAGCTAGCCAATGTAAATTTTGACGGATAGCAAGAATGTTTAAATGAAGGATAAGAATGTCAAAAATGACCGGCAATAGCGCATAAATTATGATCGAGGCTAGTTTGGAAGGGATTAATTTGATAATTTAGTTCACAGTTCACTTCAAATTTTTGTGGTGGAGATTATTTACCTAAATATATGATACGCATTTTACTGGCATTAAGCTGGATGTTGCTGACGTTTTTTTCGTACGGGCAAAACCATCCTGTAACATTTCAGCGCTATTCTTCAAAAGATGGACTTTCCTCCAATACGATCTATAGTATCTATCGAGATAGCTATGGTTTTCTTTGGTTGGGCACAGAAGATGGACTGAACCGCTTCGATGGGCGTCGGTATAATGTCTATCGATATGATGCCAACCAAGAGAATAGTTTAATGGCCAATCATATTTCGGCTCTGTGTGAAGACAAGAAGGGAAGAATCTGGATTGGTACCAATGGCGGGGGATTGAGTTATTATGATCGTGAAGCAGACCGTATCCGTTCGTATAATCTTACACCTGATGGGAAATGGCTCAGTACCGCAATTAATGCTGTCGATACGGATGCCAATGGAAATATTTGGGTCGCTTCCTATGGTGCTTTGTATATACTGGATGTCAATAATCTACAAAAGAAAATGGATCCAACCTATCGGCGTATTGTGGAAACTTTTGCCGGTAAAGTGACGAGCTGTGTATTTCGCGATCGGCAAAACAATATGTGGGTATCCTCAGAGAATGGAATATTCCGTCTCTCGGCAGACTTCAAAACAATAAAACGTTTTGAAGTCCTATCGGAACAGGAAGGATATGGAAACGGGATTGAAGTCAGCTCCATTGTTGAAGATGATAAGGGTCGGATCTGGATCGGTTCTATGCTGGGACTTAAATACCTCAATCCTGGCGATTCTCAGTTCAATAAGTTTATTTCGAAGCAGGGGAATGGGGCATTAAGCAGTCCCCGAATTTATACCTTGTGCCACAATCAAAAGCAGGATCTATGGATCGGAACGGACAATGGTTTGGATGTGCTTAATACCAATAATTTTACAGTTCGCACCTTTAAGCCTGATCCAAGTAATGTGCATAGTCTTTCTCACAAATCGATACGGTCTATTTTTGTAGATAATAGCGGAATTTACTGGATAGGTACTTTTCAGGGAGGATTGAATAAATTCGACACCAATTTAAGTCAATTTAGATTAAAAAGTCTGGATTTTCTGGAAGGAATGACCGGCGATCCGGCCATAGTAACCTCGTTTGCGGCCTATCAAAATAAGATTTTTTTAGGCGTCGACGGTGGCGGTGTCTGGAAATACGACAGGGAGACTGATCGATTATCATCTGTCAGCCTTCCTGCCAATCTGCCCAGAGATCTAACGGTGCTCACTTTGGAAAGAAAGCTTGACCAGCTTTGGATCGGGACCTATCAGCAAGGCGTCGTTTGTTATGACCTCCTTAACGGAAATCTAAAAAGATACATTGTTGGCAATAAAGAAGATAATCTGAATAATAACGATATTTTTTGTTTAAAAGTCGACTTTAAGGGGAATACATGGGTTGGGACCAATGGAGGTGGTGTTAACATCATTCAAAAAGGGAGTGGAATTGTCAAGAAATATAAGCGGGATGATCATTTAGGCGATGGAATCCAGGTGCCAGGGAATTTTATACGGGCGCTGGCGGAAGATCGGGAACAGCACATGTGGATCGGTACTTATGGCTCGGGATTGGTGATGTATGATCCGTTGACAAAGCGCTCCAAAATTTTTGATAAGGCAAACAACAAGCTACCCAGCAATTATATATTAGCGATATATACAGATAAAAAAGGGAATTTATGGGTTGGAACCAATGGCAATGGGATAGGGGTGCTGCGAAAAGGGAAAGTTGTTTTTGAGACACTTTCTGAGAAGGACGGACTGGCTAATGGCGCTATCCAGAGTATTGTCGAAGACGATAAGGGACGGATTTGGTTTTCAACGAACAAAGGCCTGAGCTGTTATTCTCCGGCACAAAATAAGTTTAAAAATTATTCGAATGCTGTAGGGTTGCAAGAGGGCGCTTTTATGCTCGGTGCCTCGCTAAAAACGAGCGATGGAGAAATCTACTTTGGTGGTCAGAAGGGTTTTAATCATTTTTATCCAGCTCATTTAAAAACAAACAGTAATCCTGCTAAGGTTGCACTAACTGATCTAAAAATTGATAATGATATCATTCAACCGGCGGAGAAAGGTCCAATACAGCAGTCGTTGTTGACCGCTGATCGTATCGAACTAAAATATAAACAGAATTTTTCAATTTCTTTTGCTGCACTAAACCTCACTGTACCGGAGGATAACCAATATGAGTATCGTCTTGTCGGCTTTGATAAGAACTGGATTCGCAACGGAAAAGAAAATAGTGTCTATTACACCAATCTGGATCCCGGAGATTATGTCTTTGAGGTACGTGCGAGTAACAACGACGGAATTTGGAACAAAGAAATCAAATCGATTGCTATACATGTTGCTCCACCGTTTTGGCGCACGATTTATGCTTATTTATTTTATATGTTCGCAGCCGTGGGGGTACTTCTATGGATGAGACATCGTGGGATTGAAAAGCTAAAGCAAAAATTTGCGATTGAGCAGGAGCGTACCCAGGCGAAACAGCTCATTGAGCAGCAAAAAAGAGATGCTGAGACCAAACATCAGTTGGATGCGATGAAAATCAGGTTTTTAACCAATTTAAGTCATGAATTCCGCACGCCAATCTCACTGATCATGGGACCTATTGATGCGCTGATTGGGAAGAATAAAGATAGCAAACTTGCTGATCAGCTTAATTTGATCAGTCGTAATGCGCGCCGGCTTTTAAATCTGGTCAACCAGTTGCTCGATTTTCGTAAGATGGAGTATCACGAACTCAAGCTGCAGGATGAAGATGGTGAATTGGTCTCTTTTGTGCAGGAGGTATACCGCTCGTTTCAGGACATGGCCTTGCAAAAAGGTATAGACTATTCTTTTTTCCCCTGTCAAGAAAAATTATATTGCCGTTTTGACCGCAATAAGGTGGAGCGCGTTTTATTTAATTTAATCTATAACGCCTTTAAATTTACGAAAAAGGATGGGGATATCGCCGTAAGTATATCATCTGTCAGTGCGGTTGACAAAAAGCTGCATGTTTACCTCGAAGTGCGAGATACCGGTATCGGGATTCCTGAGCAGTTGCAGCAATCGATATTTGAGAGTTTCTTTCAGTATGATAATGATGGTAAGGTGGCTAGCCAAGGTTCAGGTATTGGACTCTCGATCGCTCAATCTTTTGTTCAGATGTATGATGGCGAAATCTCGGTGAGCAGTCAGCCTGCGAAAGGCAGTAGTTTTAAATTTGATTTGTGGTTAGACCAGGCTGAGCCGGTATACGATGGGATACCTGAACAGGAAACTATCACGCTGGTGCAACCTGTGGAAGCTAGACAGAGCCCCTTGGTGCTGATTATCGAAGATGATGAAGACTTTAGGTATTATCTCAAAGAGTCCTTAAAAGAGCATTACCAGATTATTGAGGCGACTAATGGAAAAGATGGCTGGCAAAAGGCTCTTTTCCATCATCCCGACATTGTGGTGAGCGATGTACAGATGCCCTACCTAAACGGGATGGAATTTTCGCAGAAACTTGCACAGGATAAACGGACGAAACACATTCCTGTGGTGTTGCTGACCGCTTCGCAGGTCGATAATGGTCTTGTCTGTGGTCTAGAGTCCGGTGCCGTAGGCTACCTGACCAAGCCCTTTGATATGGATGTGCTGATTGCGAAGATAAATAGCTTGCTCCAGCTGAATCAGGCGTTTAAGGAAGTCTATAGCAAACAGGTTTCTATTTTACCTCCGGAATTGACGATCAAATCCGAAAAGGACAAATTTCTACAGAAAGTGTTGAATTATGTTCACGATAATATTGATAATCCGCAATTGTCGGTGGAGGCTTTGAGTGCGCATACGTCGATGAGCAGGGCCTCTTTATACAACAAGCTGCTGGAACTAACAGGCATGTCGCCTGTGGATTTTATTCGTTCAGTAAAACTGGAGAAAGCAGCGAGCCTATTGGAAAAAAGCGATAAGTCTATTTCTGAAATCGCTTATGAAACGGGGTTCGCTAATCCGAATTACTTTACAAAAGTTTTCAAAGCTAAATATCAGATGACGCCGAGTGAATATATTCAGCTGCAAAAAAGCACTTCGGTGTAAGGCGGGCTGTTGAATTGTTATTTAAAAAGATCATTTTGGATCTATTTTTCGGAAGGGTAATCTGTTTTAAACATTTTTACCCTTCTTTTTTTTATTTGTTGCAACCGTATCTTGTTGAAAGCTATAGTTTTGCTTTATAACCAATCGCTGGAAGTCTGGCGAATACTAAACTAATCAACTCAAAAAAATGAAATTTTTTATCGATACAGCAAGTCTCTCTGAGATTCGCATGGCTCAAAATCTAGGTGTCTTGGATGGGGTAACGACCAATCCTTCGCTGATGGCCAAAGAGGGGATCTCGGGCACGGCTCAAGTACATGCACATTACAGAGCAATATGTGCCATTGTTGATGGCGATGTAAGTGCGGAGGTCATTTCCACCGATTATCAAACAATGATTGAGGAGGGGATGCTCTTGGCCGCCCTGGACAACAAGATCGTTGTGAAGGTCCCGATGACCGAAGATGGAATCAAAGCAATCAAATATTTTAGTACAAAACAAATTAAGACCAACTGTACCTTGGTTTTTTCCGCTGGTCAGGCCCTCTTGGCGGCAAAGGCGGGAGCGACTTATGTATCTCCATTTGTCGGTCGCCTGGATGACATATCTGTTGATGGCCTGGCATTGATCCGTGAAATACGTACGATCTACGATAATTATGCTTTTCCAACCCAGATTCTTGCGGCTTCGGTACGCCATAGTGCCCATATCCTGGGCTGTGCGAAGATCGGGGCTGATGTAATGACAGGACCGCTGCAGGCGATCTATTCTTTATTAAAACACCCGCTGACGGATAGTGGGCTGGCTCAGTTTTTAGCCGACCACAAACGTGTCGCTGCGCAAAACAACAATTGAGATGGTCATGACAAAACATAGTATCCATAATTTAGAAGCTATTGTGAAGCAGGTCCGAAGAGATATCGTCCGTATGGTGCATGGTTGCCAATCTGGACACCCCGGCGGATCCTTAGGCTGTACCGAATTGTTGGTTTGCCTGTATTTTGAATTGATGCAGCGAAAGGAGGCATTCGACCTGAATGGAGAGAGCGAAGATCTGTTTTTTCTGTCCAATGGACATATATCACCGGTGTTTTATAGTGTACTGGCGCGGGCGGGCTATTTTTCAGTGGATGAACTTGCCACATTTAGGAAACTCAATTCACGGCTTCAGGGACATCCAACAACGCATGAGGGGCTGCCGGGGATACGCGTTGCTTCGGGATCCTTGGGGCAAGGCCTTTCTGTCGCTATTGGTGCTGCGCAGGCCAAAAAACTAAATCAGGATCATCACTTGGTGTATGTGCTGATGGGGGATGGCGAGTTGCAGGAAGGTCAGGTATGGGAAGCGGCCATGTATGCCGCGCACAATGAAATGGACAACCTCATTGCTATTGTCGATTATAATGGAGCCCAGATCGATGGGGCGACCAACGATGTCCTCTCGCTGGGCGATTTACCGCGCAAATGGATGGCATTCGGCTGGAAGGTTATTGAAATCATGCGCGGAAATGATATTGGATCTGTGATTTCAGGTTTTCGAAAAGCGCAAGCCTTGACAGCAAACCGAGTGCCGGTGATGGTGCTGCTGCATACCGAAATGGGGAATGGAGTTGATTTTATGATGGGGTCGCATAAGTGGCATGGCATAGCTCCTAGTGATGAGCAGCTGTCCTCGGCTTTAAATCAAAATGCAGAAACATTAGGCGATTACATCGTCTCGTAAATAAGGAAATTTCGAACGAGATAACATGAAAAAATATACATATACAGCGTCCAAAGACACACGTTCTGGATTCGGTGCAGGATTGCTGGAAGCAGGAAAGGAAAATGAAAATGTAGTTGCACTCTGTGCAGACCTTATCGGTTCCCTCAAAATGAATGATTTTATCAAAGCATTTCCAGAACGCTTTTTTCAGATCGGTATTGCCGAAGCAAATATGATGGGGATCGCGGCGGGCCTTACGATCGGAGGGAAAATACCATTTACGGGTACATTTGCCAATTTTTCTACGGGACGGGTATACGATCAGGTTAGACAGTCTATCGCGTATTCGGATAAGAATGTGAAGATCGCGGCCTCGCATGCAGGTCTGACTTTGGGTGAAGACGGAGCAACCCACCAGATCTTGGAAGATATCGGATTAATGAAAATGCTCCCGGGGATGACAGTTATCAATCCTTGTGATTATAATCAGACGAAAGCGGCTACGATTGCAGCTGCAAGGCACCAAGGACCAATTTACCTACGCTTTGGGCGTCCTGTAGTTCCGGTATTTACGCCGGAAGATCAGGAATTTGTGATCGGAAAAGCTGTGCTGCTCAATCCGGGTACTGCAGTGACTATTCTGGCGACGGGCCACTTAGTCTGGGAAGCCATACGTGCAGGGGAAGAATTGGAAACATTGGGTATCGATGCCGAAATCATCAATATACATACCATCAAACCTCTGGACGAGAAAGCGATACTCCGTTCTGTTGCCAAAACAGGTAGTGTCGTTACGGCCGAAGAACACAACCGTATCGGCGGACTCGGAGATAGTGTGGCACAGCTGCTGGTCAAGCAAATGCCTACTCCACAGGAATATGTGGCTGTAGACGATAGCTTCGGTGAATCGGGACCGCCAAGTGCACTGATGGATAAATATGGCCTAAACGCCGATGCTATTGTAGCAGCGGTATTACGGGTACTGAAAAGGAAAGTGGTGGCTTAATTGAAATTGGGTTGTTACTAATAGGAATGCTTAACCTGATATTTATATACTGTTAAACCAATTATAATATGAAAAAGATGATCTGCACGGCACTGTGCGTTTTGTCCGTCAACCTGATCGCACAGGCACAACAGGTTGCACCCAAAGGATTTGATGTTGAGCAGCAACTGGCATCGACCGGGAAAATAGATTCTATAGTTTACCCGTCAAAAACTGTAGGTGTATCCAGAAAAGCAATTATATATACACCACCGGGCTATAATACGACAAAGGAATATCCTGTGCTTTATCTTTTGCACGGAATTGGAGGAGATGAGCGAGAATGGTTGAGACATGGAAATCCCCAGGTTATTTTTGATAACCTGTATGCGCAAGGAAAAATGGAGCCCATGCTGGTGATTATGCCCAATGGCCGTGCCATGACGGATGACCGTGCTGGTGGAAATGTTATGGCTCCGGATCGGGTCGCTGCATTTTCGACTTTTGAAAAAGATCTCCTCAATGATCTGATCCCTTATGTGGAATCTAGATTCTCCGTTAAAAAGGACCGCGAACATCGGGCAATTTTTGGACTGTCCATGGGTGGGGGGCAGGCCCTGAATTTCGGACTTGGCCATATCGACACCTTTGCCTGGGTCGGTGGTTTTTCTTCTGCACCTAACACGAAGTTACCGCAGGAATTGCTACCTGTTCCGAAAGAAGCTAAAGACAGGCTTAAGCTGCTGTGGATCTCCTGTGGCGACCAGGATGGCTTGCTCAATATCAGTAAGCGGACCCATGATTATTTGCTGGAGCATCAAGTTCCGCATGTATATTATTTAGAACCGGGAGGACATGATTTTAATGTATGGAGAAATGACCTCTATAATGTCTCCCAGTTGTTATTTAAGGAAACAAAAAGTAAAGAAGTGAAATAGTGTCCGGCTATGATATAAATCAGAAGATTCCTGTTCGGCGCGCTGGATCGGTAGATCTCAATAGGGGATGGAATACCTGAAAAAATAATTCGAAACAGTAGATGATGCATGTAAGAGAAATGATCGGAAAATTTATTTTTAAATGTGTTGGTGTACTGTTCGTGATGTTATCACTGAACAGTACATTTGCCCAGAAACGATCGGCATTAACGATGTGGTATGATCGTCCTGCCGATGCTAAGGTATGGGAGCAAGCCCTGCCGCTCGGTAATGGAAGGTTGGGAGCTATGGTTTACGGAATTCCGGCTGTTGAGAGAATACAACTCAATGAAGAAACAATCTGGGCCGGAGGACCTTATCGAAATGATAATAAGAAGGGCGGGGCGGCATTGCAAACCATTCAGAATTATATATTCGATGGAAAACCTGTTGAAGCCGACCGGCTGGCCAATGAAACTTTTTTCACCAAGACACATGGGATGCCTTATCAGACAGCAGGCGACATTCTGCTCCAATTTCGGGGTCATGAACAGTTTCAGGATTATTATCGAGAACTGGATCTTGAACGGGCAGTCTCCTTGTCACGCTATCAAGTTGATGGGGTGACTTTTACCAGAGAAGTTTTTACTTCATTTGCCGACGATGTGATTATCATGCAGATTACATCAAGCAAGAAGGGAGCGCTCAACGGTACATTGACCTATGAAAATGAAGTGAGGCATCGTATTTTTAAAAATGGGCAAAATCTTATTTTAGCGGGTAGGGGGACGGATCATGAGGGGATAAACGGACAGGTTGTCTACCAAATTCATACAGGTTTACAACATACAGATGGTAATATTGTCGTAACGGACTCGTCGATCGATATACAGCAAGCGAGCAGCATTCGTCTCTATATTTCAATTGCGAGCAATTTCCAGAATTATAAACAATTGGGAGCTGATCCATATACGCTGGCGGCAGAAAGGCTGCAAAAGGCCATGGACAAGGATTATCAGCTCGCTTTACGGCAGCATACGGTCGCTTATCATAAACAATTTAGTCGTTTTCAGCTCCATTTGGGGAGCGACAGCAGCGAACAGCTGGAGCCCATACCATCGCGGATTGCAAATTTTGCCCGTACACAGGATCCGGCACTGGTGACACTGTTGACTCAGTTTGGACGCTATTTGCTTATCTGCTCTTCGCAGCCGGGTGGTCAGCCGGCCAATCTTCAAGGTATCTGGAACAGGTCCATGCAACCTGCATGGGACAGCAAATATACGATCAATATAAATACCGAAATGAACTACTGGCCAGCTGAGGTCACTAATCTTTCCAGTACGCATGTGCCATTATTTTCCATGATCAAAGAGCTCAGTGAAAGTGGAGCAGAAACAGCGAAGACGATGTACAATGCACGGGGCTGGGTGGCTCATCACAATACAGATATCTGGCGTGTGACCAGTCCGATTGATTTTGCGGCTGCCGGAATGTGGCCCAGTGGGGGGCTATGGTTGTCTCAGCATCTGTGGGAGCATTATCTTTTTACGGGCGATAAGATGTTTTTAAGGCAATATTACCCTGTTATGAAGGGGGCTTGTGATTTTCTCTTGTCCGCGCTGATAACGCATCGTGGTTATCCCGCTGAAAAATGGCTTGTATTGAGCCCTTCCATTTCGCCCGAACAGGGGCCGCTCGCTGCAGGAGTAACGATGGATAATCAGCTCTGCTATGCTATGTTGACCCGTACGGCCTTAGCCGCAGAAGCGTTGGGGATCGATTCCATCTATAAAGGTACACTGCTGGCTACGGCGCGGCGTATTCCACCGATGCATATCGGAAAATATAATCAGCTACAAGAATGGCTGGAGGATGTCGATGACCCTCAAAATCAACATCGGCATGTATCACATTTATATGGATTATTTCCCGGCAATCAGATCTCGCCGTTCCGCACCCCTGAACTGTTTGAAGCGGCGCGTAATTCATTGGTCTATCGTGGTGATTTTGCGACAGGATGGTCAATCGGATGGAAAATAAATTTATGGGCCCGCCTGCTGGATGGAAACCATGCTTACGAGATTATAAAAAAAATGCTGACAGTCTCCGATGAAAATCATCCTGATGGACGTACCTATCCAAACCTGTTTACTGCACATCCACCATTTCAGATCGATGGTAATTTTGGCCTAACTGCGGGTATCGCCGAAATGCTAATTCAGAGCCACGACGGAGCTGTGCATCTGCTGCCGGCTATTCCGGAGCTGTGGAAGGAAGGATGGGTAAAAGGAATAAAAACGCGCGGTGGATTTGAAATTGACCTGCAATGGAAAAAAGGAAAGGTAAAGGAGCTTCAGGTATTTTCGGCATTAGGGGGCAATTTGCGCTTGCGGACAAGGTTCCCACTAAAAGGCCGTGGGCTCCGGGTCGCAAAAGGGAATCAGACAAACCCTCTTTTAAATCCAATACAAATACCAGGGCCTATTCAGTCTGCGAATTCACATCTGAAAGGGATTGAATTGCCAAGTGTTTATGAATACGATGTGCTGACCTTACCAGGGAAGAACTACACGTTTAGGGAGCTACTGAATTAATGCGATTAATTAATCCTGTCAATATGTTAAGAATGAAAATCAGCGCTTTGGTGTTCTGCTTGATGAACCTATTTTTTTGGGCAACGGCGCAACAGGCCCATAATCCAATCATCTTCGCCGATGTCCCCGATATGTCCATGATACGTGTCGGTGATACCTACTATATGAGCAGTACCACGATGCATATGAATCCCGGTGTTCCGATTATGAAATCCAAAGATCTGGTCAATTGGACCTTGGTCAACTACGCGTACGATCGCCTTGGAGATCAGGATGAACTTCAATTGTCAGGCAAAAAAAATGCCTATGGACATGGTTCCTGGGCGAGCAGCTTACGTTTTCATGAGGGGCAGTACTTTGTGAGCACATTTTCTGCCAACACGGGGAAAACACATATCTATCGCACACGTGATATTGAGCATGGACCTTGGGTTTCAACCGAATTTAGACCGATGATGCATGATCACAGCTTATTCTTTGACCGAGGGAAAATCTATATGATCTGGGGTGGAGGCCGGATCAATATTGCTGAATTATTACCAGATTTTTCAGGCATAAAGGCGGGAACACAACGTGTTTTGATAGACAATGCCTCCTTACCCGCCAAGCCTAAAGAGGGCAAAGGTGGTTTACCGGCAGAGGGATCCCAGCTATTTAAGATCAATGGCATGTATTATCTTTTTAATATTTCATGGCCAGCAGGGGGAATGCGCACCGTGATTGTGCATCGGGCGAGTCAACTAGAAGGTCCCTATGAAGGTAAAGTGGTGCTACAGGATCAGGGTGTGGCGCAAGGTGGTCTGATCGATATGCCGGGTGGACAGTGGTATGCGTACCTTTTTCAGGATTACGGTGCAGTAGGCCGAATTCCGTTTTTGGTTCCCGTCAAATGGGAAGATGGATGGCCTATACTTGGTCTTGACGGAAAAGTCCCAGCCACATTGGATCTTCCTGCAAATAAAAGTTTAAGTCCCGGAATCGTTAACTCGGATGATTTTGACAGGAAAGCTGGGCAGGCAGCGCTCCCTTTGGTATGGCAATGGAACCATAACCCAGACTCCAGTCTATGGTCGGTGACCGAACGTAGCGGTTTTCTGAGACTGCGTACAGGCGAGCGTACCGATGATTTTCTGGCCGCCAGAAATACATTGACACAACGCACCACGGGACCAAAATGCAGTGCTTCTATCGCTCTTGATGTTTCTAAAATGAAAGATGGTGATTTTGCGGGCCTATCATTGTTGCAGAAAAATTATGGATTAGTGGGAATTCGTATGGAAGGAAATACCAGATCATTGGTTATGATCAATGCAGCGACAGGTGTACCGCGAGAACTGGCTAGGATCGGTGTCAAACAGACGCGTATATTTCTCAAAGCGAGCTGCGATTTTACCAACAGAAGAGACAGGGCTCAATTTTTTTATAGTATGGATGAACAGCATTGGAATACAATTGGTGATGAGCTGGCAATGAGCTATACAATACCCCATTTTATGGGGTATCGGTTCGGAATTTTTAATTATGCGAGCAAAGCAGCCGGCGGCTATGTAGATGTTGATTACTTCCATATGACCACAAATTAAGATGATATGAGAAAACAATTTTTTACACGATTACAGTTCGGGTTTCTGATGATGTTCGTGGTCACGATAAATGTATTAAGGGCGCAGAATCCGATTGTACAGACGTCCTATACTGCAGATCCGGCACCATTGGTGTATAACAACCGTCTTTATCTTTATACCACGCAGGATGAAGAGGAATCCACCTGGTTTAATATGAACAATTGGCGTGTATATTCAACCAATGATATGGTGAACTGGACCGATCACGGCGCAATTCTCTCTTACACTGATTTTGAATGGGCAAAAGGAGATGCCTGGGCGGCACAATGTGTTGAACGAAACGGCAAATTTTATCTCTATGTGCCTGTTATTTCTAAGCTGAACAATCGTGGTGCAATCGGCGTTGCGGTGGGCGATAGTCCACTGGGGCCATTTCATGATCCTTTGGGAAAGCCGTTGCTGCAGAGTGAATGGGGCGATATCGACCCTACAGTATTTGTTGATGACGATGGTCAGGCCCATATGTATTGGGGTAATCCGAAGCTGAAATATGTCAAGCTGAATGAAGATATGATCTCCTATACAGGTGATATCGTTGAGGTTCCGATGACGGCGGCATCGTTTGGAAAAAGAGAGGGCGACCCTAAACGTCCTTCTAATTATGAGGAGGGCCCCTGGTTGTACAAAAGAAACAGTTTGTATTATCTTTTCTGGCCGGGAGGTCCTCTTCCGGAATTTATTGGGTATTCGACGAGTAAAAAAGCAGAGGGTCCCTGGAAGTATGGTGGGGTGCTGATGCCGGCTGAAGGAAAAGCATTTACAAATCATCCCGGTGTTGTGGATTTTAAAGGGAAAAGTTATTTCTTTTACCATAATGGTGCATTGCCCGGAGGGGGAGGTTTCACGCGTTCGGTCGCTGTTCAGGAATTGAATTTTCATCCGGACGGCAGTATCCCGCCGATGAAAATGACTGCCGGAATTACGAGGGCACTTGCAACAGTGAACCCCTACGAGCTTAATCAGGCCGAAATGATTGCCTGGTCCGAGCATGTTAAATCCTATCAGAACGAAAAAGTAGGTGTTTTTATAAAAGCGAGGAAAGACGGCGCCTATACCGTTGTGAAAAACGTGGACTTTGGTGAGAAAGGAGCCCGCAGTTTTTTTGCGCGGGTAGGAACGACACATCATGGCGGTGTCAGTATGGAGGTGCGTTCGGGGGCAACAGACGGACCTTTACTAGCCACCATACAGGTTCCTATGACAGGAGGCGATGATAGATGGACGACTGTGGAGACTATCCTGCCGGATAGTGTAAAAGGGATACACGATCTATACTTTGTCTTTAAGGGCAAGGCTCCATCCAATATCCTGTTTTTCGATTGTTGGAAATTTGGACGGTAAGGTGGCAGCATATGGCTTTTAGATTTAAAAATTTCTTTTGTCTTTCCTCTTTTTTCTGTCATCTGACACTGGTTTTTGTTTTGCTTTTTTGCGGGCTAACGAGTGTTGCCCGTGTACGGCTCCCCGCAATTATGGGGGACCAAATGGTGCTGCAACGGGATGTCGATCTCAACATCTGGGGATGGGCAACGAAAGGTGAGAAGGTTACGCTGCGGTTTAGGGGGGCATATTACTATACCGAAGGGGGAGAGGATGGCAAGTGGCATGTGCGGATCCCCCCACAACGTTATGGTGGCCCCTATACGATGGAGATCAATGATATGGTCATTCGGGATGTGTTAATCGGCGATGTCTGGCTCTGTTCGGGCCAGTCTAATATGGAGACGCCAATTAAGCGACTCGTCGAACGTTTTCCTGAAATCAATGAATCTAATCATCATATGATCCGCTATTTCAAGGTTCCGACGCAAAATAGTCTGACCGATGTAAAGGAAGATATACCACCCGGTGAACGATGGCATTCGGGGATCGCCTCTGATGTCATGAACTGGACTGCACTGGCTTATTTTTATGCATTGGAGTCTTATCAGCATAATGGAATCCCTGTCGGGATGATCGTATCTAGCCTGGGTGGATCGGAGATCGCGCATTGGATCGATCAGAAATATTTGAAAAAATTTCCTGAGTTGTTGATCGATCGGCATGCGATCGATAGCCTTCGGTTGGCCCAAAGAGATCGGGGAGCGGATTTGTGGACTGAAGAACACTATAACGATTCAAATTGGCCCATAGTGCAAGTGCCCGAGTTCTGGAGCAGACCACAGCAGACCCATAGAGGGGTCAGTTATTATAGGCGGAGTTTTGTTGTTCCGGCAGCTAAGGAAGGACGGCACGCTAAGTTATATCTGGGGACTTTGGCCGATAGCGACTCGGTGTATGTCAATGGTCATTTTGTCGGTTCTACAGCCTATCGATATCCGCCGCGGATTTACGATATACCTGCAGGTGTGCTACACGCAGGAAATAATAATTTAACCGTCCGCCTGCGAACCGATGGGCGAGACGGCGGGTTTACGCCGGATAAACCCTATAAAATCAAGCTGGATGACCTGAGTATTGATCTTGTAGGCGAATGGCATTGCCAAATTGCGCTTGACCAGGATAAAATTGATGGGTATAAAAGCCGTCTTCGGCATATGAGCCAGGTGGGTTCGGGCTTGTATAATGGAATGATCCATCCTTTGCGCGACTACGGATTAAAAGGTGTGCTCTGGTACCAAGGGGAAGCAAATACCGCCGATCCTACACATTACCGGGACTATCTTACTTCGTTGGTCAGCAGTTGGCGTGTGCATTTTGGTCAGCCACAGCTTCCTTTTTTGCTGGTGCAGCTGCCCAACTTTATGGCCAAAGATACGGTGCCGGGGGAATCGAATTGGGCGCGAATCAGGGAAGCTCAATTTCAGGCGAGCAAAGAGATCCCTTTCACCGCATTGGCGGTAACTTATGATGTAGGGGAGTGGAATGATATACACCCGCTAAATAAAAAAGACATGGCAAAGCGATTATTTCTATGTGCGCGTAAGATGCTCTATGGCGAAGATGTCGTCGCCTCCGGACCGCAGTATCAGCGTATGCGGGTGGATGGCGATCAGGTTGTCATTTCCTTTGAGCAGACCGGAAAGGGACTGGCTATCGGTCATGGTAAAAAACTGCAGCACTTTGCAATTGCCGGTTCAGATCGCAAATTCGTATGGGCGAATGCAGTGATACGGGGAAATGAAGTGGTGGTGAGTCATCCAAAACTCAAAGATCCCAAGGCGGTGCGCTACGCGTGGAGCAATAATCCCGAAGATGCAAATCTAATCAATAAGGAGGGGTTGTTGGCTGTGCCATTTCGTACCGATAACTGGTAGCATAAAGTAATTTGAGTCAAGGAAAGTCAATTGAACAGCATAACATATAATTCAGCAATAATTTAAGTAATTAATTTAATCAGTTTATGAAGGGACTAAATATTGTCTTAAAAAAACGGACAATGGTATTTTTATTATCCGTTACGGGAATTTTATCAGCAACAAGCGTGTTAGGACAGCAGCAAAATATCCTGAAGGATTACAGTAAAGGTTATGTACACCAATCCATTGGTAATCCTTACCTACCGCTTTGGGAGCATCTTCCTGATGGTGAACCCCGTGTTTTTGAAGATCCCGACCAGCCGGGTAAATATCGTGCTTATATCATTGGTTCCCATGATTTACGTTTTAGCAGTTATTGTGGCCCTGATATCAGAATGTGGTCTGCACCGATTGAAAATTTATCGAGTTGGCGCGATGAGGGGGCTATTTTTACCTATCCGATCGATGGAAAATGGGATGTGATGTATGCCCCAGATCTCGTAGAGGTGAAACGCAAAGATGGGAAAAAAGAATACTACCTGTTTCCACACAGCAGGGGAGATAAACGTGAGGCAATGGTTGTTAAAGGCGATCGGCCGAACGGTCCATTTAAACCCATAAACCTCACCGAAGATGGCAAGCGTACCTTGCCTGGAAGTATCCTTGGATTTGATCCTGCGGTTTACATTGAATATGTTACGGATCCGAAAGATCCTGATTTTGAAATCGGATTCCGTGCATACGGTTTCTGGGGTTTTCAACGCTCCATGGCGGCACAATTAGATCAGAAAACGATGTATTCGCTGCGGCCCGGTACGGAAATTATCAATTATTTATTGCCGGCAAGTGCACGATATGGTGAGTTACGTGATCCCAAAGGTACTTCATACCCCAATATTTTTGAGGGGGAGGATTTAGGAACATTCAATTTCTTTGAAGCGTCATCAATCCGTAAAGTAGGGAACAAGTATGTTTCAGTATATAGTGGTTATTCAGGTCCGGAATATGGAGTAGGGAGCTCAAATTCAACCCTGCGATATGCTGTAGCAGATTCGCCACTAGGCCCATGGAAGAGTGGCGGTGTCCTGGTCGATTCGCGTGCGCCGGTATTAAATAAGGACGGTTCGGGCATTGAAACCAGCAATGCGGGTCATAATACCCATGGCAGTATCGAACTGATCAATGGGCAATGGTATGTATTTTACCATAGGCCACCACGTGGATTTGGTTTTGCTCGTCAGGCTGTGGTCGAACCAATCAAAGTTTCATGGGATGAAAAAAGCGTAAAGGAAGGCGGAATGGTTTCTATCCGGGCTTTTGATCCTTTTCAGGAAAATTTGACGATTAAAGATAAGCAGGGAAAAGAATATAAAGGTGCCGAGGTGACATCGGAGGGATTTCATTTTTATGGGTTGGATCCTTATCGGTATTATTCGGCTGGATATGCCTGTTATCTTTCAGATATCAGTTTACAGCAGGATTCATGGGATGTATGGGACAACCATATGCCTGTGACCAATATGAAAAATGGAAATATTGCAGGTTTTAAATATTTTGGATTTGGTGGTCTGAAACAGGATAAGTTTGGGTTGAAGGCGTTTAAGGGAACGGAAAAAGGGAACCTTACAGCTTTTAATCTATTTATTACTCCAAAAACACAAACTTCATTTAAAGTCAATGTATGGCTGGATGGCCCTTGGGATAATGATACCTGGAAAGGGAAACGGATTGCTCAAATAACTGTGCCAGCAAATACTGCGGCGACAGTAAAGCAATTTACGGTAGATGTTTCTCGCTATGTCGATCAACTGGATGGCAAACATGCTTTGTTTCTGGTCGCTGAAGGTGAAGAAGGCAAGCCTCTTTTTGATTTTATAGGATTGGGATTTAGTTCGAAAGACAGAAAAATTGAACGTCCGGTACCACCTTCGGTCACGATTACCGTGAATGGCAAAAAACTAGTGTTGCCTTCGATTCCTGTGAGATCTACCGACGAGAATGGTATCGTTGGTTACAACCATTATGAAGTTGTTTTTCCAATGGAAGCCAAAGACAAGAAGATCCCTGTAGTGAAGGCTCTGGCAAATAACCCTGAAGTTGAAATTAAGGTTAAACAAGCCCACTCGTTGACCGATTTTGCACAGGTAGATTGTGTTTACAAAGGGCAAACGAAAAGCTATATTGTGAAATATGTAGCGAATTGATCCAATGAAGAGATCGGGGGCTTCTGTAGTGTTGGGGAAGGGAATCCAGTTGGGTTCCCTTTTTCTATGGTAATTTCTTTTATAGGAAGTCTTTTTAAACATTTTTATTGGAATATAAAACATTTGTATCGGGTGCCGGCTAAAGTGGACTTGTAGTTTTACTGCTGTAATTCAACTAATCGAATAACCAATTGTATGGACCAAAGTATGACAGAGGTAAAGTCTTTAAAAGGCTTCTACAAACTTTCAATGAAACAGCGTGTGGGATTTGGTGCTGGCGATCTCGCACAGAACCTTATTTATCAGACTGTTTCTATGTATCTATTGATTTTCTACACCAATGTTTATGGAATTTCCGCTGCCTCTGCGGGAGTGATGTTCCTTATTGTTCGCGTTGTCGATGTCTTGTGGGATCCCATTGTAGGGGCATTTGTCGATAAGCGAAATCCGCGGATGGGGAAGTATAGATCCTATCTCATTTTGGGCGGGATTCCCTTGACAGGCTTTGCTATTCTGTGTTTCTGGAATGGCTTTTCGGGGTCTCTGACCTATGCGTACATCACGTATGTTGGCCTATCCATGTTGTATACGCTGATTAATGTTCCTTATGGTGCTTTAAATGCTTCCCTAACGAGAGATACAAATGAGGTGACAAAGCTAACTTCGACACGGATGTTTATGGCTAACGTGGGTGGGCTGGCTGTCGGATACGGCGTGCCCCTTGTGGTAAAATATTTTTCAGCAGATGGCAAGATTAATTCGAAGGATTCGGCAGAAGCCTGGTTTACGACGATGCTAATTTATGCGCTAACGGGATTAGTTCTTTTATTTTTTTGTTTTTCACAAACAAAGGAACGTGTTATTATGGACGAGAAGGATACGGATAATGTTCGGGTGTCTGATCTCTGGCAGGAGTTTAAGCATAACCGGCCCCTGCGTATTCTGGCATTTTTCTTCATTACCGCATTTGCGATGATGGCTATCGGCAATTCGGCCGGATCCTACTACATGATCTACAATGTAAATGCGCCGGATATGTTGCCTTATTTTATGGCACTGGGATCATTGCCTGCGTTTATTTTTATGCCACTGGTTCCGGCTATCAAACGTGCAATAGGCAAAAAGCAAATGTTCTATGTTTTTTTGGGTATTGCAATCCTTGGCATGCTGATGTTATACGTTATTTCATCCAACGATAACCTGAAGGGAAATATCGGACTGGTGTTGGGTGCTCAGTTTATTAAATCAACCGGTGTGATCGTTGCCACTGGTTATATGTGGGCCCTGGTGCCTGAGGTCATATCCTACGGTGAATATAAAACCGGTAAACGCATCTCTGGTATCGTCAATGCGCTGACCGGTATTTTTTACAAAGCAGGGATGGCACTAGGCGGAGTTGTTCCGGGCTTGGTACTGGCTTATGTAGAATTTGATAAAGATAATGCAACAACGCAATCTCCTATGGCTGAAAAGGGAATTTTATGGTTGGTGGCCGTTATTCCTGCCATACTTTTGGTGCTGGCCATGTATGTTATTTCCAAATACGAACTGGATGATGTGACCATCGATAAAATCAATCGGGATATTGAATCCAGATCCATTTATTAATCAAAAATAGACCATGAAAATATTAAAAACTATGACGACGGCCGTAACGGCTTTATTGATTGCTACTTCTGCTTCAGCAGCTATTCAAAGCGCTAAACAAGCAACAGATTCGGTGATCTTGAAAAATGCTTTTGAAAATAAATTTTTTATAGGAACGGCCCTAAATCTTGATCAGATCTGGGAGCGGGATTCGAAGGCTGTTGCTGTGGTGAAAACACAGTTTAACTCCATCGTTGCCGAAAATTGTATGAAAAGTATGTTTTTGCAGCCGCAGGAGGGCGTATTCAATTTTAAGGATGCAGATCGTTTTGTTGCGTTTGGTGAAAAAAATAAGATGCAGATTATCGGGCATACACTGATTTGGCATTCGCAGACACCAGCTTGGTTTTTTGTTGATAAAAATGGTAAAGATGTATCTCGTGAGGTCCTTATCGCACGGATGAAGAAGCATATACAGACCGTTGTATCCCGTTATAAAGGCCGGGTGTCCGGGTGGGATGTGGTGAATGAGGCGATATTGGATAATGGTGAATGGCGTAAAAGCAAATTCTATCAGATTATTGGACCTCAATTTATTGAATTGGCTTTCAAATTTGCCCATGAGGCAGACCCTAAAGCTGAATTATATTATAATGATTATTCAACAGCCATTCCTGCAAAAAGGAATGGAATTATAGCTATGGTCCGGCAGGTAAAGGCTGCGGGTGGTCATGTCAGTGGCCTTGGTATGCAGGAGCATAATGGACTGGACAATCCATCAATCAGCGAAGTTGAAAAAACCATCCTTGGATTTGCAGGTCTTGGTGTGAAGGTCATGGTTACTGAAATGGATATTTCGGTTCTCCCGCATATACGTCCTGATATGGGGGCAGAAATTGGGGAACGCCACGCGTACAGTAAAGAAATGAATCCTTATGAAGAAGGTCTGCCTGCCGAGAAAATGGAAGAGCTTGGGAAGAGGTATGTTGACTTTTTTAGCTTGTATCTCAAACATCATGATAAAATATCCCGTGTGACTTTGTGGGGTGTCGGCGATGGGGATTCATGGAAGAATGGCTGGCCTATTCCCGGACGTACAGATTATCCCTTACTATTCGACCGGAATTATCAACCTAAACCATTTGTGAAGGATATTATTGCATTGACTCAAAAAAAAAAGAAATAAGAAATATGAACAAGAGCAGATACTTATTTGCGGGGGATTATATGGCTGATCCATCAGCGCATGTTTTTGAAAACAAGATTTATATCTATCCTTCTCATGACCGGGAGAGCGGAATGCCCGAAAATGACAATGGTGATCATTTTGATATGCAGGATTACCATGTATTTTCACTTGAAGATAGCCATGCCGAGGTGGTTGATCATGGGAAAGTATTGGATCTTAAGGACATTCCCTGGGCTGGTCGTCAGCTTTGGGACTCTGATGTGACGGAGAAAGACGGGAAATACTATATGTATTTCTCGATGAAAGACAAAAACGATATTTTTAGACTTGGTGTCGCTATCGCAGATCATCCGTATGGACCATTTGTGCCCCAGGACAATCCAATTAAGGGAAGTTATAGCATAGACCCCTGTGCTTTTAAAGATGAAGATGGTACATACTACTTGTATTTTGGCGGTATCTGGGGCGGGCAGCTGCAGTTTTATCGAAATAATAAGATTGTTTCTCCCAATGAATTGCCTCAACCTGATGAACCCGCATTGTCTCCAAAGGTTGTCAGGATGTCTGCCGACATGCTGGAATTTGCGGAACAGCCACGTGATCTCGTTATTTTAGATAAAGATGGAAAACCTTTGAAGCATGGTGATACGGAAAAGCGTTTTTTTGAAGCTTCCTGGATGCATAAATATCAGGATAAATACTATTTTTCATATTCTACAGGAGACAGCCATCTGATCTGTTACGCAACGGGAGACAATCCCTACGGGCCGTTTACCTACCAAGGCGTTATTTTGTCACCAGTTGTTGGCTGGACAACTCATCACAGTATTTTGAAATTTAAAGACAAGTGGTACCTTTTTTATCATGACTCGGTCCCATCTGGCGGAAAGACCTGGCTAAGAAGTATGAAAGTGATTGAGCTGGAGTATGATGAAAATGGCTGTATTAAGCCCATCGACGGATTGACATCTTAATTTTTAGTACGAATGAGGTTTATCGTGCGTTTTTATTGCTTGTTGTTGGCATTTTTAGCTGTTGTTCCTTTTGTCGTACGGGCAGAGGACGGTAGCCAATTGTGGCTGCGATTTTCAAAACAGGGAAAACCTACCGGTACCGTCCGGATTGCAGGCGGAGAATCAGCGGATGCAACCCTCATGTTAGCAAAGCAGGAGCTGCAGCTTTACTGGAAGGGTATGGATGTTATTTTAAAGCTTGATCATCGGAGAAAGGAATTAAAAGATGGTTATCAAATAAGGCCGCATGGAAATCAGGTTCATGTGGTCGCTGGCCGATCGGTAGGGCTATTATATGCTGCCTATCATTTACTGCGTCTTCAGGAGACGGAAGGTCAAATACCGAATGCGGGATTCACAGAAATACCCTCTTATGATATCCGGATTTTGAATCATTGGGATAATTTGGACGGAACTATAGAACGGGGCTATGCAGGGCATTCACTCTGGAAATGGGAGGAATTGCCGTATAAACTTTCATCCAGATATGAGCACTATGCACGGGCTAATGCATCGGTTGGCATTAATGCCACCGTATTGAATAATGTTAATGCTTCTTCAGAACTATTAAAGACGGATTATCTGCTGAAAGTTAAAGCACTGGCGGATGTCTTTCGTAAATATGGTATCAAAGTTTATTTGTCGGTCAATTTCTCGGCACCAAAAAATTTAGGAGGGTTATCTAATTCGGATCCGCTAAATCAGGATGTTCAGCAGTGGTGGAAATCCAAAGCAAAGGAGATTTATGGGCTGATTCCAGATTTCGGCGGATTTTTGGTCAAAGCAAACTCGGAAGGGCAGCCAGGTCCGCAAGATTATGGTCGCACGCATGCGGATGGTGCCAACATGCTTGCCGATGCGCTACGTCCCTATGGGGGGACTGTATTTTGGCGGGCTTTTGTCTATCATCCGACTAAAGATGACCGCGCGAAACAGGCTTATCAAGAGTTTGTGCCCCTAGATGGGCAGTTTCGGGAAAACGTGATCCTTCAGGTAAAAAATGGCCCAATAGATTTTCAGCCCCGGGAACCTTTTAACCCTTTACTGGGCGCGATGCCAAATACGGCAAAAATGCTTGAGTTTCAATTGACACAGGAATATCTGGGTTTTTCTAATCATCTGGTCTATCTGGCTCCTTTGTTTAAGGAGGTGTTGGACAGTGAAACGTATGCCAATGGCAATGGCGAAACGGTGGCAAAATTGACTGGCAGCAGGAGGCATCCGGGACGGAAAACTGCCATTGCCGCTGTTGCCAATATTGGCGAGGATACCAATTGGACGGGACATCATTTTGCCCAGGCCAACTGGTATGCGTTTGGCCGCCTGGCCTGGAACAGTACATTGTCATCTGCCCAGATCGCGGATGAGTGGATACGAATGACCTTTACAGGTGCTCAGGCCTTTGTAGAGCCTGTCAAGAAGATGATGTTGGAATCACGGGAAGCAGCAGTAGATTATATGATGCCTTTGGGCTTACATCATTTATTTGCTTTTGACCACCATTATGGTCCCGAACCTTGGGGAGACATTCCGGGAGGACGTCCTGACTGGATGCCATGGTATTATCATCATGCCGATAGCCTGGGATTGGGATTTGATCGCACTGTAAACGGAAGTAATGCGGTAGAACAATATCATCCGCCTTTGGACAAAATTTATGGAACCCTATCAACTTGTCCAGAGCATCTTTTATTGTGGTTTCATCATGTTCCTTGGACCTATCGGATGAATAACGGCCGTATACTCTGGGACGAATTATGTTTCCGTTATGATCATGGTCTTCAAAAAGTAAGAGAGTTCCAAAGAGTCTGGGATCGTATGGAAAGCTATATGGATCAATACCGTTTTTCGGAAATCCAGGCTAAACTTAAAATTCAAGCCAGAGATGCTATTTGGTGGAGAGATGCTTGCGTACAATACTTTCAGCTTTTTTCACGCCAGCCGATTCCTTACGAACTGGAAAGACCAATCTATGAATTGGAAGACCTAAAGAAAATAAAGTTATCCATGGGGCATCACAACTAGAAGATAAAGAAGCTCCCAGGTAAAGTAGATTCCTAAAAGGACTATTATCTGGGAATTCTACGTTTGTAGGCCATGGGAGTTTCGCCTGTTATTTTTTTAAATAATCTATTAAAGTAGGATATGTTTTCGAAGCCCAATTTGAAGCTGAGCTGTTGAATATTGTCTTCATCGACAAGCATCATCAATTGTGCTTTTTCGATTTTCTTCTGATTGATATAAAGCACTGGCGTCGTATTCATCTGTTTTTTGAATAACCGGATCAGGTGATCTTTGGAAATAAAGATCAAATTGGCGAGCTGCTCGATGGAAATCGGTTGATGGATATTTTCGTCTATGTAATCGAGTACGCGCAGCAGGCGTTTTTCGCCATGCGGAATTTTATTGATTGCTTCCGCCAAAAATCGGCTCATCAGTAAATGGATAATAGCTTGGTTTTCGGATGCCCGGGCAAAAGGAAAAGCTGTCTGTAGCGCCATGTTTTTCATTAATTCTGTCGAGTTGTCGTAGCTCTTAGGATCATAAATTGTCAGCTCGCGCTCTGGATTTATGCCATATAGATGTTGAATGAGTGTTTCCAATAAAGGGTCAGATTTGATTTCCTTCGGAAAGGCATAGCGGTCAAAAATACTCGATCTTAGCTCGGGGTTTTCATAGATATGGATATAATAGAGCGAAAATTTTGCTGAACAGGCATAGCTATGCTGGACGTAGGCAGGTGTAAGGTAAAGGTGGCCGGGCTGAAGTTTAATGACTTCGTCCTGCAAAATAATAGAGGCTTCTCCTTCACAGACATAATGTATTCGGGCAAATGGACTCTTGATATCTTTAAAATTCCAATCTGCCCGATGTTCTGCATAGCCAACATTCAATAGTGTAAAATCGAGTTTATTCTTTTCGTTGTTTATTATCATTCGAAGAGGAGCATAGTACAATACAATATAAATTGTTTTCATTAAAAAAATGGTTTTTTTTAATGCGAATATCGATAATGTGACTGTTTGGCTCAATCAGGTAACCAGTATAGGACTATCTAAACCCTTTTTGAAATAATAGACTAAATCTTGCTTTTTACAGGGGCGACGAAGCTGTAAATTGAGCTATTTGCATCCTGCAGCTATTTTACAAATGTTTATCTGTATATAAAACGACGCAGCTGATCGGTAAGAATCTATGCTAATGAAGGTTTTTTTGGAAAAGAGACCTTGCAAGAATGCTGTAGGGAACAGGTCGATATTGTATTATTTTTGATCGTTAATGTAGTTTCTTTCTCCCTGATATCCAATTATTTTTGGCTAATCGTTAAGATCAAAAAGAGGGAAATGGGAAGCCTCTTGATTTCTTATATTATCTTTGATATCATTCTGAACGATAAGAGTAATAACTGTTTAAATCTTGGTACCCGATATACATGAAAGCAATAAAAATTGTGAAAGAAGGAAGTGTGGAAATCACAGATATTCCTCAGCCGACTGTTAAAGATGGACATGCCCTCTTAAAGATTAATTATGTAGGATTTTGCGGATCGGATCTGAATACCTTTCGCGGGTTGAATCCATTGGTCAAGTTGCCAGTCATACCTGGACATGAAATCGGGGCTACGTTAGTGGAGTTGGGAAATAATGTCTCGACAGATCTGAAGATTGGTGCCAGAGTTACGGTAAATCCTTATTCCAATTGTGGCGTGTGTACAGCCTGTAAAAATAACAGGCCCAATGCCTGCCGTTTTAATGAGACATTGGGGGTACAGCGTAATGGGGCGATGGCCGAATATATCGTGGTGCCAATGGAAAAGATTATCGAAGGTGGACAGCTATCACACAAAGAATTAGCTTTAGTAGAGCCGATGAGTGTGGGCTTTCACGCCGTTGATAGGGCTTTGGTAACTGATAGTGATATTGTTCTGGTATTTGGATGTGGTATGATCGGGGTGGGGGCAATCGTTCGGGCAGCATTGCGGGGGGCCACAGTCATTGCCGTAGATGTGAGTACTGAAAAACTTGAACTTGCAAAAAAGCTTGGCGCCAAGTTTACGATTAACAGTGCCGAGGAAGATTTAGAAGCGAAGCTGAATGCATTAACCCAGTCTATGGGTGCAGATGTGGTCATTGAAGCGGTTGGCCGAAAAGAAACGTACTTAGCCGCGATTGCCGCTGCCGCATATACGGGCAGAGTTGTATATATCGGTTATGCAAAAGATGCGATTCCTTTTGATACACAATTTTTTGTAAAAAAGGAACTCGATATCAGGGGATCGCGCAATGCGATGCCAAAGGACTTTGCTGCGGTGATGAAGTACCTGGACATGAAAACCTGTCCAATAGAGGAACTGGTTACAGCAATCTATCCTGTGGAGAAGGCACAATTGGCCCTCGAGTCGTGGCTAAAGGATCCGGGGCATGTTTTTAGGCTATTGATTGAGTTTTAAACACTGGCTGTGGCTGAAAGATGTTTATGTTTACAAAAAACGATGCCCTTTATTTATTCTGATAGTATTGAAAATTCTTGCTGATTTCTTGGTTTTAGGTAAAAAAAATTAACTCTATGTGATGAAACTCGAGAATGTGTTTACATTTGTTGGATGTTAACCTCAATCTTATAAGATGATAAGTCAAAAATGGATGCTGTTTTTCAAACTGGCGATATTATTTTTCTTTACGTGGAATATTTCATGCTCTTCTTCCGACACTAAAAGGACAACAGATATTTTTGCAAAGGATACTGCAGCTGTCAATAAAATGAATCTGAAAGCTAATAGTTTTTGGTCAAGCAGTCCAGATTCCATGATTGTAATCAGTAAACAGGCGTTGGCACATGCTGATTGTCTGGAATATCCAGGTGGCAGAATTGATGCGTTGAGAAATTTGGGCATGGGTAATTACGAAAAAGGGAATTATGTGGATGCAATTAGCTATTATAAAAAATCAATAGAGATTGCGTCGGAAGCGAATGACTTCGAAAGAGCGGCAAAAATTCACAGTAATCTGGCGATGCCCTATATTGCACTCGGAAAACATACAGAGGCACTTCGCGAGTTGAGCAAAGGGATCGAAATGGCCGAAAAGTATCAGTTACCGTCTGTACGTGCACATGCAGTTCATAATATTGGTATGGTATATCACTATCAGCATAAAGATGATAGCGCCATTTCTTATTATAATCAGAGTCTTGACCTATATGAATCTTTAGGTGATACGAGTAAATCAACTTTTATACTTGGTAATATTGGTCATCTACTTCTCCACGAAAAGAAATTTGACAAGGCAAAAGCATACTATAAGCAATCTTTGCGCTTAGCAGAGAAACAAAGGAATTTCAAGGCAATAGGCAATGCGCAACAATCTCTCGGCTCACTGCTGATGGAAACAAAAGAATGGGAAAAAGCGCTATCTTATCTTTTGACCGCCAAAAAGACTTTGGAATCTACTGGAGAAAAAACAGAATATCTACGCCTGCTGGAAAACTTATCCGAATGTTATCTTGGTATGGGCCAGCTTGAATTGGCTAGTCGATATGCCAAGGAATGCTTTGATCTTGCTAAAAGGAGTGGCCAATTATATTATCAACAGACTGCGGCTAGGTGCTTAAGCAGTATATTTGAAATAAAAAAGGATGGGCTACATGCGTTGCAATTTTATAAGGAATATAAGATAATATCAGATTCACTTTATAGTCGCGAGAATAAAGAACAATTGGTTAGACAGGAGGAAGAGTGGAAGTTTAAGAAACAACACAATGATCTCGAAATATTGTACAGCTCCAGAGTAGGGCACCGCAATGACCTGTTGGTTATCGCGCTCGTGCTTATCCTTGCACTGATGGTTATAGCTGTGCTCCTGATAAAAAATGTAAAACAGAAGAGAAAAAGCAATCAAGTATTAAAAAGTACCAATGCATTTATTGAAGAACAAAATATCTTACTTGAGGAATCAGATAGATTCAAAAAATCGTTGTTATCTCTTGTCGCACATGATGTAAGGTCGCCAATAAATAATCTGCATTTTATCCTTAGGCCGTTTAAAGACGGTCTTATCTCGGCCGAAGAAACAAAAACACTATTGGCCTCATGCTATGATGAGATTGAATCCATGACAGATCATATTGAAAAGCTGCTGCTCTGGGTAAGTCAGAACCTGCATTCATCAAATCTTCAGGAGAGCGATTTCAATGTGAAAGCAATCTTTGAGCAAGTAGCTAGACTCTATGAAAGAAGCCTGGAAGAGAAGCAGATTACACTCGATATCGATTGTGATGAGCTGTATACAGCCTGGGCGGACCCTGAAATCGTTATGGTTATTGTACGTAATCTTGTGGATAACGCCATCAAATTCTGCGAACAAGGCGGACATATTCAACTTAAAGCCACAGTCAATAAGCGCGGTGACCGTGTTGTTTTTTCTGTATCAGATACTGGCGTCGGTTTTTCCAATCGGGTGCGAAATAGTCTTTTTTCGGATGCGAAGACAATTTCACTGAAAGGAACTGGGAATGAAAAAGGTTTCGGTATCGGATTACAGCTTTGTTTATATTACCTGGAGCTTTGTGGAAGCGAACTGGCTATTGAGAGTAGCGATGGAAAGGGGTCTATTTTCAGGTTCGAATTAGAAACATCGGCCGCTTAATAGCAATTTTTGAAGAGAATTAGAGCAACCCATGCTGTTTCGCGAAAGTCAGCAATTGTGTAATTGACTGACAGTCTGCTTTGGCCATCATTTTTCTTCGGTGAGCTACAATCGTGTGTGAACTTAAGAACATGTTTTCCGCGGTTTGAGCAATTGTTTCTCCGTTGGCAAAATGATTTAAAATCTCTATTTCACGGGAAGTAAACTTAATATTTAGGGACTGATTGCTATGCAGCAGATCTTTGAACAGCGGATCTACAAATGTTTTGCCAGCCGAAATATCTTCTATACACTGCTTTACGGTTTCTACACTGCAGGATTTGCTTAAAATACCATCGGGATTGTTGCTATACAATGTCTGGATGAGAAATGGCGAAAGCGCACTTGTTAAAAATATGACTTTGGCCTTTCTGTTCATCCTTCCTATTTCAGAAAGTAGCATAAGCCCCGTGTCTTCTCCTAGATAATAATCTAAAAATATAATGATATTTTTTTGTCCAAAAACACTTAAGAAAGTGAAGAAATCTTCTTTGTTATCAAAAGATTTTACAAGGTCAAACAGCTTGTACCTTTCTAATAACATAGAAAATGCGTCAGCAAACAGACCATGGTCATCCAATATGATTGCATTGGCTGAATATTTCATAAATCCATCGAATTGTGGTTAAAGGATCGTCAAAGGTAATTTATTTAAATGAGTTTAATTAACCAATGAGTTTTATATAGCAAAAATTTGCTATTCTAATAAGATGACATAGCAAAAAATTGGTATATCCATGTTCTCCTTTTGACAATTTGTTTGCTTTATGGTTGCTTTGGGACAAATTTCTGAATCTCCAGTCGTGCACACTGATTTTATGGGGTATAATAGAAATAAGTCGTATTAAATCAACTGTAAATAAAATGACATCAAAATTTAGAACCGTTGGCGATTTGGGGATGCTATCCTTCGCCCTATTGATCAGTACTGGCATGTATTCATGTAAAGAGAGCAAAGAGAGCGTTTCTTTAAGTGGTAAAGCCAAGGTGAATATTCATCTCTTAGGAGTAGAGAATCCGATCGTAACAAGCAACAAAGCCAGTTTAAGAAGCAGTGCCAGCCAGTCAGTGATTGTTCCATTGACAGAATCAAGTTCTTTTGAGGCCACATTAACAAAACAATCTTCTGTAGATGGCTCAAATGTTTTGTCTGCTTCTTCAAATAAAAAGGCAGCCGTTTCGGAAGAGAGAACGCCATTGGGGGCAAATATTAAATATAAAATTGTTGTTTACAATAGTGCAGGGGCTTACGTCACAGAAAAAACATATACCAACACGGTAGACAACACGAGTGAAATCGAATTGGACGCCGGACAAACCTACACTTTTGTCGCATATTCCGTTAATTCGACTTCATCATTACCGGCTGTTTCTGCACAGACTACTTTGGGATCAGCAAGCTTGGATAATATCAGTGCAGACCTCATGTATTTTAAAGGCAATTTGACACTTCAATCCGGGGATAATAATCTTAATGTTGTGCTGAAACACCAATATAGTGAAGTGACGACCAAATTGAGTATGGCAACCGAAATGACGGGCGCAATAACCAACTTGGTCAATACAACGATCAACCCGACGTACCCTAGTGCAAATCTAAAATTGGCAGATGGTGTAATAACCTATAATGGACAGACGTCGACAGCTCCTGTAACTTTTCCGGCTTTGGGTAATGGTATGAGAAATGTTACTAGTTCACCCACTGTGCTGATTCATTCGCAAGAAAATAACGGTGTTTTCAATTTTGGATCCATAACAATTGATGGTGAAACAAAGAATAATGTTTCGGTTGCGGGGTTAAATATTATACCAGGACAACGTTATAACCTAAATCTGAACTTTAAAACCTGTACACAAACGGTAACGGGGGGAGCAGTACTAAACTGGAACTACCCTGCTGCAACTGGGGGTGCAACCGTTGGCGGTGTTATCGTGCCGAATGGACAGGTGGTTACACAAACATTAACTGCCCCGGGTGCTGATTATGGGTTTGTATTTGATATTCTGGAAATGGACAACTCATTCAATATGGAAGTAAACGGTGTAAAGCTTTCGACGCAGGAAATTCAGTTTGAGGCAAATATAGCCATTGCTCCAAAAAACGTACTATTTGTAGATGGCAGTAATTACGGCGGAACAAACGTAGATGGGGGATCGGTTCCACAGATTTATAGTATGAAAGGCACAAATACAGCACCCATTATTCGTGTGGTTATAAGTCGTTCGGGAGAAGTAGCTATGTATGGTAGCAAGAGCTCTGGTGGTCAATTGTTTCCACTTCGTTTGACACAAGGATCGTTTAATATTGTGCCATGGAGTTCGACGTCAAATACCGTAAAAATTACACAAGTCGTTCAAGGGAAAACGACGATGATCGGATCAGGAAACGGTAAAAAGAAGATTGCGTGTAACTAATACAAGATTTTGTTGAAATAGTGGTATAAAAAAATAAAAAAATCATGAACATAATTAATACAAAGAAAAATTATATCAGCCCTCGTATTCAGTCGGAGGAAGTTGAATTAGAACAAGGTATAGCCGCTGGTTCTGCAGTCGATACAACTGTTGAACAATCCTGGGAGAAATCGGATGATGATAACCGGCTGATCAACTGGTAATATGACTATTTCCAATTCAATTCTATAAATTGGGATAGTTTTTTCCTCTAGTGCACTACATGAAGCTTAATTAGGCATTAATTGGTAAAACAGTTAAAACTATTTTACGTTAATATTGTTCAATAATCCAAAGGTAAATAAGGTATACGTCTATTAGAGGATAGTTTTTGTGAAGGCTAAGTCGACATCGACTTAGCCTTTTTTGTGAATTAACCTCAAGGGTGTAAAACAGATTTCAACTTGGATTAAAATATCTGTGGTTTTTTTAAAGGTAAATTTTTTAATTAGCATGCGATTGATTAGTTTTGAAATTCCATTAGTCATTGTTGTTAATTTATTACCTAAAATTGTGCAAAGCCAAACTATTATTACCTTACTGATTGTTGGAATAGTCATCAGTAAGACACTTATCGGAGTACTGATCTACTCTTTAATTCGAAAAAACCGCCAGTTAAAAGTAGAGCAACTCAAATTGACGACTGCCAACAGTATCCTCAGCGAACAGGCTATTCGTATTCACCATTATAATGAAGAATTAAAAATAGCTGAAAGTTTCAAAACTAAAGTGCTGTCTATCGCTTCGCATGATCTCCGTGCACCATTTGCTTCGGTTGAAATTTTATTGGCCATCGATGATATTTCTCTGGTCGATAAGGAGGAGCTTAAACTCATCTTTTTAAATTTAAAAGGGCAGGTGGCCAGATCGCGTACAATGTTGGAGGAGGTGCTCGTGTGGACAGAATCGCAGCTTCGGGATAAGCTTGAAAATACGGAGAACTGTAATATTCGTGAACAGATTGAAGCGGTATTGGGGATCTATTCGCTAGAAATTCAACGTTTCAATATACAGATCCTTAATTCGGTAAACCCAGATTTTTGGGTAGATACCCATAAAGGAATTTTTGCTTTTGTGCTTAGAAATGTGATCAGTAATGCCATTAAATATGGGCGAGTCGGTGGTACCATTACCTTGCAATTGATCGATGAACAACGCGATCGATGGGAACTTATCGTCGGTAATGAAGGGGAAGAACTGTCGCCGGAAGTCCTCCATAACCTAAATTTTGTCAATAGCTGGGAACGCAAGAAAGCTGAAAACAACAACGGGGCAGGACTGGGAATCTCGCTCTGCAAAGATTTGATCAAACGGATTGATGGAACGGTGACGTTCGAGAATAAGAACGGCACTGGGGTATCTGTACGCATTTCATTCCCACGGAAAATTTATCAGGCAGTCTCCTGACAACCATCAATTTTTTATAAAAAGCTCGATCATGTATCGGGCTTTTTTTTTGGAACAAAAACGGTTCTTTTTGTCACTGCACAAATGTTGATGTGTAAACTTAGATTGGGAACTATCGACGGCTTTGTTACAATATAAGTTGACAATCTTATTTTTTATGCCTTGAAATAAATGGTTTGGTATAAATTATTATTTTTATTATTTAGATTGATTAAAAATAATACATTTGCAAAAAACTACCGATGAAACTGAAGGCTGCAAAATGTTGGTTCAACTGGCATAAATGGACAAGTCTAATTTGTACCATTTTTCTTCTCTATCTCTGCATCACGGGGCTACCGTTGATCTTTCATGAAGAGATCGAACATGTATTAGAGGGAAATAAAGAAGCTGTGATCACAGAACATAAATTGAGTCTGGATAAGCTGGCAGAAATTGCGGCATCCAGGTATCCTGGGGAGCAAGTGCGGTATGCGTTCTGGGATGAAAATGAAAAGAATAAGGTGCTTTTTGATGTCGTGGACAAACCTGATGCGCCTTATGAAAAAAGTAAGTATCTGGTCCTCAATGAATATACAGGTGAGGTGCTTGGGGCTCCTAAGACCGATGGGCTGATGAATATTATCCTTAAACTGCATACCGATATGTTTTTGGGTATCCCCGGCAAATTGTTCCTCGGTTTGATGGGGATATTATTTATGATTTCTATTGTCTCCGGGATTGTGCTTTATGGACCCATTATGAAAAAGTATGATTTTGGAATGGTACGGAAGAATCGATCCAAAAGACTGCAGTGGTTGGATACACACAATTTATTGGGTATCGCTTTAACAGCATGGATGGTGGTGGTTGGTTTTACAGGTATCATCAATACGCTCTCTGATGTGATCCTCGGTCTTTGGCAGCAGGGGCAGCTGGCCGAAATGACTGCACCTTATAAAAATCAAGAGCCGCTCAGGGGCAATTATAGTTCATTGGAGCAGGCAAAGGTAGCGGCTGAAAACAAAGTGAAAGACATGAAAGCTGCGGTCATAGCCTATCCAGGTACACCTTTTACCAGCAAGCATCATTATGCTGTATTTATGCGCGGCAACACGGAGCTGACATCGAAGTTGCTCAAGCCAGTTCTGATTGATGCGAAAACTGGATTAGTAACCGATAGCCGGGAAATGCCCTGGTATGTCAATACGCTTTTCCTTTCCGAACCGCTGCATTTTGGAAATTATGGTGGTCCGGTTCTTAAAATTGTTTGGGCTGTGTTTGATATTTTCACCATTCTCGTTCTGGTAACGGGACTCTACCTATGGATTGCCCGGCGACGCGCAGAAAAACAGCAGTTATTTATCGCAAAAGAATCTTAACCATGAAAAATAACTTCCTAAAACTTTGGGGCATGCCCATGCTATTGGCGGTTTTATCGCTATTTGGGCTAATTGCGGCACTATTGGGCGATGGTCTATGGGACTATTTGGGCTGGCTCGCGCTTTCTGTTCCGCTCTTTCTCGTGATTCGACACTATTACAAATAACTACAAATAAATTACCATAACATGAAGAAGTTGATCTTAAGTGCTTCTGTATTATCAAGTATCGCTGCCCATGGGCAACAAAAGGACACTGTCAAAATGAATAAAATGGATGAGGTTATCATTAATGCCTACATCAAAAAAGATAGTGAATACACGAATAAAATGCCGCTTCGAGCGATTGAAAATCCGCAGGTCTACTCCTCGATAGACCGTGTTGCTTTAGAAAACCAAATGATTTTTACCGTCGATGAGGCCTATCGAAATGTGACTGGTTTGCAAAAAATGTGGAATGCAACAGGGCGTGCGGGTGATGGTGGAGCGTATGTCAACCTGCGCGGATTTATCTCAAATAATTCGCTGAGAAATGGTTTGGTAGCGCCAGTAAGTGGTACGGTAGACGCCGTGAATATCGAAAAAATAGAGGTGTTAAAAGGGCCGTCAGCTACCTTATTCGGAAGTAATGTGACCTCTTATGGAGGTGTGATCAATCGTGTCACCAAGAAGCCTTACGATAGTCTTGCTGGAAATGTTTTGGTCTCGGCCGGAATATATGATTATTATCGTGCACAAGCCGATCTCAATGCACCCTTGACAAAGGACAAGAGTCTTTTGTTCCGTGTTAATACGGCCTATACAACAGAAGGAAATTTTCAAAACCCCAAAGTGCACAATAAGTATTTTGCGTTTACTCCCAGTCTAACGTGGAAGATAAATGACAAAGTGGATATCAACCTCGAATACGAGATGTTTGATAATAAGGCGCAGTCTGAGCAGAACTTCTTTTTTATGGGCCCCTTGTCTGCTTTTGGTTTTTCGGGAATGAAAGACTTGGAGAAAGCCGGACTCGATTACAAAAAACCTTATGTGGGATCGGGCTTATACAATACAGGCCATACGCGTAATTTGTTCGGACAGGTCAATTATAAAATCAATGAACATATCCGGTCGTCAACTTCGGTCAATAGTGCCTATAGCTATTCGAATGGTTTCAACCCTTATTTCTACATCACCACAAAATCTTATGGTGCTGATCCCAATGACAAAGAAGTTGGTTTATACCGTGGTGACCAGTCCACTGCAGATAGCAAACAACGTTACCTACAGGTACAGCAAAACTTTAATTTTGACTTTCATATAGGCCGTATGCGTAACCGGACCGTGGTGGGCGGAGATTATTTGCGCACCCGCAATGATCAATTCTTTTATTTTGGGGTCATTGACTTTGTGCCGTTTACGGGCGATATGGACTATACAAATTTCAATGCCGACTATGTAACAAATTATTATAATTCAATCCGCAATACGCCGGCATGGGATAGCTCTATCTGGCCATTGAAAAACAAGTCAAATACGTACAGTGCGTATGTTTCCAATGTGATTACACCTGTACAGGGCTTAAATTTGATGACAGCCATTCGCTATGAAAGTGTTAAATTCAATGGAGGCGTGAAAGGTTCCAATGAAACTCCGGCATATACACAGCGTGCATGGTCGCCCAAACTAGGTTTGGTTTATGAACTTGTGAAAGAAAAATTGTCGGTGTTTGGGAACTATCAGAATAGCTTTACCAGTAATGGTTATTTTGTTTCAGACACGGCTTCCAGCCTTTCTCTCTCTGATCCTGAAAAAGCCAATCAGTGGGAGGGAGGATTTAAAGCCGATCTGTGGCATGGAAAAGTCAATGCTACACTTAATTACTATAATATTAATGTCAAGAATACCTTACAGACAATTGGTTATACACCGCAGGGAAGAGCGATCGAACAGCAAATGGGAAAGCGTAACAGCAAAGGTGTTGAACTGGAAGTAAATGCTTATCTGGTTAAAGGTTTTTCATTGATCGCGGGATTGAGCTACAATGACTCCAAATTTACGGAAACGACAGATGCCACTGTTTTGGGTAAAAGGCCGAATACGGCTTCTTCGCCATGGTTAGCAAATTTCAATGCGACCTATCAGTTTACGGAGGGTAACCTAAAAGGACTCGGTCTGGCTTTCGGAGGAAATTATGCCAGCGCCAACAAGATTATCAACACGACAAATGGAACATTTGAATTACCCAAATATGTAGTCCTCAATGCCAATGTGTTCTATGATACGAAGAAATTCAGAATTGGAGTAAAAGCGGATAACCTGACCAACAAACATTATTGGATCGGTTATACCACAGCTAATGCTCAGAAACTGCTGAATGTAGCGGGAAGTTTTAGCTATAAGTTTTAATCCATTATGTGAAACTCCCATTTTTGTAGTCCCCCCAAAAGTTAGCTACTTTTGGGGGGACTTTGTTTGATGTTGCTATCGTATCTTATCCATATATATATGGCTTTGAATTGCCTTAACGGGATGAAGTTCCATTTTATTTTTTGACAGCTTCCAGCATAAAAAGACCTTCCGTTTCCAAAGGAAGTTTCAGAATACGATTTTGGGCATCCATATCGATTTCAATGGAACCAAATCCAACGGCTTCTAATAGTTCGACGTCTTTGGCCGGACGTTCGTGTGCGCTGATCTCGAGAGCCGATTTGATATCATTGATCTGATCGATAGCACCGGACGGACATTCATCGTGTCTTTCGGTACTAAAAACTGTTTTTCCGAAATCGGCATCCAGATTGATCAGTCTTCCGCCGGGTTTGAGTACACGTTCCATCTCGCGGTAACATTTTTCAAGGTCAGGGATGGTCCATGTCATCAATCTGGTGAAAACCAAATCGAAGGTATTGGCCTCAAATTGCAGCTCCTGCGCATCCATGACCTGATAAGCTACGTTAAGTTCCAGTTCCTGGCTGACGAGGTTGGCATATTCAATCATCTGCGGAGAGAGGTCAACGGCAGTAACCTCAAAACCTGCCAGGGTCATAATGTTGGCAAAATATCCTGTAGCAGTACCAACCTCAAGGACTTTGTTGCCCGCAACCTGGCTACGGACAGACTTAAAGAAGTCAAGCCAGTGTTCGGTCTCTGGACGGGACCAAGCCTCATCCCGTTCCTTGCGCCAAGAAGCGCTCCGATCATTCCAGTAGGCTGTTATTCTGTTAATCATCGTAATAATTTTAAGAGGAACAAATTTATCTATTTTACCAGGAACAAATGATGGAATTTATGTCATATCTCCAAGCGCCTATTTTGCAGCTTTGTTTTTTGTCGCTTATTGCGCCTAGTCCAAAGGACAAAGCCAGTCAGTGCAAGAAGGGCGGGAGTCAATCCAATCAAAGCATAAAAAATTCGTAATGCATAACCGCCGAAGGCACCAATGTGGAGCTGGTAAACTGCCCAGGAAATCTTTTTAGATGAATCGGCTCTGTCGATGTCCAATATACTGAGGCATGCACCGGTCGAAGCATCAAATGAAAAATGACTTGCTTTTCCGCCAAATAAAGGGAAAGAGGTACTCGAAAGCTGGCCACGGACCAAAATTGGGGAATCGTTGTTCTTTGGGATATTGATGGCAATAGGGTGAAAACCGGGCGACCTCGTTTTGCAATAATCCAATAATTTGTCCAAATCTGTTTTTGAAGCAAAAGACCCATGCACATGCGGGGCGGCGGTCTCTGCGGAAAACAATTCCTGAAAAGCAGGGAGATTCATCCAAACTCCGGTAACCAGTAAAACTAAATTGAGCAAAGCAGACCACACACCGACTACGCGATGCCAGGATGAATACAGCCTGCGTCCATTCTTATGAAGCGGTACTTTAATTAGTAAGACGCTGAGAAGATGTTTTCGATAAACGATTAGGCCAGAAAGAATAGTCAACAACAGCAGTATCCCCAGTGCTGCGACAAAGGCCTGGCCTAATCGCCCCAGTAAAAAGCTATAATGTAGCGCATATGTCCATCTGAAAAATGAGCGGCTGAGTGTTTCATAATTGCCGCTCCGGAGAATTGCTCCGGTGTGGGCGTCGACAAATGCAAAGCCCAGATGATTGTCTGCGGGACCATTGATCGTCCGATAGAGCATAAATTCGTACGGTTCACGGGAAGATAAGGGAAAATCATGGAGCACAATTTTTTCTAAATCGGGAAAGGCAGTAGCGATAATCCGATAGGCGCTATCGGCGGAAATCACAGGTCCATTGGCGGACCTGTGATAAATATCGGGATTTAGCGCGCGATCGAGATCATGGCGAAATAGCAGTACAGCACCTGTCAGTCCCAAGATCAGAAAGAATAACCCTGTGCTCAGTCCGAGGAATCCGTGTACGCGGAATGCCCATTTGGTGATTGTTTTCATCATTAGAAATTATAGGAAACATTCATGCGAAATTCGCGCGGGGCATAAGGGACATAGGCATAAAGGCCAGTAGGCCGTGTCCAGGCACTTCCATAATTGAACCGGTTGGTGATGTTATTGATAAGTCCGTTGATGGCGATCTTACCATTTGTCCAGCCGATACCAGCATCCAATCGAAAGATCGGTGCTAGAGAAGGGATGTCGTCTTGCGGGTAACGTCCAGCTCTACCCGCTTGATATTGATAACCTGCAGATACACTCATTCCTGTTACTTTTTTGAATGGAAGGCGGTAGTTCAGCCAAGTATTTTGTATATGCCGTACGCGGTAGGGGCTTGCTTTGCCAATCAGTGCTGGATTGGCGTCGGCAGAAATATAGCTATCCGTATAGGCATAGTTGATCACTGTATTGAGGCCCGGAACAACTTCACCTTTGAGGTCAAATTCAATTCCTTTGGACATCGTTTGGCCGATCTGTGACTGCAGGTTGGTCACGGGATCGCTTACCAGAATATTGTCTCTTGTGATATGATAAAGCGATAAGGTGCTGTTCCATTTGCCTTCCCGCCAGTCCTTTTTTAGACCAAGCTCATAGTTTTTGCCGCGTAGTGGCGAGAATGTTTTGCCATCAGCGCTGAGACCACTCTGGGGAGTGAAGGTACGATCATAAAGGGCGTAAGCCGATGCACTTTCTGTCAGCGCATAATTTAAACCCACTCGGGGTGTAATCACCAGATCTGAGACTGTGGAGGGGGTAGGGATATCGATATGGCTTGTCGATCGCGTTAGCCGCGCCGCTAAGGTCACATGTAAGCGGTCTTGCAGGAATGCAAGTTCATCCTGGAGATAAAAGGCGACATATTTGATCTGCTGCTTGTTGGTCGCAATGCTGTCTAATGAACCTGTCTTTTTATTATCATAAAATGGTACTCCATATTGAGGGTTATTGACGTTTAAGGGATATAAGGTTGGGTTCGCATTTTTGTCGTTATAACCCGAATAACCCAGTAAAGATTTTCGGTTGCCATCGATACTTGCGAGGATACGATGCGCAAGATTACCCGTATTTAATATACCATTCAAATAGATCTGAACGGAAGTAACATCCGTTGTAAATCGTTCGTAGGTGACACGTCTTTTGATTTCATCGGGACGGTTTTTATCGTATGCAGATACAAAAAAATAATTGCCATCCATTTGGCTGTTGGCATAGGCCGTTTTCGCAGTGAGATTCCAATTTCGGCCGATTTTTTTTGTGTAGGTCAGAAAAGCTGTATATTCCCGAGCCTTGACGGGGTCTTTTGTGGGATCGGCAATACTAAAATCCCGAGGAAGGGATGCAAATCCGTAGGGTGAAAATACCGTGAGCAGGTACTGTAGAAAAGACTGCTGCTGAAAGCTATATTCTGCAGTCAAAGAAGATGTTGTGTCTATGCTGTAGGTCAGGCTCGGATTGACCACAACCTTGTCGTTAAATGCAAAATGCTGAAAAGAGCGGGATTTTTGGCCGACGGCATTGACTCTATATAGCCATTTTTTTTGTTGATCAAAATGGCCTTCCAGATCTGCTCCAACGCGATAGAGGTCCCAGCTGCCTGTCTGAAAGAACACCTGATTGGAAGGTATACCCGTCGGTTTTTTGGTGACGAGGTTGAAGGATCCCGCTGGATCGCCAATAGCATTCATAAAACCCGAAGGCCCCTTGATAAATTCCAGCCGATCGATCATATTGGCATCTTCGGGCATTGGACCGTAATAGATCATGGAAAGATCTACCCCGTTTCGAAGCGTGTTGATACCTGCTCCGCGCATAAAAAGAAAAGGACCATAGAAGTCTGCTGTATTGTTGCGCATTGCACCGCTCACATTCCTACTGATGCTTTCGTTGATATTGATGGCCTGCTGATCGATGATGATACTATGGTCGATTTCCTGGATGTTCTGTGGTAGCCGTAGAAGCGGTACCTGCAGTTTTAGGGTATTGGAAGCAGCGTCTAATTTGTATTTTCTATAATATTTGGACGTGACAAGTGCCTCTTCCAGGCGAATACTATCGCGAAGTGCGGAAGTTGTATCCCGTAAAGGATGTTGAGCATATACGATACTGCCTGATAACACAAGCAATACTGAAAATGAGTATTTCATGAAATGGTTTTACCTAATTATCAATTTGTCTAAAATTATTTATCAATGGATGGATCTTCCATTGAGCGAAGATTAATTAGGCAATAGGGGGACGTAGTAATCTATTTGGATTTCTACGGATGGATTTGGAAACACTTATAGGAATGGGAAGTACGGTAATTTCAATCGAAATAGGAGTGAATGAAAACAAAGCATTGGAGTCAACAATATCGTAAACCTCAGCTTTAAGCTTGACGCTTGGATTCTGCTTTTCCTTTTCCTGTGCCTTTCTGATCTTTTTCATTAATACGCAGTTACCATTACAATGCAATTGGGGTTTATCCCGATTTTCGCAGAGGTATTTGGCGATATAGTCTTTATTGGCATAAAAAGCTCCTATCACAATATAACCCCATCCAGCTTGGACGAGCAATGATACGGTCAGAAAATACAGGAGCATTTTTTTCATCGGGCCAAACTTAGATAAATAGTTTTTTATATGCAATTTAAATTTGGTCGTGCTCTTTTGTCGTCTGTATCTGCTAGCTGTTTTTTGACTGTTTTAGCTGATCAAATGTTCGGTTATATCGGTCATAAATGACTTTTTCAGATTCAAAATCTGGATTTGGCTTCCAATATTCTTCGACCCGAATTGTATTGTTTTTGACGATGGTATTTGAGCTTATCAAGGTTCCTTTTCCGTGGACTTCGTTCATGTTAACGGAGTTTATGGGGACAAAGAATTTTTCTAGCATTTTGGGGATTTCGCGAAAACTGATGCAATCCTCGTCGATAATGACCGTTTTGCTTTTTGTGATCAAAGGCAAAAGTACTTTGGCTATCCAGCGGGGTTGTTTCGACTTGATTTGATCTGCGGGCTGTGTCAGATAGAAACTGAACTGTGCCTTATCGTCGCTGTGGTGGTTGCGGTAGACAACGGTTTCGATGGTATTCCAAGGAATAAACTGCGTTGTATTTAGCAGTGGGATTTGATGAGATAGACCTTTGTGATCGGCTGTTACACTTTCCTGTAGCGCTGTTTGTCGTTCGATCGTTTTCTCAGAAACTCGAAAACCAACTGTTAGACCATATAGGATAATACTTGGAAAAAGGATAAAAAGTCCTGAAACGAAATAGGCCCCCACAACTTTGCTGCCATGAATAATCATAAATATGGTCAAACCTATTCCAATGCAAATAAATAGTCCAAGAAATAATTTAATAAATAAAAAAGGGTTAAATTTCATTTATTCAAAGCCAGTGGTTTCTAGCTAAATATACTAAAAGTTGTTGGTTTTTATGGAAGCGCTACTCACTTTGAAAAGAGAAGGGCGACACGGACGTGCTACAGAAGGGGCTAAAGTCTTGGGGCAAATAGCAATAATTATTATATTTGTGGCACTGTCGATACATGAAAGCGAAACAATTGATATGGATACTACTGCCGTTGATGCTCTTGCAGAGCTTCTCGTCGGTGTGGCTATGGACTGTTTTTGAGCTAAATAGAGATTATATCGCTAAGAACGAGTGTATCAATCGATTCAACGAAAAGGCACTCTCCTGTCGAGGACAATGTGTGTTGATGAAGAAAATGCGTGAACATGAGGAGAAGGAACAGAAGAACCTCGAATCGCGTATAATCGATGTTGTGTTTATCAATAATCAGCAAAATTTTAACCTTGATATCGCTTTTTTTGAAGAAGCAGCTGCAGAAACCCTACTTCCGGAATATCAGGCAAATTATACCTATAGACCAATCTTTTCTATTTTTCACCCACCCTTGGTTTAGATCATTTTGTTTTTTAGTGCGTGCTATAAACTTATAGTCTGATAGCCAGTACTGTCTATTTTCAAAAGATTTAAATCAATACATATGAATTTATATTCCCGTGTCGGGACTGTCGGTGGCATAATCTTACTGCTACTCGCGTTTTCAGTTGCTTTTTCAACTTCATCCTGTACTGCCGATCATTCAAAAAAGAACGGTAAGAATGCCACGGATTTTATCCTTCCTAAGGAGTCCGATCTGGTCCGTATAGCGGATACTGTTTGGGATGTTACCAATTATACCGTATATGCGGATGCCATACTCAACAATAAATATCACACTGTTTACCTCCATGTAAAAGATAAGTCCGGAAATCCAATCAATGACAAAACCTTAGATTTCTATCCCGAGATGAGTATGGGACGCATGAAGCATGGTGGGCCCTACGAACATCCTCTTGCACTTGGTAATGGATGGTATAGAAGCCCTATGGTTTTTATTATGGCGGATATCCCGCAAATGGGGATAGGCTGGCAACTGCATACCATACGTAGTCATAAGGGGAAAAAAGACACATTGGCCATTAAGATTCCAGTTACAGCGGCAGCAAGCATGCGCACCATGAGCTCAGGGACAAGAGACGATAGCCGTGTATTTATATCCTGTTTATTGCCCGACAACGTAAAACAAGGAAAGCATCAGATTCAATTTTTAATGAATAAAATGGACGGACATCATTTTCCGGTGCTGGATAATTATGTCATTAAAATAAGAACTAACATGCCATCCATGGGCCATGGTTCTTCGGGTAACATAGCTGCGGAGAGCAAAGGTCGTGGCTACTATGAGGGTACCGTTAATTTTTCCATGGCTGGTTCTTGGGAAGTTCTTATCGAACTATGGAAAGATGGCAAAAAGGCAAATCAGGATGATATCAAATATCGCGTACAAGTCATTTAGATAGATGATAAACTTATTTTACGAACATACTTAACAAATAGAAATGAAAAAGAGAATCAACGCAATCTTAGCCTGTTTCGGTTTTGTGGCTATTCTGGCTTGTGGCGGACATGGGGAAACGAAATCCAAACAAGAGAATAGTCTGCAGCAACCTGCAGCAGCAGAACCAGCAGCCATGCTGGATTATAAGACCGAAGGATCCAAAGGAGTGGGTAGCATTACTTCCTTTGAACGCAAACCTTTTGATGCGGCCCTTGCAAATAAAGGGGTAGAATTATTTGTGTCAAAATGTGCCATGTGTCATAGTTTTGACCGGACTTTGGTAGGGCCGTCATTGGATGCTGTGGTCAAACGTCGTACACCGGAGTGGATTATGAATATGATGCTGGACCCGGCAACCATGTTGGAGAAGGATGCCGATGCGAAAGCACTTAGTAAGGCGTATGGTTCGCCGATGATTAGTCTGGGCCTAAAGCAAGAAGAGGCACGTGCCATTCTAGAGTATCTACGCGAACGTAATAGCACAGGTAAATAGGATAGGATCAATGAAATTGCACGGTTGTAGATGGTTGTTTTGTATGATAATGGCTTGGGCGATATGCTTGCAGGCAACCAACCTCTTGTGGGCATTTCTTGAATTTGAATGCAATCGCATTTATATCGAGCAGAATCTCTGTGTCAATCGTTTTGGACCAGCAGTAAGCTGTAAAGGCTTCTGTTACCTCAGTGAAAAAACGGTTGAACAAAAGGATGTGAACGATGTGCTTGCCAAAACGAAAGGCATGGAAACATTGGTTTTCGTGCAGTATATGAGGGAAATCTTGTTGTGTTTTCCGACATGTCCGCCCTTAAAGATTGTCTATCCCGAAGCTTTGGCCTCCCATACCTGCGCGGGGATAGCGCATCAAATTTTTAGACCACCAATCGTTTGATTATTTCTCAAATATTTTTTCACATAATAATCATAAAGAAATGGTCATACGAAAAGAGAAATTGGATTTTCTAAAATTAGAAGATATTGATTCCACTTCGCAGGGAATCGTTATTATGCCTATAACGGATTTTTTACGTGCTAAAGCTAATCAGAATACGCTGCATGTACGCGCGTTTTATAGCCTTTTGTTCGTCCGGAATGGCGAATTGTGTATGGTAGCCGATCAAAATATACATGTTCTAGGCGCTCAAGACATGATCAGCATCAATGCTGATGCTGTGTGCAGTTTTCAGTCGCATGTTGACGTAGAAGGATACGTTGTCTTATTTAAAGCATCTTTTTTTATGCAGCGCAATCCGACTGAGGTGATGCGTTATTTTCATTTTTTAAAGAGTAGAAGTATGCACACTTTTGTTCTTTCAAAAGAAGAAAAGGCGAGTTGTTTGCAGGTAGTAAGCCTCATGCTGGCAGCATACAATTCCTTTAAATTGAGTGCTGACTATGTTTTGAAACGTTATTTAATTATGCTGTTACACATGCTGGGACGGTATATCGTAGTCGAGGGAGCCGGTGCACACATGGATGAAGGCGACGATAGGATACGAAATTTCGAATCGCTTGTCGATAGCCATTATGCACAACAGCGTTACCCTTCATTTTATGCCGAGCAATTGAATATATCGATCAATTACCTCAATCGGATCTGTCGGGCAAAAAGAGCAACAAGCTGTGGTACAATTATCCGTGGACGTATTTTATTGGAGGCAGAGCGTTTGCTTTACCACACTTTTAAAACAGTAAAAGAAATTGCTTTTGAACTCGGGTTTGAAAATGTACCTTATTTCAGTACATTTTTTAAAGCAAATAAAGGAATGAGTCCCGAAGAGTACCGGAAGAATCTGTGAAATGCATTATATAAGAAGCCTTTTCCACCTATATGGAAAAGGCTACATTTTAATTGTCGAGTAGTATTGTAACCGGGGGAAACAGAATAACAATGGATTTTTCATTTCCTTTTTATATTTTAGTAGGAGAATTCAACCAATTATCTTCCAATACCCAAAAGTATAGAGATAAATTTATGTTCGCTTAACAGTAAAGTTAAATGGGGATCGTTAATTTATCCATATTTTTTTATGATAAGAAACAACCGATGAATATAAAGGAAATGCCTATTGAAATGAATACGTTCACTCTTTTCCAGCAAGGAAATGAGCAGGCTTTCCGACGAGTATTTGAAAAATATCAACCTCAGATCTTTTCCCGTGCATTATACTTTTCGGGTCAGTTGGAAGAGGCTGAAGAAATTACACAGGAAGCCTTTGTGCAATTATATTATTATCGTGAAAAAATAAACGCTCCGGAATCAATATATCCCTTTTTGCATCGCGTTGCTAAACGTATTGCTATTTCTGCATTTAGAAGAAAAATATTACATGATCAATATGAGCTCAGTCAACGTGCTAGCTGGGACGAAACGGGACCAGCTTTGACGCAACAACTTGATTATCGTGAGCTGCAACAGGAGCTGGAAAAAATTATCGATGAACTTCCTGAGCAGCAGCAGCGTATCTATCGTCTCAATAAATTGGAAGATCATAGTTATCAGGATATTGCCGAACAGGTGGGCTTATCCAAAAATACAGTGCGCAACCATTTGGCCTTGGCAAGCAAATTTGTCCGTCTCCGCTTGGATAAGATTTTTATGTTTTTTTTATAAAAAATTTAATTTTCATTGGTACATCTTTCTCCTTCGTTCGATTAGTTGTTATTGAAGAGCAAAGAAAGCATGAACGAAAATAACGAGTACAGTGAACTTATTGTAAAATACAAAAGTGGTTCCTGTAGCGAAGAAGAGATAAAACGGATTCGGGAGTTGGAAGATAATCCTGATTTTATCGCTGCTTTGGAAGAGCAGTGGGAGCAGGACGTCCTTTTTGTTGAAACAGCGGGTATCGAAAGAGAGCGACAATTTCAGCAAGTTTTGGCGCGCATAGAAGAGGATGAAAAAATTAAAGTTATTCCGGCAGTGGGCGAGGCGGCATCTCCTAAACGTCGATGGCTTAAGGTGGCGGCCTCTTTCGTTCTATGTACTTTAGCTACGTCACTCTATTTTTATTTTCAACAGCCTTTCAGACAGACCGATGCAGCTCGATTGACCAGCCAGGATTCAACTGTTGTACCAGGTAGGCAGACTGCACAGATCCTTTTCGATGATGGAACGTCTGTTGATCTTGAAAAAATTAATGGGGATACTACTATCGTACGCCCGGAATTTTCCGTCAGCAAAACCAAAGACGGAAAAATTACTTACCATTTTCCTTCAGGACAACGCGAAAATAGGCTGGTGTATAATACGATTGTAACGCCCAGAGGCGGTGAATACAAATTGGTGTTGCCAGACGGCACACAGGTCTGGCTCAATGCCATGACCAAAATTCGCTACCCCATTACTTTTCAAGCACACATCCGCGAAGTTAACCTAGAAGGGGAGGCCTTCTTTGAGGTCACAAAGGTACTGAATGGAGATAAACGTGTTCCTTTTATTGTGAAAACGGGTGGACAGTCATTGGAGGTGCTAGGGACAGCTTTTAATATCTCAAATTATAATCAGCAGGTAGTCACTACACTTACTGAAGGAAAAGTGAAATTGACCTATGCGGGAGCCCAAGTTGGCGAAAAGTTCCTGATACCCAATGAACAGTCAAGATACGATATCAAGAAAGCTCTATTTACCAAAGCTGTGGTTGATCCTTTTTACTTCATCGCATGGAAAAATGGGAATTTTGCCTTTGACAATGCTTCGATCTATGAGGTCATGGAGGCAATTAGCCGCTGGTATGACGTTGAAATCCGCTATCATGGCAATTTAGAAAAAGTTCGTTTTTCGGGTTCTATATCCCGATATGAAAATATCGATAAACTGTTGAAAACAATCGCCCTGGCCGGGGGCGTCCGCTTTGAACGGAAGGAAAGGAGGGTAGAGGTGATGTAGCAGGAAAAAAACAGGAGTGTTGGAAGCACTCCTGTCTAATTGATGGATTTTGGATAAATCCTAGATTGATAGATCAAGTCGCTTATTATTAATTTATCAACCAATGCAAATTTATAAAAAAAATCGGGCTCGCGTTTTCCCGATGAAGGAAAACGTATGCTTTAAAATTCCAATTTCAATGAAATTGTCTATTGCTTTGCCGCTCTTGTTTGCTGCAAATATGCATGTCGGAGCGATGACTTACGCGCAAAAGGTAAGTTTATCCATGAAAAATGCCAAACTATCTACCGTTCTCAAAGATTTACAAAAGAAAAGTGGTGTTAATATTTTCTTTAACGAGTCCATCTTTTCGGAGGATAAACGCGTCAACGTGAATTACAACAATGTACCATTTAACGATGTATTGGAAGACATCTGTAAAAGATACAGTATTGACTTCAAACGTGTGGATAATAATATTGTGTTAAATCGTGCCGCAGACGGTCTGTCAAAAACAGTTGATATTCGGATTAATATTCAGAAACGGCAGATCACAGGGATTGTTAAATCGGCAGATGGCAAAGGACTGGCCGGAGTGACAGTAGCAGAAAAAGGGATCGGAAGTAAAACCAGTACCCAGACAGATGGTAGCTTCCGAATTGAGGTACAAAGTCAGAATCCTATTCTCCAGTTTACAATCGTGGGCTATCAGTCGAAGGATATTGCGATTCATGACAATAGTGTATTAACCGTTCAATTAGATACGGAGATCAATGCAATGGACGAGGTTGTTGTGGTAGGATATGGCAAGCAGACGAAGCAAGATCTAACGGGATCTGTTACCCAACTGGATGAAAAGAATTTCAGACAGGGGGCGGTCATCTCGGCCGATAACCTAATTCAAGGTAAAGTTCCTGGCGTGCGTGTAGTAGGGAACAGCGGCGAGCCAGGCGGTGGTGTGGATGTAACGATTAGAGGGGTAGGTTCTATCCGCAGTGGTAGTACACCACTATTTGTTGTTGATGGAGTACCCTTGAGTAATGAAAATGTGAGTCCTGGCGGTCAGGATATCGGTTTTGGTTCCAGTAGACCTAAAAACCCACTGAATTTTCTGAATACAAGCGATATCGAATCCATTACGGTACTTAAAGATGCTTCAGCAGCGGCAATCTACGGGGCGAGAGGTTCTAACGGCGTGGTGATTATTACGACAAAAAAGGGCAAGAAGGGGGAGGCCAATCTTACGGCTGATTCATATCTAGGATTTTCTTCGGTGGCTCATAAAGTCGATGTGATGTCTGCCAAACAATACCGCAGTGCAATCAAAGATAAGGCTTTTGATCACGGTAGTAACACCGATTGGCAAGATGTGGTCTATCGCACGGCAAAAACAAGAAACAATTCCCTCTCCTTTTCAAAAGCA
>JAIRVH010000078.1 GCA_031253985.1 Sphingobacterium sp.
GCCCGATTTGGACTCTTTATCCACTGGGGGCTTTACAGTGCTGCCGGAGGTTCTTTTGAAGGAAAACAATATCCACAGCATTATGCTGAATGGATTCAGACCTGGGGAAAGATTCCCAGCCAGAAATACGCAGAGGTTTTGAAACCTAAATTTACATTACGCTCTTTCGATCCGAAGTCTTGGGCGCAGCTCGCTAAAAAAACTGGAATGAAGTATATGGTATTGACCTCCCGACATCACGAAGGCTTTAGCTTATTTAATAGCCAGCAACCCTATGCGCTGAAAAATGAGGTAACGGGTACGGCAAATTTATCGCCAAAAGGTCGGGATCTTTACCACGAGATTATGGATGCTTTCCGTCAAGAGGGAATGAAAGTAGGCGCTTATTATTCGCTCCTGGATTGGCAACATCCCGATTCTTATGAAGCCTTTCAGTTGAATCCGAATGTGGATAATCACCAGTCCGATCATGAACGGTATAAAGCTTATTTATATGGGCAGATTAAGGAACTGGCGCAGAACTACGGACAGTTGGACATGTTGTGGCCAGATTTTAGTAGCAAACAGCACGAGGGCGAAGCCTGGGGGACCAAACATATTTTGACAGATCTGATCAAATGGCAACCGAATATCATTATCAATAATCGATTCTGGAATGGACTCGAAAATAAGAATGGTGATATCGGAACGCCAGAGAAATATATTCCACCGACAGGTCTACCTGGGATGTACTGGGAGGTAAGCCATACCATGAATGAAAGTTATGGCTATAGTACTCATGATCAAAATTGGAAAAGCTTTCCCAAGATCATGCAATTATTTGTGGAAACGGTGAGTAAAGGGGGTAATTTCTTGTTAAATGTCGGGCCCGATGGCGATGGAGCGATCCCCGATCCGGCAATACGTATTATGGAACAGATCGGCGATTGGATGAAGATCAACAGTGAAGCAATATATGGAACAACGGCTAGCCCTTTTCAAGCTTTGGACTGGGGCTATTGTACCCAAAAGAACGGTAAATTATACTTGCACGTCTTTGACCGTCCTGCCAGTGGAAAAATAGATCTTCCAATAAAAAACAACATTACAGCTGTTTATGCTCTGGCATCGCCGAAAACGAAATTAAAACCTGGTCTCGAGAATGGAAAACCCGTAATTCCAGTCGATACGTTCGATAAAGGCAAAGGTCCTAAAGTTATTGTTGTTGAGATACAGGGAAAGCCAATTGTCGAGGAAAGCCTAACACAGACACAGGCAGATGGGCGTATCGTGATGAACGCAAATAATGCAAAATTGCAGGAGGGAAAAGAGCTGAAGATTATTGGCGCACATACCCATGATCCAAACCGTCCGAACGCTATCGGCCAGTGGAAAGATCTTACAGATAAAGTTTTTTGGGATATCAAAATTCAAAAACCAGGGAAGTATCGTGTGCTGGTCAATTATTTAGCGAATAGCAATCAGCACGGAAAAATTGTGCTCTCGATGCTCGGTCAGCAGCTTCCATGGACGTTTGTAGCTGAAAAAGAAGCTAAATTTAAGGAAGTGGCTATGGGGACCATTGAGGTATCCCAGCAAGTAATAGGAGAGCCCAGTACGAAGGTGATTTTGCAGGCTACGGCCATCGAAGGCGATACTTTGCCTGAGATTGCTTCGATCACTTTGGTTCCGATTCAAGAATAAACTATCTTTAAGAAAACCAGAACAAATTATCGATACATAAACCATTTTGCCGTCAAGGACTGAAGAAGTACCAATAGAGACGAGCAGAAAAATAAACTATCCATAAAGAATGAAAAGAAGAGAATTTATTGCAAAAGGAATTGTATCATCCTTGGCATTTACAATCGTTCCCCGCGCTGTATTGGGTGGAAATGGATTTCTGGCACCAAGTGACCGCATTAATCTCGGTTTTATTGGTGTTGGGAAACAATCCTATACCTTGATGAATGGCCTTAATCGCTGTAAGGAAATTGCAAGTTTGGCTGCCTGTGATGTAGACCGTAATAAGTTGGCCGCATTTATTGCGGCGACAGCAAAAAAGCAGACGGAATTGTCAAAAGTACAGACCGAGATCAAGGCCTATCATCATTATCGGGAACTATTGGATCGAAAAGATATTGATGCTGTTGTCATTGCAACACCAGATCATTGGCACGCACAGATTGCGGTCGATGCGGCTAAAGCTGGCAAAGATATTTATTGTGAGAAACCCCTTGCATTGACCATTGCCGAAGGCCGTGCAATGGTTGATGCAACCCGAAAATATAAACGTGTATTTCAGACGGGCAGCATGCAGCGTTCTTCCTATAATTTTAGACAGGCAGCAGAACTGGTCCTCAATGGTTATATCGGTAAGATCAAGGAGATCAACGTATCAGTTGGTGAACCGGTCAAACAATGTGACCTCCCTTCTATGCCTGCTCCGGATTATCTCGACTGGGATATGTGGGTAGGCCCATCGCCTTATCGTGGTTACAATCCGATATTAAGTCCACCTTTGGAGGACGATAAGTGGGCCTGGTGGCGTGGTTACCGTGATTTTGGCGGTGGTTACATCACGGATTGGGGAGCACATATGTTTGACATCGTCCAATGGGCACTGGGCATGGATGAATCTGGCCCGGTAGCGTTCAACCCGCCTAAAGCCGCGAATAGCAATAGTGGGCTCTCCTTTAGCTATGCCAATGGTGTTCGGGTGAACCATACGCAATGGGGGGTACATAATGCAATTCAATTTATAGGTGAAAAAGGCAAAATTGAAGTGAGCCGGGAATTTATCCGTTCGAATCCCGAAAATTTGGCCAATCTTAAATTGACATCTGCAGATCGTCGCCTGTATTATAGTGAAAACCACTATCAGGATTGGGTTGACGCTATAAAAAAGAGAAGTAAACCAATTTGCGATGTAGAGGTAGGCCATCGGACGAGCTCTGTATGCAATGCGGTTAATATCGCGTATGAACTTCAGAAAGATTTAAAATGGAATCCACAGAAAGAACAGTTTGACAATGAATACGCCAATCTCCTGCGCAGTCGTCCTTATCGCGGGGAATGGGATTTTAGAAAATTTTAGTCTTTAAGACTAGTTTTCGATACAGGCCTGACAAGATTTTTTGTTAGGCCTGTTTTGTTTATTGAGTTTATTGATCAGTTGTTCTACAACTGGGTAGACCTGTATTCGTCTAGTTGATTCTATATTTACTTTCTTTTTGTATGGAAAAGAAACGTATGACTAGCTGATCAATGACAAGGAGAACAAAATAAAATTTGCTATTCTGGAGAGATAATTGCTTTATTTGTATCCAACAATTATTATAGACAAAAAGCTGGGAATTTTGATATGTCGCAATTAACAATAGTAGATCTGGCCAAAAAATTAGGCTTGTCAAAATCGACCGTTTCCCGTGCATTTCGGGATAATGTGGATATTAATCCGGCTACCAAGGCTCGGATTTTGGCTATGGCCGAGGAAATCGGTTTCTCTCCCAATGTCTATGCCAGTAGCCTGAAAGCGAATAAAAGCCTGACCATTGCGATTATTATTCCCGAATTTGGCAATAAGTTTTTCTCCCAAGCAATTAAAGGTATCGAGGCTGTGGCGCGCTCCAAAGGCTATCATACCTTGATTTATGTGACGGATCATCAGGTACAAAACGAAGCTTCCATCGTGCGATCGCTGGCCAACGGACGTGTGGATGGTGTAATTATTTCGGCTTCCGGCGAAGGAAAAGACCATTCCCATCTGCAACTTTTGTCAGAACGCGGTATTCCGGTTATGTTTTTTGACCGCGCATATGACGACTGGAAGGGGGGATATATTACCGGTAATGACTTTGATTCCGCATATCTGGCAACAAAACATTTGATCGATAATGCCTGCAAACGAATTGCTTATCTTGCCATCAACCCAAATATCTCTATTGGAAAGGTGCGTAAAGACGGCTACGAAAAAGCGTTAAAAGAAGTGGGAATACCCATCCGTCCGGAACTGATCTTGGATACAGTCAACGACGCCGAACAAAATATGCTTGATATCGCTGCTTTGATCGAAAAGGAAAAACCTGATGCCATTTTTGCTTCGGTCGAGCGTCTCGCTATTTCGAGTATACGTGTTGCCAAACAGCTCGCTATCCGTATTCCTGAAGATCTCAAAATCATTTGTTTTTCTTGCTTGGATATTGCCGATCTGATCGATCCAGCACTCAGTGTCGTGAAGCAACCAGCCTATGAAATGGGCGAATTGGTAACAAAATACCTATTGGATAAGATGGATGATCCGGATAATAGTAAGTTTGCTAATTCGGTTTATCTTGATTCTCAGCTTATTTTTCAAAGATCTAGTCTCAAATAAGAAAAAAAATATTTGCTTTTTGTAATCCCATTATTTAGCTTTGGTTACTTTCGGGAACATTCCCGAAAGTATTTAAATAATCAATTTGTATAAAATTATTGGATAGGGAAAACTGAAAAATCGCAACAGGCGATTTCTTTTTACCTTGATTTCGGGAACGTTCCCATTGTCAGGATCCAACCAAAACTAATTATCGATGGGGAAGCATATCTCTCGTTTAATAGGGTGTATCTGGATGATTGTCCTATTATCATCATGTGCGAATAAGAAAGACATCGTGGATACCGAGCAACCGATTGTTACCGAACTGCAGGCAACTGGTCTTGTGAATCTTTCTGCTCCATTTATCTATTGGGATAAGGAAATTACCTTGCAATTTGATCTTTCAAAAGGGAATGCTGCTCTTAAAGGCAGTTCTGCTGATCTTTACCTGCATACTGGATTAGTACCGAAAGCTGTTGGTAGTTGGCAGCATGTCGTGACAGATTGGTCAAAGAATGAAAATGCCTATAAGTTAAAGCTTGTTTCAGCAGGTCTATATACATTTACATTCACGCCATCTAAATTCTTTAACCTAAATAATGGGGATGAATTTGGTCAGATGGCACTTTTAGTGCGCAACGCAGATGGATCGCTCGTCCAGCGCAATCGAAATAATTCAGATTTATTCTTACCTATTGTTCCGAGTAATGCGCAAGCGATTCGCTTTGTATCTCCTGTCATGCAACCTACCAACCCTATGGCAGCCGAAGATAAATATGTAGTTGGTCAGGCCATGAAGCTTGAAGTTAGGGGAAGCCAGTCGGGAAAGATCAGTATCTGGGACAATGGTTTATTGCTAGCGGAGGCCGCAAATGCCGTATCTTTAGAAAAATCGGTCAGCTTACAAAGCAGTGGCTTGCATGAGCTTGAAGCTCGTCTTGAATCTGGAGGTAAGGTATATTCCAGTAACGCACAGCTATTTGTCGAATCAAAACCTGCAATTGCTGCACTCCCGACAGGCATCAATCCGAACGGAACAACAATAAACAGAGAAAAAGGTGAAGTCAGCTTTGCGCTGACTGCCCCCTTCAAAAACAGTGTCTATCTCCTGGGCGATTTCAATGGCTATAAAGCATTGCCAGCCTACGCGATGAGTCAAACGCCTGATGGTAAAACCTGGTGGATAACTGTGTCGCTGCTGGATTTCGCTAAAAAATATACATATCAGTTTTTGGTGGACGGTCGATTGTATGTCGCTGACCCTTATGCTGAACTGATCCTCGATCCACAAAATGATGCGGTGCTGGGGCTGACTACTGGGGCTGTACCCGCTTATCCTGCTGCTGCACAGGGGATAGTCGGGGTATTGGATCTCCCAGCCAAGGCCTATTCATGGAAAACAGCCTCATTTAATAAGCCCGCACAAAGTGATCTGGTCATTTATGAACTCTTAGTCCGTGATTTTGTCAAACAGCATCAGTACACCACGTTAACAGATTCTTTGCCCTATTTAAAAAGACTGGGAGTCAATGCGGTTGAGCTAATGCCTATACAAGAATCGGAGGGAAATTCGACCTGGGGATATAACCCTTCTTTTCATCGTGCACTGGATAAATATTATGGCTTGAAAAATGACTTGAAAGCCTATGTCGATGCCTGCCACCAAAATGGTATTGCAGTTATTCTGGACGTTGTTTTTAATCACGCATTCGGTCAGTCGCCGCTTGTGCAACTTTATTTTGAACAGGGCAATGTTGCTGGCAATAGTCCCTGGTTCAACACGGTTGCGAAGCATCCATTTAATGTTGGATTCGACTTTAATCATGAAAGCAGCTATACGCAGACTTTTGTTAAAGATGTGTTGACCTATTGGATGCGAGAATACAAAATTGATGGCTTCCGATTTGATCTATCTAAAGGTTTTACGCAGAAAAATTCAGGTACTTCAGACAATGACCTTAGTGCCTGGAATGCTTATGATGCTTCTCGTGTGGCAATTTTAAAACAATATCAGCAGCATATCCACAGCATAGATCCTTCCTGTTATATCATTCTCGAACATCTTGGCGGCGATCAGGAGGAGGCCGAACTTGCACAATCAGGGATGTTACTATGGAACAACATGAATGCGGTCTTCAATGAGGCAGCGATGGGGTGGAATGCCAATAATGGATCGGATCTCGGACGATTATTTGCCTCAAATCATGGAATGGCGCAGCCTTCTTTTGTGTCCTATATGGAAAGCCACGATGAGCAGCGGCTGCTATTCAAATGTCTGAATTATGGGAATTCATTTGGAAATTATAACATCAAAAATCTGAGCACGGCCTTGAAACGCCTGGAACAGGCAGCTGTATTTTTATTGGCTTCGCCGGGACCAAAGATGATTTGGCAATTTGGTGAATATGGCTATGATGTATCTATAGACGACAATGGACGCACCGGGGAAAAGCCGCTTTTATGGACTTATCTGCAGCAAGAAGATCGCAAAAGACTCTTTGATACATATGCTAAACTTACCCGTTTCAAAACCAAAAATAACATTTTTCAAGACGGGAAAATTGTTGCCTCGGCAATGAAAGAAGCGATTAAATATTTTGTACTGGAAAAGGATGGACAACAAGTAGGGGTACTTGGGAATTTCGGTGTAGAAAGTGCAGAATTGACCCTGCCACAGGCATTACAGGGGATTTGGGTGGATAATTTTACGGGGAATGAGCTCAACTGGTCCAATCAGTCGAAACTGAGCCTTTTGCCGGGACAATACCAATTGATAAGCAAAACAAAACTAAATAAATAAACAGTTATTTTATGAACAAACAGCTACTACGTCCATTTTGGGCCCTGAACATGCTACTCGGTGTAAGTGCTTCGGCATTTGCCCAACAGGCGACGCTTCAGGGGCGGGTAATGGACCAGAATGGAAGTTCTTTGGTGGGCGCTACACTGCGCTTCGAGGAACTTCAAAAATCACTGTCTACCAAAGCGAATGGGGATTTTAGCTTGGATAGACTACAAACGGGGAAATTACGGCTGAAAGTAAGTATGGTCGGATACGCGAGCTTGGATACGTTAATCCAAGTGAAAGATGGCCTCAATCCGTTAAATCTATACCTCAAATCCAATACAAGTGCGTTGGAGGAGGTCGTTGTGATCGGGTATGGTACGCAAAAGAAAAGTGATCTTACTGGGTCGATTAGTACGGTGAGTTCCAAGGATTTCCAAAAAGGACAGATCTCTTCACCTGAGCAGCTCATTATGGGTAAAGTTCCCGGCGTACAGATCACTACAAGTGGTGGGCAGCCTGGTGCAGGAAGCACAATCCGGATCCGTACAGGGGCTTCATTAAATGCCAGCAATGATCCGCTTATTGTTGTTGATGGAATTCCTTTGGCAGGTGGATCGGTATCGGGGGTCGCAAATCCATTGAGTTTGATTAACCCAAATGATATCGAAACATTCACCATCTTGAAAGATGCCAACGCAACGGCTATTTACGGTTCGCGCGCATCGAATGGTGTCATCTTAATCACAACCAAAAAAGGGAGCCGCTCGGGAACACAGATTAACTTCTCTACACAGAACTCGCTGGCGACGGTGGCCAATAAAGTTAAATTGCTCAGTGCGGACCAAATCCGAGATTATGTTAATACCAATGGCAGTGATGCAATGAAAAAGCTGCTGGGAACTGCAAACACCGATTGGCAGGATGTGATCTATGGCAATGCATTTACAACGGATAATAATGTTAACATCGCTTCCAAAGCTGGAAATATGCCTTATCGTATTTCTGCAGGTTATATGAATCAGGATGGGGTGCTGAAAAATGATAACTTAAAACGGACGACTGCTGCATTGGCCTTGACACCGAAATTTCTGGACAATCACCTCTCGTTGGATGTGAATGTGCGTGGTACTTGGTCGAAATCAAAATTTGCAACACAAGACGCGATCGGGGCAGCGATTCAATTTGATCCGACACAGCCGGTTTTTGTCGAAGATAAAAATAGTTTTGGGGGGTATTATGAGTGGATTCAAGGGGATAAACCCAACCCGAATGCGCCAAGAAATCCACTAGCTTTGTTGGTTCTGCGCAAAGACAATGGGGATGTATTCAGAAGTATTGGAAATGCTAAGGTAGACTATAGTTTTCATTTTCTACCGGAACTGCATGCTAACCTAAATGTTGGTTATGATCTGGCCCGTTCAAAAGGGAATACGTTCACACCTGCGATAGCGGCCCGCAACTTCAATGAGGGCGGTGAAAGAACACAGTATAAAACCGACATCAATAACAAAACCCTTGAGTTTTACCTCAAGTATGATAAGGAATTACCAGCAATTAAAAGTAATATAGATGCGACGTTAGGTTATGGTTATTATAAAAATAGCAGCAAAGTTTACAACTTTAATCGTACCAATGCCGAAGGGGATAAAATACTCAATGAACCAACGAGAGCCTTTGATAAACCTGAAAATTTGCTGATCTCCTATTATGGACGTCTAATCTATACCTACGACAATCGCTATGTGGTGTCAGGAACATTACGGGCAGATGGTTCTTCTCGTTTTAGCCCAGATAATCGCTGGGGATATTTTCCTTCGGTTGGATTTACCTGGCGAGCAAAAAATGAAGGGTTTTTAAAGGAAATAGCGGCAGTATCTGAGCTGAAACTTCGGTTAAGTTATGGAAAAACAGGTCAGCAGGATGGTATAGCCAATTATTCCTATATGCCTAATTATACAATCAGTGGCAACGAGTCTATGTACCGTTTCGGTGATACATACTATTACTTGAATTCCCCTTTGGCTTATGACAGTGATATTCGCTGGGAGAGTACAACAACTTATAATGCCGGCGTTGATTTTGGTTTCAGCAACAACCGTATTTATGGTAGTTTGGATTATTATTCGAAAAAGACCAAGGACCTGCTCAGTACGATTCCTGTTCCCGTAGGTTCGAACTTTAGCAATTTCCTATTGACTAACGTCGGTAATATGGAAAATCAGGGTTTAGAGTTTAACTTACATTTTATTCCTGTAAAAACAGATAATTCGACCTTGGATATAGGTTTTAACCTGACTTATAATAAAAGTAAAGTAACCAATCTGACGCAGAGTGATGATCCAAACTTTATCGTAGAGACAGGCGGAATCCGTGGTGGTACAGGCGGAAATATTCAGGCACATAAGGTTAATTTCATGCCAAATAGTTTCAATGTATTCCAACAGGTCTACGATAATCAAGGAAAACCTGTTGAAGGTGTCTATGTAGACCGTAACGGAGATGGGGTAATCAGTGATAATGACCGTTATTTGTACAAATCACCTTTACCTAAATATCTTTTGGGTTTCACAGCTGCCTATAGCTACAAAAAATGGTCGGCAACGACGGTACTGCGTGCTAATCTGGATAATTATGTCTACGATAATGTTTCCTCTAACCTGGGAAGCGGTGCGAATATCAATGATCAGGCAGTTTTGGTCATCAATAATGCTCCCGTAGATTTTTTAAATACCAATTTCCTTTTGAAGCAGTTACAAAGTGATTACTACATTAAAAATGCTTCATTCCTGAAGATGGATAATGTCAATCTAAGCTACAATCTAGGGAAATTTCTTCGGAACAGTAAGGCCTCCATGTCGATTTCTGCAACCGTCCAAAATGTATTTACCATCACCAAGTACAAAGGTGTTGATCCCGAGATTTCCAATGGTATAGATGATCGTTTTTATCCTCGGCCGCGAACTTATGTATTGGGTGTAAATGTGAATTTTTAAACGAAACAACAATGAAAAGATTAAATAAATATATAGGTGTTTGCTTGCTGGCCATAGCTTTGAGCAGCTGCCATAAGGATTTGGATTTAAAACCGACAAACGATGTAACCGCAGACGTAGCTTATCAGGATTTTAAAGGCTACACTTCGTCCTTTGCAAGGCTATATGGCTCATTGACTTTAACCAGTACTTCAGGACCGAATAATACAGACTTAGGTGGTTTGGATGCCGGTACTTCTGATTTTTTGCGCCTTTTTTGGAATGCACAGGAACTTACTACAGATGAGGCTGCATGTGCGTGGCTCAATGACCCGGGAATCAGCGGACTGGATTACCTCAACTTTGACGATAGTAATCCCATGCTGCGGGGTCTCTACACCCGCTGTGTCTATAGTGCTACACTTGTCAATGAATTTTTAAGAGAAAGTACGGATGCCAAATTGGCCGAGCGTGGTATTTCTGATGCAGATAAAACAGAAATAGCCTATTATCGGGCCGAAGCAAGATTCTTGCGTGCTTATAACTATTGGGTACTGCTTGATTTGTTTGGGAATCCACCCTTCGTAACCGAGGAAACTCCTGTAGGTAAAATATCGCCGCCACAGATCAAACGCCCCGAGCTTTTCGCGTATGTGGAGAAAGAACTGCTGGAGGTTGCAGGACAGCTAAAAGGAGCCAAACAGAATGTATATGGCCGCGTGGATCAGGTCGCAGCATGGGGACTTCTAGCCAGATTATACCTCAATGCTGAAGTCTATCTAGGTGCCGGAAATAAAAAATATACCGAAGCCATTACGTATTCGGAAAAGGTATTGAACTCGGGTTATAGTTTGGGGACAAATTACCGGGAGCTTTTCTATGCAGATAATGATGTGAATAACCCCGAGTTTATTTTCTACCTGCCTTATGATGGAACCAAAACACAGAGCAAGGGCGGTACAACGTACCTGATCAATGCGGCGATTGATGCTACCATGAATCCGACATCTTTTGGTGTACCCGGTGGCGGTTGGGCAGGAAATAGAACCCGCGACAATATTGCAACAATTTTTGGCGACTATTCCGGGGCCACAGACAAACGGGCAATGTTTCACTTGAATACAAGTGTTAAAATTGAAGACATCGCTGTTTACAAGCAGGGACTGGCAGTGACTAAATTCCGCAACGTGAACAAAGACGGTAAGACTGCTCCTCCGGCGGCTGAAGGTTTCGTTGCTTCCGTAGACTTTCCGTTGATTCGTTTAGCAGAAATGAATTTGATTTATGCTGAAGCTACCCTGCGGGGCGGTTCTGGCGGCAATCTGACAAAAGCATTGGACTACGTCAATAAACTGCGTGTACGCGCCTACGGCAACAACAGTGGAAACTTAACAAATCTTTCTTTGGATAATATTCTCAATGAGCGTGTGAAAGAACTATACTGGGAGGGATTTAGACGATCGGATCTAATCCGTTATGGCAAATTTACAGGTGATAATTACCTCTGGCCTTTTAAAGGCGGTGTGCTTGCTGGTCAGGCAGTTGCAGGGTATAGGGCACTGTTCCCGCTTCCAGCTTCGGATATTATCGCGAATTCCAATCTTGTACAGAATCCAGGCTATAATTAATCACAATTGAAAACGAGAAGTTATTAAATAGATGAAAATACTACACTATATCGGAATGATCCTAACCTTGTTTGTGGTCTTCCAGAGCTGTAAAAAAGATGAAACTCAGGCGCGTCTGTCCACAGAGGATGCGGTAAAAGCAGCTGTATTAACCCTAGATAAAACCAATCTGACGCTGTCAAAAGAGAACGCAAGCGATACGGTGCTGCACCTTTCGCTGGTGCCAGCAGATTTTGGATTTCAGGCAGCGGTAACCAATGTGCTCCAATTTGGGCTCAAAGGGGACAATTTTAAAACAGTAAAAGAAGTGATCGTTCCAAGCGGACGTACGGCGATAGGCTTTACGGGTTATGAATTGAACGGTTACCTCCTTGCGCTGGGTGTCCCAACAGGCGAGGCATCTGAATTTGACATTCGCCTAAAGTCGAGTATCAATGCGAAAATTGCGGCCGTATTTTCGGTCCTGTCGGGCCTTAAAGCAAGTCCTTATGCGTCGACGAGCTATTTGTATGTTCCGGGAGCCTATCAGGGATGGGATCCGGCAACGGCTGAATCTATGGTCTCCCCAACAAGTAACGGTGCCTATACGGGGATTATCTTCTTTCCGGAAGCGAATTCAGAATTTAAGATTACGACGGAACGTAACTGGGCAAATTCTTATGGACAAACTGCCGATGGTAAACTCGCTTTCAATGGCGGTGGAAATATAAAAGCACCGCGTGCAGGTAATCTGGAAATCGAGGTCAACACAACAGCCAACACTATTTCATTTAAAGACCACAATTGGGGCATTATTGGCAGTGCCACACCGAAGGGCTGGGATGCCGATACGGATATGAAATTTGATAATACCAATCAGGTATGGAAGCTGACCGTTAGTTTGACAGCAGGGGAAATCAAATTCCGTAAAAATCACGATTGGGGAACCAACTTTGGAGGTGCTAATGGAAGTTTGCTGGCTGGCGGCGCCAACATCGCTGTAGCTACTGCAGGGACGTATGATATTGTCCTGGATCTCAATGCAAATACCTATACACTGACAAAGAAATAAGAACGAATGATGTTAAAAAGAAATAGAAAGATTACCACAGTATTAGTGGCACTAACTGTGCTTGGATGGAGCCCCTTATTGGGGCAATCCATTCAGCGCGTAGAACCCTTAAACTGGTGGGTAGGCATGGAAAACCCGACCTTGCAGCTCGTCGTCTATGGACCCCAGATTGGAAAAAGCGAGGTACAGGTAGAGGATAAAGGTATTGAACTTGTCAAAGTCAATCGTGTAGAAAATCCCAATTATCTGTTTTTGGATGTAAAGGTTGCCGCTTCGGCCAAACCGGGCTGGTCAACATTTACTTTTAGTCAGGGAAAGAAAAAACTAACTTACCGCTATGAGCTAAAACAAAGAGACCAAAAAATAAAAGCTCAAGGTGTGAACAGCGAAGATCTGATTTATCTTATTATGCCAGACCGCTTTGCCAATGGAAATAAGGCAAATGATCAGGTAAAAGGTATGCTGGATATGAGCTTAAACCGCGATTCCATGTACTTGCGCCATGGTGGCGACCTGGAGGGTATTATCGGAAAGCTCGATTATCTGCAGGATCTCGGCGTAACATCACTGTGGTTGACACCTGTATTGACCAACGACATGCCGCAGGCTTCCTACCATGGCTATGCCAATACCGAAACATATCATATCGACCCGCGCTTGGGTAGCAATGATACCTATGTCCAATTGGGCGAACAGCTGCACAAGCGTCAGATGAAACTGATTTTTGATGTGGTGCCCAATCATATTGGCAGCTATCATTGGACCGTGAAAGACAAACCAATGGCTGACTGGCTCAATGAGTGGCCTACCTATACCCAGACCTCCTATAAAGATCAGACCGTTTTTGACCCTTATGCCTCGGCAGAAGATAAGAAAAAAATGGTCAAAGGCTGGTTTGTGCCCACGATGCCAGACATGAATGAACAAAATCCATACGTTCAAAACTACCTGACGCAAAGTCATATCTGGTGGATAGAAACAGCCGCGATCGATGGTTTCCGGATTGATACCTATCCCTATAACGATCTTGATTTTATGGCAAAATGGACCGATCGCATTCAGCAGGAGTATCCAAAGTTCACTTTTTTTGGTGAGACATGGGTGCACGGGGTTGCCAATCAGGCCTATTTTCTGGGCGGTAAACGGGTTGGTCAGGACGTGGATTCTAAGCTGATGGGCGTAACGGACTTTCAGCTTAATTATGCGATAGCTGATGCGCTCAACCAAAAGACCGAATGGACTGCCGGAGCCAATAAATTATATTCAACCTTGGCTTCTGACTATCAATACCCACATCCCGAGCGAAATGTACTTTTCTTGGATAACCATGATAAAGACCGTTTTTTTTCGGTTGTAGGTGAAAATGTGCAGAAATATAAATCCGCGATGGCTTGGCTAATGACCACGCGCGGTATTCCCCAGTTATATTATGGCGCTGAAATTCTGATGAAGAATTTCTCGAATCCCGATGGCTTGTTACGGGAAGATTTCCAGGGAGGTTTTGCAGGGGATAAACTCAATAAGTTTACTCCGGCCGGAAGGACAAAGGGCGAGCAGGAGATGTGGACCTTTGTTCAGACGCTTGCCAATTATCGCAAACAGCATGCTGTATTGCAGACGGGAAAAACGATGCAGTATGTGCCCGAGGACGGTATTTATGTCTATTTCCGCTACAACGAGCAGCAGACAATCATGGTTGTCATGAATTGCAATGACGCAGCCAAGGAGCTTAAGCTCGACCGTTTTAAAGAGCGAAATAACCAGGTGAAATCCTACTTCGATATTGTCCAAAAGCAAGAAACTATGCCAACCGACAATATCCTCAAGCTGGAAGCGTATCAGACGAAGGTCCTGGAGCTAAAGTTCTAAAATAAATTAAATTTCTATAGCATTCATTTTTCAATGATTAATTATAATAGTGTAAGAGCCGTTCTATTTGATTTGGACGGTGTGCTGGTGGATACCGCCATTTATCATTTTCAAGCTTGGCGTAGGTTGGCGGCGGAACTGGGCTATTCGTTTTCTGTGGTCGACAATGAACAGCTGAAAGGTGTAAGCCGTGTGGAATCCCTGGAACTGATTTTAAGCTGGGCGGGATTGGAAAAGTCCGAAACCGAGAAAGCTGATTTGCTCACCAAAAAGAATCAATGGTACCTGGAGTTGATCGAGCAGCTGAATCCTGAACACTTGCTCGCAGGCAGTTTGGATCTATTAAAAAAACTGCAGGAAAAGGGTATTAAGATAGCACTTGGTTCGGCCAGTAAGAATGCATTGGGTATTCTTGAAAAAACAGGAATTATAGCCTATTTCGACGCGTTGATTGACGGAAATGTTGTGCAGCTTTCCAAACCCAATCCAGAAGTTTTCCTGAAAGGGGCTGAGGTATTGGGGATTGAGCCGGCATACTGTCTGGTGCTCGAAGATGCCCAGGCTGGAATAGATGCGGCAAGGGCAGCAGGCATGCAGGTCATAGGGATTGGGCAGGCTGAACATCTTAACGGAGCAGATTTAGTTGTAGCCGATTTAGGAGCCTTAGTCGATAAATTTTAAATTTTAGGAGCAATTCCAGTGATGGAAGCAAGGCGTAGATCATATTGGCAAAGAAGGCCAGTGAATTGAAATGGAGTGTCCATCGCGCATTGAAAAAAATAAAAAGATGAAAACATATATCAAACATAACCCTTGGCAAATTATCGAAGACACGTTTCGTCCCGAGCATAATGAATTTTCGGAAAGTATCTTCGCTATCGGTAATGGTCGGATGGGGCAAAGGGCTAATTTTGAGGAAGAGTTTAGTGGGAAATCGTTACAAGGGTCATACCTAGCGGGGATCTATTATCCGGACAAAACACGGGTAGGATGGTGGAAAAATGGTTATCCTGAATATTTCGCCAAGGTTATCAATTCCATTGACTGGATTGGGCTACATGTCCTTGTCAATGGCCAGCCGCTTGATCTGGCAAAAGTGACTGTTAAATCCTTTGAACGCCGTCTGGATATGCAAAATGGAATTTTATACCGAAGTTTTATCGCGGAGATGGCCAATGGCGTCCAGCTTAAGGTAGAAGCAAGCCGGATGTACCATCTTTTTGCTTCTGAAACGGCTTCATTGCAATACAAGATAGAAGTACTTTCGGGCAGAATAGCCCTGGAGATAAGATCGCATCTAAATGCTCAAGTTGTTAACCGCGATAGCAACTACGACGAACAATTCTGGGAAAGTACGGCGCAGGGTAAGGAGGGCGATCACATTTTTGTGGCCGCACGTACCAAGAAGACAGGTTTCGAGGTTTATGCGATGCTGGAAAACAAACTGAGCTCTTCTGATGGCAGCGTTGAAACACAGGATACAATCACAAACGCTGGTTATATGGCGGAGGTTTTTACAACGGATCTCGCCGAATCTCAAATATGTTGTTTTGAGAAGCGTGTTGCTATTGTGACTTCGCAAAATCATGCGGTATCCCAATTAAAAGAAGCTGCTTCGGACAATTTACACCAGCTAAAAATGCTGAGTTATGAGCAGCTTAAAGAGAAGCAGGCCACAGCCTGGCAACAGATCTGGGCAGAAAGTGACATCGAAATCAGTGGTGACGTGGCTGCGCAGCAAGCGATCAGGTATAATATCTTTCAGCTCAATCAGACTTATACGGGAGAGGATGAGCGGCTCAATATTGGTCCCAAAGGTTTTACAGGTGAGAAATATGGCGGTGTTACCTATTGGGATACCGAAGCCTATTGTATCCCTTTTTACCTCGCTACGCAATCGCCAAAGATTGCCCGTAATTTATTAATTTACCGTCATCAGCAATTGGACAAGGCGATCGAAAATGCCGAAAAACTCGGCTTTACCAATGGAGCTGCACTCTATCCAATGGTGACGATCAATGGCGAGGAATGCCACAATGAATGGGAAATTACCTTTGAGGAAATTCATCGTAATGGTGCGATAGCATTTGCGATATATAATTATGTCCGTTATACTGGAGATCAGGATTACATCTGGTCACACGGACTGGAAGTTCTGGTGGCGATAAGCCGATTCTGGGCACAGCGCGTCAATTGGAGTTCGGAACGCGAGCAATATGTGATGTTGGGAGTTACGGGTCCAAACGAGTACGAAAACAATGTCAACAACAATTGGTATACCAATCGTATTGCTTCCTGGTGTTTAGAATATACCTTGCACTGTCTGGAAAAACTGGAGCAGCTGGGTTCTGCTAGCTCGGTTTCATTAAAAGGCAAATTGGCAATCCTGACAGAAGAGCTGCAAAAATGGCAACATATTATCGATAAGATGTATTATCCTTTCGATGCGCAGCGCAATGTATTTTTGCAGCAAGACGGTTTCCTCGACAAAGAATTAATTCCCGTCGCGCAGCTTGATCCGGCTCAACGTCCGATCAACCAGCATTGGAGCTGGGATAGAATTTTACGTTCGTGCTACATCAAACAGGCGGATGTATTGCAGGGTTTTTATTTCCTCGAAGAACAGTTTGATTTGGAGGCCCTACATCGGCATTATGAATTCTACGAGCCATTTACGGTACATGAAAGCTCTCTTTCGCCTTGCGTACATGCGATATTGGCGGCCAAGCTTGATAAACCTGAGAAAGCTTATGAGTTTTATCTGCGGACCGCACGCCTTGACCTGGATGATTATAACAACGATACCGAAGATGGCTTGCACATTACTTCGATGGCCGGTACCTGGATGACCATTGTAGAAGGTTTTGCCGGCATGCGGATTAAAGATGGAAAGCTCTATTTGAACCCCATGTTACCGAAAGAATGGGCGGGATACAAATTCCGTGTTTTATTTCGCGGAGCGACCTTGTCAATTGCTGTAGATGCCGATGGTTATACGATCGAAAATATCAGTGATACCGCAGCACAGATCCTGACAGAAACTCAAGCTTTCCTATTGGCTGGACAGAGCAAAAAGCAGGTGTCTCAGGCTAGATAAATCCCTGTATTCAGCAGCGAAGGAACCGATCTTCTGCTGCTGAAAATAGGAAATAAGTGATAATTAAATTGTATTTTGTCTTAAATTTCGATAGCCTATTATGGGAAAAAAACCTGAATTAAGCATTAGCCAGGTCATCAATATGAGTTTTGGGTTTTTGGGGATACAAATGGGTTTTGCTTTGCAAAATGGCAATGCGTCCCGTATTCTCCAGACATTTGGCGCTGATGTGGAACATCTCTCGCTGTTTTGGCTTGCCGCCCCAATTACGGGAATGATTGTGCAGCCTATTATAGGGCATTATAGTGATCGAACCTGGAATAAATTAGGACGTCGTCGTCCTTATATTTTAGTAGGTGCCCTGCTGACGACAATCACCTTGTTTTTAATGCCCAATGCGGCATTATTTACGGCATTGCTCGCACCGCTTTGGATAGGGGCAGGATTACTGATGTTTATGGATGCCTCTATCAATGTGACGATGGAACCATTTCGTGCACTGATCGGGGATAATCTACCGAGCAGTCAACGCAGTCTCGGTTTCTCGGTACAGACCTTTTTAATCGGGATTGGCGCTGTCCTTGGCTCGCTACTTCCCTTTATGTTGACGAAGTATTTTCATGTAGCAGGGACTTCTGAAGCCGGGCAAGTACCGAGTAACGTTATCTACTCCTTTTATCTAGGCGGTTTTGTCCTGCTTCTAACGGTTTTATGGTCTGTGTTCAAAACAAAAGAGTACTCACCAACAGAGCTTCAGACTTTTTCGAATGCTGTTACTATTGAACAGGATGCGGCACCCAAGTTTGGCTTGCGTTCTATCTTTAGCGATATCGGTAAGATGCCTTTGATCATGCGCAAATTGGGCTGGGTCCAGTTTTTCTCCTGGTTTGCCCTTTTTATGATGTGGGTGTATACGACTCCTGCTATTGCTGATTCGGTTTTTTACCTGCGGGAAGGAAATCGGCAGGATCTCTATATGGAGGCTGCCAATTGGGTGGGTGTGCTTTTTGGTATTTACAACGGTGTATCGGCTTTGTATGCCTTGTTTATTCCGCGGATAGCTAAACACTTTGGACGTGGTAAAACACATGCGCTTGGGCTTTCAATTGGAGGACTCTCCTTAATTTCTTTATTCTTGATCAAAGATGCCAATTTACTGATTCTTCCTATGATCGGTATAGGAATTGCTTGGGGAAGTATTTTGGCAATGCCCTATGCAATTTTGAGCGATCATTTGCCAGCGGGTAAAATGGGTGTTTATATGGGACTTTTTAATTTCTTTATTACTTTGCCTCAGATTGTCTGTGGCTTTTTCGGTGGCATGATTATTAAGTATTTTTTCCATAGCCAATCCATTTATGGCTTGTTGTTGGCAGGGGTGTTTATGTTATTGGCGGCGTTCTTTGTCCCCAAAAGTAAAAACTAAGCTATTATCGTAGACGTATTCCAAGTCAGTATACGTCTACGTTATTTTTTTCCTCATAACAGATGAGTAGATCATTTCTCTTAGCTAGTAACCTGTTTTCAGCAGCCGATCAGAAGCGTTTACTTACATTGACTTTTCATCATTTACTTATTGGGACGATATTCCAACAGTACCTACTCCATGTGGCAGTTATATCGCAGCGGAGCAGTTTTACTTAACACCTATTTGCTGTTTTCAAGAATATAGGTACTCGGTGGCATCCCGTAATGTTTATGAAAATCTCGCGAAAAATTGGATTGCACCGTATAACCCACCATCGTGGAAATCTGTGTAATATTATACTCTTTTTGCGTCAGCAGTTCTGCAGCTTTTTTTAACCTAGAAATATTGATCAATTCGTTTGGGGTTAGATCAGAGAGACCTTTGATTTTACGATAGAGCGTAGGACGGCTCATGTTCATCAGTTTAGCCAGTTCGTCGACGTTGAGGTCGATATCTGAAATATTTTCATAAATAATATTATTCAGTTTACTGATAAAGTCTTTGTCCCGTGCGGAAACATGAATATCCACTAAATTGCTGGAAGAATTGGTGAAGTAATTTTTAATAATGCGACGGTTCTTTAGAATATTGCGTATTTGAACCATTAAGAACTCGAGCGAAAAGGGTTTTTCGATATAAGCATCAGCACCATTTTTTAATCCTTGAATTTTTGAATCCAGCGCGTTTTTTGCCGTCAGGAAAATCACCGGAATATGGCTATAAAGAATGTCTGTTTTTATCCGTTTACATAAGGCAAGGCCATCCATAATAGGCATCATAATATCGGTCAGTACCAGCTGTACATTCGCGTGATCCAATATATCGAGCGCCTCGGCACCGTTGGTAGCCCTGAGGATGGTGTAACTGGTTTTTAATTCTTTATTCAGGTAGGCCAGTATTTCTTTATTATCTTCGACCAATAGAATCACAGGTTTTTCTTCATCCTGTTCCTCCGCTTTATCAACAGATTCAGTATCCTCCAGCTCTTCTTGGAAAGATTTAATATCCAAGGATTGTTCCTGAAAAATTGGGATGGATAGAAGAAATATGTTGCGGTTTTCTTCTAAATGTACGAGGGATAGTGTTCCCTGATGCAGTTCCACCAAAGAACGTGATAGGGGAAGGCCAATGCCGGTGCCGGTATCTTTGTCGGATTCATTTAAACGATAAAAGGGTTCGAATATTTTTTCTCTTTTCTCAAAGGGAATAAGTGCTCCATCATTCTTAAATTCGATGTTGAACATAATATCATCACTATTAAACGGAAGAAGTTTAACGTAAACCTCATATTCGGCATATTTGATGGCGTTATGGATGAGGTTAGTAAATATTTTTCGCAAGGCTTCTTCATCCACATAAGCTGTAAGACTGATTCGAGGCAAGAATAGTTCATAATGTAACAGTTTATCTTTGGCAAGATAATTTAAATCGTTGAATACTTCGGACAGCAGGGAATTGATATCCGTTTTCGTAAAAATAAGGCTCATATTATTAGTTTCTGCTTTTCTAAAATCCAGTAATTGGTTGGTAAGACGGATCAGCCGCGCTGTGTTTTTTTCAATGAGCGCGAGATCTTTGACCGTATCGCGGTCGGAGAATCTGTGATTATTGATTATTTTCTCGAGTGGCATTTTAATAAGCGTAAGTGGCGTGCGGATTTCGTGCGCTAAGTTGGTGAAAAATTCCAGCTTGAGGTTGTATATTTCCTGCTCTTTTTTCCGCTCGTAGCTATCCATCTTCTGGGCATTGTTGGCCTTTAAGAGCAGAAAATAATAACGCAATACCAGCAGCACAATTGTACCGAAAGTTAGGAAATAAAGAATGTATGCCCAGCTGGACAACCACCAAGGGGGAGAAACAATAATCAGAAGTTTTTTTTCTGTTGGGTTCCAGACGCTATTATTGTTGGCGCCTCTGAATTTAAACGTATAAGTGCCTGGCGGAAGTTTGTTGTAATAGATTTTTTGGTTGCCGGTAATATCTGTCCAGTCTTTATCATAGCCTTCCATGATGTACCGATAGGCGTTGCTTTTTGGAGACACAAAGCTCAAAGCGGCAATATTGAAACTGATATTGGAATTGTCGTAAGTGAGGTGGATTTCTTTCGAGAGGGAAATGGATTGTTTTAGTATGCCATTTTCACGCACAGGAACACTGGTATTGTTGATCTGAATACCGCTGATAAATATAGGTGGAACGAAGCTATTCTTGATAGATTTTGTTGGATTGAAGCTAACCATTCCCTTAATAGTACCGAAATATAAAGTGCCGTCGCTATCCTTAAAAGCTGAATTATAGTTGAACTGATCTGCAGGAAGACCGTCTCTCGATGTATAGATAACCCTCCGGGGGACATTTTCCTCAAGTTTGACCAATCCTCCACCGGTTGATATCCATATGGTATGGTTGTCGTCTTCCAGCACTTTGAATACCTGGTTGGATGGCAAACCCGATTCTGTGAGATAGTTGGTGAAATGCCCATCACGACGGTATTTTGAAAGCCCGCTTTCCGTACAGAACCAAAGGTTTTTCTTGCTGTCCTCAAAGAGGCCATTGACATAATTATTGATCAGCGTATTTTGTTTGCCTTGTTCAGAATACAAATGGCGTATGTCTCCCGAGCGGCGATTATACTGATAGACACCGCTGCCATAGGTATTGACCCAGAGGATGCCCGAATCATCTTCATAAATACCTTGTATCCATGCGCTGATCGGGAGTAGATCGAAACGGTCTCTGTTTTTGTTATAGCGGTATAATGCGCGGTCGGTCCCCACATATAGGCTGTTGTCTCTGGCTTTATACAGGCAAACCGCGAAGGTGCTTCGTAAAGGTCCCTGACCGATGTGATCATAATGTTTTTTTAATTTCCCCGTTCTTACATCAAGTATATCCAGTCCATGCGTCGTGGAACCGACCCATAAGTCATCGCCGATGATAGCTAATCCATGAACATTATTATGAGCAATACTGCCCTTTTTTCCATTGGCGACAAAGTGCTGAATTTGTTGTGTATAAGCATCTATTTTATTGAGACCACCATCTTCTGTCCCTATCCAAAAATTCCCGTATTTATCTTTGTTGATTTCATGGACAATATTTCCTGATAAGGCTGACTTCCCGAATCCGGACAGATATTTTTTAAAGTTGTCGAATTGGTTGCTATACTGGTTGAAACCGCCAAAAAATGTTCCGAACCAGATATTGTCTTCGCGGTCCCTATAGAAATTCAGCACTGCATTGTCAGATATGGCAAATGGATTGAGTAGGTCTTTTTTGATGTGTTGGCTTTGACCTGTATGGATATCATAGGTATATATTCCTGTTTCTGTTCCGATCCAAAATATAGATGCTGTCTGTTGAATAATGCAGTTCGCCTGGATAACCCTGTTAGGGTACTGCGTTGCAAATAGATTTTTTAGCGTCCCATTTTTGAAATCAAACAGGTAAGCCGTGTTGATGGTGCCTAGCATAAGCAGCGAGTCGTTGATGGCGTAGACTGTCTTGGTGTTTGCGAGTGCTTTTCGATCTATTTTTTTGAGATCAATTTGGATAAATTTACCACTGTTGACTTGGTACCGTTGTATTGTATTGTTATTGTCTGCAAACCAGAGCCCTGCTTTCTTGCTGCTTGTAACAGCGACAATGGTATTCTTGAATTGATCGAATGGCATTACTTCCTTTGTATAAGGATTGTAACGGTAGAGTTTTCCATTGGACAGTAACCAGATATAACCCGCATATTCCAGTAAGGCATTTACTTCACCTATTGGGATACGGTTGAATGGTTTGAAGTTCTCTTTTATGGGATCGTAACAATAGGTACCTCGCGTTGTTCCGACCCACATAAGCCCTCTGCTATCTGTTAGGAGACTTAAAATGGAAGAGCTCCCAATACTGGAGGAATCGGCAGTATTGTGTCTAAATACCTTAAATTGATTGCCGTCAAAACGATTAAGACCATTTCTTGTTCCTAACCACAAAAAGCCCTGAATATCTTGAGTAATGCACTTGACAGAGCTATTGGATAGGCCATCATGTGTCTGATAGTTTTTAAAATAGATCGATTGTGCCTGCAGTACAATAGATGCAAGCAATAAGTGTATCAGGATTATGGTGGTTACTCTTTTCAAAACGTATTAGTTGAGTTAAAAATAATCAATAAAAAGATAAAACCTTCATGTTTTCGCAAGCATCAGCGGCCATGAAAACGGAAGAAAATTCTTTTTTGGCTAATAATTGAGGATACTGCGCTCATGGGATGGTTTATTGAAAAACATGAATCAATATAATGGCCATTCTTAAAAAAGAATTTTGCTGATACGCTGTGATATAAAATTGAGACGCTCTGATTGGGTTTGGTGCAAGTATTTGCTCATTTTTATAAAACAATAATAACCAAATGTAAACGTATGTTTCGTCCTAGAATTATGACCGGAAAGTCCTGTGTCTTTGTTTTTCAGTTTGTTAGCTTTCTATATTATTCTGTGAGATCGCATCTTCATGCTGTTTTGTTGCCGCATTCAGTCTTCAGTAGCGATCATATCGATAATCGTGCGATCGAAATTTCCGCGGCTGATTATGCTCATTTCAAATAAGAACTGAGTAGGATAAAATACCATTAAAAATCACTTAGTATCATTTGTGCATCCCAGATGCACAACATAAAAATCAATTAAACCACCAATCAAAAAGCGTATGAAAAATAAACTACTTGCACAATGCGTAATGACGCTCACCTGTATGCTCGTATCTTTTATTGCAGTTGCCCAGACGAAAGTCTTGAAAGGAAAGGTTGTGGATGAAACACAAAGTCCACTGGCGGGTGCTACAATCAAAGTAAAAGGGGGCACGGCGGCAACAACGACCGACACTGAGGGAGCTTTTACATTTACGATACCCAATGATGCAAAAACATTGGAAGTGTCTTTTATAGGCTATTCAATAAAGGAAGTGCCTATTGTGGGCAATGATATGACGATATCGTTAGAGCCGAGTGCTGGTCAAGGCTTGGATGAAGTCGTTGTTATCGGTTATGGTACGGCGCGAAAAAAGGATCTAACAGGATCTATGGTCACTATTGGAGCGAAGAACTTCAATAAGGGGATTATGACGAGTCCCGATCAATTAATACAAGGAAAGACACCAGGGGTTATGGTGATTAATAATACAGGGCAACCTGGTGGATCAACCACAGTACGCATCCGTGGAAACTCATCGATCCGGGCCAGTAACAACCCGTTATTTGTGCTGGATGGTGTGCCTATGTCGGGTAATTCGCCTCTGCCTGAAGGAAGAGGAGGCTTTTCTTCCGACAGAGGAAATCCACTGAGCTACTTGAATCCTGGTGATATTGCGAGCATGGACATTCTGAAAGATGCATCCGCGACTGCAATTTACGGTTCTCGCGGTGCTAACGGAGTTGTCCTAATTACCACTAAAAAAGGAAAAGTAGGTTCTCCTGAAGTTTCTGTAGGTGCTTCGGCGGGTGTTTCAACGATGCGGGAATATCTGGATGTATTGGATGCGGCTCGATTTAGAGAAGCCTTGAAATTCTATACGCCAAATGATGTGGCGAATGCTGATTTTGGTGGTAATGAAGATGCTTTTAGAGCGATCACAAGAAAAGCCATTACGCAAAATTATTATGCTGATGTTTCGGGGGGAGCTGAGTATGGAAAATACCGTCTTTCGGGAGGGTATTTAAATCAAAATGGTATTATCCGTGGATCACAGCTAAAGAAATATACAGCAAATTTCACTGGAAACTTCCGTTTCTTGGAAAATAAACGATTGGGATTGGACTTTAGCGTTTTCTTAACCCAATTGGATAATAAATATGCACCGATCAATGCGATGGTAGGATCGGAGGGAAATGTGATTTCGCAAGCTTTGCAATGGAATCCTACGAGACCAATACGCGATGAGCAAGGTAATCTGACTTATGTCAGTCCGACGACCCGAAATCCTTTAACGAGCATTGAAGCTTTCAAAGATCTGGCGACAACCAACACCACGGTGATCAACATCGCTCCATATTATAAAATTACAGATGATTTGGAGTATCGATTTATTTACAGTGCGATGCGACAGATTGGAAATCGGCAGGGGATGTATCGCGCAATTCTAATAGACCCTTCTAAGGTAAAAGATGAAGAGGCTTTTATTTCCAATAATGGGGAAACCAATCTACAGATGACACATATGCTTTCATATAATAAGCAGCTCAATGAAGACTGGAGTGTAAATGCTGTTGGGGGTTATGAATATCTGGATTTTAATTTCAATAACAATCTTTCTTACGGTAGTGGATTTAAGTATATCGGACTCGATTATTTTGATTATATCCAAAATTCGATAGTCGCTACACGTAGCATTGCATCGTATCGAAGCCCAACAAATCAATTGCAATCGTTTTTCTTACGCGGAGGATTCAATTATTTGGATCGTTATTTATTGACTGCAACAGTGCGTAGAGACGGTTCGACCAAATTCGGTGAAAATAATAAATATGCCACGTTCCCATCGCTTGCGGTTGCCTGGAATGTAGCGCAAGAAGATTTTTTGAAATCAGCTGGTATTTTCGATCAGTTAAAAGTGCGGTTAGGATGGGGTAAAACAGGAAATCAAGAGTTTCCTGCAGGCGCTTCATTAAATCGGATTACATTTGGTGATGGCGGTAGTGCAGGCCAGGTAAACTTTCAAAATAAGGATCTGAAATGGGAAACCTCAACGACCATCAATGCAGGGATTGATTTTTCAGTATTGAAAGGACGTTTATACGGTTCGATTGATTATTTTCATAAAAAGACAACGGATGCCTTGTTTGAACAAACGTTGGCTATGGATGGTCCCGCTGGACGTATCTGGGTGAATTTGGATGGGGAGATTCTTAATAAAGGGGTCGAAGTTGCGTTGACAGGAACAATAGTGAAAAATGACAACTGGACTTGGGATCTGACAGGTAACGCGACGTTCCTCAAAAATAGTGCGAGCGGACTTAAAGGTGATTATGAAACGGGAGCGTTGCGCGGACAGGGATTCTCAGGTGTACTGGGACAACGCATGACCAATGGACAACCTTTGAATGTCTGGTATTTGGCCGATTTCCAAGGTATTGATCCTGTGAAAGGAACGAGCATGTATCTAGGTAAAGATGGAAGTATCAGCACAGACAATGATCCGGCTGAGAATAAATTCTACAGACATAGTCCAAATCCGACAACACTGTTAGGCATATCAACCAATGTGAGCTATAAACAATTTTCGTTGGCGGCCAATATGAATGGTGCATTAGGACATTACCTATTTAACAATACTGCGGCTACTGCATTGGGTCTAAGTAATTTGTCGGCACGAAATATAGGATCGGCATTTTTCAATACCGCGATTAAGGAGTCAATATCAAATTCGGCAGCACCTTCTACGCGTTTTCTGGAGAAAGGAGACTATTTGAAAATGGCAAACTTAAGCTTAAGCTATCGCGTAGGCAATGTGGGCAAAACCTTGAAAAATCTGAATGTATCAGTGACAGGGCAGAATCTGTTCATTATCACGAAGTATACTGGATTTGATCCAGAGGTGAATACGGATGGTTCAGTTAATGGAATACCTTCTCTAGGAATTGAGTACTTACCTTATCCGCCAGCTCGGAATATACTGTTGGGAGTCAACTTCTCTTTATAAATGTATCATATAATATCAGGGACGAATCAAAATATGAACAAGATGAAATTAAGAACATTATTATATATAGGAATGATCGGTACCATAGTGACAAGTACTATCTCGTGTACCAAATTGAAAGAAGAATTTAAGGGGGAGGCTGAGGAAAGTGCCATGATCGAAGCTGGAGCATTGTTGATTACAGCTTATAGTTCATTGAATACGCCTTACCAGCAAGAGCAGCGCTGGGTGATGCAAGAGATTTCTACCGATGCGGCAATGGCGCCAACTCGTGGTGGCGACTGGGACGATAATGGGATGCACCGTGCTATTCACCTCCATACTTGGAATGCGGATAATGGCTATATGAACAATACCTTTGTGAGTTTGAGTACTGCAGTTTTTAATGCGGGAAAGGTATTACGAAGCAATCCGAGTGCACAGCAGGCTGCCGAAGCTCGGTTTATCCGTGCGCTGGCGATGTTTGATATTGTAGATTTATACGGTGTAGTACCTTTTCGTCAAGGGGCTTCGCTGGAAGATTTTAAAATAGCCCCTGATGTACTGCAACCGCAAGAAGTAATGGATTTTATGATCAAGGAGCTCAATGAAATCTTGCCTACTTTACCAGCGGGCGAGTTAAAAAAGGCCTATGTTGCGAATAAAAATGCAGCGAAGGTGTTGTTGATGAAAATTTACTTGAATAAAGGGGCCTTTTTGAATAGACAGCAGCCGACGTTTGCAGCGGAAGATATGAATAAAGTGATCGCCTTAGCCAAGGAAATTACCGCTACAGGTCCTTATACGATCGCTGCGAAAGGTAAGTATTTCGATAATTTTGCGCCTGATAATGATGAAAAGTCCACAGAGAATATTTTTACCTTGTATAATAAAAATGCAGATCGGGGGGGAAGTGTCGATCGTACCTGGAATACCATCGCTCATTATAACATGAATCCTAGTGGTTGGAACGGTTGGTGTACGCTTTCGGATTACTACAATAAGTTTTCTGCAAGCGATGAACGTAGAGGTATTTATTACGAATATGCTGCGGATACCACATCCAATAGAACGTCGAAATTTGGACGTCAAAATGTTGGTTTTTTTGCTGGACAACAATACAACTGGAGCACAAACAAACCTTTAAATGCAAGGAATCCATCGAATGCACCTTTATCGTTCACGCCAGAGGTAACGATCCGTACGTCGGGTAATACGCTGGAAACGGCAGGTATTCGTCCGATGAAGTATGCATACGATTATGCTTCCTCGGGTCAAAAGAACAACGACTGGGTCGTCTATCGTTATGCAGATGTATTGTTGATGCAGGCGGAAGCTATTCTGAGAGGTGGAACAGGAACAGCAACTGAGGCTCTTGGCTTAGTCAATAACATTCGTAATAATCGCGGAGTTGATAACTTAGCGACATTGACATTGGACAATTTGCTCGATGAACGTGCACGTGAGTTGTACTGGGAGGGCTGGAGAAGACAGGATTTGATCCGGTTCGGTAAGTATTTATTGGCTTGGCAAGAAAAGGCTGCCGACGCCAGTCCGAAAACATTACTCTATCCGATTCCGAACCTGCAGCTTGCAGTTAACCCAAATTTGAAACAAAATCCGGGATATTAAGGTTGTGTGGCAGTTCACAGAAGAGGTAAACTCATCATACTTGTTTTAATTAGAAGGTCTTTAGCGGGTAAGTGATTTCACTTATCTTCTAAAGACCTTCTTTTTTTCTGAAAAGTGTTCGTTTTTAATCATTGCCACAATTGCCTGATTAAAACTATTAAGATAAAAATTAAAAGGGGAACATCCTAATACCAACTTATGCCTAATCACAATTTTTAATCAATATTTAGACAGTAATAAGTCATAGTTTATTCAGTCTATACTGAGTGATGACTGAGCAAGCACTGAACAATCACTGAACGATCACTGAACAATCACTGTTAAAAGCGCGAATTTGGTCTCTATTTGAACCGCCTTTGCTGTCAATAAAAATTAAAGGAGAAAAAGGAAAAAAGCGCCGTTTACGTAACGAAAAGATTGCCGCTGTGCGGTAATAGATCATTGTGGGATGATAGTCGGCCGTTTCCTAAAGGGGCATGACCATGAGCGAACATTTCTATTAAAAATATTGTCTTGTTTTTTTAATAAAAAATAATCACTTTAGTTGTGAGTAACTAGCCAAAGAGCATTGGTTATTTTGATGGATCAATTTGAAATTCCGTCGGATGCCAATTGCAATATTCTTTTTAAAAAGGACAACTGCATTGAAAAAAGAAGATTTAAATGTAGATTATGATGGATAAAATCCTACAGCGGGCACCTACTAACGAAAAAGAGTTTTTTTTAGCTTATCGTTATTGGTACAGGAAATTATACTATTTTCTGTATCAGAAGACCCAATGTTCAAACCTTGCAGAGGATGTCGTCCAACAAACCTTTTTAATTGTCTGGGAGCGCAAAAGTAATGCGAATCAACAAATCCAATTCAGTACCCAGCTCTTTCAGATTGCGCGGACAAAATTGATCGATGAATTGCGGCGGCGTGCATTGAACAGAAGGTATGTCGACTATGAGAAGCCCTTTGTACTGACCCAATATGAAGATCTTGAGCGACAAATCGCCTATAAGGGCGAGCTAGAATACGTGAAAGAGTTGATTACACAAATGCCCTTTATGCGGCAAAAGGTATTTTACCTTCATAAAATTGAAGAATTGAGTTATAAAGAAATTGCGGTCAAGTTGTCTATCTCTCCGAAGACCGTAGAAAACCACGTTAGCATTGGTCTGAAATTTATCAAAAAATTTTTTAAACTGCCTTAGGGGATAAGCCTATCCTTATTCGTATAACAGGTATATGCGCATCCAGCTAAATGGATGGAAACTGTTATGAATCGCAAATCCTTATTAAACAAATTTTTGGCAAATGAATGCTCTGCTGAAGAGGCAAAGCTTGTATTCTCCTGGCTGAATGAAGATCCCAAACTATTGGACGATCTCATTTCGGAAGATGACTGGGTCTCTTATATCAATCAAGAAAATAAGTCAAGACGCGGTGGGGACAATCTGTTGAAAATTATCACCGTGTTTCTATTATTCGGCTTTTTGTTTATCCTTTCAAATCTATTCACCACCTCCACTTATACATCTAGACAGCTGACAAACATCATCAATGAAATTTATTATAACCCCTCAGCCAAACCTAAAGAAATTATAGCCGCAGACAATTCCCTATTGACGCTGGAACCTGGAGCACTGATTCAACTTTGTATCAGACCGAATCTCGATTTTAGGCGGGTCAAGTTATTGAATGGAAGGGCCAGCTTTAAAGTTTCCAAAGATCCTTCCAAACCCTTTATTGTTGAAAGTGGAACCTTAATGACGACAGCATTGGGGACAGCATTCAGTGTGGATTATCAGACGGAGGCTGATCACGTTTTGATCAGGCTATTTGAGGGGAAAGTTCGGGTTGAATATGTAGAGCCATCCATCAAAGAGACGAAAATTCTGAAACCGGGCCAACAAATCTATTTTTCTGGAACCAGCAAGATGGTTCTTTCCGATTTTAGAGGTGCCATAAAACTGAGAACAAAGCAAAATATACCCGCTCAGGTTTTACTTTCATTGACGGAAAAATTGTATCGCAATCCGGCAACAATCCATCAAAGTCCAAACTGGCTCCAATTGGAAGAGACCTCGGTGTCAGAAATTATTCAGTACATCAATCATGAACTTGACGTCCCGATATCCTATGATTCATTAATCGTTAAAAATTATCGCATCAAAGGTAGGTTTAGCAAGAAGCAAACAATGGATCTGCAGGACAAAACGGATCTGGCGGCGTCCATTCTGCAGCTGATTGTGGAGGTCAATCCATTTATTCTCGAAAAACAACATAATACATATATACTCAAACCTAAAAAATAGAATCATGGTAAATTTCAACTTAACCAAGAAGCCATTTTTTGTTTTTCTTGTCTTGACGCTGTTATCTTTTCGATGTCTGGCGGGAACAATAAATGGTGTCATCAAAAACTCGTCGGGACAACGACTGGCAGGGGTAAGTATAATTTTGAAAAATCCCAGCAGCAGTTTTTCGACCGCAGCTTCCAGTGCGAGCGATGGTAGTTTTCGTTTTGCTGACGTACCCAATGCGAAAGGCTATGAGCTGACGTTTTCATACATCGGGTATCAAAGCTATGTGGAACGCAATGTGCAGGTTTCAGCTGCTGGAGCTACGACACTTTCCATCATTCTAGAAGATCAGGTGAATCAGCTGGAAGATGTTGTCGTAATCGGATACGGCAAACAAAAGAAAAGTGATCTGACAGGAGCTATTGCATCCCTTTCCAGTAACGAGCTAACGAAGGGGGGAGCCATAAGTAATGTGGGGCAAGCCTTACAAGGGAAGGCCTCAGGTGTAGTGGTAACCCAGAATTCAAAAGCTCCGGGCGGAAGTACGTCGATCAGAATCCGCGGAACAAATTCCATCAGTGGAAGCAACGACCCCCTTTATGTTATTGATGGATTTCCAACAAATAACGGAATCAACATCAATCCCGATGATATTGCATCCATGGATATCCTCAAGGATGCTTCGGCAACGGCTATCTACGGATCAAGAGGTGCAAATGGGGTAATTATCATTACGACAAAACGCGGGCGGACAGATCAAAATAATATTACTTATAGTGGTTATGTAGGGACACAGAAGCCGATTGTTCCGTTTAACTTTCTCGATGGTAAACAGTATATGAATCTTGCGAATGCGCTCTATAAAGAAATTCAAGGGCAGGAAAATCAAGAATATGCTGTTTACACGAAGTCACAGCTCGAGTCTGATGTGAATACGGATTGGGTGAAGGAAACCATGCGTAATGGCATTCTGCAAAACCATAATCTACAATTTTCCGGAGGTGGGGAAAAAACGAAGGTGTTGACAAGTATAGGTTATTTTGATCAAAAGGGTGTTTTAAAAACGACAGACTTTAATCGGATTTCGGGCCGTATCAATGTGGATCAAAAGGTAAATGATTATATCCGGACAGGGGCGAGCCTATCGGCGCAGCGGGAAAAATCAAATATGCAAGTTTATGATGGAAATATTCTCAATTCAAATGTATTATATAGCATATTGACCTATGATCCGACCGTACCTGTTTACAATGCGGATGGAAGTTTTGGACGACCTCCGGGAGGACAGGGAGATAATCCGCTTGCCAACTTAATGTCGCGTATCAATGACGTGCAGCGGGATAAATTGAATGGAAATATCTTTCTTGAAGTTAATCCGATCAAAGAGCTGACTTTGCGCATGGATGCAGGAACTGAAATAACGCATGATCAACTGGGAAGTTATCTGACCCGAGATTCTTATCAAGGTGGGATAGATGATGGTGTGGCAAGTCAGGCTGATTATAACGAAACCCATAACCTGATTGACTTTTATGCTACATACGCGAAAGTTTTCAATGAGAAGCACAATTTGAGTGTGATGGGGGGCTATTCGTATGAGAAATATGTGCGTAACAATAAAGGGATCAATGTAAAAGGATTTTCGACCGATCTGCTGGAGTATAATAATTTAGGTATGGCTTCGAGTATTACAGGAGTAAATTCTGCCAAAGCTGAAAATCTGGTGATCTCTTTCTTTGGACGGATAAATTATACCTATGCTGATAAGTACCTGCTGACTGCGACGCTGCGTCGTGATGGGTCATCACGATTCAGTCCCAACCACCGCTGGGGCACGTTCCCTTCAGCAGCTTTTGCATGGAAAATCAACAATGAAGATTTCATGAAAGAGCAGCAGCTATTTTCGGACTTAAAATTTAGACTGGGGTATGGTCAGACTGGAAATGATCGCGTAGCTGATTATGCGTCTTATGGGTTGATGGATAATGGTCATTATACCTTTGACGGTGTGACCAACGCCGGAGGGGTTAAACAAAATCCCACTTATCCCGAAAACGATAAACTAAAATGGGAATCCACCACGCAATATAACGTTGGACTTGATTTTTCATTTTTTAAAAATCGGTTAGCCTTTACCTTGGATGCCTATTATAAGAAAACCAACGATCTTCTGATTAAGAGTATATTGCCTTATTACACCGGGTATACCTCCGGACAGCGTAACCTGGGTACGATGAATAACAAAGGATTGGAATTTTCCGTAACAAGTAAGAATATGACCGGAGCGTTTACCTGGGAAACAAAATTGAATTTAACGATGAATCGCAATAAAGTATCGAGCTTAGGCGGAGAACCTGAACAATTGTTGACTTCATCTAAACCAATGGGTAATGTATCCGAAGAAGCTTATTCAGTCATTCGTGTGGGAGAGTCCTTAGGATCGTTATTCGGTTATAAATACTTGGGCGTTATTCAGCAAGGAGAGCATTATGCGCCACAGCCAAATTCGAAATCGGGAGATCCTAAATTTGCCGATGTGAACGGCGACGGAACGATTAATTCAGCGGATCGTACGATAATCGGGCGCGGTTATCCGAAGTTCAATTTTGGTATGACCAATACATTCGCCTACAAGAACTTTGATCTGACTGCATTCATTTATGGAAATGTCGGAAACGATCTACTCAATATGACACGGATGAATCTGGAGTGGAAACGTACCACAGAGGCCCTAAATCGGTGGACACCGACAAATACCAATACGGATATTCCAAGAAACGGATTCTACTACATGAACTATGGTGGCTACATCAATGATCATTTTATTGAGAATGCTTCTTTTTTGCGGTTGCGAAATCTGACTCTGGGCTATACAATCCCATTGAAAACCAAAGCTGTTCAGTCGATTCGTGTATATGGTATGGCGGAGAACTTATTTACGATTAGCAATTATTCCGGATGGGATCCTGAGGTGGATACAAAAGGCTATGAAAATGATGCTTTGGTTAAAAATAGAGCCGGGAATAATCAGAGTGCCAATGCAGGTGTCGGTCTGGATTTTAATTCATACCCTTCGATGCGCTCCTTTACTTTCGGTGTAAGTGCAACATTTTAATAGCTGATATCTAAATTCGAAATGACATGAAGACGATTAAAAATAATATAAAATATATCTTAGGCATGGCAGGCTTAGCTTCTGTTTTGGGTCTAAGTTTGAATAGCTGTACCAAACTGGATCCTAAATTATATAGTGATCTGACGACAAAAAATGCTTATTCAACAGAAAGCGATATCAATGCAGCTTTAACGGGAGTCTATACAAGTTTGTCTCCTTATCCGGGAGATGCCTATCTGTATTATGCAGGATATTTGGTGATGATCACAGATTACGCAACCGATATGGGTTTTTCAACTGCGGCAGGTGATCCCACGCGGATGAGCAATTTTACATACGATGATAATAATAGGTATTTTAAATTTAATTATCAGAATATGTATCAGGTGATCAGTAATGCCAATATGCTGATTGACCGTATCGAGAGTGTAACCATTCCAGAGGACCGCAAGAAGAAAATTATTGCACAGGCCAGATTCCTACGATCCTTGTCTTATATGGATCTTACAGATGCCTGGGGGCCGGTGCCGTTGATAACAACGGTCAAGAATCCGACGGAAAGCTACAATGAACCCTTAGTTGCTGTCGAAAAGATTGATGCACAAATTGCGGAAGACTGCCAATATGCGATCGATAACTTACCCGAGAAATGGTCGGATGAACTGGGCATTGGCAGGGCTACCAAAGGTGCGGCGCTTACGTTGATGGGAAAGATGTATATGCGTTCGCACAACTATGAAAAAGCGAAAACGTACATCGATCAGGTTCTCGCCCTACGTGATAAAGGTGTTTATACGTTGAATCCGGATTTTAAGAAAGAATGGTCCGACAATAATAAAATGGATATGGGACTCATCTTTGGTATTTTGCATGAACCTACGTTAAACGGAGGCGAGATTACCAATCACTTTGGCCCGACGGACAATCCTGAAGTACCCGACAGATGGCAATACTATGGTGTTTCTCTTGATTTCTGGCGAAAATATAGTGACCTGGATCCACGTAAAAAGTTCTTCTATTATAATTACACCGGAAAAGCCGTACGGGACAAAAACACAAAGTATGGTTTCTTTTATATGCTGCCAGCCAAAGGTCAGACCACACCGCCAAGTGATACGGTAAAATTCCTTCAAAACGTTGCAACAAAGAAGTATTCTTATGATATGGTCAATAACTCCTATCTGGATGGACGGACGATACAGGTCTTTCGTTTAGCGGATGTTATCTTGTGCAAGGCTGAGATTGAAAATGCCTTGAACGGACCTGCAGCTGCATTGCCTTTTATCAATGAGGTGCGCAAAAGAGCTGGAGCACCAGAATATGGCAAACATCCCGATTTTCCAAGCCCTGCAAGTAAAGAAAGTATGATCGACGCGCTTGTTGATGAACGTGGATTTGAGCTTGTGTTTGAATACAAAAGACGGCAGGATCTGATCCGTCTGGGACGTTATGAAAAAGTGAGCAATGCTTATTTGAAAGGCCGCGGACTGAAAGAAAATGTTACCGAAGCAATGCGCTATTTCCCTTATCCATTGGAAGAAGCACGTTTGCATCAAGAAATGACGACGGCCAATCCTTCGCGATTGCCTAAATAAGCAGATAAAAAGCGCACTACAATGTGTGGTGCGCCCCATTTGAATGATCAATGGAATTGAAATTATTTACAGATGAAACCAATTAAAACAATTGTCGTATTGATTGTGATCGGGCTAGCATCATTTGCAGCTTACTATTATTACGCGAAACAAGTTGAAATTGAGAATATTCAGTTGACTTCACCCAATAATCTACCGCTCAACGCTGCTATACAAGTGAATTTAAACAGCGCTGAGGAAGTCTATATTGAGTATTGGAAAGAGGGAGATGCGGAGCTTCATAAGACGGCTGTTTCAAAGCCTGCTGTTCAGCATAACATTCACTTAATGATGCTTGAACCCAATACAAGTTATAAGTTTAGGGTTATTATTGACCGGATTATTCCGATAAAATCAAGTGAACAGTCTTTTAAAACAAGGCCACAGTCGCCTTGGATGGTACACGACTGGATTAAATCCAACCATCCGCACGATGAAAAAGCATTGGGCAATGGTCTGGTGTTATTATGCTATCGGGGATTTCCGGGTTACATGGCCATGGTTGATGGTAAGGGAACCATTAGATGGTATTGGCAAGATGAAAAGCTGGGGGTACGTCTTGCTTCCCTGACACCTCGCGGAACTATCCTTGCTTTATTGGCTCCGGCGAGTAAAGATGAATTTAACAAGCCCAATCAACCCAGTAAGAAATCGACAAATGCAAGTTATTACCTGAGAAGTGGGCGCATCGGATTTGTGGGGGGGACAGTGTTGGTCGAAATAGATCTGACGGGTAAAGAAATTGCACGTATTGATTTGGCTAAAAAGGGGATTATCATGCATCATGATGTGCAGATGGATGACAAGAATAATATTGTAGGCATTGTGCGGGATTTCAGAATTGACGACCGGCCCAATCACCCAAAAGATACACTTTGGGGCGACGCAATTTTGACGATGGATACAAAAGGGAATATCTTAAGGAAATGGTCACCTTGGGAAAAATGGGATATTCAGCACGATAAAAAACTAGATAGCTTAAAGCATGACCGATTTCATTTCAATACGATTTCCTTCGATCGCGATAACAATTATCTGACTTCTTCGCCCATTGAAAATCAGGTTTGGAAAATTGATGCGAAAACTGGTGATATTCTTTGGAAATTTGGGAAAGGTGGTGATTATAAATTAAAAGACGAGGACCTGTTTTATTTCCAGCATGCTCCACATATCACAAAAACAGGTGAACTGCTACTTTTTGATAATGGCGATTTTTCTCCACGTGATAGTACAACCGCCGACAAACAATCTCGGGCAATCGCTTTTAACCTTGACCAAAAGAATAAAACGGCAAGAGTAGCTTACGTAGCTCCCATTCCAAAAAAGCAGTTTACAGCGAGAATGGGCAGTGCCTATGAATTGGATAACGGTAATTTGCTACAGACAAGTTCGAAAACAGGCAGTGTACTGGTGACAGACAAAATAGGGAAAGTACTTTGGGAATTAAACGCTTATTTTATTCCGTATCGCGCTATCTATGTACCAGAGGAAACCTGGCGTAAATACAGACAAAATTGAGCAAAGATGTTCGGAATAAAACTTATTTTTAGACCGCATAATAACCAATAAACGTAAGTGCATTGCAATCTCATTGTTGAGGAAGCAGTGGATTATATAAATCGTGCCGGGCTTATAACGACCGATTAAGACAAAAATATACAGAATAAATACGATTCGAATGAGAAAAAGAAAAGCCTCATATCAGCTGGCAATTATCCTTGCCGTATCCTTATTGACAAATTCGGTCCAAGCGCAATTGGCCTATCCTCCGGAGACACAGAAGTGGGATGCTGACCTGCTCGGTAACCACCGTGCTGTGCTTCGTGTAAACACGGATCAAAAGGAGGTTCAGGTGGATATTCCGTGGCGAAATCGCTGGGTTGAAGCCAACCAGCAGGTGATTATTGTCGATAGTGCAAGCAATAAACAAATTGTGCCAAGCGCTTATCTTTGGATGAATATGGAGTCTGGGGGACTACGGTTTAAGCCAGTTTCAGGAAAGGGCGTTTACTATGTCTATTATTTACCCTATCAGATGGGAGGGCGCAGCCGCAATTATCCGGATGCAATATATCTTAAAAATGCTGTGTCAGCCCCGGCAAAAGGAACGCAACATGTAGGTGGAAACTCCAAAGGAGTTACTGTTGCACGCTTTGATGCCGTTGATCAGTACAATAGTAATGATCCGATGGAAGTGATTGCGCGAAAGGAAGAAGTTCGGAGTTTTTTGAACAGAAATGCCAATAGCGCCTATTATCTTTTTCCCGAATTAAGAGAGTTTCCGATCAAGATGGAAAGCAACCTTCCAAAACGTTGGGTTGAGAAAGAAAAAGCAATGAATACCTTGAAAGGGGTAGCGCAGCAGGGCGAGTTCTATGCATTTCAATTAGGATTGTGGTCACCTAAACAGGAACTCAATGATGTTCAGATTTCTTTCTCGGATTTTAAAGCAAAGGATGGGGCCATTATTTCCGCGAATAGCCTGAATTGTATCAATACGCAGGGCACAGATTATACAGGAAGACCAATGACACTAAAGGTGGATGTACCCAAAGACAGGGTGCAGGCATTGTGGTGTGGTATTCAGATTCCAGCAAACACAACAACGGGAACCTACCGCGGCGTGGTCACTGTGAAACCCAAAAATGCTGTAGCGAAACAGGTCCATGTGGAGTTAAAGGTTTCAAATACTCCGGGAGATGTCGCTAGTGTTGATCAGCCTTGGAAAATGACACGATTACCCTGGCTCAACTCGACATTAGCGCAAAAAAATACTGTTATAGCACCCTATACGGCTATCGAATTAAAAGCCGACTCTACCTTACATATTTTGGGACGGGAGGTGAAACTTCATCCGAGTGGTTTCCCAAAACAAATTAGTACATTTTTCACACCTGAATTGACCGAAATAGGAGCCAAGGCGAATGACTTACTATTTGAACCGATTCACTTTCATTTCTATCAAGCTTCAGATGGAAAGGAAATCCAACTCAAGGCGGGTGGGGTTCAATTCCAGACCAAAAGTGAAGGTGAATACAGCTGGCTGGCAAAAAGTGAGTCAGCGGAGCTGCGTATGGAAGTCGAGGGCAAACTGGAATTTGATGGCTATATGCATTATGTGGTTAAGCTGACCGCGCTTAATGACCTATCGTTAAAAGATGCCACGATGCATATCCCAATGATGCCCAATAAGACGGATTATTTTATGGGTCTTGGGCAAAAAGGAGGAAAGAGGCCTGAACAACTCTCCTGGAAATGGGATGTGGCTCACAAAAATCAGGATGGTGGCTGGATAGGGGCAGTCGACGCCGGACTCCAATTTTCACTTCGCGATGAACATTATTCCCGTCCGCTCAATACGAATTTCTATCTTCAAAAACCACTTGTCTTGCCGCAGTCCTGGGGCAATGAAAATAAAGGCGGTATAGATATTGGTCTAAAAGGCAAATCAGTGTTGGTCAATAGCTATAGTGGCGCCCGTGAACTAAAAAAAGGTGATGTGCTCTATTACAATTTTAACCTATTGATTACCCCTTTTCACCCGATCAACACAGAAGCACAGTGGAATGAACGTTATTATCATGCATACAAACCTGTTGATTCTGTTGTTGCCAGTGGATCCAATGTGATCAATATCCATCATGGAAATGAAATAAATCCTTACATCAATTATCCGTTTATTGCGACGAAAGAAATGAAGCAATATATCGATCAGGCCCATGATAAGGGGTTAAAAGTCAAGATCTACAATACCGTTCGTGAGGTGTCAAATCGGGTCTATGAGCTCTATCCTTTGCGTAGCCTAGGCACGGAAGTATTTTCGCCTGGAAAAGGAGGTGGTTATTCCTGGTTGCAGGAGCACGTGGGTAAAAATTACATCGCAGCCTGGTATGTTCCCCAATTTAAAGACGCGGCAATTATCAATAGCGGAATGAATAGATGGCACAACTATTATGTCGAAGGAATGAATTGGCTGGTCGATCATATCGGTATTGATGGAATTTACCTGGATGATGTTGCCTTCGACCGGGTCACGATGAAAAGAATAAAACGGGTACTGACAAAAAATGGAAAACCGGGCCTGATCGATTTACATTCGGCAAATCAATACAATAAAAGTGATGGGTTCAATAATAGTGCGAACCTGTATCTTGAGCATTTTCCGTACATCAATAGACTATGGTTTGGTGAGTACTTTGACTACGAGAATAATCAACCTGATTTTTTCCTTACAGAAGTGAGCGGTATTCCGTTTGGTTTAATGGGTGAAATGCTGCAAGATGGTGGAAATCCGTGGCGGGGCATGCTTTATGGCATGACCAACAGGATGCCTTATCAAAAATTGACACCAGCCGATTTATGGAAAGCCTGGGATCAATTCGGCATACAAGGTAGCAAAATGATCGGTTATTGGTCACCAAACATTCCTGTCAAAACCGACAATGATCAGGTCTTGACAACCGTATATAGCCGCGCCGGCAAGGCGATGGTAGCTGTCGCCAGCTGGGCTGAAAGTGATGTTGCGGTCAAATTGGCGATAGATTGGGGAAAATTAGGGATAGATCCGGGAAAGGCAAAATTATCCGTCCCTGAAATCCCAAATTTCCAAAAAGGAACAGCGTATAAATTGGGGGATGCGATTACGGTAGAAAAGAATAAGGGTCTTTTATTGATGATTGAATAATAGGGTAATCCCTTGCATGAGAAATCTATCCTGGGTCTTTTGTCTATGTAAAAGATGCAAATGCCCTATGATAGATTCATTCCTGCTGTATAAGGACGTGAAGTAATGCCTGTCATGACGGATTTATCCATAAGGGATGAATATATGCTGCCAGAAGGATTCTATTGAAATTATGAACTTTTTTAAATTATAAATACGAATGAAAAAGTGGATTTTGTTATGGGCAATGGGCAATTGTGTGCTTGGAGTTTTTGCGCAGCATCCTGCAAAGGTCTCTGAGGTGAAGAAACGCTATACAACCTATCCATTTACGGATCCGGATCCAATAGCCTCAGCTCAAAAATTATACCCTTATTTTCGCTTCGATGGTTTCACAAATACGGCTATCGAAAAGGACTGGAATGCCGTGATCTTGGAAAATGATTACATTCGGATACAGGTGATGCCGGAGATCGGCGGCAAGATTTGGTCGGCCTATGATAAGGTCAATAAGCGGGACTATATTTATAACAATGGCGTTGTAAAGTTTAGGGATATTGCTATGCGGGGGCCCTGGACGAGTGGGGGTATTGAAGCTAATTATGGTATTATTGGTCATACACCCAATACATCTACGCCTGTAGATTACCTGATGCGGGAGAATACGGATGGAAGCGCCAGTTGTTTTATCCATGCTTACGATATGCTGAGCAGGAGTAACTGGACTTTGGAAATTCGACTGGAAAAAGACAAAGGCTATTTTTCAACACGTTCTTTCTGGTCTAACGCCAATGTCGTCGAACAACCTTATTATACCTGGATGAACTTGGGCGTTGCGGCCGGACAGGATCTCAAGTTTCTGTATCCGGGAAATCACTACATAGGTCATGACGGCGATGCACACGCTTGGCCTATTGATAACCAGGGGCGGGATCTTTCTAACTATCGTGAGAATGCTTTTGGCAGTTCTAAATCATACCATGTACTGGGGGCACATAGCAATGCTTTCGGGGTTTATTATCAAGATCATAACTATGGAATGGCCCGTTATGCACTTCGGGAAGATAAATTAGGGAAAAAGATCTTTCTATGGTCTCAAGCTGGAGATGGCAAGATATGGGAAAATTTACTGACCGATAAGAGCGGGCAGTATGTGGAAATCCAAAGTGGACGCCTGTTTAATCAAAATGTCCCATCAAGTAGTCTGACCCCCTTTAAACAAATTGGTTTCGCTCCTTATCAAAGTGACACCTGGACCGAATATTGGATGCCATTTTCGGGAATAGGCAAACCGAAGGATATCCAGCTTTCAGCAGCTATGCAGCTAAAAAAAGGAAACGATGAGATTTTATTGGAGATAGATCCGAAGCGACCTTTAAAAGATAGTATTTATGTTCTTGATAGTGTTGGTAATGTGTTGAATAGGGGCTTTATAGAAGCCAAATTGGGCGAGCCTACAAAATTTTCCTTGAAAGTAGCGACTGGGTCGAGACCTGGCTATCTTAAATTGGGGGAGGATTGTTTTAATCTCAGAACAGAAGAGTCCTGGCCAAAACTGAACAGGCCAACCGTCATTTCGGCGGAAGCAAGCTCGGATACCTCTCAGACCAAATTATTGGAGATTCGTGATCTTATTCGTTTTAGGCAATATGCGTTTGCCGAAGTCAAATTAAAAGAATTGGCTCTACAAGCACCTACTTCGCAGACCTATCTTGAAATGGCCAAGCTGGCCTGGTTTAAAATGGAATATCAGTCAGTTTATACCTATGCCCAAAAGGCATTGTCTATGGATGCTTATGATGCACAGGCAAATTACTATTATGGTTTGGCTGCAATCAAGCTAAAAAAAGAGAACGACGCTTTGGATGGTTTTGAAGTTGCTTCATTAAACCCGGCCTGGCGCAGTGCTTCGTATGTACAACTGGCCAAATACTATTACCGGATAAAACAATATGAACGCGCCGGGGATTATCTTGGAAAAGCTTTGGTTGCCAATCCATTAAATGTTGATGCCTTACAGATGAACTTGCTGGTTCAGCGCAAAAAAGGAGGTTTAGCTGATACAATTTCCCGTCAGACAATTCTTCAATATGATCCGTTTAATGCCTTTCTCCAATTTGAGGAAAAAAAGACTGTTTCATCCAGGCAGGAGTTTGCCTCCGAAAAACTGTTGGAACTAGCGGTATGGTATGCGGACCTTGGTGAGTATAATGCTGCGACTGATTTACTCAGTTCAGGTCCGAAGAACACAGAAGCTTTACTTTGGCTTGCTTGGCTGACAAGATCGGATAAGTCGGTCAGTCAAGGATGGTTAGCCCAGGCCGCGCAAAGCAAGCCTAGTTTTGTCTTCCCGTTCCGAGAAGAAAGTAATAGCGTATTTCAATGGGCAAAGGATAACAGCAAAAGCTGGACGATCGATTATCTGTCGGCGCTATTGTACCGCTTCAGAAACCAATCGCAAAAAGCAAAAGAAATCTTGTCAGCAGTGGAGCAGGAGCCAACAGATTTTGCAGCCTATTATGCACTGAAATCAAGCTTGCAGGATACAAGCCGTCATGATCTGGCGGTACAGATGATGCAGCAGGCAACAGTAGTAGATCCACAAGAATGGCGATATGGACTGCATTTGGTGGAGCTCCTAAACAATAGTGCGTCTTACGAGAAGGCGCTTCAGGTAAGTACAGCATATCATCTCAAATTTCCAAAAAATTATATACTGACGCTGGCACATGTACGTACTTTATTGTTGGCTAAAGAATATGCGCGAGCCGAGAAAGAATTAGAGGATGTAAACATACTTCCTTTTGAAGGTGCAACGGAAGGTCATCGGTATTATGTGCAGGCCAAGCTCATGTTGGCCTACCAAAATATAGTGGAGAAAAAATATAAAGAGGCCAAGTTGAAGATTGCGGAATCGAGGTTATGGCCGATGAACTTAGGGGTAGGTGAACCTTATGCGGAGGAAAAAAATGAAATATTGGCTGACTGGCTTGAGCAGCAGCTGGGGCCGACGGATAAAAAAGGAAATGCAGATCTTCTGAAAAAAATTGTCCACAGTAAACCATCAAAGAACAGGTATGAGCTGATGCTTCGTGAACTAGCAGAACAACAATTAAAGCTGTCAGGAGCGGAAATTGCTGTCGCGGAGAGAAATGATCTAAAAGAAATAAGCCAGTCAGATCAGGACCTGTGGAATCAAATTAAAAAAGGTTCTTTAGCAACTTACTGGCCAGTACTTATTCGAAAAATCTATTTTGAACAGGACAAACGGCTGTTTTGATGTCGAAGGGGGGGATGAAATAATCGAATGACCGTAAAGATTAAAAGTCGGGATGGCCGGATTTGAACCGACGACCTCCAGCACCCCATGCTGGCGCGATACCGGGCTACGCTACATCCCGTTATTCCAATTTTATACAAAGGCTCATCTGAAATAAAGCCGTTATTGGGAATAATTTTTGGTACGGCTAAAATAGTAATTATTGACAAAAAATAAAATGTAAATGCATAAAAAACGCATTCAATTTAGAATGGCGTTTTTTATGCAAATATGTGCTCATTAGAATTTGTAACCTACCATAATGCCGATTGTTTTATTTTTTGCATCGAGCGTTTTGTCGACATTGGTAAAACCTTGACTATAATAGGCGTCTAAGGTCAGGTGACTAATATCTACGCCAATGCCTACTCTTCCGTCAAAGGAAAATTTCTTATAATCGGTATTTACGCTGGACTTAACAGTTTTGACATCATAGTTCAGCTGTGGCCCCAGTAATCCACGCAGGTTAAAGTCGCCATTTTCCAAAAATTTGTAACCTACTTGAAGCGGTAGATTTATTTGATAGAATTTAGGTGTTTTCTGTCCATTTTCGAAGTTATATTCTTTGCGCAAAAGGCTGGTACCGATTCCGGGCTGGAAGAATACACGATCGCCAATACGTGCAAACCCAGCAACTGATACCCCAACTTTGCCATTATTATCCTTTACAGCCTTGTTGCCAAAGGAACTCATATGATAATTGCTTCCGACCTGTAAGCCATACGTAATCTCTTGCGCTTGTGCAGCACCTGTTATTCCTAATAATGTCAATCCCAACAGGGCTACTTTGAATGTTGTTTTCATTGTCAAATTATTTTTGTTATCAATTTTATATTGCTCTTTCCTTTATGACAATGGAAAATCCTTCTACCCTTAGAAAAAAAATAATTTTATAAAATAGATGGCTTACCTTTAGCCACAAACGGGAAGTTTTCTATAAAAGTCTGGTACGGTGAATCTCACTTGATGGGAGATTGTACAGTGCGCTCTAGCGTATGTATATGAAAAGAATGACAAACAGGGACAAATAACAGATCTGAAATCATATTGTCCTTATCATCGAAGTTGATATAAAAAAAAGAAAAATTTGTAAGGGTAATCTTCAATTGGGATGTCTTACTAATAAAGGAGATTATTTAAACAATAAGGCAGATTTGATCAATGTCGGAAAAAAAAGAAAAGAATTTTGAGCAGCTTTTTCGAGCGCATTACAAGGAGTTGCATCGTTATGCTTACCGGTATTTGGGCGATAGCGATGTGGCAGAAGAGGTTGTACAGCAGGTGTTTCTACGGCTCTGGGAACGTGATTGGGAGGAGCAGATACATACTTCATTAAAAGCTTATCTCTATCGGGCTATTTATAATGAGAGTATGAATGTGATAAAAAAAGAGCAACGGAAGCTACAATATCAAGCTCAGGAACAGCATCGACAGGATTTTGTGCCTGCGGTTGATGAAAGTACGCGGGATTTGAACGAAAAGTTACAGGTTGCGTTGGCGGAATTACCCGAAAAAAGTCGTAAGGTCTTTGAATTAAGCCGTTTTCAGGAAATGAAGTATAAAGATATCGCAATAACCTTGGATCTGTCGATCAAAACTGTTGAGGGGCATATGAGTAGGGTACTGAAGCATTTGCGAATCGAACTTATGGATTATTTAACATTGATTATTTGCTTTCTTATCTATACGCTATGAATAAGGAACTGTTAGAAAAATATATCGTTGGTGAGACCAATGAATTAGAGACAGCCATGATACAAAATTGGTTGGAGGAAGATGCTAAGAATAAGGAGGAATACATAAAAATGAAAAACATGTGGGATAGTTTGCCAAAACCCCTGGTTGTCCCTGATGTGGACGTGGATAAGGCTTGGGCTGACTTCAAAGCTGTACGCGACAGCAGGGCGTCAGATACGGCTGTAATCTCCAAAAAGACAGCATCTGTGATAAAATGGAGCTGGTGGCTAGCGGCAAGTGTCTTGATTCTGTGTGCAGTAGGATTCTATGTATTTGATCAGTCGCACCGTGAGGAAATGTATCTTTCGAGTACGGAGCAAGTGCGTCAGGATTTTTTACCGGATGGATCCGTTGTTACACTAAATAAAAATACAGAGCTGGCTTATTCAAGCCGTTGGACCAATAAAAATAGAAATGTCGCATTGAAAAAAGGCGAAGTATTTTTTCAGGTATACAAAGACGAAAAACATCCCTTCGTTATTGAAACTGGAAAAACTAAAATCACTGTTCTGGGCACAAGTTTTAATGTGCGACGGATTTCGGACGCAACAGAAGTCATCGTTTCGACGGGTTTGGTCAAGGTAGGTTATGCGAATAAGGAAGTCTTTTTACGACCACAACAGATGATTACGATTCGCGACAATGATACGCTTAAAGTGGAAAAGGAACCTGTTAAGGATCAGTTTTATAAATATTATGTGGATCGGGTGTTTGATTTTGAGAATACCCCCTTACAACGTGTTGTCGAGTTGCTTAACCGAGCTTATGACTATAAAATTATTATAGATCATTCTTCCGATCAGAAATTACTGCTGACAGCGAAATTCGAACAAAATAGTTTAACTGAAATTTTGAAAGTCATTTCGAGCACATTCGGATTAAAAGTCAATGTGAAAGACCGGGAAATTCATCTGACGAGATGAATCATCAAATAAATATATTTTCGGAACAAATTGTATAGAAAGCAACATGATACTATTTTTTATAAAGAGAGCAGAACTTTACCTTTTCGTTTTCATGCTGTGTTCGTTCCAGTGGGGACGGGCACAGCAAAAGCTTGCAACGGAGATCCGGATGCCAGCTTTTGCAGCGACTACCGTCGGTGATGTTTTCCAGGTATTAAAAGAGAAACAGGATGTATTATTTTCCTTTAATGGAAATATCTTACAGATCGACAGTGTTATTCATACCCAGGCTTATCAAGGAAATTTATATGACTATCTGGATCGAATTTTGGGGAAAGAATATAGTTTCAAAGAACTCGGAAGACATATTATTATTCAATACACACCGCAGCGGATGTCGGTGGATTTTGAGGTAAAGACACCCAATAAAAACAAGGTGGTTATATGCGGATATATCAAAAATATTCGGACCAATAATCCGATTTCCAATGCGAGCATTTTTGATCGGAGTGCATTACTGTCCACACTGACAGATCAAAATGGCTACTTTGAACTGGACGTTAAGAAAAAAAGTAATCTTATCGCCGTGAATGTTAGTAAAGAGACTTTTCGGGATACCAGTGTGATGGTGATTTTTCCGATAGAAGCGCGAGTCGGGGATAAGAAAAAGCGTGAATATGGCTATTTCGAGGGATATGAGGAAGATCATGGTCTTTATCGGTCTTTTTGGGGGCGGGTATTCTTGTCACCTGCGCAACGGATACAAAGCATGAATTTGGGCGGTATGTTTTTATATAGTCCCTACCAGATTTCGATGACCCCGGGATTAAGTACACATGGCTTTATACGATCGCAAATTGTGAATAAATTTTCCATAAATATCATTGGTGGAGCGACTGCAGGTGTTAAAGGCGTTGAACTTGGTGGCGTATTTAATATGAACCAATATGATATGCAGGGGATGCAGATGGCTGGGGTATTCAATGCGGTCGGAGGAAATGTGCGCGGAGTACAGCTAGCGGGGGTAGGAAACCGTGTTTTCGAAGGAATCAAAGGCTTGCAAATGGCCGGTGTTTTCAATGGCGCTGGAGGAAATGTGAGTGGGGTACAGATCGCTGGTGTAGGAAACCATGTTGTCGGAGGAATGAAAGGTCTGCAAATAGCTGGGGTTTTCGATAAAGCCGATACGGTGAGAGGAGTCCAGATTGCCGGAGTTGTCAATATGGCGAATGAAGCGCCTGGAACAACACAAATTGCTGGGATATTGAATGCTAGCCAATCGACTGTAGGAAGTCAAATCGCTGGCATTGCGAATAAAGCGAAAAAGGTAAAAGGGCTGCAGTTAGCAGGAATAATCAATATTGCTGATAGTAGTGATTACCCGATCGGGTTGCTGAATTTTATTAAAAACGGTGAAAAGAGTCTTGCGTTGGCCATTAATGAGGAAAGCTATCTTGGCCTGCAATTTCGTTCTGGTGGACGTGTACTTTATAGTATATTATCGATCAATGTGGCACTTGAAGGTAATAGGCCTGATAGATATGCCTTTGAAGCGGGATTAGGGACTGTATTGCTCAATCGGTCTAAATTCAGTCTCCGTACCGAAATAGCGGCACGTAATCTTCTGACCGAGAAGTTTAAAACGCTGGATAACCACCAGTCTTCGTTACGTGTGATTCCGGCCTTCAAATTAAGTGACCGTATATCCGTATTTGCTGCTCCCAGCTTGAATTATGCGGAGAGAGAGGAAAATACAATTTCTGGTGGTAGCACGGTATGGAAAGTTTGGCGAAGAGACCGTACACGAAATACGTTTTATGGTGGCGGAATGGCAGGGCTTTTGTTAAAATTATAAAACTAAAAACTATTTGATGACAGCGTTGTTCTATTGATAGCTTTTAAACATTTAACATTTTATGTAAACGCCCTATATCAATCTGATAAAGGGCGTTTATTTTTTTATAACTGCTGAAAGCACAGTCCTTATACGACTGTTGCAGTCTTCAATACATTACGGTATGGGTAAGAATGGAAGATATGTCTGCGGGCAAATCGGCCTAAAGAATCTGCGTTGACAAATTTAATATAGTCATTCCGCTGAACACCAAAATATTCATATTGACTGCCATCGTGAAAGGTGACTGTCAATATTTGTCCTTTCCAATCAACATCCTGAATACCAGAATTGGTAATTGTCTCGGTGTAGATTGGTAATTGTTGTTCTAGTGTCTCCGGACAAATGCTTACCAAGAAATGGTAGGCTTCAATCATTTCCACGCTTTTTTCCTCTGCAGCCAAACGACCTTCTTCATCATTGACAAATTTATCTGGATGACATTCTTTCATGATTGTTCGGTAGGTAGATTTCAGGGTTTTAAGATCCACAGATTTATCTACGTTAAGTAACTTCCGGTAGTCGGCAATTTTTTTCATGGCGGCAAAGATATGCTTAATAATCAGATTATTCGCTATGGAATAGGAAAAAAAATTATTTCTTCAACAAGGTTTTTACATAGAGCTGCTCAACCTTCTCTCTAGCCCAAGGTGTTTTCCTTAAGAAAGTTAGAGAAGATTTTACGCTTGGATTCTCATTGAAGCATCGGATGACTATGCGTTGGCCCAACTCTTCCCAACCATAGTATTCCACCAAATACTCAATGATGGTATCAAGCCGCTTTCCGTGTAATGGATTATTAGTTTGTTCGTGCATGTTGTAAAGATAATAATCTTCGAATTATGGATTAAACTAATTTTTATGACATGGTTAAAATAGAATACTGCTACAGTACTGGATCAATGTTCGTATTCGTCCAGTTGTCCCGCTAGTTTTTTTAGGTCTATACGGAGCTGCTCATCCCAAATTTCTCCCGTGGCATCTAATTTTCCTTTGACTCCTTGTATAAGTAGGTTTCTTTTTTCGTCAATTTGAGCGCCCAACCCCTGCATAATGCGTTGTAACTCCATGTGAGCTGTTTCGCCTTGCGCCGCAGCGGTAATAATACTGACGGGCTTATCGGTAAATATCGTCGTTGCTGCGCACCATTCAAGTAGATTTTTTAATCCACTCGGTACACTAAAAATGTATTCTGGACTGCTGATCAATACGATGTCAGCATCGTTAATTACCTGACGGAGCGCTACAATTTCTATAGGAGGATGAGATTGGCTCTCTTCTGGATCAAAATGTGGCAGTTCTTTCAGGCGGTCAAATAGCGTGAAATGGATAGCGCCACTAACCTCTTGTTTGAGGTGATTGACAATATGGTGATTGGATGAATGTGTACTGGCACTACCTACAATAGCAAAAATAGTTTTCATGAGTGTTTAATTATTCGCAGAGCACGACTAGGCTCTTTGCATTTTTACTTCTTATCTTGATTCCGAGGGCACTAAATTACAATATTCAATTCAAACGATTTTCTTTGTTCTTCGCTTGAATGTAATTTTTCCTTTCTTTCTCCTTTTACCGATTAAGTTTATACTTTTGGAATAGGGGACTTATATTAGCCTTGTTCGGATTATATGCTTTGTTATGAGAAATAAAATGGGGTACCGCTTATTGTGGGAACGTATTCGTACTGGAGACGAGACGGCTTTCTTTGATCTATATGCGGCGCTCTATCAGGAGCTTGTTAATTTTGGAATACGTACTTGTGGTGACAGTGACTTGTCAAGTGAAGCGACCGATCAGGTTTTCGTTAAAATTTGGGAGAAAAGAAAACAGCTAGATCGGGTAGAAAATGTACAGTCCTATCTCATTACTTTTTTAAAAAGACGTATTCTGCGTTTACTGGAGAAACAGCATAAAATAAATACTGCGCTCCAAAATGTGAAAGCAGAGGACGACTGGGTTGAAATGCCCTATGAAGAATTTGTTATTAAGGTACAGACCAATGAGATTATACAGATCCGTCTGAAGGATGCACTGGAGAAGTTGTCTTTTCGTCAGAAGCAGCTGGTTAATCTGAAGTTCTTTGAAGGCTATTCCTATGAAAAAATAGCTGAAACGACACAGATGTCTGTGAAAACTGCCTACAATACGCTTTATGATGCGTTGAAAATTCTGAGGGAGGAATTGAAAGATATCTAAGTTGTGCGTGTGGCTTTTTATTTTTTGGCTTCAAGGATAGCGTGCTTGTAAGATGTCTGCAAAATTACAAGTATGTTGATGTTTTTTTTAAAAATAATATACTGATTTACAGTTGTTTGAAAAATAATTTAAATTTTCTTTAGGAAAAAGCCAGGCTTTAGGGCACTATAGAGTAAATACCCAAAAGAATGAGCCAAAAAGATTATAAACAGTTAGAAGATTTTTTGATTGACGATACTTTTCAAAAGTATTGCTCAGGGGAAGATAAAAACTGTATTCTATACTGGCAACAATATAGCCTAAACCATCCCGAACAAGCAGAGACTATTCTAAAAGCGAAGCGCCTATACCAATTGTTGGTCGGTAACCGCAGACCTGTGAATGAACAATTGGAAAAATTGAAAACCGATCTTCAAAATTCTTCTGTAGAACATTTCGTGTCAAATCGATTTAATTGGGCCAAATGGGGCGCTGTTGCAGCAATACTCATTGCTTTGGTTTCTGGCGGACTCTGGTATTATTCGCAGTCAGGCAAAGTGGATACCGCATTGCCTATCACGTCAATTGGGCAGGTTTACCAAACGAAGAATGGTGAAAAAAAGACCTTTGAGTTGGGCGATGGCAGCACTGTTACCTTAAATTCAGGAAGTAGGCTCGAGCTTGATGCTGATTTCAATCAGGAATTGCGGATTGTAAGGCTTGCCGGGGAAGGCTATTTTCAGGTGGCGAAAAATAAAGAGAAACCTTTTGTGGTACAAGCTTCTGATTTTGACATCAAGGTCCTGGGAACTACATTTAATGTGAAGAGTTATTCTGATGAGCCCACAGCAGAAGCGTTGCTTGTTGAAGGTTCGATTGAAATGAAGAGCAAAGGACAACGGGAAAATTCTGTGATCATCAAGCCAAATCAAAAAATCACGATTTACAAAAACCAAGGCGAAATAGCAGTACAGCATAAAACCAATAAACCAATCTCGAGCAAATTACCAATTAAGGAAATTGCTATAGAGAACATCCCTACAGTAGAATCGAACACTGCTGAAATACCAGATATTGCATGGCGTGAAAACAGATTAGAAATCGTGGACCAAGATTTTGAATCTCTGCGCCGGACATTGGAGCGTTGGTATGATGTGGATATACACATTCAAAACGACCAATTAAAACAATACCGGTTTACAGCAACCTTTAGCAAAGAAAATATCACTCAGGTACTGAGTGCTTTACAGAGCGTTGAACCTTTTAAATTTAATGTATATGGGAGAAAAATAACTATATCAGAAAAGTAAAAAGGATGGTGGACCAACACCATCCTTCATTGAAAAAATGATTAACCAAAAGCAGCAACATTGGGGCGTGCTGCTTAATATTAATTTTAACCAA
>JAIRVH010000080.1 GCA_031253985.1 Sphingobacterium sp.
GACGACGAATTGTATTTCCACGATTTGAATTTAATGGAAATGATAGAAACGTACGGTACGCCGTTACGTTTTACCTATTTGCCTATCGTCAGCAAAAAAATTCAGCAAGCGAAAATCCTTTTTCAGACCGCAATTCTGAAACATAACTATCGCGGATCTTACAAATATTGCTATTGTACCAAATCATCCCATTTCAAGCACATCGTAGAAGAGGCCTTGAAAAATGATATCCACCTGGAAACTTCATCTGCATTTGACATGCCGATGATCGATTCATTGGAGAGACAGGGAACAGTAACAAAAGACATTACAGTCATCTGTAATGGGTTCAAAACCTACCAGTATAAACAGTATATTGTGGATATGATCCATGACGGTTATACGAACATTATACCGGTATTGGACAACAAAGAAGAGTTTAACCTGTACGATGATGAAATCGAATTAGATGAGCCTTGTGCTTTAGGGATCCGCGTTGCTTCCGAAGAGCAGCCGGACTCTCAATTCTATACATCTCGTCTAGGAATCCGTCAGGAAGACGTCATTGACTTCTATAACAACAAAATCGTTGACAATCCAAACTTTAAAGTCAAGTTACTTCACTTTTTCATCAACTCAGGTATTTCAGATACTCCGTACTACTGGAATGAACTGGAGAAATATGTTACATTGTACTGTAAATTCAAGAAAGTAAACCCAGACTTAGATACCTTGGATATCGGTGGCGGTATGCCGTTTAAGGATTCACTGGTGCACGACTTTGACTATGAATACATGGTTAATGAAATTGTCAACCGGATCAAACAAATCTGTGCGCACCACGAAGTGATGGAACCAGATATTATTACCGAATTCGGCAAATATACCGTTGCTGAAGCATCAGGTATTCTGTACAAAGTACTCGGCCGCAAACAACAGAATGACCGTGAGCGCTGGTTTATGATTGATGGTTCATTTATTACAAATTTACCGGATGTATGGGCATTGAATCAAAAATACATTCTATTGCCGATCAACAACTGGGACTCTGAATATGAGCGTGTCAATTTAGGCGGGATTACTTGCGATGGCCAGGATTATTATAATCAGGAGGCACACATGAATTCGGTATTTATGCCGAAGACACGTAAGGTACAATACTTGGGATTCTTTCATACAGGAGCCTATCAAGATGTACTGAGCGGATATGGAGGAATCCATCACTGCTTATTGCCTTCGCCTAAACATGTACTCGTCCGCCGCAATAGAGATGAAACATTCAACTACGAGGTATTTGGTGAAGAACAAAACTCCAAACAAGTCATGAAACTATTGGGCTATCAGTAAACTATCCTGCCCCAAAGAAACTACTTGAATTGGCAACTATCGCAAAGTGTATGTTTGCCAAAGAAGTATTTTTAAATAACGATAAAAAGGTCCCGATCTTAGAAACGGGACCTTTTTATTTTGTGTTTAATCGCGCAAATCATCACTGGGATTGAATTCGAAAACCAAGTTCAGATATCCAGCCTTATTCATCAGCGTGAATCGCACCGATAAAATTCATACCAAGGCCTGAAATAATACGAACTTTGTCTGGACGTAATAGGGACTTGATAGGGGCCTCATTCGGATGAAAGCGTTTAAAGTACCTATTAGGTTCGAATTAGATCAGCATAAAATACAGGGCAATTAGCTTGTTGGTAGTTTCTCTTTTCGAACTTGTTCACAACGGGAAGCCCGATTTCAGCAGGCGATTAACGCATTCGACAGGCCTGTTTATAGTATTACAAAGAAAGCCCCTTAAAAAGAGGCTTTCAGTTTACTTATTTGCTGTTTTTCTATTTTAATATATCATAGAAACTATGGTTTCAAAAATATTTATTTCGCCACCCAAGCTGTAAAGAAATTAAGTACTTTTTCTTCATTATAGCCTTTTCCTTTTTCCAGACTACCACTCTCCTGCACATGCAATGTTTTTCCGTTTCTGTCTAGGACAATAAAAAATGGATAACCCAATTTATTTCCTTCGGGAGCATACTTCTGAAAAACAGCCTCGTTTTTATTCTCCTTCGAGTAATTCAGGTGGTAATAGAGAAAGCGGGTCTTCAACAACTTGTCTATACTTGCCGTTTTGTGGATATAATCATTGAACCTTAAACACCAGACACACCAGTTCCCCCCGGCTTGGATAATAATATTTTTCCTTTCTTTCTTTGCCTGAACTAATAACTGATCAATATCATTTTGCGCATTAGCATCTGGATTATAAGGCTTTGAAAGATCCTCGGTTGCAGCAACTTGTTGTGAGAACGCTTTAGACTGTAAAACAACCGTTCCAAAAAACACAACAGCTCCGCACAGCAATAATCTTATATTTCTCATCACGAATAAATTAAATAGTAATCTAAAATTACAAAATCGTTTGTTCAAACCAAAACATAAGCAGCCTATAATGGTTAAACATTACATAGCTATTGACCATGCAAAAAATATCTACGATCAAACAGCCTACATGTTGACAGACGCGTTAAACATAATCAGACAACATAGATGCTGTCTTAAGTAATCAAAATGGGGCGATTATCAAATACTCTTTATTGGCGAGGGAAAAAAACATAGGTTATTGACACTCCATAAGGAGCTGTTGGTAAAAACAGAAAAGCTTATTTTTTAATAAAATCAAAACAATAAAAAACAAAACAAAACCAAAACAAACACCATATCTTAACATAAATATTATTTAATTTCTTTTAAAATTTAATAAATATACCCTAAATTAGTAATAAGGAAGCGGAAAAACGGATATATAAGATTCACCATATAAAGACCAAAACGAAACAAAATGAAACACCAAGAATTCAAAAGGTCAAAACTGATAGAAAAAATAAAAGATACGAGCGCGTGGGATGTTATCGTAATAGGCGGCGGTGCCAGCGGCTTAGGTGTTGCATTAGACGCATTAAGCCGAGGTTTCAAAACAATTTTACTGGAGCAGGTTGATTTTGCAAAAGGCACTTCAAGCAAAGCAACAAAGCTTGTCCATGGTGGTGTACGCTACTTGGCTCAGGGTGATATCGCTCTGGTTAAAGAAGCGCTTCATGAAAGAGGTTTACTTCAAAAAAATGCACCACATCTAGTCAAAAACCAGTCATTTATCATACCCAATTACAGTTGGTTCGATGGTCCATTCTATACTATTGGAATGAAAATATATGATCTTTTGGCCGGTAAATTAAGTCTGGGAAAATCGATCCATATTAATAAAGAAGAAACACTTAACCGCATAAGCACGGTTAGACCAAAAGGTTTATATGGTGGAGTGGTCTATCAGGACGGACAATTTGACGACTCAAGACTTGCTCTTAATGTAGCCCAAACCTGTATACAGATGGGCGGTGTTGCGCTGAATTATGTGAGGGTAAACAACCTAACCAAAGATAGCAGCGGACGGATTAACGGCGTGATTGCCAATGACACCGAAACAGGTGAAGTTTTTACGATACAAGGTAAAGCGATAATCAATGCAACAGGCATATTTGTCGATGATATCTTAAAAATGGATAGACCTGAAGCGAAACAAATGGTACGTCCTAGCCAAGGAGTTCATCTCGTATTTGACAAATCATTTCTTCCGGGAGATGATGCGATCATGATTCCAAAAACAGATGATGGACGTGTTCTTTTCCTAGTCCCCTGGCACAATCGGGTCATCGCAGGAACAACGGACACCCCGATTGATCAACACAGCCTTGAACCCGTAGCTTTGGAACAGGAAATCAATTTTATTTTGAAAACTGCAGGACGCTACTTGACGAAACAGCCAACAAGAGCAGACGCATTGGCGGTATTCGCTGGCCTTCGTCCATTGGCCGCCCCTACCGGCAACTCCAATAAAACCAAAGAGATCTCACGAAGCCATAAGGTAATTGTCAGCGACTCTAAATTACTCACTTTAACAGGTGGAAAGTGGACAACATTCCGTCGAATGGGGCAAGATACGATCGACAAAGCGATAAAAATTGGCTGTTTACCGCAAAAAGAAAGTCGGTCCGCCACACAAAAGATTTATAGTGCCATTCCAACATCAGACAGAAGCAATCACCTCTATATTTATGGTGCTGACCAAGAAGCTATCCATGCATTAGCCCAGGAAAATCCTGAATGGAACGAGAAATTGATAGCACACCTTGAATTCAAAAAGGCAGAGGTTGTCTGGGCGGCACGCAATGAGCTTGCCAGAACAGTAGAAGATGTGCTATCCCGTCGTGTACGCATGCTCTTTCTGGACGCAAAGGCTGCAGTTGAAGCAGCACCTGAGGTCGCGAGATTACTCGCACAGGAACTGGGTAAGGATGAGAATTGGCAAAATGATCAAATAGAAAACTTTCAAAAAGTTGCAAAAAATTATATCTTGAAGTAATACTAAAAATAACCAGCAATACGCAATTATGGAACAGCAATACATCTTGGCAATGGATCAAGGCACAACTAGCTCCAGAGCAATAATTTTTGATAAAGACAGAAATATAGTCTCCATTGCCCAGAAGGAATTTACACAGATATTCCCACAACCGGGATGGGTCGAACATGACCCACATGAAATCTGGTCAACGCAGGCAGGTGTCACAGCAGAAGCCACCACAAAGGCAGGATTAAATGGTAAAAATATTGCCGCTATTGGCATAACCAATCAACGCGAAACCGTTGTCGTCTGGGACAAGAAAACGGGGAAACCCATTTATAATGCCATCGTTTGGCAAGATAAACGCACAGCAGATTATTGCGACGAACTACGCCGTTCTGCAAAACACGATATGATTCAGGAAAAAACAGGACTGATACTAGATCCTTATTTTTCCGCTACCAAAATAAAATGGATTCTGGACCATGTAGAGGGTGCCCGGGAAAAAGCACAAAACGGGGAATTAATCTGTGGAACGATCGACACCTGGCTCGTCTGGAACCTCACCCGCGGCGACGCGCACATCACCGACGTCACCAACGCTTCCCGTACCTTACTGTTTAACATCCACAGCATGGAATGGGACAAGGAACTCCTTGAATTGTTTGACATCCCCTCTGCCATGCTTCCGCAGGTAAAAGAAAGCAGCGAAATATATGGAGAATCCCGGACGACCATTTTTGCACATAAAGTCAAAATAGCAGGAATTGCTGGCGATCAGCAGGCGGCACTTTTTGGACAGCAGTGTATCGAAAAAGGAATGGTAAAAAACACATACGGCACCGGATGCTTTATGTTAATGAATATCGGCGATAAACCAATCCGATCAAAGAACAACCTTTTAACAACCGTTGCATGGAAAATCAACGGAAAAACAGAATATGCCCTCGAAGGCAGCATATTTATCGGCGGCGCACTGGTCCAATGGTTGCGCGACAATCTTAACATTATCTATAAGTCGGCCGACGTTGAACAACTTGCACTTACAGAAAAAGATAATGGTGGCGTCACCTTTATCCCGACGTTTGCAGGACTGGGAGCTCCATACTGGAATGCCCGTGCACAAGGCACTTTATTTGGACTTACGCGCGCAACGACCAATGGCCATATAGCACGCGCCTCCCTAGAAGCGATCTCCCTACAGACTCGTGATGTCCTCCAGGCAATGGAAGCCGATAGCGGCATACCGATCAAAGAATTACGTGTAGACGGCGGTGCAACAGCCAATAATCTACTCATGCAAATCCAGGCCAATGTACTCAATAGCAACGTTGTACGCCCTAAAATTACAGAAACAACCGCCTTGGGTGCGGCGTATCTCGCAGGGTTAGCAGTAGGATTCTGGAAAGATGAGACGGAGATATCAAAGTTTTGGGCACAGGATCGTATATTTAAACCCGAGACCGAGCAAGAAGAGCAAACAAACAAGATCATTAAGCTCTGGACCAAGGGAATCAAAGCATTACAATACTGGACTGAAAACTAACCAATAAACATGAACCATTATTTAGCAGAATTTATCGGCACAACGCTCCTCCTTCTTTTAGGCAATGGCGTTGTGGCCAACGTTATCTTGAAAGGCACAAAAGGGGAAAATGGAGGATGGATCGTAATCACGACCGCATGGGCACTGGCAGTCTATGTAGGTGTCGTATTTGCAGGCCCTTATACCGGAGCCCATCTCAATCCTGCGGTAACCATTGCCGTCGCGCTTAATCATGGCCTTCCCTGGATGGAAGTCCCGGGCTATATCCTTGCCCAAATTGCTGGCGGCTTCTGCGGCGCCATGCTAACCTACATCATGCACAAAGACCATTTCGATGCAACCGCGGATCCCACCACCAAACTTGGCGTTTTCGCTACCATACCCAACATCCGAAATACATCAACAAATCTGGCAAGTGAGATTATCGGAACCTTTGTCCTGATTTTTGTTATTTTCTTCATAACAGGTCAAGATATGACCATTGATGGAAAAACAGCTCCAATAGGCATGGGCTCTCTTGGCGCTATACCTGTTGCATTTCTAGTATGGGCCATCGGCCTATCATTGGGCGGTACGACAGGATATGCAATTAATCCTGCCCGGGATCTAGGTCCACGCTTATTCCACGCGTTTTGGCCAATCAAAGGAAAGGGAAGTTCAGATTGGTCCTATGCATGGATTCCAATTGTGGGACCGATTCTAGGTGCTATTTTAGCCTTTGCACTTTATACATGCATAAAACCCGTCTAGTCGAAATCGTTATTTCTTACGGTAAACTAAAAGGGGGGATTCAATGTGTGAATCCCCCCTTTTAGTTTGTTATCCTCGTTTGGGCTTTCTATGACCATATTCACGATCCCGCTCAAACGTATTCATATGACGTTCCTTTTTCACGGGATACACATCATCGATCACGATCAGTATACCTTTTTCTTCCACCGTACCAAACTCATTATTACGTGCTGTACCGAATGATTTCATGGTAGGCGACAGGTTCATATAGGTGTTTATCAAAGGTGGAATATTTTCTCCCAATGCTCTTACATGACTGTTCAACACCTTATATCCCTCTTTATAATCCAGTCCATCGAACACACCAATAAAACGTTCGTAATCATTTTTGATTTCCAATTCCGGAAGTGGGAGCACCAGTTTATCATGATCAGGGAAATAATGGTCCATAAAATAAAGTAACATATCCCGTGCATCTTTATTATAATGCGGATACATAGTCACTTTACCAAAGAGGTATTTTATTTCGGGATTCAGCATTACCAAAGCTCCTAAACCATCCCACAGGTTATCTAATGAAAAAATTCCTTTTCTATTGTCAATGGCCGGTTGGTATTTAGGCTGTACAAAAGATCTTCCCAACTCAATCGTGTAAGGTAGATATTCATTCGTAAACAATTCGGAAAACTGAAAATAATGTGCGGTTGATAAGTTGGGTACACCATTTACTTCACCAGCCTCAGCACATTTGATGACACGGTAACCGGCAACCACTTCTTCATCTTCGGGATTCCATGCGATCAATTGGTCGTAACAATCTTCGCATGTGTCATTTTCATCGATATCAATTGAAAGTCCTGTACCTCCTCCTGCTCCACGAAAAGTCAACTCCCGCAAGCGCCCAATTTCACGCATGACATTTGGCGAATTATGATAGTTGATTAAGTATATCTCGTTATTTCCATTGTTGGTATATCGTAAGAAGACCTCTTTATTCAATTCGGCCTTCAATAATTCTCTATCAACTGGAGGTATAATTTCTTGCATAAATTCTATTTTTCTTGAGCCAATCCATAAACCCTTCTTTTCACTTCCTCAGCCCAAGTTTTTTCGTTTTTTGATTGATCAAACGCTGTATAAGGGATTCTTTCTCCTATTATAATATTGACGGTATGCCCGCGTTGGGCAAACATTTCATCAGGTAAATATAACATTTCAATGTTTACCTTGAGACCTAATTTCTGTCTAAGCCTTGCAAAATTATAAAAAAACTTAGAGTTTTTACCGTCAATCAACACCGGAATGATATCTTTTTTATATTTTTTTGCTTTACTGATGAAACTCTTTTTCCATTCCAAGTCTTCAATGCGGCCATCATTTTGTTTTCTGGAAACTAATCCTGCAGGAAATACCAACAATGCATCGTCTGCTCCATAGGCCTCCTCAATCGCAGAGATCGCCTGCTTCCCCTGACCACCTAACTTATTGACACCGACAAACAAAGGTCTCAAATTACCTATATTTAAAAGGATGTCATTGACTAAAAACTTCACATCGCGTCTATATTTACCTATCGCATGCATAAATGCGATACCATCCAATCCTCCTAACGGGTGATTGGACGCAAAAATAACTGGTCCTGATACCGGAATATTTTCTGCTCCATATAAATTGACCTTAACATCCAGATCGTTGATCAATGCGTCAACAAAATCTAGCCCCTGAAGATCTGCAAAGCGCGTCATAATATCATTTATCTCGTCTTCATGGATAGTCCTTTTTAAATAATTAAGTAAAAAAGACGGAATCCATTTAGCAAGACCCGCATTTTTTTTGTGAATAACTTCACGTATATCAATAAACTTTTTACTTTCGCTTGTGATCATCAATCTTACAATTGCAATTAAAAATACTACTCCCCCATTTAGGCTCGATTAAAAGCCTAATCCTATTCGCAGACAAAAATAATAACAGAATGCTGATAAAAGTACAATTTTAAAGTTTAAAATTGTACTTATTTGCAATAATGTGATCTTTCCATTGCACTTCCATCTTTAAGCCCGACAAACCATCAAATAATTAAGCGTAAATCTCATCCTACAAAATTTCTTTTCAGCTAGTTTTTTTATTAAGTTTGAGTATGCTAATAGGTCAATTTCTTTCAAATGCTGATTTCAGTATTCAAAATGCTGATTCAATACAACAAGCGCTAGAGAAGCTGCAAGATATGCTTTGTAAAGAATTAGTCGTTTTAAATGGAGACGACTATATTGGCTTGGTCAATGAAACCATCCTATTGGACGCCGAAGATGATGAAGCGCCCATTTCATCCATCAAGATTAATACAGCCCCAATACAGCTAAAGTTTAATCAGCACCCTTATGATGCCTTAGTAATGATCACGGTATACAATAGTACAATCATTCCTATTTTGGATCAAGAAAACAAATATATAGGTGTATCCACACAGCTAGATATATTAAAGGCCATCAGTTCAATTCAATCGCAGAATGAATCTGGGGCTATTATTGTCCTGGCAATCGGACTGCATGATTTTTCGCTTTCACAAATTGCACACCTTGTGGAAAGCGACAATTGCAGAATTCTCAATTGCGCGACCAAAATAAATTTGGACAGTGACAATATTGAAGTTACCCTTAAAGTCGACAAGTCGAATATCAATGCATTACTGAATTCATTCCTAAGACACAATTATTTAATTCTTGAAACCCATAATACCGTTGCTGCATTCGACGACACGGCCGACCGTTATCAGCAGCTTATGAATTACATTAACATTTGATTAGGATTATTTTTTTTTCTCATCTTTGCGCCAATAAATTAAAACAATATGAGAATCGCAATATATGGAAGAGAGTTTCAGCCCTCTGTTATACCACATGTGAAACACTTATTTGAATATCTTGTCGATAAAAATATTGAAATCTGGGTGTACGATCCATTTCATGAATTTCTGATATCGCAATTCGAATGTGCCTTTAATTTCTCCACATACCATACATACCAAGAAATCAAAGATCATATTGATATCATGTTGAGTCTGGGCGGAGATGGCACCATGCTATCTGCTGTTTCCCTCATTAAAGATTCGGGAATTCCGATTGCAGGAATAAACTTTGGACGTCTAGGCTTTTTAGCTTCCATTAATAAAAATGACTTTGAGAATGCGATCGACGATATATTGAACCAGCGTTTTAGTATACAGAAGCGTGTGTTACTCTCCGTAGAATCTGAACAGGCTAATTTGTTTCAGGGGAATAACTATGCGCTAAATGATATCACCGTATTTCGTTATGACAGCTCGGCCATGATTACCGTCAATGCGCGCATCAATGGTGAACTGCTCAATTCCTACTGGGCAGACGGCCTGATTATCGCAACCCCGACCGGATCTACAGCTTATTCGTTAAGCTGCGGCGGACCAATTATTATGCCGGAGAGCGGCAACTTTGTGATTACCCCTATTTCACCGCACAACCTCAACGTTAGACCGATCGTCATCTCGAATCAGTTTACCCTTGAATTGGAAATAGAAAGTCGGAGCAATCAATATATCCTTAGCTGTGATTCCAAAAACGAATCCATTGATACATCAGTAAAATTGACGATTAAGCAGGCTCCGTTTACCATTAACCTTATTAGGCTCCCTCACGAAAGCTTTTTCAGCACACTGCGGGAAAAATTGCTTTGGGGCATTGATGTCCGAAACTATTAGCCTTGGAACGGCCTTACCTAAACCAACGTTGTGTGAATGAAAGCACGGAATCTGACAGGTCACGATGGTTAGGATAATCTTTCTACATATTGTACTTCTGTATTTCCAATTAAAAATCGATATTTGGAAGAATTAAAGGAAGATGGAATCAGAATATTCCTAAATAGAAATCCAAATGCAATAATTAATCGATGAAACGTACGTTAAGACAAACAGCAATCATTGATAACGACGCAGAAAACCAAAAGTAGGTTTTAAAACGCCGAAACAGCATTTACGGCTAAGGTGTTCATTTTATTGAAAACAGCAAAAATGAGTTTTTTAGATCAGATAGATAATATTAAGTTGCCGCAACATATCGCCATTATCATGGATGGCAATGGTCGCTGGGCAAAACAGAAAGGGAAACTTCGTGTTTTTGGGCATCAAAATGGTGTAAAAGCAGTAAGAGAAGCATTAGAAGGGTGTGTAAAAGCCAATATTAAATTTCTGACACTTTACGCATTTTCTGCAGAAAACTGGAACAGACCAAAACTTGAGGTAATGGCTTTAATGGAGCTATTGGTAACTTCTCTTAAAAAAGAAATCAAAACTTTTCAGGAGAATGGTGTGCGCTTAAATGTCATCGGTGATATCAGTAAGTTACCTTCAAATGCACAAAAAAAACTGCAGGAAACTATTGAAGCAACGAAAGAAAATACACACTGTACATTAACCTTAGCGTTGAGCTACAGTTCCCGCCAAGAAATTGTGGACGCTGCCCGCAATCTAGCCCAACAAGTCAAACAAGGAAAGCTCCAGGCAGATGACATTAACGATGAATTATTCTCCGCAAACCTCTATACACAAAACCTACCCGACCCTGATCTGCTGATACGTACGAGCGGAGAATTGAGAATAAGCAACTTTCTACTTTGGCAAATTGCCTACTCCGAATTATGCTTTCTGGATAAAATGTGGCCTGAGTTTACGAAAGAAGATTTATTTAAATCCATTGTCGATTACCAGCAACGCGAAAGAAGGTTTGGAAAAACAAGTGAACAGTTGTAAAGATTTTATTAAATTTGACCACTGATTTGAAAAAAAGCAAGCTGGTTAAATTTTCTTAATTAACAAAAATTAACAAACGATTGGTGTACTTTAGCGCCAATAATTATAGATAAATGAAGCGTATACTACCCGTAATACTATTTTTTGGTCTCTCATCAATGCAGCTTGTCTACGGACAAGAAAATGGTGCGTTCAATTTAAATGACCCAGAAAAAATCAGCTATCTCAATCCTAAAAACTATGTAATTAGTGCTATTGATATAACTGGAACACAATTTTTAGATAAAAATGTATTAATTACAATATCTAAATTGTCAGTAGGTCAATATTTGGAAGTTCCAAGTGAGGCGACTGCAAAAGTAGTGAAGGATATGATGGCTCAAGGCCTCTTTGATGATGTCGAATTATGGGCAGATAAAATTGAAGGTGAAAATATATTTTTGACCATCCGCGTAGTAGAACGTCCTCGTTTAAC
>JAIRVH010000109.1 GCA_031253985.1 Sphingobacterium sp.
ACATAAGCATTATTGAGATAAATATGCCAAAGGCTGTATTTCTTGGCCCGAACTTCCACTACCTGGCGTTTTCCATGATGATAAAACAACTCAGGCACATCCGTATCAAAGCGAAGTATAAGGGCGTCAATGCATGCTTCCTTGAAGTCATCGGCAAGTACACCGAATACCAATTGCCACTCTCCCTGAGATTTTCTGAAAACATAAAAAGCAAGACCATTTTTGTTGTAAAGATGATAATCTTTCATGCCCATGCGTTTATCATGCACGGTAATTTGAGCGTACATTACCCGATTTCGGCAAATGATTTCTAGCGGTTTCATTCGACAATATCACTAATAATATTAGCAACTATATATATACAGTAAAGGTATTTAGGATTTCTCATTTTTTATAGGCCATTGGATGCATAAGACCTCTCATAGCCGGTAGAGCGACCGCCGAAGAAATCGACATAGCTCGCTCCTATATCGCTAAAGACAGTGGTGTCGATGACAAAATTGGCAGCTATTGGAATATTAGAATTGGTTGTGGGATGCCGAATTAATATGTTTACAGCTATTAACTTTCAAGATTATTACAAATTGTAGGGCTAAGGTATTGGTTTGAAAGTAGGACCGGTTGCGGGAAGCTATAAGAATACGAGTAGCCTCCCTTGTTAACCGACAAGGGAGGCCATGTTGGCTAGATGCTCGCTTGAGCTCTAAAATTTATGTGCATAGATTTTGAAAATATCTTTAGAAGATAGCGTCAAAATAGAATGCTTAGGAATAGGTTTGGTATACAGTGCAACATTAACCACCTTACTGCGTCTAATAAAAAACGACTAAAATGAAAAATTTTGTACGCATCGCTAGCTTATTGATTCTGGAGTTGATTATTAGCGAATTTTCAAAGGCTCAAAGGCAGGATGTTGTCATGCAAATCGACACTTTTTTAAATAATCTCAATGCCGATCATAACATCAATGGCAATGTCTTGATCGCCGAGGATGGAAAGATACTATATGAAAAAGCTTACGGTATTTCCGATGCTGCAGCTGGTAAAACCAATGAGCTAAATACACGTTTCGTTCTGGCCTCTGTTTCAAAACCGGCAACAGCGGTTGCAGTCTTCCAACTCATTGAAAAAGGTAAACTATCGCTTGACGGGAAAGTTGCACAATATCTCACCGGCTTTCCTTATCCTGAAATTACAGTACGCCATCTATTGGCCCATACCTCAGGCCTACCTAATACCGATGAACTATTTGGTCCATTACTCAAAAAAGATTCATTACGTCAGTACACAAATAAGGATATCATTCCAGCCTTGAAGTCTTTTGGAAAATCCTTACATTATAAAGCGGGCGACAAATTTGAATACAGTAATACCAATTATAGTATTTTAGCATTAATTATAGAACGTAAAAGTGGATTTTCCTTTCGAAATTATATGGAGCAATTCATATTCAGACCGGCGAAAATGTTAAATTCTGAAATCCTGAATGCAGACTTCGATTATGACCCACGTTATGCCCGCAAATATGATAGACCCATACACTATGTAGATACCCTCCGCCCCATCGAATTGGTAAAGCAGTTGAAAAGGTTCACTTTTAATTGGGTAGGTTTTCAGGGGCCTGGCAATATGGCCAGTACGGTGCATGATATGCTGGCATTTGACCAAGCACTTTATAAAGGCAAATTGATTGGCAGACGAAGTATGGAACAAATGTTCACCCCAAACCGGTTGAATGATGGCAGCATCCCTTATCGTCGCTCAGGCATAGACCAGGCAGCTTATGGTCTCGGGTGGTTTATTTTCAAAGATACCAGTGGAGGAAAAGTGGTTTGGCATAGTGGCGGTATACCAGGAATGAATACTTTTATGCTAAGAAACTTGGATAAAAAACAGTTTATCTTTGTAACTGACAATGCCGAAAACCCTCCCATCGCACCCGAACTCTATATCATACTCAGCGGAAAAAATTTTACTAGACCACGTTCGCTTGCGAGACTGTATGTGCATGCTTTGGTATCACGGGGAGCTGATTATGCTGCCGCTATCTTAGGTCAGCACCAAGCAGATTCGCGTTTCTCTTTGAATGAAGGGGAATTGAATTTTTTGGGAATTGAGCTCATGCACAACGGACAATTGCTGCTAGCTCTTGATGTTTTGAGGACAAATACCTTGCTTTTTCCCCGTAGCTTCAACGTTTTTGACAGCTATGCTGAAGCACTCATAAAAGCAGGTAAAAAAGAAGAAGCAATTATGATGTATCGTCGATCATTGGAAATTAATCCTGCCAATGAAAGTGGCAAAAAAGCATTGCAAATATTATTAGGGCAGTAACTGACTGATGGGCTGCCGGATGATACGCTACATTGCCAGGGAATTTCATCGACGGGCATATGCTAGAACAACTTATCTGCCCTGGACTGATTCCTTTCGCGAGTGAGGATACTGATGCTACATGTTGCGGAATCCAGGAACGACTGTTTCTATCCATCCCTCTTCCATGTATTCTAAAACTTCATTATAATTATCCTCTTTCGGGGAGACCAATGCAAAATTTTGGTGCCAGGTCCCTTCCAAATCCATATGCTGATAAATATGAAAATGCATCCCTATTTGAAAGCTTGACGAAGTAACTTGTCAATTCATCTTCTTTAATTTCTGTAACGTGCAATGAATCTTTTTCAAGTTCTTTATAAATTACTATATTCCAATTTCTCCATCCATCAAATTCAGGAGCATATGTATATATAAAATTCGTCGAATCAAACAGCAGGTAGAACCCGTCCAAATCAAACACAACCTTAAGTCCATAATTTCCTTCTTCAAAATTGTAATAGATGTTTTTCAGATTTTTTGTCATATTATTTATTTTGTAATTCTACACGTTTTGTAATAACATAATCGTATACAATCTCTTCTACTGTTCTACCACTAAAATATCCAGCTGCCCCACCTATTAATCCTCCCCCAAATCCACCTAAAATTGTATCTCCCCCAGGTTCGACACTTCCCGCTATAGTTCCTGCTTTTGCACCGATTTCTGCTCCCATAAATGCACCTGCCCAACCTCCTACCACTCCCGATTTAAATCAACGACTAATTTTGTAATAAATTTTATCTATACTATTTTAAATATCATAATCCATTCTTTTAGCCGTCTTGATGAATATCTCACTACCAAATAACTTTTTAATGATATACAGCGACATATTGATTCCAGCCGAAATCCCCCCAGAAGTTATTATTTTACCGCACGCTACAAATTTTTGATCTACAACCTTAATTAACGGATAATCCTTCCTTAGTCTATCTAAATCCATCCAGTGTGTAGTGGCTTCTCTGTTATCAAGCAACTTGGTTTCAGCCAAAATAATTGCCCCGGTACAGACCGAGCAAGTGATCATAGTTTTTTTGTCTTGCTCAATGATCCAATTTAACAACTTTTCATTTTTAAATTCAATGTTTTCTGCACCATATCCCCCTGGAACAACCAGTATATCAACAGCTACATCATCGTTAATTGTAAAAGCAGGAATAACTTGAAGACCATTTCTTGCCAAAATTGTATTTTTGGTCTCAGCAATTGTAAATACATTAAATAATTTCTCTGAATCTAGCCCTTCAGCTATTGAAAAAACTTCAAATGGTCCCGCGAAATCTAAAACTTCAACTTCATTAAATATTAAAATTCCAACGTTTATTTTTTCTTTCACTTTTATTAGTTCTTAAGGTTAAATTACAAAAATAATAGGCATCATTTTGTACTTGCTATAATAAAAGACATCAGCTTGTGCTTTAAACTTACTTAAATTGGCAATAAAAAAACACAAAAATACTATAGTACCACCTGGTGCGTATACTCCGGAATCGCTGAGAATCTGCACAAGGGATCCAGCGACTGGGTGCATATATGCCGAAATGGCAGAGAGAGAAGTCCCTGATAGGACTGAATCAACTACCGGATTTTGGGTGCATTTCCTCTAGATTATGCACAGATTAATATTTAAGAATATTTGAGATTTTGGGTAGCAGCATAAACTTCATATAACTGAATGATAAATTATATAACATTTTATCGAAATAATGTAACTGCTACAATTAGAGCATTCCTGAGCTTTGTACCATTAAGAGAGTAAAGAAATGAAAGATAACAGTTCGATAACTCTATCGAAATAAATATACTTATAACAATGAATGAAGAAGATTTAAAAACATTAGCGACGCAGTTAAGACAACCAAATGGAACGGCGGGGATTGGAATTGCTGATATGATGAATGAAACTAACATCAAAATGACACTTCATTCAATAGATCAATTAAATATTATTGATCATGAGGTTGTTTTAGAACTTGGACATGGAAATTGTAAACATTTGCCTTTTGTATTGGAACAAAAAAGTGGTGTAATCTATTACGGACTTGAAATTTCTGAATTGATGAATAAGGAAGCCGAACAAATCAATCGTCAATATGTAAACAGACAGGTAGCCTTTTTTCATCTGTATGACGGCTTGAAGATTCCTTATGACGACAATTATTTTGACAAGATGTTTACGGTAAATACTATCTATTTTTGGGATAATCCTCTACTTTTATTATCCGAAATATATCGTGTAATCAAACCAAATGGGATATTAAATATAACATTTGCTCAAAAAGACTTTATGCAGCAACTGTCATTTACCAAATTTGGATTTACTCTCTACGACAACAAAAAACTTAAACAGCTTATTGACAAAACATCATTTAAAATAATTAGTTCATATACACAAACCGAAACAGTAAAAAGTAAAACAGGAGACTTGGTAAATAGAGCGTTTACAACTTTTAGTATGCAAAAATAACAAACAGAAGACACTGTCTCATAAAGTGTGTAAGTTATAGAAATGCGGAGTTTGAAAGGACTTCGCATTTTTTATTTATTAACTTTATAAGAGTATGATTGACAAGGAGTCACTATTAAACGACAAGGAGTTCTTAAAGAGTTTTAAGGACGGCTTAGAGCTGCAATCATTTTTCCGCGAGTTACAGGCACGAGCAGTATCGCAAATGCTCGAAGGAGAAATGGACGGCCACCTTGGCTATGAAAAGCATGAGCGCAGTGGTCAGGGCAATTCTCGGAACGGACATACGAGTAAAAAGGTTCGTGGTGATCAGGGAGATCTGGAGATTCAGGTTCCCCGAGATCGCGATGGTACATTCAATCCGATCATCGTTCCCAAACGCAAGAACATGATTGACGGCGTTGAGAACGTGATCGTTTCGCTATATGCCAAAGGCATGAGTGTTTCGGATATAGAAAATATGATGCGCGATGTGTATGGATTTGACCTTTCTGAATCGACGATTTCGCGGATTACCGACCGTGTGGCGGGTGATGTTATCGCCTGGCAAAACCGCCCGCTGGACAACGTCTATCTGATTGTCTGGATGGATGGCATTGTTTTTAAGGTCAGGGAGAACTCCAAAGTGGTCAATAAAACCATTTATCTTGCTGTGGGCCTAAACAGGGATGGCTATAAAGAAGTTCTTGGCATGTGGCTGGGCAAGAATGAAAGTGCCAGTTTTTGGATGGGAATCCTGACAGACCTGAAATCCCGGGGAGTAGAGGATATGCTGATTACAGCGACCGATAATCTCAATGGTTTCTCCGCTACCATACGGAGTGTATTTCCTGAGTGCAGCACCCAGGTCTGTGTTGTCCACCAGATCCGAAATGCCTGCAGATATGTTGTATGGAAGGATAAAAAGGCCTTTACAGCGGATATGAAGCCTATCTATGATGCTCCCAATAAACAGGCTGCACAAGCCGCACTGGCAGATTTTGCCGATAGATGGGAATCCAAGTATCCTTATGCAGTAAGATCATGGAAGGAGAACTGGGACGAACTGACCGTCTTTTACGACTTTCCACTTGAGATCCGAAGAATAATCTATACGACTAATATCATCGAAAACATGAATGGGAAGATCCGTAAATACACAAAGAATAAACTGTCATTTCCCGGCGATGATGCCGTATTGAAATCTGTATATTTGGCTTTGAGAGAAATCTCTAGAAAATGGACAATGCCCATTCGTAACTGGGCTATTATCCTAAATCAGTTCTTAACTTTATTTGAAAAAAGAGTCCAGTTATAAGGAACATAACTGAACTCCGTAGTTTTTATTTACACACTTAGTGGGACAGTCCCAAACAGAAGAGCGAAAATTGCATTTCGCTTTTAACCTATATAATTCCTTCCACAAGAATTCCATTATATATTGCCCCAGCCTTGCGGTGTGTTTCGGCCATCTGGCATATGATTTAATTTAAATGGTTGGTATTGTCCCGCCATCGATTAAAAATTCTGTTCCGGTGAGATATCCTCCCTGTACCTTCTGCACTAGGAAATTGCGGTAATGAGCATCAATTATTTCCCAACAATCACTTTTCGATGTTCAGTTCCCCATTCGGCCAGTGTATTGATGATTTTTTTTAGCGTCAAGCCGTATTCTGTTAGTTGATATTGAACCGTTACGGGTTGCGTGTCGAGAACTATTCGTTTAACGAGCTGATTCATTTCTAATTCTTTCAGCTCTTTACTGAGCATTTTATTGGAGATTCCCTTCACATCGTTCAAAATATCAGAGAAACGCCGTCTGTTGTAATAGCAAACTGACGATATTATGGAGATTTTCCATTTGCCATTCAACACATCCATGGCATCGTGAACAGCCATAATCTGTTTTCTGTTTGTGTCGTTATTCGAGCATTCTATTTCCATAATAAGTTACCTTGTTACCCAAAAGTTACTGTTACTTTTGGTTACAAAGTTACCAAAATATATTTAATCAATTTAAATTTGCACAGTTAAAGAAATCGATTTCAAAAACAAACAGTTTAAAAAGTCTTGACTAAAATAGAATTTTCGATCATTAAAAATTTAAAAAAGATGAATTTCTCAGATAAAAATGTATTAATTACCGGCGGAAGTGCAGGAATTGGATTAGCTACCGCTAAAACATTTGTTGAAAAAGGAGCAAATGTATTGATAACAGGCCGAAATACCGATACCCTGCAAACAGCATCAGGAAGTATCAATAGCCCAAAACTGAAGACTTTGCCTTCAGATACGTCCAAACTGACAGATATTGAACTATTGGCGGAGACAGTTGCAGCTAGCGGAAACAAAGTGGATGTGCTTGTACTGAATGCGGGAATAGCAAAGCAATATTCAATTGAAGATACAACCGAAGAGGTTTTTGACGACCTTTACAACATCAATGTCAAAGGGCTATTCTTTACATTGCAAAAATTAATCCCTCATTTATCAGAAGGAGCTTCCATTGTTCTTATCTCATCTGGAGTCTCTGTCAGCGGGTATGCACAAATGGGCGCTTATGCAGCTACAAAAAGTGCAGTCGATGCGATTGCTCGTACCGCAGCTACTGAATTGGCAGACAGAAAAATCAGAGTAAATGTCGTTGCTCCCGGATTGACCGATACACCTATGAACCAGCAAACGCCTGCAGATATAAAAAATGCCATAGCAGCAGCAGTTCCATTGAAACGAATCGGACAAGCCGAAGAAATTGCTAACGCAATTGTTTTCTTGTCTTCAAACGAAGCCTCTTATATTTCAGGTTCATATCTGGCGGTAGATGGCGGTGTTACCATTCGCAGATAAATATGCGCAGTTTCTGATATACTTAGTGTTACCCACTAGGTATATCATATCTAATCTTGGAATTAACATTTAAAATCCCATCCGCTGAAGCTACGATTTAGTATTACTTAGCAATCTAACAAGTTCCTTTACAGATTCGTTGGTTGGTGCGGCAAAATCTTTTATTCCATCAATTGTTTCCATGCAAAGAGGCGCAGCCCTTTCAAACATGATATCTTCATAAGCTGAAATTGCATCTTTAAGATTGGCTTGCCTTCCACTGGTTAGGCATTCCGACAGATCCAAAGCGTCCAGCATGGCTAGATTTACGCCTTCACCATTCGGAGGCATTAAATGCGCGGCATCCCCAATAAGGGTAAGATTACTTTTAGAAGTCCACCTTATCGATAAAGGAAAATAATTAAGTGGGCGCCACGTGAAATGTTCACTGGCTTCAAAAAGCATGAAGAAGACAGGATTCCAATTTACAAAACGTTTTTTTAAATACCCGCTAACTTCTATAGGATTACCAAAATCTATACCACTGGAGATACCCCAATTTTCCGGACACATTGAGGCCGCATAAAAAGTGAATCCGCCATCGCCCCTAGGCTGGACAACTAGGGTGGCCCCATCTCCCATAGCCATCAGATTCCCTTGATTAACTAGTTCGTACATTTCCGGGCATGCAATCTCGGGATGATCTATTTCGCCCTGGATAATTGCTGCTCCGGAATAAAGAGCTTTCAAATCTGTCAGATAGGAACGAACCTTGGAGCGGTAACCGTCCGATCCGATGACCAGATCAGCAACCGCGGTCATTCCGTTCTCAAATTTTAATTCCCATTTATCTTCAATTTCTCGCAAACCTATAAGCTGGCTATCCCATACTACAGTACCAGGAAGCAGCCCGTCGATTAGGAGATCTCTCAACGCTCCTCTATCGATTTCTGGTCGGAAATGTTCATCTCCGAATACAGGTTCTTCGTCTCGCTGACTCTCATCCATCAGCATATTTCCCTGCGGATCAAGCAGACGATATCTGTCGGCACCCTTCATGTAGTTTGCTTTAAAAACCTCCATAAGTCCGGTCGCCTCCATCGCTTTAAGACCTGAATCAAAATGCAGATCTACAATAGCTCCCTGTACCCTTGCTGCTTGACTAAAATCTCTTTCATACACTTTAACCTGTACACCTTTCATTTGCAGCAGCCTGGCCAATGTCATTCCACCTGGACCACCTCCAACGATGGCTATATTTTTTTCGCTTAACATTTCTATCTTTTTTAATGATACAAAAGAACGGCAGAAAGAAAGGCGATACAATCACGAGATGCTGTAACTTTAGGACTATTCGCGGTTTTTAGCGAGAAAGGCAGTCGGTGACATTCCTACCGCTTTGCTGAACAGCCGTGTGAAGTAGGAAAAGTCATCGTAGCCTAGTTCATCCGCAATCTCTTTCACTGACTTCCTGGAATGATAAAGCAACCGTTTGGCCTCCAATATAATCCGCTGCTGAATATGGATAGAAACGGGTTTACCAGTCGTCACCTTAACACATTCGTTGAGGTAGGAAGTCGATAGGTTTAAAAGTCCAGCGTAATCCCTTGGATTTTTAACTTTCTTATAATTCTTTTCCAATATTGTTTTAAACACTCATGTGATATCCTCAAATCGCGTATGATATACTGTCGGTTTTTCTAAAGCTAAATATTGTGAAATAACCAGCGTAATCAAGGTATTACAGCTTTCTTTTAAAATGGAATGATACAAAATCTCCGTTTTTTTTTCCAGACAATTTCATACATAATGCAACGGCGTCTGTTAGGGTATCAAGGTTCTCAGGCTTCACAGGCAATATGTCTGCCGGGGTAAGATCTTCCAACAAGCTCAGATATCGTGCGCGGATGTTTTCTTCGGTAACGATCCAGGTACTGAGCAGTGCTTTGTCGAATGAGATCACGCGATGCACCTGATGGGGATTGATGTAGACAATGGCTGGGGCTTTAATGCAATAGGTTTGAAAATCAATTTCAATAGTTGTATTTCCTTTTTCCTGAATGATAAACGTATAGCCTCCATCGCGATGGGCTCGTTCAACTTCGGGGTCCGGTGATCCATGAAATGATTCACGCATCATCATAATACCCTTCGAAGTTTCTTCAGGCAATGTGTTAACAGGAATGTTTTTATCTTTTTTTCTCATTATAAAACAGGCTTAATAATAACAATCTCTTGAAAAGAGAATACAATTCCTCAATAAAAGTAAGCATTCTCATGCTACGTCTGCTGCAGTTTGCACAATTAAGGAACGCCTAAACCACCTTATTGTTTCTTCCAAAAAATTAATATGCTAAACATCCACTACATATCAGATTAATTACACCAAAATACAGTTAATTTTATAGTGTATAAGACTATTTTATAATTCGTTCGGAGGCACTTATTATTTACTATAACTCCATCATTAGCTGTGAAATATAATTATTTAATGCGATGCACCCTACAATTGTATTGGCTTCGACATGGGGTTGAAAGTACGACGGGTTACGGGAAACTGTATAAGCATATTGATATCAAAATTCCCCTACTGACTGATCACAATCCCAGCTATGAGAGGCAGGCTCCTCCCCTAGCTAAAAGTCGAAATCGCGCGCTCACGAATCTCCGAGATCCAATCCTGCCGCTTCCAATTTCTGCGAGTAACTTTATTTAAGCAGTCGGTCTAGTTATACCACATCTTAAAAAGACAATACCTGCATTACTGACGGACTCGTAAAGTTTTACCCATTCAAGACGCTTTTCTATCTCATTGTTTATTTTGTTGATTATGTTAGAATGTGGTGAAACTACCGGTTCTACCATCATTTTAACATTAAGTTATTGAAAGGATCTATATGAATCCCACAGGTGAGCTGTCTGCGCCTAAGCAATAGATAAGTTTCCCGCTATTATGACTAGTAAATGTGATATCATTTCACATAGATTAGCAGATGCATGCGGAAAGTTTAAATTACTTGAAAACTCCAGCATCGTGCTAAACTGCTCGTTACCTGCCGTTTCTTATCTTCGCAACGTTTTTGTTCATATTGTGCCTAACGATATTTTTGAAAACAAACCTTTCAAAAGCATTTAATTTTTGTTGATGTTTTACGTAAAATTCGTCAGGTGTATCGAATAAACCAAAATCCTGATTGATCCCTTTGTCTTGAATAAACGTATTGTTTAAATTCCAGTCAATTGGTGGATTTTTAAAATTATCTGTGTAAGCTCCATAACCACAAAAAGTAGTTTTACAATCGCTATTTTTCTCTTGTAGCTTGGCTAAATATATTTTATCCAAAATCACACCTTCTAAACAATACCATTGTTCATCGACCAATATTTCAACCCAACTATGCAGAATGTTTTTAGGCGAAAGTTTATACCAAATTCCCGTAATCGCTCCTTTTTGTAATGCTTTATCAATTGTAAATCCGTGAATACGATTCGGTATTTCGGTCGCTCTCAATAAAGCCATTAACAAGGTGGCTTTCGTGTTGCATTGTCCATATCCGTCTTTTAAAACAGCTGATGCTGGAATGTTATCCGAAAGATTATAACCGAATTTTATTTCATCTCTTACAAAATTATAAATGGCTTTTATCCTTGAAATCATAGCAAGTTGATTCCATTCTCTCTCTTTGACTAATTTCTGAATCGAATCGTTAGAATAGTCAAGAATTTTAGTTTCTTTAAGGTAATTGTTCATATCGCTTTTTTATACTACAAAGATGAACAGCAACAATAAAACAAACTTGTATAAAGTGGCTATTTTAACGATGATAAAAATTTGGGGGTAAGTCCAAATGTTTCTTTGAATGTTCTGCTGTAATGGGAACTATCTGTAAATCCAAACTGATGTGCAGTGTCGGTAATCGAATGTTCTTTTAAGTAAGGTAAGGACTCTATGAGTTTATTCCAAAGTTGGTATCGTCTGAAATTAAGATAGGTTTTCTCTTTGAAAAGATGTAAAAAACGTGTTTCGGAAAGAAAACAAATATTCGCAATTTCTTTAAGCGATACAATTCGGTCAAAATTTTGTTCTAAATATTGAATTGCATTGTAAATTCTTTCGTCTTCAAAGTGATTTTTAAGTTCACATTCGCATCGGAAGTTTACTAAATAATTGTTAATCTTATTAGTCAAATTGATAAAGCTAGAACCATTTTGTAAATAATCTTCAAAAATTTCTACAAGTTGTTTAAAGTCTTCATCCACACTAGTAATCTTAATGTTTCTGTATTTATTGTATAATTGGTGACCTATACTGCTAATCGGGTTTATAAGAATAATCAACGAAGTTTCATTACTTTTAAATTGGTGTAGTACATTGCTGTTAATGAAACAAGTTGAGTAAGAATTTTGGTTATCTTTCTCGTCTGTGATTTTAAATTTTCCCTGTGAAACAGCACTGATTTGCAATGCAAAATGTTTATGCGAAACATTGTCGTTAAACTTTCCAACGAACACTCCAATTGTTCTTTCGATATGTATTTTATTTTGAGCGGTATCGTTCATTGAAATGGCTGGTAACGGGAAACGCATTTGCGAAGGTAGCGGTAGTTTTTATTTTTTTAATGGTTTAGGTTATTTAAATTGCAATATATCATGTCATTTTCGGGACTGTCCCACTAAGTGTGTAAATAAAAACTACGGATTTCAGTTATGTTCCTTATAACTGGACTCTTTTTTCAAATAAAGTTAAGAACTTATTTTGGATAATAGCCCAGTTACGAATGGGCATTGTCCATTTTCTAGAGATTCTTGAAGTGCAGATTAGCAAGATCAATGACATCGGTTCTCCGTCAGTTTTCAGAAATAGAATCCCGTTCTTTGTTATCAACAAACAGCATCTTTGTAATCTCCTTCGAAAGTAATAAATAAGAAAGAGCTGTTAAAATAGAAACCTCATTTTGCTTTAATTTTATCTCTATGCTTTAGACCAAATTTAATTAAAGCATTGGCAACTTCCTCCGTTTCCTTAGCATATGCGGTAAGTGCATAAGAAACAGTCACAGGTTTGGTGTTATTCACCGTTCTACTAACTAGCAAATTAACTTCTAATTCTTGAAGTTCCTTGGATAGAACTTTTGGGGATATTCCCTGAGCCGTTTCCTGCAAATCTTTAAACCGCATTGTTCCGTGTTTTTGCAAATTGTGCAGGATACAAAATTTCCATTTACCACTGAGCAATTCAATGCCATCTTTTAAAGCCAATATAGTTTCTTTATCAATATTTTTATTGCTCATAAGATAGTTACTTTCCTAAAGGTAATGAATAGTATATATATATTGAATATCCAATAGTTTTGGTGAATAGAAATTTAAAGAAGATATTATGAAAGTAACAGTAATCGCAAATATTTCGGCTAATGGAAGAATTTTGATATCCGATAACCCGCATCATAAACTGCCACCGGCAGCAATGGAATTTTACGTAAAATTTGTAAGGCAGGTTGGAAATGTAGTGATAGGATTGAAAACATTTGAAAATTTTGTAAATTTTCCAGATCCAGTAAAAGAACACTTTAATGGAATAGAAATCATCATATTAGCCGATAAATCTTATACGGCTGACGGCTACAAGACTGTAGCAAGTCCCGAGGAGGCAATCGCATATATGTCTGCAAAAGGAGTGCGAGAAATAGCCGTTGGAGGCGGAGCGGGTACTTTCAACGCTTTTTTGGACAAGGATTTGGTTACCGATATTTATTTTAACGTCAGCCCTATAATCACCGGAGCTGGAGCAATTTTAGCAAACAATGAGGAGTTAAGTTCAAAGTTCAGTTACAAAGGACAGAAGCTTAAAAACGGTTTTCTTCAATTGCATCTAACTAAAGAAGACTGAATAACAACAGACCAAAAATGTCTTTCCAAAATAGTTGAATGACGGAAACAAATCCACTAAGATTATTTATTTCCGATCTATATCTTTCAATTACATGGGATTAAAATAACAACTTAATCTATAAAAAAAGCCCCCTTGGATGGTATCCAGGCGGCCATAACACTTTATACCGTAATATGCTTTATTTGTCTTTTGCCATCTCTGCCTCGACCTGTTCTACAAACTCTACTGTAACGTTCGCTAGTTCGGCAATATCCGAAATCGAAAACTTATTCAAGCACAAAAGTTTTTTAATCACCTCTGCTTTTCCTTCTGCCCTTCCTTCAGCTTTTCCTTCAGCTTTTCCTTCTGCCTTACCCTGAACTTTACCCTCCGCCATTGCTTTTTCGCGCGCTTGTTTCAGGAGTTCTTCCTGACTGCTTCGGATACTTTCCGCATCCCATTTATTCCTTAAACTTACGTTGTACATCTCTCGTTCCTCCGGTTTTAGTTTGCTATACTCTGCTAACTGAAATAGCTTTTCAAATATCGGCTTCCGCAGATATTTTGAAAGTCCCTTTAGCAAGGACATATTTTTGAGTATAAAAAGCCAACGATCTAAATCATTAACTAACTCTGCTTCAGCTTTAACAAAGTTAACCAATTCCACATAGATAAAGCCAAGATCTTCGTAAAATATTTTACCATGATCTCGATAACATAGACAAATATCGTGCAAAAAATACTGTCTCCCACCCGAATCAGGCATCCTAAAGCCATCCATCAGCACAATGATATAGACTTCACTGATTGCATAGTTCCAAGCCCTTCGGTTGCCTTTGGGGGCCTGATCTGCAATCAATTTGCTGCTGTAGTAAAGCATACGCTTTTTTAAATTAACCTGTGCCGTACGCTGCACTTCAATAATAAAATGTTCGCCATTATCTGCCGTACAGGTCAGATCAAAAATAACGGTACCGATATCCTCTGCATCCCCAACGTGCTCATTTTTATTATAATATAAATCGGCAATGACCTTTCGTCCTCTAAAGAGTTCGTTCAAGAAAGCGATGAGAAGATCTTTATTGGTATCTGACCCGAAAACTTTTTTAAATCCATAATCTGTCGTAATATCGATATATTTAGACTGTCTTAACTCACTCATAATACATTGTTTTTAAATTGGTTATCAATATAAAGATAAGTAAAAAAATATATTTATACTAACATTTTTAGTATAAATGTATTAATATCTGACTTTCGATGAACGAGCAGATGCAGTGATAACGGATGCTCCTAAAATGGTAAAATTGACATTCTTGTCAATAATGCCGGATTCTATAAACAAACTTCTGCACAAAAACTAGCTCCGATGACTGGATGGAGATCCACAATGCAAATGTAGTATCTTATGTAAGAATGATTCAGCGTGTTCTACCTCAGATGAAAGAGCTTGGCTGGGGAAAAGGCCCATACACATCGGCGGGGATTGGATATACAAACGATCAGGGAGCGCCCCATTATAGTGCAATGCTGGCAGCACGTCATAACCTGGTGGTATCCTTGGCAAGAAAGCTAAAAGAAACGGGTATCACCACCTACGTAGTTTCTTACGGAACTGTGGAAGAGTGCTGAATAGCGCTGCAAGCAAAATGGTCGGGGTTCTAGCTTCTTTGAGAAAGAAAAAAAATGCAGTAAAGGATATTGTTCCCAATGATGTCGGAAGGTTCAACTTTGCAATGCTCCCAGGATTTGTTGATCAATCCTCTCCATAATAACGTTTTCATATATGCCAAAATTGTTCAAACCTGCAATCTTTAACAGATCAGCTCTTTATTGTGATGCTCATGTAATAGCATCCCGCGCATAGCAGTTTTAATTAGGTATTTATCCATACTTCGGCCTTTTCAATTGCTTGTACATTTCCTGCATCTTCATCCCATAACTGGTAGAGCGACCCTCAAAGAAATTTACATAACTCACTCCTATATAGCTAAAGACAGTAGTATCGATGACAACATTAGAAGCTTCACTCGAAGAATTCCACTTTTTGGACACTATTAACAAAAAACTTCGCTCGGACTTCAAAATATAATTCTGATTCGTTTTTATCTAATGCCTCTACTCTAATGAGAACGGTAAAACTTGGATTTCCAAAGGGCATAAAAGGCCTAAAATGAACTTGAGTTTTTCCTTTTGTCAATTTTCTAATTTCATAGTACTGCATCAGTTTATAATCCTTTTCTATCAGATAAAGTTCGATGTAATCTCCGAAAATTCTTTTGAGAAGACTCTTGCTTCTAAAGCTAATCAATATAAAAAACAATAAAAAAATACTATAGGAATCAATAAATCTATATATGTCATTAAATTTTTGATTTTTTGAAAAACTTATCCTTATGTTTATCGCTACCGTAAAAGAGGAACGCTGAGCTGATTTTAAATTGTAAAAAAGCTCCCAAAACCTTCCTTATCTCTACTTTGTGAGCCACTGCCTGATTTTTGAAGCTTATTAGTATAACCACATCCACATTCCAGAATTCCCCTCTTTAGATTAAGTTAATTAAACTTCATGATATTGACTTTCTACCTGGCGTGAACTAAATTTATTTGATTATGCATCATTAATCGCATAATTATATAGTAATTTTGTCAGCTCTTCATTAGAAATCGCCTCATTTTGATCATTACCTGCTTCTTCAACAGTATCTAAGAAATAATAAAAATCAAATAAATTATAGTAATTGATTCCATGATCTGTATACTCTAAACGGCCTCCAGTCTTCTCAATTTCAAAAAATCTCAATTCATTGTCAATATCTAATGGCATCTCCATAAAAATACCGATCACTTCAGATTCCTCATTTAACAGCTCCAGACGGCAGAATTCTTCAAACGAACCACCATTCCTAAAAAAGTCGATTAACTCTACAAGTTTCATTTAACGTTGTTTTTATTTTATACCAAATTTAAAAGAATACTTGTAATAAGTTGCCGGCCCTATCTGAAAAGAAAAATAGGTTTACAACTATTAACTTTCAAGATTATTACAAATCGTTAAGGCTAAGGTATGACATTTAAAGAATAGTTACTTACGGGAAACAGTAGCTGATTTATGATCTCGCTCGTGTTTTAAATTTGCTTCGTATGACATTAGTTCCTCCTCCGTTAATTTACCTATCTCTCCTATCTCAAAGATAAGACCAAATATTTTATTAACAGGGGAAGCGAAATCATCTTATACCCCAATTAATCATAGAATATTTCTTTGGTCAATTTGTCACACAGCGCGACATCATAAAAATAAGGACGCTCTATGCTACGGGTTACACCAGAACTTCCATTTGCATCCATATTAAACTCCAGAATACCGATAAAGTAAACTTCCGGCAGGTAATATTCACTTCCCTTCTTTCCTCGCGCTAATTGCTTATTGATGAGACGCGAGGTATAATACAGTGCGCAGCCCTTAAAAAACTCCTGGAAGAGCTGCTGCATCTCGATGATGGAATTACTAAAATTTGCAAACGGGTTCGAATTTTTCGGACTTGAAGAAGTCACAGTGACGGAATAGGTCAATTTGGATTCGAAGAGTTTTTTCCTAATTCAGTTCAACTTGCGGGAGACGGATTTGGAAATTTTTGGATTTAGATGTTGAGAAAAATGGAAGTTGCGGAAGCGTGTTTTATGTTTGCCACGACATGCATAAGTATATTCCACGTCATAAGGAGAATCATGAGAAAAAAGCATTCTCCCCCCATCGATCGAATTGAAATTACACCAAGGAAAGCTCTACACATCGATTTTTATGCTCCTCTGGAACACTCCCTGCTACAGCCTTAGAATAAGCACATTTGTAGTTACTGGTTTTCTTTAAACGGATTTACACTAATCTCGATCATTAGATTTTCAAAATAGAAATAAAATCCAAACGTATTTCTGATAAGCTTAGGTTCTGTTTCAAATTTTAAGCCTTCTTCCTGCCCGAGTTTTCTGTATATATTCCAAACAGATTCTTGATCTTGCTGGTAAAATCCTATGTGGAAATTTTCAGGATATTCCGGTAGCTTTTCTTTTTTATTCAATACCTGTCCCCAGATCACCAACGCAAAATTTTCGTTGTTTTCAAGCACCGCCATCTTACTCTTTCGGTTAACTATTAGATTAAAACCGAAACAATGTGCAAATAAATACACCGCTCTGTCAACATCTTTGACAACCAGATTGATATGATTTAAAACCATTTTATAATATATTTTTATAAGACAAAATTAGGTTTCAGACATCAGGATCAATTGGATAAATCGGTCATTTTCGTTTTTACTTAAGATCGTGGGGTTTACTCCAGCAAATTTCTTCACTTCCCTGATAAAATGGGACTGGTCGCCATAATTGAGTTCTGGGTAAAAATCACCCTTTTTCAATTGTTTCAATGAGTTTGAAAAACGAATGATGTTAAGATATGACTTTAATGATAATCCCAACCATTTATTAAAATAACGATTGATTTGTCGGGCGCTCCAAAAAATCCTCTGTGATAAATCTTCAACCTTAATCTCCCCCTTTGCTGAATAAATAATCTCAAACAATTTCTTCTTGCGGCCATCGATTTCCTTTTCTAGCTTCACAGCAATAATTTCGCAGGCTTTTCCATAAAACTGATCAAAGTTTTCCAGATCGCTTTTACAGACCCCCCAGTAATCGGAAGGAAGAATCTGTTTATTGTTTTTTAAATCAGCAAAAGACTGCTTAAAGAGATATTCGGCAGCTATCGGGTGAAAGCTTATGGCAAACATGGTCGATCTCGGGAATGGGGGCTTGCCAATTGGCCCGGTACAGATACCGGATATAAATATCTCAAAACTGTCATCTTCGCCAGCAAAAAGGAATAGATCTATTTTCCCGTCAGGAATGATGATACCTTCTCTTTTTTCTTCAGCATGATTTTTTACCATCCAGATACTTTCCACTATCCCTCTAAGTGGATTATCGGGTTTAACAGATAAATACTCTAATTGATTTATTTTTAAACTCATCTGCACTATCTTAATATTTACAAAATTATAGATTTAATACATTGTCGGTGCTTTATTTACGATCTTATAGAAACTTACTTGTCCTTAAATACATGTTGCAAGCAATTTCAATAAGGAATATTACGTTTCCTTAATTTCAAAACAACATATTGAATTTGAGGCAAGAGAATTAGGATAACAATAACGAAAATCACTCCCATTAACATCCAATCGTAATAATACCTCGTAGCACGGGCCAATACCTGATGACTGATCATTTGATTGAAATAGCCTGTGGATACTGCTTTAGACTCATACATATCGTTGCCAGCATTTATGTATTGAGTTTGGATATCCAGTAAAGTAAGCGGTAATTGCGGATTTGTTTCTGTGAGTGCCTCCCGAACCTTTTCGCGAACCCCGGATTTTGTAAATAACTGAAGTTCGTTGTTAATTGCCAGACTTGCACTAAAACCTGTGAATCTTGCTAATATGCCAACCAGCGAGGCGTTGAATGCAATTTTCGGAGGTGCTGACGAAGCGGTAAACGAAACAATCGGAATGAATAAAACACCTGTCGACAGACCATAAATAAACATCGGCAGAATAAAATCGATTGTTTCACCCTGTACCGAAACAAATGCGATCATATAAGCATAATAAATCGCCATTATGCCAAAACCGGCAAGAATCATCCTTATCAAGTTGCAACCCACCAGGACCAATCGGGAAGTGACGAACGTACTCAGGATAGTTCCTAAAATTACAGCCATCCATATCGGAATGGTATTCAGTGGATCGTTTCCGAGAATCACTTCCACATAACCATAGGTTAGGCCTGTACTTCCTTTAAAAATGTAGAACGTAATAAGGAGGGATAACCCAAGAATAAAATTCTTTACCCTAAAGATCTGTAAATTGATCAATGGTCTTTTTAGTTTTGATTCTCTGATAATAAAGAGAAAAAAGATAACTAAAGCACCTAAACTAAGCATCAAAATTAATGGACTATCAAACCATCCCAGCTGCCGTCCATAGACAAGGATGTATCCCAATATCAAGATGAAAGACAAATAAAACAGATAACCTATCCAATCCACCTGATATAAGGGTATCTTTTTGGTAAACCTGGCTTTACTGCTCATTGTCAGTAAAACCACAAATGTTAGGATAGTGAGCATGACAATAAATCCGTAGAACAGCCAGTTGAAATCGAAGAAATGAATGACCACACTTGTATAGATGGAATAGAAAGGCACAGCTATTTGTATACTGCCGTAAAGAAGACTATAAGCTATCACGCGGGCACGTACAGACTGTAATCTCGGGAAAATGAGCTGTAATACAATTCCTGACATCAATGCACAGGTAATCCCCTGCAAAAACTGGCAAATAACAAACAGTGTCCAATCTTTAAAATGAAAGCAGATAACGGAACATATTGCATTAACGGCAAGGGCAATCAGTAGATATTTTCGGGGTGCAAAATATTTTACTATCCGAAAATCAAGTGCCAGGAAAGCCACCGTTGAACCATAGGTAACAACCATGCCATATTGTACATCGGTAGATTGTATACCGTAAAATCCCATCGTTGCGATCGGACTACCATAGAAAGCAAAGCAGAACAAACAGGTCATCAGAATGGCAAATATGACGATTCTCGCCACCCATTCAGACACCCAAGATTTAAAAATAGGTATTTTATGTGCTTGCATTATTAATCCTTTAAAATGTAAACATTAGCATTCATGCCGGCAGAGAGGTTCGCTAATTTTTCGGGTGTATCGGTAAGCTTAATTCTAACAGGAATACGCTGTATGATTTTGACAAAATTACCTGTAGCATTATCTGGCGGAAGCAATGAATAGCGGGATCCTGTGGTTGGCGAAAGGGACTCGATAATACCAGTGAATTTTTCATTTGGAAAAGCATCAACTTCAATGGATACCGCTTGCCCGATCTTGAAATTACTAGTCTGTGTTTCCTTAAAATTTGCCATCACCCATTTTTCCTCGGTATTGTTCACCAAAAAGGCCAATGTCTGCCCAGCTTGTATCAGTTGGCCTTCCTGAACGGTCTTTTTACCAATTTGTCCGTCAAAAGGCGCGGTGATAACCGTGTATCGAATGTCTAGTTCCTGTCTTTGAAGAAGTGTTTCCTTAATTTTTATTTCCGCCTGTATTGCATTATGTTGAGCTCTAAAATCATTCAGCCTAGATTCCGCTACTTGTAGAGAAGCTTTAGCTTGATCATAATCTGACTTCGCAATGGATAGAGCAGCACTGATATTGTCGAATTTTTGCTGTGTAGTAGATTCATCCGCAAGTAGATTTTTATAGCGGTCAAATTCTTTTTGCTGCTGGTTCAATCTCACTGTAGCTCCTGCCAATTGTGCTTTTATGACTTCAATACTTTTAAGTTGGGTTTCCTCGTTTGCAGCCAATATGGGTAATTTAGCATGTGAACTCAAGAGTTCTGCTGATGCAGCATCTTTTTTCAGTCCATACTCGTCCAATTCAATCACAACAAGTGTATCGCCTTTTTTTACCAGCTGATTGTCCTTGTAATATATTTTGCTGATATAGCCACCTACTTTTGCGTTTATGGGTGACAAGTAAGCATCTACCTGAGCATCATTAGTCTGTTCGTAGCGATATCCTTTTAAGAAATAGATAGCTCCCCAAATAATGATTCCTGCAAATAATGCAATTCCCAACCATTTTGTTAGGCTGACAATAATTTTATCTGTTTTATTTTTATTCATGATATTTGTATTAGAGAATTCCTACGATTGCCAATAATCTGATATGGGTTATTTTTACGTTCGTCCGTGCTGTTGTCAGATTAAATTTTGCTTCCAATAAAGCATTTTCTGCATCCAAAAGATCCGTCAATAACGATTCCTGATTTAAATAGCTGCTTCTGATAACACGAACGGTTTCAGTGGTTCTGATAATATTCTTCTCTGCCGTTTCCACGCTCTCCAAAGCCTGTTGTTGCTGCAAATACGCTTCTTTCACCTGCAGAGAGATTTCGTCCTTCTTGATTTGTGCTTTTTCGTTAGCTTGACTGCTGCCGACTTGAGCATGAGCAATTATATGTTTGCTTTTGTACAAATTATCTATAGAATACTGTAGTTTAATTCCGGTCTGACCAAATCCCCACAAATGATTGGAATATGGATAAAAGGAAATCTGAGGATAGTTGTAATTATAGTTAGAATACAATGAAACTTTGGGCAATAGCGTAGCTTTCATTTGTTTTACGTTCAGTTCGCTCCATTTGATATCGCTATTGACCATTTTATACGCTGGTGAATTATTAAAAGCGATGTCTAAATAATCATTGTAGTCACCATCTGTGATAGCGTTCAATTCAACTATATGCTGGTATTTGATGACCAGCTCTGCATCATATTCACGTCCCATCAGTATATTGAGACGTTGTTTAGCTATTTCGATCTTTTTTCCAACATCAGAAAGACTAAGTTCCAGTTGAGACAATATCATTGACGTTCTTAGTACATCACTCTTTAATACGGTACCGTTTTTATGCAGACTTTCTATCAATCTCAATTGCTTTCTTTCTGCTTCGATCTCTGTATGAAGAAAATCATAGAAATGCAAAAATTTGTATAAATCAAAATAGGCAACTGCAGCATTATATTTTACACTATGCTTTTGCAGATCCACTTCATATTGTTTTCGCGTCTCTTCTTCCTTTTTCATGTCGATGTTTCGTTTGTCTTTACCACCATTGTAAAGATTGAAATTCAAGTTATAGCCTACTCCGTACCCATAGCCTTTTACAGGTACATCCTGTGGAGAAGAGAATAACCCATTGTCGTAAATCAGAAATTTGGAATTGAGTTTTGCATCTCCACCTAGAGAAAATTCTGGTAACAACCGATCTTTGGCTTCCAATATTTCAATTTTACTTTGCTGAAGATTTAGGCCAGATAGTTTCAGCTGTCGATTATTCATTTCAGCAGCTTTCCATATTTCTTCCAAGCTTAAGGGTTCGAATTTTTCTGTATGCTGAGCATAAATAAAGGGTGCAAATAACAGCAACAATATGCTCAAAACAGGAACTGTTTTATATTGTTTCATTAGTTTTGTTTTTATAAACGATTGGTTTCTTACTATTTTCTAACCATTGTTTTAGCATCTTTTTCAACTCATCAAAAGCAAAGCTCAAATCTATCATTGGCATAAAAGGACTGGAATAGATATAAGCCAGCCAGTAGATGTTGGCTCTATCAATTTCCTGGTCTGAACGAGGGAATTTATCTTCAGATTTTTCGACCTGTCTTTCAAGTGCACAATCTTTGTCGGGTTTTATGATTTTATGTTTCATAGTGATTCTACGATTATTAACACAGCAAAACTATTCAAGTCACCAAGCTATCTTTATATATAATTAGCCTAATATTTGCTATATTTGGCCACATGGAAGCTCTTGGCCAATTAATCAATATTGTCGATCAAAATCCCGATTCCATTCTCGTGATGCGACAGCAAACTGAGCAACGATTGCCTGCCCATCAACACGATAAGGCTCAGTTATTATTAGTTTATGGAGGAATCGCTTATTTACAGACAGACACAAAAGATTTCTATATTCCGTCTAATCATTACATATGGATACCCAAAAATTATCCTCACAACCTCATGTTTAATACACGGGATCTATCTATTATCAATGTCTATTTTCCAAACAAAAAAGCAGATAGTTTTTATGATGAACTGGGTATTTATCCTGTAAGTAAACTTCTGGCAGAAATGCTCTCCTTTAGCGAGAAATGGCAAGGTGATTATTTTAAAGGTTCATGGGAATTTGAATTTTTACTAACGCTTAAAGGCGTGTTATCAAAGGAAAATCTCAAAAAATTCTCCATTCAACTTCCTACGACAGACGACCAAAGGCTCAATGTTCTCATTGAGAATTTTAGAAATAGGTTAAATGAAGATCTAAACTTAGATACTGTTGCTCGACAATCGGGAATGAGCGTGAGAAGCCTGACCAGATTATTTCAAACTAAACTGCACATCACTTTTGTTCAATACTTAAAAATGCTTCGCATTATCAGGGCGATGGAATTGATTAAAGATACAGATTTGAATATGACAGAGATAGCCTATGAGATTGGATATTCGAATATATCGGCATTTAGTAACAATTTTCATCAACTGACCAATATGAGACCAACACAATTTAAAGAAATGTCAGGGAGCTAATGTTTTCCTAGTATCCGGCTCCACTTTTTCTGTTTGGATCCAAAATGTCTTCAAATAATCTTCCAAAATAGGATAAATTGCTTAATCCTAACTGATAAGTGGTTTCAGATACCGATAAATTTACTTCACGTAACAATCTTGCCGCCTCTTGCATATGTAAATGCTGATGATAAGGATAAATTCTCCAAGCTTTTGTAAATTCTTGCTTTTCGCTAACCTCTTCGGCGGAAACCATTTCTTTGGCAAATCCACCAACAAAATTGTCCCAGGTGAAGAACTTCTGTTCCATTTTTCTTTGAGCGTGGACCGTTAAGATTGTGAGTAAAAGTAATAGTGTCAATATCTTATTTCTCATTTGTACTTTTTAATGGGCAAGGTTAATAACCAAGTCTAGTATACATTATTTATACTGAATTAATAAAGATTTTGCAAGGTGCATTTTTAGTTTGAAAAAATTAATTGAGAAATTCTTAGTTTGCGTTTTTTACCAAACTTTTGCATATTTTTGTATCAGCACCAATACGCAAAGAAATCACCTCTATATTAACTTAAGCTGTAAAATGCAAGACGAGATTATTAAGCACACGAAGAAAATTTACAAAACCGCAAAAGAGCCAAAACATAGTCTTACTGAAAAATTGAAAGAAATTTCCATTGAGATTTTTATTATTGTTTTTGCAGTATCACTTTCCATATGGCTTCACGGTTGGAGTGAACATCGCCATGAACAACAAGAAGTAAGAGAGTTTTTGGAAGACCTAAAAGTTGATTTAGAAAAAGACGTCAAAGACCTAGAACAACAAAATTCTTACCTTGCCAATACATCCAAAGGTTGTAAATTTTATGGGGATCTAAATCAACAAAAAATCGACAGCTTGGCTAAAGTTGACCCAGATGAACGTATCAAAATGAATCTTAATCCTATTTTCAAGATTAGAAATACAGGAAATTATGAAGGATTTCGTTCTAGCGGCAAAATTGGTTTGATCAAAGACCGAAAATTAAAAACTGGAATTTTGGAATATTATCAAACAGCAGTTCCATCAAAAGACGATTGGCAAGCCTATTACAACTCACTCGTTTTTAAGCTTGCAGATGAATTAGTAGCTATTCCGAATGCAAACACAAATCCCGACATTATTTACAAAGCAATTAATGCTTCCCCAAAAGTAAAAGGAATACTGTCAAATGCTGCATCTCAAGCAGATATGATTATTCAATTAAATGAAAACGTAATCAAATCTGCCAAAGAAATCATTAAAGAGATTGAACATAATAGCTAATAAAAACAACTGTTAACCACAGCTAATCCTATTTTTACGAAAAGCCTGCGTTCAAAAAATTTTAAACGCAGGCTTTTTGGTTTTAAAGAACATTTCATTCTTGTATAACTTAACAGGTGAGCTTTTTCGCAAGCTTTAATTGCGGGTAATAAATTGGTCAGCGTAAGATAGTATCTGTCAATAATTTTATCCTGTGGCCCACCATGGCCGCCTTTCTCTTTTCTGATTTCAACACGGGAAATATTAATCCGTAGATCATCTAAGCAAACAAAATAAAGATAGGTCCTAAATTTTCTTTCACATGGCTTCTTTAATTTCTCCCAATTTAGATAGGTCACTCATTACTGTCTCAAATGAATAACTATTACCATTTTCGAGTAACTGATACATTATAAAAGAGTTAATAAGTGAAGCTTCGTTTGTTTCCGTTTCTACCGGCATATACTCTTAACTTTTTGGCTCTAGGCATAAAGCAGCACTACTGAATACATAGAAGCCATCGGTTGCCCGCTCTACATGCCTATTTGGATTTTAACAAAAATATAGATATCACCATTTTAGGGCTGATTCCTGAGGTATATTACATAGCATATAATGTTTTGATAGGTCATCTTATCAAGGAAATCCCGCTTCCATAAATTAGAAAACTCTATTGAGCTCAAATGAAATCAACGGAAGTATATCGAATAATCAGAAAATTGATAACATCGTTATGAATTCCAGTTATATCTGCTTTGTATATTTTGACCAAACAGATGTCAAAAATATACCTACAACAAGGATAAAGTTCAGGTTATCAAATCTGCTTTACAAAGCAAGAAAGCACAGAAAATTTTCAACAATCGAAAAGCGGCTGCACACGTTTAAGGGTTCACTGGGCAAACACGGGAGAGAAAGCTATTTTGGATTATTTATTATAAAATCTTCAAAGAATATCAAATGTTTTTCTTCGATATTTATAGGTTAATAGAAATTTTCAATATAAAACTAAAAATATGAATACTGAATTTTCAGACGCATTGATTCAATTGGCTAGAAGAGATCTTGAAGTAAGAGAAAGATTATCAAACGAAAATAAGCTCTCTAAAGGATACCATCCTGAAATGGAAAAAATACATAAAGAGAATGCTCAACACCTAAGACAGATGATTGAAATGATTGGATTTCCCACAATTTCAAAAGTTGGTCGGGAGGCGAGTGAGGCAGCCTGGCTTATTGTCCAACATTCCATATCAGATCCCGACTTCATGAAAAGTTGTTACCAACTTATGTTTGAAAATCAGACAGACATCAATCTCAAGCAACTTGCCTTTTTGTTTGACAGGATTCAGTTTTTTCAGGGCAAACCACAGAAGTTTGGAACTCAATTAAACGCAGATGGAACTATCTATCCGGTTATTAAAAAAGATGAAATCAATGATCTGAGAAATAAGTATAATTTGCCAGAGCTTTCCTTGGAAGAAATCAATAATATACCACCGGTAGAAGATTTAGAATCGATTGAAAGCCAAAATCCGGAGTATATCAAATGGAGGCAGAAAGTTGGCTGGAAGTAAAGCCGCGTTGCTTTAAACGATGTCCAAAATAGGCAACCCGTATCCTGAAAGTTTGGCTTTGCACATGCCAACTTTAAATTTGTAACAGTATAAGTAAAATAAATATCTCACAGAAATTACTTATGACGGCTTCATTTGTTTGAAAAATAGTTCTTTATTGGATCGCGATATGGGTATCGAACTTCCATCTTCCATCTGTACCATACCCTCCCTGGAATAGCTGACTACACATTGCATATTAATCATATGGGACTGATGGACGCGCATAAAATGAGGGAGAATAAGAATATCTTCATAGTGTTTTAGGGGCTTGGAAACAATGATCTTTTTACCATCTTTCAACATAAATGTAGTGTATGATCCTGAGGTCTCACATCGCAGGATATCATCCACCCTGACCACATGCATAGCTTCTTGGGTCGGTAATATAATCCTATCCGGTGTTTTTTTATAATCCGTAGCTACTAGATCCTGTAGCTGTTTATTCAAAGTTGTCTGTATCGCCAGATCCGACAAACGATCTATCGCATCCTTTAGCTCCCCGGAGTCAATAGGTTTCAACAAATAATCCAGTGCATTAAACTTAAAAGCACGAATGGCATATTCTTCATAAGCCGTGGTAAAAATCAACTGGAACGACTTGTAGGAAATCTGGCTAAGCACATCGAAGCCTGTACCTCGTTTTAAGATGATATCCATAAACACCAGGTCTGGCTTTAACCGGTCGATCAGTTTAACCGCCTCTTCGGTATTTTCTGCATAACCGATGACCTGTATTTTTTCGGGCGCTACCATTTCCAATAAAATCGACAATGCTTCTCTCAGGTAATATTCATCTTCTACAATAATAGTTTTATACATAGTATTTAAATTAAAGGAATCGATAAAAATACGACGCACCCTCCTCCTTCAACGTTCTTTCTATCCGTTATTTTTAATTGGACAAATGGATTTTTGGGGTATAGAAGAGCGAGCCTTTCATCCGTTATCTTTGTCGATAAGGAGGTATGTGGCAAATTCTCTTTTTTGCTTCTTGACTCCTCTAACCCTATCCCATTGTCTGTAATTGTACATTCAAGAACAGCAGTATCCCTGCGGAGGTGGAATGAAATCTTTAAAAATCCATGTCGTAAATCGGCCAGAGGTTTCAATCCATGTTCAATTGCATTTTCGACAAAGGGCTGCAGGAGCAATGGCGGTATATCTACATTTGGATCAACTGTTTCATCCATCTCAATACAGTAATCAAAGCTATGATTAAGGCGCAATTGTTGCAAATCCATATAATTCTTTAATGTTTGAACCTCTACCTCCACGCTGATACGATCCATACGCGATTGTTCCAATACCTGTCTGGTCAGTTTAGCAAATTTACCCAGATAAGAAATGGCTATTAACCTGTCATTTTTCAGAATCATACTTTGGATATTCGCCAAAAGATTGAAAATAAAATGAGGGTTCATCTGAGACTGGAGTAATCTTCGCTCGATTGAAAGTTTATCCGCCAAGATCTCCAATGATTCCTTTTCCATCAACTGAACCTTTAACTCGCTATTGGCCTGCTTTTGCCGCAGGATATCTTCCCTATTGTGATAATACCGTTGTCTGTAATAATAAGATCTGTACATAAATACTAAACCCGCCAAAAGAACTCCCGAGATACCATAGCCCAAAAATTTGTTCTTTTTCTCAAGTTCATTTTCCCTTTCCAACTGTTTGATCAATTCCATTTTTTTCTCCGATTCAAACCGGGCATCGGTATTCTGCAGTATCTTTTGCATCTCTTCATCATACTTCAGCTTATTGTACCTATTGAAATAGGTATCATACTCATGGTAGGCGGCATAATCTTTTTCTTTCGAAGCAAGCTCCTTTAGACAGCCAAAAAATGCAGCCAATAAATCGTTGTCTTTATAGGGTAATGTCTTTTGGTAGGCAATCCCTTCTTTAAATAGATTTTCAGCAGTCCTATAGTCACCTTTCTGTATAAAAAATTGTCCGCGGAGCCCTAGCGAACTTCGGTAAATGTTCCGTAAGTTATACTGCCTGCCTATATGGGTCGCTTGTTCCAGATGAGATAAAAATGCTTCTTCATCAATAGGCTTAGGAGCATTCATATACAACACGGCTATGTTTAGATGAGCGATACCAATATTACTTTTGCTGACAATGAATTTCTCAACCTGCTGTGCCTGATGGATAGTCTCTTTATAAAAAGAGACGGCCTTTTTCCATAATAGCGAATCATTAGAAGAAGCGTTTTCCAACAGATAGCTTCCAACCGCCAACCGAGCATGTAAAATACTTTCCGGATCATTGGATTTCTCTGCAAAGCGGAGTGCTTCATCGGCATATTTCCTCACATTAACTTCTGCGCCCGGATAAAAGAGATAAGAAACGTCTGCTCCTATTTTAGCACAGTATGAATATTCATTCAACTGAACGAATAAACCATATGCTTTCAGCATATAATCCACAGCTCCCGCCTTATCGTCAATATAAGACCGCAAAAGCCCCATAGCCCAATTGGAATAGGCAATCGCGCGTTTATCAGCTGTTGTGTTGGCGATTCTATAAGATTGTTCTGCATACCGGGTGAATTCCTTAAGTTGGAGGAGACGTCTATAGGTCATTGCCAAATAGGCATAACATATGGCTTCATCAATCCTGCTATTATTTTTTTTTGCAAGAGAAAGGGCTTCCTTCTGAATATGCAAACTTGCGATGGTGTCAGAGAAGCGTATCGCGTAACCTTTTGTAGCCATTTTCTCAACCTGATTCTGTTTCTGAGCGGAAACCTTCATGGTACAAAGAAGTATAAACATCAGAATTAGAATAGACAAGGCTGTCCGCCTGGCAGCCAAATAGATATTCAAAAACTTAAAAATTGCTTCCATTCAGTTTATTAAGACCCAGCTAATTTAATAAATAAAGTCTTAAACGATGGAAATCGAGACCTTCAGGATCTTGTTTTCCAATCCATAAGTAGATATGCAAGTATATCTACAAACATTTACAGGAAATGATTAAAAACCCTCATCGGCCAAATGCGTATTCAAACCTACCAATTACAAATCAATATGCTCCAGTAAGTTATCGAATATTTAATCTTGTATAGAAAATTAAAAAAACATGAAAGTCTCTGCACAATTCAAGCCTGTACTCCTGCTGTTCCTAGCTACTATATCCTTTGTCAATGTATCCCACGCTCAACGATGGGAGCGCAATAGAATGAAGATTGAATTATCTTTACAAGATGACAAAGAGACAACATTTTCAAACCTGACGACGGTTTCTATCTCGTTCAATAAGCCATCAACAGCGGCAGCTATAGATTCCCTGAATCAACAAGTAGCCGATAGCTACAATCCCTGTTATATTGTTATTACATTCGACCAATTAGACATCCCCTTATTACGTCTGTTTATGAAAAAAAACACAACCCTGAACGGTCAGATCACAGTAACGGATTCTTATGGTAAGCTTCCACCTCGAAAGATAGAACTGAAGTCAGTAGTGATGGATGGTATGAATGACAATTTTGTCAACGATAGTGAGACCTCCTACATGAACCTGAGTTGCAAATCATTAATTATTGATGGTGTAATTCTAACAGGATTAAATACGATATCGTTAAAATAAAACCGACCTAATATAATAAAGGCATGAATACCTTAAAACAAAGCCAGCTAATCGGATTACTAGGTCTCTCTTCCACCGATCCTAAAATGGTGCGGTTCTTCGAACATTATGCTTTAGGGAAACTACCCAAAACCATAACAGCCAATCAAGGAACAAAAAGTATCATCTATAGACCATTAAATATTTCTTTTTGGTTTAAATACGACATAAAAAATGATCATTTTCAACCACCGATAAGCACAAGCAATGATGGCAGCAAATTTGTCGCCCATTTATGCAGTATTATGTTTACCCACGTCGACCATTCGACTAAACATCCCGATTCTAAACCAAAGGACTTTTGGGATGTACTGCCATTACCTACAGCTTCGCATGAAGAAGTCGAGCAGTTGATGGGAAAACCAACGTATGAAAACGAGGTTGAAAAAGCGTATGCGATGTCCGAAGGAACGGAAAACATCCTTACCATAAAATATACGCAAAGTAGTAAAGGAAATGTATCCTATAGCAGTTGGATTGCTATAAGGCAGCAGTCAGAGATTATCAGTAGAGATTTTTTTAATCGCAGCCATGAATTTGAAAACTTTCCTTTTTTAAGGTCGGGACACACCGCTATTATCAAATGGCTATTTGACAACCAACTTTTATTGATTGATAAAGATTTGTACCAGAAAGGTTTGAAACCTGATTCTGAAGAAATTTTAGATTTTGTGGAGAAACATCTGAATAACCATCTTTGGAAGAATCAATTAGCTGATGAGGTCGAATATTTATCATCTTTCTTGTATAGCATCACGACCAATAGAAAGTTGACTGATCCAGAAGGCAATCCCGTATCATTCTATTTCCGTGACATCATTTTATCCGTTCTAAATCAAAAAGATATATTTGAGCACCTAAGTGAGGAAAATTATGATGTCGTGGACCAGTTTCTCAATGATATTGTATTCGACGAAGATCTCTACAAAAAGGTCTCTGTTCTATTAACACAAAAATTAAAGTTATTCCAGAGCTGGAAAACACTACGATAAAAATATTTATTTTTTCAAACCATCATATGAAACAACATATACAACAGCTGGCCGAAAAAGCGTTATTTGAAGGAGACTATGCTACTGCATCCAAAATTTGGATTCAAGGCAATGCCTTGCCTCAGGATCTTACTATGGTAGAATCACTTTTCAAAAAGGTTTCAACTCTTGTTGAAGCATCACCCAATCCGGATTTATATGCCATACTCGGTGTTATCGCTCTTGATTACAATGAAGTATTCGAAAGTGAAAGGGAGAAAGCACTTATCGAATGTGTACAATGGTGTAAGAACGGCTTGGATATAGACCCTGACAATTACAACTGTAACCGGCACGCAGGATCGGCACTTTACTGGCTTGGGGATTTGGAGGCTGCGAAAAAATATTACAAAAAAGCGTCTGAGTTGGTGACCTCCCCTGTTTTACAAATCCGCTTATTCAACATACATAACCAGCATAATCCCAATCCTGATTTTGATACGTTGTCTATTGATATCTTTACGACATCGGGTATGGAAGCTTATAATGCTGGTGTTGAGATCAACTACCTATTGGATAAATACACTGCCATGCCAGCTCAGCATGCACAACGGTTCTCCACAATAAAGTACCAATGCTATGAACACGCATATAAGCTGTTCAAGGATGCCATTATAGCGCAAAATGGTGATTTCATCAATTATGACCCCCATACCTTCGCCATGTGCTGTAACAATCTAGCCAGTGAGCTCCGGTCGCGCGAAGAGCATCAAAATGCGATTGAAATTTGTACCGAAGGTATCAATCAGTCTTGCTTTATGATCATCCTACAAAATAGATTTGGAGCTTATTTGGATGCAGGGCTTTTGGAGCTGGCGATAAAAGATGGTCAATGTTTAATCGAAGATTTTGGTGACCAAATGGATTTCCTGACCTATTTCGCAACAATTGATACGATATGTGACTTACATATAGAGTTGAAAAACTATGAAGAAGCACTCGAGTGGATCAACCTGGGTCTGGAAATCTATTATCAGCTCGATCCCGCCAATTCCATAAGCCAGGATCAAGAGGTAGTTCGCTGCTTTACAAATTTCTATATTTACAAAGCTAATGTTGAAAATGCCTTAGGTACGCAAACACAGACTGAAGTCACTTCGAAAGAAACAGATCGATTGTTGGAAAGCATGCCGGATAATCCAAGCCTGCTTATCAGCAGGGCCAATTCATTTATCGAGGAAGGTGATTATAGCAAAGCAATGGAGTGTTATGGGTATGCACTAAATTTTGCGAGAGAAAAAAAACAAGATCGTTCTATACAGGTTGCATTATATAATATGGGTTACCTACAGGTCGCCTATATGAAAGACAATGAAGCGGCCTGCGATAATTTTGAGCGCAGCATACACTCTGGAAATCAAGACTTTTGGTGTTATTATTGGGCGACACATTGTACATACCATTTGGGCGACAATAAAAAAACATTACATTATGGTAAGCATGCAATACAGGTGCTAGCTCAGCAAGATAATGTAACTGATGATGTCATAGCTGAAATATATGAACACATGGGTATTGCTTTTTTGGATCTGAAACGTTATGATGAATCAATTGAATACCTAAAAAAATCCATCAGATATAATGATTTGCCAACGACAATAGAGAACTTAAAAATCGCAGAAGCCAATAAAAATTCATCTGGAGGTTTTTTAAGCAAATTATTCGGCAAGTAAAATAATACTTTCCAAACCCTAACGGAGTCTTAAACATAAGCGCACTATAAGTGCGCTTTACCTGTCCCCATTTCGACTACTGGAAGCGATGTTTTTATACTATTAAATTTACGCGTAATTTAGATCACAATTCCAAATTACTATTAGGACATTGTATAATTAAACTACTTCAATCTATTAACTATCAAAATATTGTATATTTAATTACACTAAAACCTGATTGATATGAGAAAGGTAATTGGAGCAATCAATATGACCGTTGATGGATTTTGCGATCACACGGTTATTCTGCCGGATGAAGAAATCCATCAGCATTACGAGAAGTTATTACTTGAGGCTGGTGTTATCCTATACGGAAGGATCACCTATCGTCTAATGGAATATTGGAAAGAATTTATAGAACATCCCAGCGGAGAAAAATCGATGGACGACTTTGCTCTAGCAATAGATAATATTCCTAAAATTATCTTCTCTAATTCGCTAAAAAATACAGGATGGGCTAGTGCAATACGCTCAGATCTACCCCTTGTTCAAACAGTTACTGAACTTAAACAGCAAAAAGGAAAGGATATCTTAGTCGGTAGCAGAAGCCTTATTATTCAGCTCATGCAGCTTCATTTAATTGATGAACTTCAACTTTGTATTCATCCCGTTATAGCTTCTAAAGGTTTGCCACTATTTGAAAATATCCATGAGAAAATGTTATTTAAACGAACGAAGACTAAAAACTTTGATAGTGGTGCCGTGATCCTGTACTTTGAACCTGTCCTTGCAAGTTAGTACATCACATCGCCCTTATTTATATCATTTTTTTCGTTCGCCGATTAAACGGAACGTCAAGTTGATACGTGCTCGCATTTTTTGAGCGGATTTTGCAATGCGATGTTCCCAAGTTTCCTGCAGATTGCCTTTCATCAGCAGTAACGAACCGTGTTTTAACAACAGGGAATACTTCCGGCTGTGATCGTTCACTTGCCTAAAATCAAAGAAACGCGCCTGCCCTAAACTTACAGATCCAATAACAGGCCTATTGCCCAGTTCGCTCTCTCTATCTCGATGCCAAGCGACTGAGTCGTTGTTGTCCCGATATAAATTCAGCAACACGGAATTGAATTTACAGTTAAATTGCCGCTCAATCCTCTTCTTTAATGCTGCTAAAGGTTCAAGCCATTGGTTTGTAACGATCGCTTTTCCCGCCAACTGATAGCTTGCTTTCTTATCACCATACCAGGCCGTCAACCTAGGGGTCATTACCGTCCGATCGTACATTTTTTTTGAAGTCTGCTGCCAAGGCACCTCCTCGAGCAGCAGATTGAATAAATGATCCGCTTCTTGCTGTGTAAGAAAATCTGCTTCAAAGTCTAAGAGTTCTTCGGGGAAATGATATCCTTCATTTTCAAATAAGCTAAGCTGCTCCATGAGACAGTTATTTAAAATTTTTATCCATTTGCTGAGTTCACCAAAAAGCCACGCCCTTACAGAAGGAACAAATTATCTTGCAGAGCGTTTTACATTTTGTTTAAACACAAGAAATATTTTATTTTAATGCTTACTTACCGCTTTTATGATATATGATCTTTAAAAAGTATTAAATAAGAAATGTAGCGTAATTATTCACTTTTTTAGTATCTTAACAGTAAACTACCAGCCAATGCCAAAAAAAATTATAAGAAATCTTCAGGTAGGTGTAATGCTTTCTTTGTTACTGCTGATTGCTGGCTCTGTCGCATCTTATATTAGCATACATAAGCAGATGGAAAGCAGGCAAAGCCTCTTAAAAACGAAGGAATCCATCAGTTTAATAAAAGATATTTTAAACACGCTATTAAATGCTGAAACAGGCAATCGAGGTTATCAGCTTACCGGCCGGGAAGATTTTCTTGAACCGTTGAATAAAAGCAAGGAGGAATATCCGCTGCTTGTTGCTAACATAGACAGGTTTAATCTTGAAGATAAACGCCAAATTAACATCTTGCATGAACTGCTGCATACCTCAGACATACTGATGAAAGAATATGTCTTGTTGGTTGATAATCGTAAAAAAGGATTATTAATGACCCCAGAAGAACTTGTGCAAAACAAGAGGGCCATGGATAAATGCCGCATGCTGGTTCAGGAATTTGTAAGACACGAGGAAGTTCAGCTTGCCCTGAAAAATAAAGATCTAAATAACTCCTCCAAACGGACCGTTTTATTCATTCTCTTCTCTGCGGTTGCAGCCGTTGGTGTCACCATTTTCGTTTATATCCATATAAAGTCTGACATTCTACGCCGGGACAAGTTAGAAAAGGATCTGTTTCGTACGAAGGAAATGCTCGAGGAAACAAGCGCGGTTGCCCAGGTCGGAGGCTGGGAAGCTAATATGAAAACCGGAAAGCTCATCTGGTCCCAAAGCACAATAGAAATTCATAAAGCTAACGCTAGTTTTCAACCAACTTTTGACAATGTCCTTGATTTTTACGAAGGAAAAAGCAGAAAGAGAATAAAATATCTATTTAACAGGGCGGTACAACAAGGAATTTCTTTTGATGAGGAGCTTCAGCTTGTACGTAATGACGGCGTTACGATCTGGGTAAGAATAAAAGGAATTCCAGAATTTGAAAATGAAATTTGCAGCAGGATTTTTGGAATTATTCAAGACATCGATGCCTTCAAAAAAATGTTTCTGGAAGTTGCCCAGAAGGAAGCTATGATGCAGTCTTTTGCTACTGATGTTCCCATTCCTTTGGCGATGTTTGACCAAGCCCTCAACTACGTTGCTGTAAGTAGCAGATGGAGAGACGAATTTAGTATGAATCATATAGATCTTATCGGCAATAACCTATTCACAGTATCTCCCCATGTTCCCGAAGAAAGAAAAAAGATTTACACGGACGCGCTTTTGGGAAAAACGTACATCGACGGGGATTTTGCGCTAAAGGTGGAAGGAAAAGAGGAAATTCAGCATTTCGATCTAAAAGTCGGACCTTGGTATCTTACAAAAGATGAAGTTGGAGGTATAATTATCTCCATACAGAATATTACAAACGCCGTAAAGATAAATGAAGAACTGAAAAATGCGAAAGAAACTGCAGATATAGCCAGCAAGGCAAAATCCGAATTTCTGGCCAATATGAGTCACGAGATCCGCACTCCGTTGAACGGAGTTATTGGTTTTTCAGACCTTCTTCTCAGGACACCGCTGAATGAAACACAGACACAATATCTGAATTACATCAACGAATCGGGAGAAAACCTGCTTAGCATTATCAATGATATACTGGATTTTTCTAAAATAGAATCTGGAAAAATGGAGCTTTTGATTGAAAAAAGTGATGTTTACGATATGTTAAGCCAAGTCATAAATGTAGTTCTTTATCAATCACAGAAAAAAAACATCGAACTTCTTCTCAACGTTGAGCCAGGCCTCCCAAAAATACTTTTCATTGATGAAGCCAGGCTAAAACAGATCTTGATCAATCTTCTGGGAAATGCGGTGAAGTTCACCGAAGAGGGGGAGATCGAGCTAAAAGTAGAGAAATTACGCATGGATGATCACACGATTGCTTTGCGTTTCTCGGTAAGAGATACGGGAATCGGCATTCCTGTTGAGAAACAGAAATATATTTTTGATGCCTTCACCCAGGAAAACAGTTCAATAAGCAAACGATATGGCGGCACAGGTCTCGGACTAACCATCTCGAACAATATCTTGGGATATATGGGAAGTCATCTGTCGCTGACCAGCGAAATGGACAAAGGTTCTGTATTTTTCTTCGATCTTGAGATTCCTTATGAAATGCCTGAATTGAGAGAAGCGGATGAAACATCTATTAAAACGGCCTTAGTGGTGGATGATAATGAAACCAACAGGATCATTCTTGAACACATGCTTTCCTATAAAAACATCAAATCCACGCTGGCTTCCAATGGAATGGAAGCCCTAGATATCATGTTGAAAGGTGAGCGCTTTGATGTGATCCTGATGGATTATCACATGCCTATCATGTCCGGTTTAGAAACAATAGATAAAATAAAAGGTTTATTAAATCAGCGCAAGGAGAGTGTTCCATTTATAGTGCTTTCTTCTTCTTCGGAAGAACTGGATATACTGAGTTCCGTTCGGAAAATAGAAAATACACATTTACTGCTGAAACCTATAAAATCACATGATCTATACAAAACCCTTAGAAAGGTAGACCGAAGTACTGTAATAGAAATTATTCGGGATCAGCCCGGGAAAGATTCGCACACATTTTTACGAGAATTAGATGTGCTTTTGGTGGATGATAACCCAGTGAATATGGTCCTGAATAATAGGATAATGAAGTCTCTCGCGCCCAATATACACCCAATAGAAGCTGCAAATGGATTACAGGCTTTGGAAGAATGCAGGAAAACGCAGTTTTCCCTTATTATTATGGATGTACAGATGCCGATAATGAGTGGCATTGAGGCGACACAACATATTAGGATGCTGCCCGAATATCAACATATACCTATCATAGGCGTTACAGCTGGAAATGTACTGGGAGAAAAAGAAAAATGCCTTGAATCCGGAATGAATGACTTTCTTCCCAAACCTATACGGCGGGCCGACCTTCTTGAAGTACTTAAAAAATATATTAATGTTTAGTACCTATGAAAAAGGGCTGCTTATAAAGCAATAATATTATGTAACTGGCTTTTCAGTTTCAGATTAGGCAAAAGCTTATTGCCCGTTATCGCAATTATTGATAGATGGGGTATTGAAACAATCATTGATCGAGAATTTAAGTGAAACTGTTATTTAAAAATTTGATATTGATAAAGCTGTATGGTATAAGTTTATATTATAGCGTCTTAAATGCCAGTAGATATTTTGCCAGATCAACAATAATTTTTTCATTGCTGGGGTCTAATAAGTCCTTAAATTCTGCTATAAGGGTTCTTTTCTTTTTTTCCAATACTTGCTCTTGTCTGTTCATCTCGTTTTTGAACTTTCTTAGGTTGTCCCCTGCTGCATGAAAAACTCTGAGCTCGAGATAGACGGGATCTTCAGACAGTTTGGCAAAAAAATCATCAAGCTCCTCTTCCTCATGAATCAACAAAATTAACGACCATTTTAGCATGTCATTATCCATCAAATCAAAATAGCCTGGCTGGTTAGCAAATTGGTTCATATCAATCTGTAACAGCGTTAATAAGTCTTTCTCTTCATATGCTCTGTCTATTTGACGAACAATACCGCGCTTGCCCAACGATTCCTCATCAGCAGCAAGGTTATCCGCAAAATAATTCGATAACCTTTTATAAAGTTTCACTACTAAGTTTGGTTTTTCTGCACTGTTAAAGCCTGACGGTGATTTTGTATAAAGATCCAATGCGTCCATAATTTGTTCAGCAAGCAATTTGCTCTCAGAAGAACCATTATCTTTCGAGAGTTTCCTATATTTTGGTGACAACAAGGTTGAAAATTGCTCCATCATTTCCTCTTGATCAAGTTCTTTTACACAGAGAGATTCTCCAGACCATTCGGTATAAAAAAGCACATCTAATGGCTGTGCTGGAGTTAGTTCGAAGGAAAGTTCGCAAGCTTTTACAATAGCTTGTTTCAGCATCTGTTTATTTTCGAAATCGCAGGCTTCATATTTAGAAGCGATAAAATAGGCAAGTGCAATATAAATATCCGCTAAATTTATCCTCGCGTCTGCCCATGATCCGCTGGACTGATCTTGTAATATCTTATGAAGTGCTAATTCAGCATCACGCTTTTGCTTTTTCTTTTCTACTACAGTATAAATTGCTTTTGCCTTCATCAACAAATCGTCCCCCTCAATCCCCTCCACGCTCCTGAGTTTATTCGACGCATCTCCCCCGCCGACTATTTGTTTTCGCTTTTTCATCCTTGGGGATACTTCCAGCTCAACGTGTTTCCCAAGACATAACAAAAGCAAACTGTCACAAAGCTTATTGAATCGTTCCAAAATAGGTTTATCGTGAGCGATCTCGGCAAGTATAGCTAAAATAGATTCCTTCATAACCCCTGCAACAACTATAGAATGGCAGGCAAGATAACCATCGGATTTTGATGATGCTTGCGTCAGCAGTTCGCCAATAATAGGTGTATCCCGCAGATGACTCAAGTGTTCTGGCCGGATAAAAAGATCTAAGCAGATGTGCTCCCCAGGCTCCAGCTGTAATTCAATTTGCTCATCTAACAACCATATTAAAAAACTTGAATGCAAGGTTCTGGTTGAGGCAGCTTTCTTTCCCACCAAACTAGTATAGCCTGCTTCTCCCCAACGTAAGCTCAGGCAAATTGTCTCTTCCGAAACACGAGAGATACAAGTAGCAGTTTCGCTGATGTTGTATCGTCGATAGGATAGTAATCTTCCGCTTCCTTTTGCCTGCATCGCATTCATTTCCGAACTTTCAGTGATTTCACCCGTTTCCAAAAGTATAACTTTACCATCGGGTTCAAGCTCCTGAAATTGAAAATCTAACGGTGCAAAATGATTTAAGCTTACATTGTGTTCAAATATCATAACACTACTTTTTTTAAATCAGCTATTTTAGGCAATCTAACCACAGCTGATTTCAAGGAAATTCCAGCTTAGGTGAATACTTTTGCTAATGTGCCGATCAATACATGATAGTTAATGCATTAAAATTAGTGATATATATCTGTACACTACTTTCAAAAATTATTCAAACGTTTTTCATAATTATAACAAAGATTGGAGTTTAAAAGTAAGGAAGGCATAAAAACTTCTCCGTTAGCATCTTTCAAATAACTATACACTGCGTGAAAACGCTTAAAATATATAATAGGAGTTTATTACTTACACAACTCTATCCTAGATTCGGATAATACTCAAAACTCAACATATTTTCATGTGATTTGTCATAAACATGATTGAAAGTCTACACAAGTTCCATCCCTGATCTTCGTCTTGTTGGCTGGTTGATTTATCTTTCATAAGATATATTAATCATTTGCTTTGTTTTATTCGTTCACGCCAGCTTTCGCTCACAACGAAAATTAGGTTTCTATTCGGAACAGCTTATGATTACAAGTAGTTCTTTGAATACAATTTGCCTTAAATTCCTGCGAATAATCGCAACCGAATTTATTTTCCACAAAAAATTACTAATGAAACAAAAAGTGAAATACTTATTTCCAACAAAGCAATTAGACAAATAGCTGATTAAATGACTCTACCGACCTATCTACTTTCTCCACTTACTTTAAATCCAGTACAGGGATCTAACCAAGTGAGTTTCTAAGCTACTTATCTATTCAGCTCCGAAGCCTTTCCGAAGCAGGTACGAACACAATAGGTATAGAAGGTATCTGTCAGAGAGAGTCGCCAGTATTCCAGTTATTTAGATAATTTTCCAGCACGTCCAATGGCATACAGCCATATTTTAGTACTGCCTGATGAAAAGCCGGAAAACTAAATCTCTTACCTTGTAAAGTTTGATATCTTTTCCTTAACTCTTTTATTTTTAATTCTCCTATTTTATAGGAAAGCGCTTGCCCGGGCCAAGCCATATATCGTTCAACTTCGGCTCTCGCGATATTTTCAGTTATAGATTCATGCTCCATCATATACTCAATTGCCTGTTCTTTACTCAGCCTTCCAGTATGAATACCGACATCAACCACTAAGCGTATTGCACGGTGAATTTCGTTATTTAACGCTCCCATCTTTTGATATGGGTCAGTATAGCATCCCAATTGTTCGCCTAGCGATTCGCAATACAAAGCCCACCCTTCCATGTAAGCGTAAAGCGCATTTTGTCGTTGGAAAGCCGGAAGATCATTACGTTCCTGCTGTAGCGCTATTTGATAGTGGTGACCTGGTATGGCTTCATGGATAAAAGTGCATTCTAATCCGTAAAAAACTGTATTTATTTTAGTTGGGTCAGGTATGGGGACAAAAAAGGTTCCCGGTCTCTTTTCTTTTAAGTTTCCTTTTATGTAATATGGTCCTCCCTGTGAGGCTTCCTGATAAGGGTCTACACGCTTTATAACAAAATTTGTTTTGGGTTCAATCCCAAACATACGGTTTAAATGGGGCTGAATCTTGCTATATATTTTTTGATAAGCATCCAGCACCTGTTCCGGTGTTTTAAATGGCCTAAACCTTTGGTCCATGCGCAAAAACTTAAAGTAATCTTTTAAAGATCCTTTAAAGCCATTGAGAAACATATTTTGTTCCATATCATGAGTTATCCGTTCCACCTCTTTGAGCCCGATCTGATAAATCTGTTCGGATGTAAGTGTTGAACTGGTCGTATATGACTTGATGTAATACTGGTACATTTTATCTCCTCCCGGAAGACGATTTAAGCCCGATTGCGTTGATGCAAATGGCATATAATCACGTTGCAAATAATCCACTAATTTGGCGTAAGAATCCAAAACATAATTAGGCACAATGTCATTATACAACGCGCTTATTTTTTTCTTTTGCTCCGGAGAAAAGTTGACCGGAAATTGTTGCAAAGGCTTATAAAAAACGCTTTGTGAGGTATCTCTTTCAGCAAGTGCTGTCAATTGTGGAATCATTTGGACGACCAATGACCTTGGAAGTACAACTCCCATTTTCTTTCCTTTCTCGAAATTTGCAATAGCTGTGTCTGCCCATGCCTTAAAAGAGATCATTCTCTTAGACCAATTGATATAGTCTTCCATCGTGAGAAATGGCTGGGGGCCATTACCTGAACCAAACAAGGCAAGATCTGTTGGAACCGAAGCAGTAAATTGGTTAAAAGGAAGGTATTCAAAGTGCATAGAAAGTCCCTCTAATTCCATTTTCAATGTATATTCCAATATGTCGTAGGAGATACGATTGGCTTCTGTCAGACCAAGCTTATTGACTTTTCGCAACTCTTGTAAGCAGGATTGATAGAAATTTTTCTTCGCAACCAGAAAATCACTCGAACCATCATTCTGAAGTAAGTCGTCATAGGTATGGACACCATCCGCTGTTGCTTGGAGCGGATTGAAGTAACACTCTTTTTCGTAATATTTTTCAAATAATCTGTGTAAAGATTTTACATCCTGTGCCATCCCTTTGCCCGAATACAGGATTAATGAAAACCATAAAACAATAATTAGAAGACACTTTTTCATGGGAATATTTCGTTAATCATAAACAATCTATTTTGATAATTTGCGAATGATTAAAATTAGTGTCGACGTTGGAGATAAAATTGTATCGAATTAGCCTCAACAATTGTTCTACATCTTTTGATACTGTTTTGGTGTAATACCCATAAAACGTTTGTAAGTTTTAATAAAATGTGCCTGATCTGCAAAGCCACAATCGACTGCGATTTCAGTTAATGAATGCTTCTTTTGCCTAATCATTGGCAGTGCCTTTTCAATTTTAATTCTTCGAAGATAATCTCCAATTGTACAACCAAAGTATTGTGGAAAGTACCGTGAAATGGTAACCGGATGCAAATTCAATTCTTTGGAGATAAAGCCTAAAGATAATGGGCTATTCCAATGATCATATAACAGATCTTTAATCCTGGAGGTCCATAGTGGTCCTATACGATCAATAGGAACTGAAAATGTCAAAAGTATGATGGAAAGTTGTTGTATTGCCAAAATACTTTGCTGATCGTCCAGGTAATGTTCCCCCATAATCTTTACCAAACCATTTGTACCCCATAATGCACTTTGGGAAAACATATAGGATTCGTCTGGTATGTTTAAATCGTACTTTGTTAGAAAATCCTCCGTAAATTCTAGATTAAAAATCCTTGTCCCTTTCACATAACTGATATTTTGATGAATGATCCCTGGGTAATAATATAACGAAGTACCTTGCTGTTGCCTCCGCTTCTCATTTTCCCTGATTTCAATACTACCTCCATTCAGAATATGAGAGAAATGGGGATTCTGATGACAATGCCAATCTGAAACAATATCGTCCTGATAGAAAGTGTCAGAAGCGATAATACCATCAAAAGAATGTTGGTTAACTTCATTCCCGATATATTTACCTGTTTCCAGTATAAGTGGACTTTTAGTATCTATTCGCATCATTCTAGGTCTATCACTATATTTTTCAAATCATAAATATAATTAAAATTAGTTATTTTGAAGGTCGCATGATGTCGATCAATCAAGTAAAACCCCACTATAAAATGCAAAGAGTAAACCTTGCGCATGATCCCGTTATTTTTTCGCATCGGTATAGAGATCCAACAAAAATACCTGAAACCAGTGATAAGGCTTCTCAGCAAATTCGTTTATTTTTGCGGGAAACAACGGTAAAAAATGAGAAAATTAATTGGCTGTTATTTGATATTCCTGGCGCTTAGCCCCTTCTATTCAGCAGCACAGGAAAATATAAGATTTGACGATAATTTCAACTTATGGAATATACAAAAAGGCCAGCAGGCGACTGTTTTTGCCAACAAAGCCTATATTCGTGCTCAACCTAACCTTAAAGCTACTATTATAGACTCCTTATCCCTTGGAAATATAGTTACTATCAATGGCTCCCCATTCAAAGGAAATACCATAAAAAATTTCTATGCTCCTTGGCATGAGATAAGTTATTCCGATGGCAAGGTTAAAAAAACTGGTTTTATTTGGCTTGGGCTATTGGCATTGGGAACGCAAACCGCTGCCGACGGCTCACAATATATATATGGTTTCGAACGTTTTTTAAAAAGTACCAATGAGCAGGAACCGGATCATTTCTCAACGGTTGTAAAACTACTGGATTCAAATGGAAATTTGCAGGCTGAAAAGTCATTTCCTTTTGCCTATTCTGAACAGACATTTTCCCAAAGCAAATTGCTCCCGGCAATGGGACTTCAAAATGTAAAACAGATCATTCGCATAGAATTTCTAGGAGAAGCCTGTGGGATTCCTTCCGACTACTACTACGTTGCCTGGACAGGACAGCAGTTTGTTAGTCTTCCAAGTAGATACTCCGTGAGTGATGCAGGTGTTTTCTATTATAATGAAAAGATTCATTTCCCGTCGGAACATGGAAAAAATAGTCAGATTATCTATAAATATATTGAAGAAGGAGAAGTTATTGACGATAATGCTGAAAATCCAAATTTTAAGATTACTAAAAAGAAAGAAGAATTCCAATGGAATGGTACTGGATTTGAAAAGCTGCAAACAGCCAACTAGTACTTTCCATCAATTTTAACATATTGCACGATTAAAAAATAAGAATTGACAAATGGACGAGAAAAATATATATGATTTGTTCTATAGCGGACAATTAGATTTATTTATCATTGAAGGGGAAAATCAACTGAAGCAAAACGATCAAGACGTTACGCTATGGACACATCTCGCCATCGCTTACCACGATCAGGTGTTTTATGATGGCCACGAAGCGATTTTCGATATCGTTCAAGAAAAAATGCTTCCCTATTTTCAGAACGCATTGACAATCGAACCGGAAAATGAAACGACTCTATATCATATCCTGAACTATACACTTGACAATCAAGCGGTGCTAGCGCAAATTGGTCGTCCAAAGCTACATATCACAGAAACGAATAAAGATCAATTTATCGACTACGCGAAAAAACTGATCGCATCCCCAAATATGAGCGGATATGGCCACAATTATCTAGTCAACATCTATGAAGGGCTTCAAGATGATACTGCGATGCTCCCTGCTTTAGAGGCGGGAATCAATTTTGTAAAAGAAGCCTTTAAAGATGAGCGCGAAACATTGGATCATAATTTTTCTATCCTTTGGATAAAAAAAATATACCTGCTGGACCGTACCAAACAGATCAATGAAACCAATGTATCAAGTTTGATTGAAGCAGATTTCAAACATTTCATCAGCAGCAACGAAATGAATTATGTCGATCTCGCTGAAATTGCTTATGAAAACAAAGCGATCGACTTAGCCCTTCGAATTCTGCTTAAACTTATCAAAGGAGAAAACTCTGCTGTACATATTCACCAAGAGCTTGTCAAATGGCATGCACGGTTTGAAGAGTTGATTGCTGAGGGTTATGAAAATCCTGAAGTTTTCTACTATCAGCTCATTATTGAGCGGAATTATTCGGAAGAAATCGGAATCCCACTTGATTACTACTATTTGCATGCGCTCAAATTGATCGATGAATATCCAGACTCTTATGCTGGTTATCATTTTGCGGCTGCCTATCTCTATGATGAGGAGCAATATGCTGCTGCGATTCCATACCTCCAAATGGTAGGCGAAAAGCAATCGAATACCACATCATGGCGACGTTTGGTCGAATGTAGCTATAAAACCAATGCTGTAGTTTATGATCAGATTCCCCTTTTCAGGGATCTGCCCCGTGAATGTTATAATGAAGCAGTTGCATTATCAAATTTTGTCCACTCCTTGGACAATTTGACTGCGGCAGACCAATCGGCACTGCAAGCGCTAATCCTCGGCCTATACCGGCAGGCATATAATGCATTTAATGATTACTTTGAAGAAGATAAATACGAAAGTGACTATTTTGGTGGCAACCACAACAGGGCCATGAATTGCAATAATTTAGCATTGGCCTATAAAGAAGCCGGTGACTTCGAATCCTGCTATACGATTGCTACTGAAGGATTAAGTTATTCGGACTTTGAAGAGCTTCACTTCACACGAGCCGATGCCATGTCTGCATTGGAAGACTATGTGCGATTGGAAGAAGTACTGCAACAGTACTTTGACACCTACCAGATTTCATTGGAAGCCACCCTTGAGCAGTCAGAATTTGCAGCTGAAGAAGATCAGGAAGATGAAAATACCGAACCAGTTATTTTTCCTCCCTGCTACCGTATGCTTACACATCAAATCGATGTCGAATACCACCTGCAGCGTACAGCAGACATTCAATCCAGAGCTCAGCAATTGTTGGAGTTTATCTATCGATTCTATATTGACAACCCTAATTTAGATGATTATCATTATCGCGATTTCGAAGCCACAAAGAATGCTATCGAGAATATAGTTTATCACATAATCGAACAAGATCACTTGGAGCAACGTATCTCCTATTACCAAGACATGGCTCAGAAATATCCACATGAAGCACAGCCTCAATATGTGCTGATGCAACTGTACAATGAGCAGAGTAACTATAAAGCCATGAATACTGCCGCCTATAAATACCTTAAAAATAAAAGGGAATTTATCATCGATAGTTTCGACAAAGCAAAGACACTCTACTTAATCATCAAAAGTCATTATTATATCAAGGAATTTGATGCGGGTACAGACACCTTCCAGACCTATGACAATTGGGTACAGTCCGTTATGGAGCCAAATGATTATGTGCTTTGGTTAAAATTCGGGATTGAACTTTTGGCTGAAAACGGCTCTATCAACGAACTAAATAAATACACCAGCATTTTTAATAGCATTTACACTCAATATGACTGGGGTTATGATGACGATGTCGAATCGGTCAGGTTGGCGGAGGCCCTTGCAAACTACAAAACCGCAAATCTAAAAAAAGCACACAGTCTGCTGGATGAAGTCCTTGCCTACTCGGATCACTCTCCCCTTGCTGACGAATACAAACGTACATGGAAAAAACCAGGCTTCTTTTCTGGCTTTAAATTTTAATAGTTCCATGGGTTTCTAAGTGATGAAAAACACCCATGCTTCATTCCCTATTAGCTGGTTTTTTGGAAGACCTCCTAATAGGGAATAAATAAAAAGCAATGGATACGGCAAAAAACCTTACAATAAGGAACATCTAATTCGCAAAAAAGCTATCTTTGGATAGATATGGCAATTAGACGACTTATAATGATCTTTTTAACCTTCGGCTTTTTAATGAGTACGTCTGCCACTTTCGCTTGCCATAAGAAGGATAGCCCTACATGTGACGCCCGGCAGAAGACAGCTGATCGTAAACAAGACCATTGCTGCGCGAAACCTAAGTCCACTAAAAAGGCCTCCTGTAAACAGCATAAACAATGTAAAAATTGCAATTGTCAATGTGCTTACGGCAACACCATTTTGGCAGTTTACAATTCACCTGAGCCAAACCCTAGGATTTGTGCCATTGCAATCAAAAAAAACTATACATCAATAGTACCCGCATTTGTTTCAGGTGGATATTACTGTCCCTGGGTGCCTCCAAAAATAAGCTGATTGAAGACCTATCATTTTTGATTACTTATTTTTATTTATTCTTTCATTTCAATAATATGAAAATCCATCATTATATCATAACAGGGGTACTTGTGCTCTCCTCTTTAACAAACCATGCACAAGACAACAACACAACAAATAGCAATGTCAAAATTGCTGGGAACTGCGGTATGTGCAAAAAAACAATAGAAAACGCCGGGACCTCTGCTCATGCTAAAGTAGATTGGAACGAAGACAATCAGACAGCAACGATATCGTATGATACAAAGAAAACTTCCTTAGACGCTGTGCTGAAAAATATTGCGAAAGCAGGCTATGACAATGAAAAATACCTAGCCTCCGAAGAAGCTTACGCGAAACTCCATGCTTGTTGCCAATACGAAAGGAGTTTAGTTCCCTCAGCTTCAGATACACCCAAAGAAGCGGAAAGTATAGCAACAACCTCAACTGATGACAACAGCGATGGGACCAACTTTCAGCAGATCTATGATCAATACTTTCTGCTCAAAAATGCGCTAGTTGGAGCTGACAGCAAACAAGTAGCAGACTTAGCTAATAAGCTTTCCAATGCAATCAGCAAAGTAAAAGTCGCTAATTTAACGGAGGTAGAACAAAGCGTATGGAAAACAAAAATGACATCGCTTAAAGCTGCTGCAAAGAGTCTGCAGGACGCAAAGGACCTCCTTAAACAGCGAGAAGCTTTCGCTGTGCTGTCGGAAGACATCTATAGTTTGTCCAAAAGCTCCAAGCCTTCTTTTTCCGTTTATTATCAAAAGTGCCCCATGTTCAATAAAGGTAAAGGTGGCACTTGGTTAAGTCGTGATAAAGAAATCAAAAATCCTTATTACGGTGCGCAGATGCTGACATGTGGTAGTACTATCCAGACACTTTAAAGGATATTCTCACTTAATTGTATCTGATAAAGGTTTATCTTGTAAAAAGATAAACCTTTTTTTTGTAATTATGCCCGCAATAATAAACTTTATTAAACCAAAATGGTATATTTAATACCAACGGAAATAGACTGGCTCAGATGACAAGATGAGTTTATTAAAAGCAAGATTCAATTCATGGAAAAAGTGATTATTACAGGCGGTGCTGGAGCCATAGGCGTTCATTTGACAAAACTATTGGTTACCAATTTCTATGAAGTTATTATTTTTACCAGAAATCCCAAATCGCATCCCGCTCAATCCAATGTCCGCTACGTACATTGGGATCCCAGCAAACAAATAATTGATACGAAATCAATTCAGGAAGCAGATTATATCATCAATCTAGCGGGTGCTAATCTTAACGCTGAACGTTGGACAAAGTCCTATCAACAGGAAATTATCGCCAGCCGGGTAGAAAGCGGACAGCTACTCTACCAAAGCCTAAAACAAATACCAAATCAAGTAAAAGCTGTACTTTCGGCCTCCGCTATAGGCTGGTATGGGGCAGACGATCAGTACCAAAAAAGACCTTTTGAAGAAGGCGACCCGCAGGGTGGAAATTTCTTGTCTTGGGTATGCAATCTTTGGGAAGGAAGTGTCAAACCTATTGAGACCTTAGGAAAAAGGCTAGTTATTTTCCGTTTTGGCGTCGTGTTAAGCAATGATCAGGGTTTGCTAAAAGAAATCAGTCGTTTCTTACCTTTTCGTTCGATTCCGATTTTAGGCTCCGGCAAACAGATGCTCAGCTGGATCCATATCGATGATCTCTGCCGCATGCTCCTATTCGGCCTGCAGACTAATAATGTAGCCGGGATTTATAATGCATGCTCCTCCGAGCCCCTTTCCCTTTCTGAGTTTAGCAGAAGAATCGCCAAACATAAATATGGGCCATTCTACATTCCCCTACCCGTCCCCTCGTTTTTGATTAAATTGTTGCTCGGAAAGAAAGGCCAAGAAATGGTTCTCAGTGGGACCTGGGTGAGTAACAAAAAGATTGTGAATGAAAAATTCCCTTTCAGATATCCACTTTTGGACAATAATTGTATAGATAATTTACATATTGATTAATTGTTAATTCGCGTTAATTTCTGCCCATTTTGGGACAAAATCCGTATATTTGCGGCTTATGAAGATTTTTAGATATGGCGCAAAGGGCTCCGAAAAAGCGGGGGTCATTTTAAACGAAAAGAAATATGATGTTTCAGAAGGAAATTTCCAATATAACCGCGATTTCTTTGCGGATATTGCAAATTTGGAAAGACTTCAAGCATATATAATTGAAAAAGGCGACACGCTTAAAGAGATCGCTGACGACGAGCGTATCGGTACGCCATTGGAAGCCCCTTCCAAAATCCTTTGTGTAGGGCTTAATTTCGATGATCACGTCAAAGAAACCAAATTGCAACAGGCTTCAGAGCCTATTGTCTTTATGAAATCTGTATCTGCGTTCAATGGCCCTTTTGATGGAATCACCCTTCCAAAGTTCTCTGTAAAATCTGATTGGGAAACCGAATTCGCCATTGTCATTGGAAAAAAAGCTTCTTATGTTACTGAAGAAGAAGCTTTGGACCACGTGTTTGGCTATGTGCTACACAATGACGTGACAGAGCGTGAATTTCAGATCGAGCGTGGCGGAACCTGGGACAAAGGTAAAGGATGCGACACGTTCGCTCCTATTGGTCCGTTTATAGCAACCAAGGATGAAATCACAGATATTGATAATTTGAAAATATGGCTTAAACTCAATGGTGAAATCATGCAAGATGGTAATACAAGTGATTTTATCTATCGTGTGCCCAAATTGATTTCTTATTTAAGTCACTTTATGAGCTTACTTCCAGGCGACATCATTTCCACAGGATCACCTGCAGGATCTGGCATGGGCAAATCCCCACAAAGATTCCTGAAAGATGGCGATGTCATCGAATATGGCATCGATGGACTGGGATCTGCAAGACAAGTGATTTCAGCTTATCAAGCATTATAAAAACATATATCTGGGTTCTTTCATTCTTTTTCAGGCTAAAAGAACCCGTTTCATATCCGCTTACACACAAAGTACATCTAAACTGCATCTGCCGTAGCTTAATTTAATTTAATTCATTTTATTTTATCCCCGGCATTTGCGTACATTTATAGTAACATCATCCGTTTGTCAAAATATATAGCTAAATCCCCATAGGGTCAATGATTCAACTAAACAACATATCCAAATCATTTGAGGTGAAAGCTGCACGCATCGATGCTTTAAAAGACATCTCGTTGTCGATTGCAAAAGGTGAAATTTTTGGTGTAATAGGTGCATCTGGAGCCGGAAAAAGTACACTGATCCGTTGTGTCAATCTTTTGGAAAGACCAGACTATGGTCAAGTAATTATTGAAGACGATGACTTAATGTCCCTGTCGCCCAAAGACCTGATGATGAAGAGGAGAAAGATTGGTATGATTTTCCAACACTTCAATTTACTATCATCACGAACAGTCTATGGAAACATATCCTTTCCACTCGAACTCGAAGGGAAATCAAAAGAATTTATCAGTCAAAAAGTATCGGAATTATTGCGTCTGGTCGGATTGGAAGATAAGGCCAACGTGTATCCGGCTAACCTTTCCGGGGGGCAAAAACAACGCGTTGCCATCGCTCGCGCACTAGCCAATGATCCTTATATTCTACTTTGCGATGAGGCGACTAGTGCTTTAGATCCCGCGACAACAAAATCCATTCTTAAGCTGCTAAAAAAAATCAATAAACAACTTGAGCTGACCATATTGCTGATTACTCACGAGATGGATGTTATTAAAAGTATTTGTGATCAGGTTGCTGTATTGGACCATGGAAAATTGATCGAAGCTGGCCCTGTAGAAACAATATTTGCTAATCCGCAGGAAGCAACAACCAAAAACTTTATTCAATCTTCACTTGAAGTAGACATTCCGCTAAGTTTTCAGGAGCGGTTGAAAAGCTCAGGGAATCCACTGGTAGAAATCTATTTAACCTCGAACGAAGAATCTATCCCGTTTATCCAACATTTAGAACAACGATATCAAGTCAAAACAAATATCATTACGGCACAGATAGACTATATTGGAGAAATGAAATTTGGAGTTATCTTGGCTGAACTATCTGGAGAAAACGAAAATATAACGCAGAGTCTATCTTTCTTAATGGAAAAGCATTCACAAACAAAAATATTAGGCTATGTCTGATCAGGTATTTAACCTTCTGCTATCGGGGACTTTAGAAACCCTGACTATGACGTTTCTGTCTGGCTTCTTTGGTTTTGTGCTAGGCCTCCCACTCGGGATATACCTGTTCTTAACCCGAAAACATCAACTGCTGGAAAACAAAGCCATGCACCAACTTGTTTCTTTGATAGTTAATGTGTTTCGGTCTATCCCGTTTATTATACTTATTGTATGGATGATTCCGTTTACGCGTAATATCGTCGGGACATCGATAGGCATGTCTGCAGCATTGGTTCCTTTGAGTATAGGTGCGGCCCCATTTATTGCAAGGCTCGTGGAAAATAGCCTTTTAGAAATTCCAAATGGCCTAATTGAAGCCTCAAGGGCAATGGGTGCAAATGCCCAACAGGTAATTTTTAAAGTATTACTTCCCGAGGCTCTCCCCTCGCTAGTAAATAATGCAACAATTACACTGATCACACTTGTTGGATACTCTGCAATGGGTGGCGCTGTCGGTGCTGGTGGACTGGGACAGATTGGCTATCAGTATGGTTATGTCGGATATGACACTTTTATCATGAATTCTGTTCTAATTTTATTAATTTTAATCGTATTCCTGTTACAATATACAGGGGATTATATTTCAAAAAAAGTAAACCATCGTTAACATAAATTATATCATATGAAAAAATTGAACTATGCATTTGCAATCTTAGCTTTCAGTCTCGTATCGATTGTGGCATGCAATAACAGGGAAAAGAAAGAGAATATCCTTAAAGTCGGTGTTGTGAGCGGTCCCGAAAAGGAACTAGCAGAAACGGCTAAGAAAGTTGCAAAAGAAAAGTTCAATCTCGATGTGGAGTTAGTAGCCTTCAACGACTACGTTGTGCCTAATGAAGCCTTAAATCAGGGTGATATCGATGTAAACGTATTTCAGCATCAGCCCTACCTACAAGAGCAATCCAAACAACGCGGTTTCACCAAACTAACCATCGTCGGAAATACATTTGTATTTCCTATCGTTGCCTATTCAAAGAAAATCAAAACTATCACCGAGTTGCAGCCCGGAGCCACTATTGCCATCCCAAATGACCCTACCAATGGAGGGCGCTCGCTTTTGCTTCTACAACGGGAGGGGATTATCGGTTTAAAAGAAAATGTTGGTATCCAGCCTAAAGTAACAGATATTGTGAGCAACCCTAAACAAGTTAAAATTATTGAGATGGAAGCGCCGCAGTTACCTCGTGTACTGGATGACCCTCAAGTTACAATTGCGATCATCAATAACAGTTTTGCATCTCAAGCTGGATTGGATCCCGAAAAACAAGGCTTATTCACGGAGGATAAAGAATCTCCTTATGTCAATCTGATCGTTGCCCGCTCAGATAATAAAAACGATGAGAAAGTTCAACAGTTTATTCAAGCATATCAGTCACCAGAAGTAGAAGCTACCGCGAAGAGGGTGTTTAAAAATGGAGCAATTAAAGGCTGGTAAAACTTAGCACAAACAGGTGATGGAATCAGGTCGATTATGCCCTTGTGGCTCCGGCAAACCGTATAGCGAATGCTGTCAGCAAATACATCTTTCCCATGCCAATGCGACCACAGCGGAGGCTTTGATGCGTGCGCGTTATAGTGCCTTTGTTGTCCAGCACATCGATTTTCTATACAACACATTTCATCCATCAACGAGAAGGTTTCAAAATAAACAGGCTATTGGACAATGGGCGCGAGAAAATAAATGGATGCAACTTACTATTTTAAAAACTACGCCTCACACTGTCGAGTTTGAAGCACATTATCTGGACCCGCAGATGGAAGTTCAGATTCACCACGAAAAATCCACGTTCAAAAAACAAGGTGACCTGTGGTACTATGTTGATGGACGATAAAAAGCTATTTTCACAAAAAAGGCTATCGAAAATATAAGTTCGATAGCCTTTTTTGTGAAAATGTATGAGATTCTAGATCAGGCCCTCCGTATCTTCACGGTATGGAGCCTCTTCATCAAATTCTCCTTCCCATTTAGCAACAACTACTGTTGCAAGACAGTTTCCTATGACGTTGACTGAGGTACGTGCCATATCCATCAATTCATCAATACCCAAAATTGCTGCAATAACAAATGTCGGTAAACCGAACTGATCGGCTGTAGCTATCAGAATAATTAATGAGGCCCTTGGAACCGCTGCAACACCTTTGGATGTGATCATCAAGGTAAAAGCAATCATCAACTGATGTCCAAATGATAGATGTATTCCTGCAGCTTGAGCCACAAAGATTGCGGCCAATGATAGATAAAGAGATGTACCATCCAAATTAAAGCTATATCCCGTAGGAATGACAAATGAAACAATCTTACGGGGAACACCAAATTTCTCCATTGCGCTCATTGCTTTTGGCAACGCAGCATCTGAACTCGTCGTAGCAAATGCAATCGAAACAGGTTCTTTAATCGCATTGATAAAACGTTTCACTGGTATTTTTAAATAGAGTGCCACCGGAAGGAGAACCAAACATAAAAAGCAAACTAAAGCAAAATATAAGGTCGCTAATAGCATGAAAAGATTCTTGAGGATATCGACACCGAGATGTCCTACGGTGTAAGCCATCGCGGCCCCCACTCCAATTGGAGCAAAGTACATAATAATGTTGGTAAACTTAAACATCGTCTCAGACATACTCTCGGTAAAATCCACCAAGGGCTTACGCTTTTTCTCATCCACCATTGCCAATCCAATACCGAATAAAATTGAAAATACAACAATTTGCAAAACTTGGTTATCGGCTACAGACTTAACGATATTTTCTGGAAATAAGTCCCTTATAAAGGAAGTGAACTTATATACAGGATGTACATGGTCTGGAAGTGTTTTAAGGACATGTTCATCCATGCTTTCTTTCGGTGCCGGAAGCTCTTCATGCGGCATATGAGCAACATCCACACCTACCCCTGCCCGAGTTAGGTTTATAGCCCCCAAACCGATAAAAATAGCACAGGTCGTTGCACAGAAGAAATAAAGCATCGATTTCCACGCCATACGCCCCACCTGCTTCAAATCAGAATGCCCTGCAATTCCATAAACAAGCGTGGCAAAGAGAATCGGTCCAACAATGGTCTTCACCAACTTGATAAATCCTTTACTTAAAGGTTGCAGAGAAATTGCCAGATTTGGAAAATCCAAACCAACAAATATCCCCATAATCATACAGGTCAGAATCCAGGTGGTCAAATTTTTCTTAAAGAGCGCATTTACAACCAAAACGGTAGCAACTATCCAACGGACAGCCATTAGAAATTCATGCGAAAAGCCTACAACATCAAATTCGTATAATACAGCAATGATACAAGCTAATGTAACTGTGATCAGGGTAATCAACCCTATTTTGGTTTTTAACATTTAAAAGATTTTAATGGTCAAAAGAACAAAAATAAAAAAATCCTATGCTTTTGCAAATATTATTATTCCAAACGGCTAAGTTTCGCAACAAAATATCGATTTCGGCAAAATAGAAAAATACAAAAAAGGCAGGAAAATTTCTTATCCTGCCTTATATTTTAACGGAATACTAAATTTATTCCGCGTGTAACCAAGCTTTTTTCGCTAATAGCTCATCGTTAGATTCACGCACATCTTCGTCATCCACACAACAATCAACAGGGCAAACTGCCGCACATTGAGGCTCATCGTGAAAACCTACACATTCTGTACATTTATCTGAAACAATATAATAGACTTCATTAGAGATTGCTTCTTGAGACTCATTGGCATCTAAGGTAACACCGTCGCCAAAATCAATAATCCCATCTAAAGCCGTCCCATCTGAAAATTTCCAAGTTACACCAGCATCGTATATTGCATTATTTGGGCATTCCGGTTCGCAAGCACCACAGTTAATGCATTCGTCTGTAATTTTAATCGCCATTTATAACCTCACAATTATGATAAATAAACTATTTTTGCATTATCAATATGAAACAAAGTCTGATTGAACAATAAGGCTAGTTGATTCACGTTGATTAATGTTAACAGCACAAATATAATACAAATTTGTGTATTCATCTTTTAAAATTTTAATATTTTGACAAAGCAACAACGAATAAATGCGTTTGTAAAATTAGGCGAGCAGCTACAACAGCGACCTGAAGATTTAATTCAAATCATTCAATTCGCACAACATAAAAACCCATGGTACACCCCACAAAATGTTGAACGCGCCATTCATGCGATTGCTGCCAATTTGACAATAGAAAAGCTGACTCAATGGTTGGCGCCTTACCCAGATCTTAGTTCGACGAATACTGTAGGATTAATCCTTGCCGGCAATATTCCCTTGGTTGGATTCCATGATATTCTCTGTGTGCTGATCAGCGGCTTTAAAGCCAAAATCAAAATCTCATCAGACGATGCTGGATTGACCACCTATGTCCTCAATCTGCTTAAACAAATCGAGCCTTCCTTTCTGGATGCTTTTGAGATTGTAGAAAAACTCAAAGATTTCGATTTGGTTATTGCAACAGGCTCTAATAATACTTCCCGTTATTTTGATTACTATTTTGGTGCTAAGCCTCATATTATTCGCCGTAACAGAAATAGCATTGCTGTCATCGGTGGACAGGAATCCCCAAGCCAACTGGAAGCCCTTGGGCATGACATCTTTGATTATTTTGGGCTGGGCTGTCGCTCAGTATCGAAACTATTCATTCCAAAAGATTATCCCATAGCACAATTTTTTGAGGTTATTGCCGCATTTAACAACATTACTGAGCATTTCAAATACAACAACAATTACGATTACAACAAGTCCATCTATCTCATTAATGGCGACAAGCATTTTGACAACGGATTTTTATTGCTCAAAGAAGATGAGCGCACAGCTTCTCCCCTTGCTGTCGTCTATTACCAAACGTACGAAACACGGGCAGAAGTCGAAAACAAGCTCAAACAAGAGTATGAAAATATCCAATGTATTGTATCAGAAATTCCGTTAAATGTAGAATCACCGGTATTTCATTTTGGAGAAAGCCAATGCCCAGCATTAAATGATTTTGCCGATGGAGTCAATACGCTGGATTTTCTATTTGCAAACCAGTAAGCCTCCTTTAAATTCGTATTAAAGAAATTGCATTAAAAATACTAACTTTGAAATTATGTATATCATTAAAGTAAAAGGTGTCGCCAAAATCCCTGATTATGTACAATTAAGAGATGATGCCTTCACCTTGCTGGCATATTTTAGAGTCGACCGACCAGATAAATCACTTGATAAGATCGGATTAGGGGAAAAGGCAGAATATATCATGCAACTGGTTAGAGAAATGCCTTTTGGGCAAATTAAAAAATTAGAATTTTAGCTTCCATGATTGAAAATAAAGTCATTACATTAAAAAACGTTGATATCTTCCAACAAAAGCATTTGGTCTTGTCAAATGTCAATTTAAACATTGGCAAAGGAGAGTTTATTTATCTTATCGGGCAGTCCGGCAGTGGAAAAAGTAGTTTATTAAAAATCATTTACGGCGATTTATACATTGGCAATGGCGAAGGTATGATTGCGGGCTTTGACCTAAAAAAGCTGCACGAAAATGACGTTCCTTACCTGCGAAGAAAATTGGGTATCGTTTTCCAGGACTTTCATCTGTTATCAGACAGAAGTATTGAGAAGAACCTAGAATTTGCACTTAAGGCAACAGGTTGGAAAGATAAAAAAATGATTGATAGCCGCATATTGGATGTATTGGAAAAAGTTGGACTTCGCTCCAAACTTAAGAAAATGCCACATGAACTTTCCGGAGGTGAACAACAACGGATCGTAATTGCCCGTGCGTTATTAAACAATCCCGAAATTATTCTGGCAGATGAGCCTACCGGAAACTTGGATCCGGCCACATCAGAAGAAATCGTCCTATTACTGCGTGACATTGCCAATTCGGGAACAGCTATTTTAATGGCAACCCACGACTATACAATTATCCGTAATATGCCATCCCGCATTATAAAAACCGGTGATGGAATATTGCAGGACGATGTCAGTATCTAACGTAAAAACTGACACCTAAAAGAGAGATTCCGACAAATTGTTAGGCTTTTTTAATAAAATCTGACAAGCTGTCGGAATTTTATTGTTTGGCAAAAACTTTGACAAACGAAGCATAGAGTAAATTTTTGAATCTAATTTTAGCATTGAAGATATGAATGAGCAAGATAATTATTACGATGAAGGTCAAGATCCAGTAGAAACAAATTCTTCTGAACAACAAGAACAGCCTGCTGATAATATCGCAGAAGAACTGTCTGCTGAGGAGAAATTGGCTGCAGAATTGGCAGAGGCAAAAGATAAATACATTCGTCTTTCTGCTGAATTTGACAATTATAGAAAACGTACAAGCAAAGAACGTGTTGAATTGATTCAATCAGCTGGAAAAGATGTCATCAGTAAGTTATTACCTACACTAGATGATTTCGACAGAGCATTAACAGCCATGGAAACTGCTACGGATGTTGAATCTGTAAAAACAGGAATGGATATAGTTAACAACAAATTCAGACAAACATTGTCGCAATTGGGTTTAAAGGAAATGGAAGTTAAAGGCCTAGAATTCGATCCTGATTTACAAGAAGCTATCACAGCAATTCCTGCACCTACTGCAGAATTAAAAAATAAGGTCGTGGACGTGATCGAAAAAGGATACTACTTAGGTGACAAAGTTATCCGTCACGCAAAGGTGGTTATAGGTCAATAATATTAAGACGATGTCAAAAAGAGATTATTACGATATACTTGGTGTTTCGCGTTCAGCGGACGAGAAGGAGATTAAATCAGCGTATCGCAAGTTAGCGATAAAATATCACCCAGATAAAAATCCTGGTGATCATGAAGCTGAAGAGCAATTTAAGGAAGCTGCTGAGGCATACGATATCTTGAGCAATCCACAAAAACGTCAACGTTATGACCAATTTGGCCATGCCGGTAATTCTGCTAGTGGAGGTTATGGCGGTGGTGGCGGTATGAATATGGAAGACATATTCAGCCAATTTGGTGATATCTTTGGTGGAGGACATCCATTTGAAAGTTTCTTTGGTGGTGGCGGAGGCCAACGTGGCGGCCGTCGTGTAGCCCGTGGAAGTAACTTACGCATAAAAGTTAAATTAACGCTGGAAGAAATTGCCAAAGGCGTTGAGAAAAAAGTAAAGGTCAACAAACAAGTGGTCTGTCATAGCTGTGATGGATCTGGCGCTAAAGATAAATCTTCTTTCCATACCTGTAAAACCTGTGGTGGATCTGGGTCTGTTAGAAGAGTAACGAATACCATCTTAGGGCAAATGCAAACAACAAGCACCTGCCCTACTTGTAACGGTGAAGGTGTTGAAATCACAGCAAAATGTACAACCTGTAGAGGTGAAGGGCTAGAACGTGGTGAGGAAACAATCGCGATCAATATTCCTGCTGGGGTAAGTGAAGGCATGCAACTTTCCATGAGTGGAAAAGGAAATGCTGCTCCGCGTGGTGGGGTCCCTGGAGATTTAATTATCCTAATTGAAGAAATTCCACACGAAAGTCTAAAACGTGATGGGCTGAATGTAATCTATGATCTATACATTAATTTCGTAGATGCTACTTTAGGCACTAGTGTAGAAGTTCCTACCATCGATGGAAAAGCGAAAATCAAAATTGAGCCCGGTACGCAAGGCGGTAAAATTTTAAGATTAAAAGGAAAAGGTATTCCTGAAGTCAACTCTTATCACAAAGGGGACCAACTTGTATACGTGAATATCTGGACACCAAAAGCCGTGTCCAATGAAGAAAAAGAATTATTGAACAAACTCAAAGAATCGCCAAACTTTAAACCTCAACCGGGTAAAAGTGAAAAATCATTCTTCGAGCGAATCAAAGAATATTTCGATTAAAATCGGATCATTCAGATACAAAAAAAAGCCATTTGTCAATAGAAGACAAATGGCTTTTTTTTGTCTTCTTACTTAAAATTGACAATAAAAAACAAAAAGTCAAATCAATATCATTATCGTTAAATAGAATCTATAAAAATAAAAATACACTAAATTTTAATCAATTGAACCACTATTATTTACGATTATAACAAAACATCTAGACAATCTAGTGACAAAAAATTAAAATAAGATTTCGATATTTGACTAACAAATTTAAAAAGTCAGGAAGTAATTACTGGCACATTAAAACAAACTATTAAATAAAAAAGACATGAAAAAAGTTTTACTTACATTAACTGCCATTGCAGGATTAACAATAGCAGCTAACGCTCAAACTGAACAAGGAAAAGTTATGGTTGGTGGTCAAGTTGGCTTCCAAACTTCTAAAGTTAAAGACACAGATTTCAAAAATAACTCATTCTCCATTAACCCAACAGTTGGTTACTTTGTAAGCGACAACTTAGCAATTGGTACAGGTATCGGTTACAACTGGAGCAAAGATGAGAGTGTTATGGACTTAAGCACAAAAAGAGATGCATTCCAAGTTTCTCCATTCGTAAGAAAATACTCTGCTAATGGTCCATTAAGATTTTTTGCACAACTATCTGTACCAATGTCTTGGGGAAAAACTACAATTGAAACAAATAATACTAAAACGGAATCAAAATTCGAAAACTATGGTGTTGAATTGGCTCCAGGTTTAGCTTACTTCCCGACAAGCAAAATCGGCATCGAATTAAAGGTTAGAGGTTTATACTACAACTACAATAACAACAAAACAGCTGATAGATCAACAAATACATTTGGCCTAGACGCTAACTCTTTAGCACCAACTTTAGGTGTACAATTCCACTTCTAGTCAACAAGAAGTTTACAATAGAAAAGGCTATAATTACTTATAGCCTTTTTTAATTTCTTTGAGTATCAAAGATATCGTTTAATAATACGGAGTTTATGTGAATAACGATTCAGTTCAGCATTAAAAATACCTTCCGTATCCATCCGGTCAATACGGACTTTCCCTGAGGCATGGATAATCGTATCGCGATCCAACATAATCCCAACATGTGTGATCCGTCCTTCGGCATTATCAAAAAAAGCCAAATCCCCTAACTTTATTTCTGAAATAAAATCTACCGTCTGCCCCATCTCCGCCTGCTGATAAGCGTCGCGCGGCAATAAAAGATCAAAGCAACTATAAATCAACTGGGAAAAACCCGAACAATCAATCCCCCATTGCGAACGTCCGCCCCATAAATATGGTGTATTCTTATAACTCAATGCCAATTGCGCCACCTCGGCTTGAAACTGATTTTTGGAAAAAGTATTGAAATCACCTTGATAAGTTAGTCTTAATGGAGGAAAATCCACTGTATTTTCCGCTGTCAAATAAAGCTTCGTACCATGACAGAGCTGAAATCGATCTGTATCACTTAAAAGCAGACCTCCCTCCCTTCCAACTAAAATTGGTTTTCCGGAAAGATATTGCTGCATATCCAAATCATCAAACTTTTGAAACTGTCCGTTTTGTATCCAACCCAAATAGTCAGTTTCCAATAGACGTATTGATGTCCAATCGGCCTGTTCATCAAGGACCTCAAAAAGCTCCCCAAACAATACCTGGGAAACCATTTCACTACGGTGTGCCTGTTCTAAACGTAACGGAACGATAGCTAGTGTACAAATGCCATATTTCATGTGCTAAACAAAACAAAATCGTCAAAACTATGATTATATATTATATGACGAAGATAAATTAATTATAGTAGATATGGAGAATACAAATTCAAAATTCAAAAGGATACTCGTTGCTGTGGACGACGAACCATGCTCAGAAAAGGCAATACAGTATGCAAAAGAAATGGCTCAGGTATTTGGGGCCTCTGTAGCCCTTGTCACTGTTATTCCTCCTACTTCTCCCGCCAGCTTTGGTGCGGACCCGCTATTAGGCCAGCAACCCATCATCGTGCCCGAGGTATCTGAAATGGAACAGGATAATGCACAAAAATATCTCGAGAAAATAAGTCGCGAATTTACTGGATCAGGCGAAATATATCTTTTTAACCGGATCGGATCCATTAAAGAAGAAATTCTTGCAGCATCACATGAGTGGTCTGCGGATCTGATTATCATGGGTACGAATGGCCGGACTGGTTTTGACCATTTCATCTCAGGTTCGGTATCTGAATCTGTCATTCGCAAAGCAACCTGTCCTGTACTCGTTGTACCCAGTAAATGTGAATGACATCGATCGGTTTAGTACAAGGTGAGCGAGGTCATCCCAAATAAAAGCTACCGCTCGCTATAAAACTGAATTGCATCGGATAATAAATCAGAAAGAATTCCTTGATTTAATAGAAAAATAGATTATAAACGTAACAAACTATCCATATTCATAAAAAAGGCTATTTTTTCTTAACAGAAAAAATAGCCTTTCAGTATACGAAGTTCAAAAATTACTTTTTAATCAGTCGTGCCACAAACATGCTATCCGCTTTTTCTTGATAACCTTTCAAATAATCCATGCGTTCCACCTCAAAGCCAAAATTATCCACAATGTATTGGACGACATCTTCATTTTCTGCTTTAAAAATAGAACAAGTGATATAAATCAATGGTTTTCCTATTTTTACATGTCCAACCACATTACTGACAATGCTCTTTTGCAGCGCATTGAACTCAGCAATCTTTTCGGATCGGAACTGTCTAACCATTTCCGGTGTACGCCCCCAGGTTCCCGATCCAGTACACGGTGCATCCAATAGCACACCATCAAATCGTTCACTTCCAAGAAGCTGAAAAGTATTTTTTGTGAGATCAAGGATTTTTTTTCGGTAATGCTTTATTCCCGCCCGGTCAAACCGTTCATCGAGATTTCGCAGGATACTCATGCGCACGTCGGATACCAAAAGATTCACGGAAGGGCAAGCGTCCATTAATAAGAGAGATTTACCTCCCGATGCCGCACACGCATCCCACCAGGATTCTTTTTCAAGCGGCTGCATATAATCCAACGTACGTTGTGAAGAAAGGTCCTGTACTTCAATAATTCCTTCCAATAACTCAAATCGCTGTAAGGAAGTCCCATTGTTCAATGCGATAGTCTGCTCTCCGATAAGAATATAGGGAATTTGGTTATCATCCAGGATAGCACACGCAACTTTTGTTTTACCGCGTTTCACCCGGATATATAAAAGGGGTTGAATCAACTGACTTTCCAAAAACGGAGCCAGATCGACCTCTTCAGAAATATGATCGGTAAATGGAAAGACGTCTTTTAGTTTAAAAAAACCTTCAGACTCCAAGAATGCAATTTTATCCTTCAGCGGCAGGTTGAGTTTATCACCATATGAAGGTTCAAGAAGAGTCACCAATGGACTTTCCTGTTCACATAGAAACTCGGCAAGCACCAATCTACGCTGTTGCGATAATTGCGAAGCCGCAATGCCTAGACGAAAATAATTGTAGCATAAACGGGAAGTAGACTTCCGGTCGGAAGACCCCATTTGCTTGTTCACCTTAAAAAAAGTAGTCAGATAGCGCGAAAATGGTTGATCAGCTTCAAAACCATCCATTGCGCGTTCAAAGTTACGTATTTGCTGATGAACACGTCTTTCACTGAATTCAGCCATTCAAAGATTATTTTCTTTCAAATTTTTTGTTGTGATACACCATAATTCCAAGGGCCCGATTGGCATAACCCCATTTCGGATAGAATTCAAATTTGTAATCGCTATTCAATCCCGAAAACTTCTCTTGCGTCATTCGGCTGACGTAGTCAACTCCATATTTATGAATTAATCGACCAAAATATATTCCTGCATCATAACCTTTATAAGAAAATTCAGAAGGATCCACCTTGTACGCCAATTTATAGTTTCCAATAAATTTTTTGGTATCACTATCGCTCTCGTCCACTAAATTAGAGGAGGTGATTGTAAGTCCATAAAAATCCATGTTTTCAAAATTTTCAAAGGAGAGTTTGGCCATATTCGGATGCCCATATAACTTAAACTGATTACCTGGATTCAAAAACCGTTCGTCCATCGCGTCCAACAATGCTTTCACCAGATTCTTATTGGCCGTTCCGGAAACAACATGATTGGTTCCTGTCAACACGAGACTATTATTAAGCTCGTTGATGCTCATAACAGTTTTTACCTTCGCTTGCGCATTAGCTTTCGTAATTTCACTTGCAAAATTAACCAAAAACTGTTTACTTTCATCATCACCGGCATCGTATATCAATATTTGATCACCTGTATAATACTGATCAGCAATATATTTCGCTAATGTTTCCCCATGCGTCCGGATAGAAGGCGTTATAGAAACCAAATTAGGTAAACTAAATTCAGAAGCCATAGTTGCAGCTAAAGGAGAAACTTGTAAGACATTTTTATTCACAAATGTCTGTCCGAAGCTTTTGATCTCACGGGGATATACAGGACCGACTACAAGCACAGCATCTTTGACATTGGCTGAAGTCCCTAACGTCGCATTGTAAGCAACATTGTCTCTCGAATCGATAACCTGCAGATCAAACAAAGCACCCTCTTTGGCAATTTTGTCAAGACCTAGCTGAAAGCCCTGATAAAAATCAAGGGCCAAAGAAGAACGTTCTACATCTTCTTTTGTAATCGTACCGGCAATACCGCTTAACTCGAAGGGCAGTAGTAACGCTATTCGGTTATTTTTGACAGCATGGCCGTTGACATCCTGGATATCGCCTATTTTAGCATTGGTCTTTTCTTTATCAACGGATGGTTTCATCACAGCAGTATGCTGTTCGCCTTGACCAGAGGAAGGCGAACGTAATACTGTACTTTTTTTGGTTGTACAACTCGCAAGGCATAACGCTACGAGTGCCGCAACCCATATTTTATTCCCACTCAATTGTAGCGGGCGGTTTTGAACTGATATCATATACAACTCTGTTTATTCCTTTCACATGGTTGATAATTTCATTTGAAATTTTTGCCA
>JAIRVH010000032.1 GCA_031253985.1 Sphingobacterium sp.
CTTTTTTTACACGGAAGCCCTTGCTGGAAACAGTCAAGGGCTTCTTGCGTTTTAAGTACTTCCGTATTTCCCCGGCGTCATTCTGCCATAGTGGTGTGACGAACCGTTATATCCCTTAAACCATATCCGTTAAACCCAATGCTCGCCTGCCATTCTATCTCCGCTGATCCCTTTACCGCTATCTCGCCTCGACCAGACGCCCCTTATGTATAGCCGCAAGCTGCAAGATGAATCCTGGATAAATGGATTGCCGGTGGAGCGGACGTCCCTCTTAGGTATGTATATCTCTGCAACCACAGCATGCGTTGTGAAAGAAGCTTATTCTATAGGTTGGCTAGCCTGCAACATTATTATTGGACAATCGTTTGCATTCCAGAATCACTTTTTTACTTCAATTTACTATTGTATTATTGTTAAGTTAATTTAATGCATTATAAATCATACGCATGAAGATATCTTTTTGGAGCACAAAAGCACGTGTCAGTTTACTGATGGGATTGGCTTCTCCTTTTATTTTTCAACCCACTCGAGTTGATGCCAGAACAAATACGATAAATTATTTCAATACAACGCATCTGGATAATGGAAACGGTATTATCGCTATTCAAAAAATTAATCCGACAACAGTAGAGATTGTATACGATAACGGGCAACGACTGACGTTGGATTTCTACGGTGATCATATTTTTAGAATGTTCCAGGATATTCATGGTGGTATTATTCGTGATCCGGAAGCAAAACCTGAGGCAAAGATCCTGGTAGAGCAACCTCGAAAGGCCATCAATAGACTCGATGTAAAGGATGAAGGTAATAAGGTCAGCGTTTCCACCAACGATATCCTTTTCTCGATGGACAAAAAGACCTCGCAGTTTAGTGTCCTCAATCGCAAAAACAATAAAATTGTCGTTGAAAGTTTAAAACCGATTGTTTTCCAAGAGAAACAAGTCAGTCTTGAATTGAAGGAAAATGCGGACGAGTACTTTTTTGGTGGTGGCGTACAAAATGGGCGTTTTTCACATAAAGGGAAAACAATTGCAATCGAAAATCAGAATAGCTGGACAGATGGCGGCGTTGCTTCCCCAACCCCTTATTACTGGTCTACCAACGGTTATGGCTTTATGTGGCATACTTTCAAAAAAGGAAGTTATGCATTTGGAACCAAAACTAAAGGGACAGTCAAACTGGCACATGATACAGACTACCTCGATGTCTTTTTTATGGTTAACGATGGCATAGTTCCTTTGTTGAACGATTTCTATCAATTGACGGGAAATCCTATTCTTTTACCAAAATTTGGTTTATATGAAGGACACCTCAATGCCTATAACCGGGATTTCTGGAAAGAAGATGAGAAAGGTATTTTATTTGAGGATGGCAAACATTATAAGGAAAGCCAAAAGGACAATGGCGGTATCAAAGAATCTCTAAATGGAGAAAAGAATAATTATCAATTCTCAGCGCGTGCTGTAATCGACCGCTATAAGGCACATGATATGCCTTTGGGCTGGATACTTCCTAATGATGGTTACGGTGCTGGTTATGGCCAAACGGAGAGCTTAGATGGAAATATCAAAAACTTGAAAGAGTTTGGGGATTATGCACGTAAGAATGGTGTGGAAATCGGTTTATGGACTCAGTCTGATCTCCATCCCAAAGACAGCATAAGTGCACTATTGCAACGTGATATCGTCAAAGAAGTACGCGATGCCGGTGTGAGAGTTTTAAAGACGGATGTTGCCTGGGTGGGTCCAGGATATTCATTTGGTCTCAATGGCGTAGCTGATGTGGGACATACCATGCCTTATTATGGTAACGACGCCCGTCCATTTATTATTTCATTGGATGGTTGGGCGGGTACACAACGCTATGCTGGTATTTGGTCGGGTGACCAGACTGGAGGGGTATGGGAATACATCCGGTTCCATATACCAACCTATATCGGATCGGGACTTTCAGGTCAACCCAATATCACTTCCGATATGGACGGAATCTTTGGTGGTAAAAACTTCAAGGTCAATATCCGTGATTTTCAATGGAAAACCTGGACACCAATGGAACTCAATATGGATGGTTGGGGATCGAACGAAAAGTACCCGCATGCACTGGGTGAACCGGCTACTTCGATTAATCGTTTGTACCTGAAATTGAAATCACAATTGGTTCCCTATAGCTATAGTGTAGCCAAACAAGCCGTAGACGGACTTCCCATCATTCGGGCCATGTTTTTGGAGCAGGCAAATAGCTATACGCTTGGCAAGGCAACACAATATCAATACCTCTATGGCCCTAATTTTCTTGTAGCTCCGATTTATCAGGAAACTCATGTTGATGAGAAAGGAAATGATATCCGGAACGGTATCTATCTGCCAGATGGTGAGTGGATTGATTATTTTACCGGTGAAAAATATAAGGGCGGCCGCATTATCAATAATTTTAATGTGCCTATCTGGAAACTACCAGTTTTTGTTAAAAACGGTGCTATTATTCCAGTGACCAATCCGAATAATAATGTTCAGGAGATTAAGAAAGATCAGCGTATCTATGAAGTATATCCTTACGGAAATTCGAGCTTTGTCGAGTACGATGATGATGGGAAGACTGAAGCCTATCGTTATGGTAAAGGGGTAAACACAAGGATAACTTCAAGCCTTAACAATAATAATGTATTGTTGACGATCGCTCCAACACAAGGTGAATTCGATGGATTTGAGAAAATGAAGTCTACCGAAATCCGTTTTAACGTGAGCAAAGCACCGAAGAAATTGACAGTAAAAGTCAATAAGAAAACGATCAAGCTTAAGGAAGTACGTACACTAAATGAATTTAATGCTTCTGAAAATGTATACTTCTACGATGAACAGCCCAACTTGAACCAATTTGCTACAAAAGGATCGGAATTCGAAAAAGTACCTTTGGTCAAGAATCCCCTACTGTTGGTGCGAATTGCTAAACAAGATGTATCCTTAGCGTCAATCGAAGTGCAATTGGATGGATTCGAGTATGCTCCTGCAGACAGCTACTTGGTTCAGACAGGCTCTTTAACATCGCCTAAGGCTGTCATAACTGATCAAAATATACAAGCTTATACCTTAAAGCCAACTTGGGAAAAGGTCGCCAATGCCGATTATTATGAGATCGAATTCAATAATCTGCTCTATTCAACCATCAAAGACAGCCAATTGCTGTTTGAAGGATTGTCCGCAGAAACGGACTATCAGTTTAAAATTAGGGCTGTCAATAAAGCTGGCGTTTCAGATTGGAGTACATTTGCTGCAAAAACAAAGGCGAACCCATTGGAATTTGCTATTGAAGGGGTTAAGGCTGAGACTTCTGTGGATAATCAGGGCGGTAATGGTATCAACAAGTTGTTCAATTATGACGAAGGGGATATGTGGCATACCAAATGGGGACAGACGGCAGTTCCGTTCGATATGACCTTAGATCTGAAATCTGTCAATCAATTGGATAAGTTCGAATATCTTCCAAGGACTGACGGTGGAAATGGTATTATCTTAAAAGGGAAGGTATTCTATAGCAATGATAAGAATACCTGGACCGAAGCAGGTAGCTTTGACTGGAAACGTGATGGCGAAATGAAACGTTTTGATTTTGGAACTCATCCGGTGGCCCGATTTATCAAAATTTCTGTTTCTGAAGCTGTGGGAGGATTTGGTTCCGGCCGGGAATTATATGTGTTTAAGGTGCCAGGATCGTCAAGCTACTTACCGGGCGATATCAACAACGATAGACTGATCGATCACAATGACTTGACTTCGTATATTAACTATACAGGATTGCGTTTGGGAGATGGTGATTTTGAAGGTTATGTCAGCAATGGTGATGTCAATAAGAATAATTTGATTGATGCATATGATATTTCCAATGTTGCTGTCGTTATCGAAGGTGGTGCAAAACCAGCAAAAGAGGAAAAAGTAACCGGTAAGTTAAAAGTGGTTCCCTCAAAAACAATCTTGAAATCGGGAGAAACCGTAGAGATCATTGTGAGCGGCGAAAACCTCAAAGATGTCAATGCACTGAGTTTTGCGCTCCCTTACAGTCAAGGGGATTTTGAATATGTGGGTATCGAACCTGTACATCTAAAAGAAATGAACAATTACAGCAACGACCGTCTTCATACCAATGGAAGTAAGGCGCTGTATCCAACCTTTGTGAATTTAGGTAACAAGGAAACCTTGAATGGCTCGGAAGTTTTATTTAAGATTAAAATGAAAGCGAAACGCAATACCAGCTTCAATTTGAAAGCTATAGATGGTATTTTAGTGGACAAAAAGCTGAATTCTGTCACGTTTTAGAATCGTTATTTAACAGAACGGGGAGCCTGTAAAGCTCCCCGTTTCTGTTAAATAACTTATGCGAATAGCAATGTTTGCTAATCCAATGTCATGCTGAGATCCATCAGCAAGATTTCGGTGTCTGCGGAAGTTGATTTCAGATTGATTTCCGAAACATCCCAAATTCCAAATCCATCTCTGGTTTCTAACGCTTGTCCTTCGACAGTCACGCTACCTTTTATCACAAAAATATAGACACCATTGCCGCTCTGTTTGATTTGGTATGTTGTTTCAATGTCCTTGTCAAAATGGCCCATTGAAAACCAAGCATCCTGGTGGATCCATACCCCCTCATCGTCTGGGTTTGGAGAAAGAATTTGTTGAAATTTATTCTGTCTTTGTGCTATATCAAGGGTAATCTGATCATATCGCGGGCTCACATTGCGTTGATTTGGGTATACCCAAATCTGAAGAAATTTGACTGCCTGATCGGTATTCTTGTTGTATTCACTGTGTATGATACCCGTTCCGGCACTCATGACCTGAATATCTCCTTTCCGGATAATCGCTTTATTCCCCATGCTGTCTTCGTGCTCTAAATCACCCTCCAACGGAATACTGATGATTTCCATATTATCGTGGGGATGTCTGCCAAAACCTCTTCCCTTAGCTACTGTGTCATCGTTGAGTACACGTAGTACACCAAAATGCATGCGTTCGGGATTGTGATAATTGGCAAAACTAAACGTATGATTGCTTACTAACCAGCCATGATCTGCATGACCACGGGTAGATGCTTTATGGAGTACACTATGATTTTCCAATTTGTCTGAATTAAAGTTTATATTTTCGGTATCCAAGGGCTCAAGGGGTTCTATTTCGTCAATATCATTCTTTAAAATACCAGCTGAAGAAACTGTTGATGCAAATATTCCGGAACCTAAAAGGCCTTTTTTTATAAAGTTCTGTCTGTTCATGATCTTCTTATTTATTAATCAAAATTAGCCTTTTAGCGACCGATTTTCATTGAACTAGTTCAATAAAGACAGGGTTTTCAGTAGTTTTCAATAACTGTTTTAAATCGGGCTATTTTCTGCGTTAGGAATTTAATTAAACAGGTAGCAATTCTGGAAATAGACTATACACTTCATTTTTTAATAGTCCACTTCCGCCGCCATAATGTTTGATGAGGCCAATGGGATAAGTGAGGCGTGATAGATGATCTGTTATCTCACGCTCGTCTTCTATCGAGAGCCCCGAACTCAATAATAATACATTTACTGGTTCGTCTAACAACTGCTGTTTACAAGCATTAAGATCCTGTTGTATAATCGCGTTCCACGTAGGAGTAAGTTCAATGATTCTCTTAAGCGTCAGAAGAATCTCTTCATTCTTACCAAATATGATGAAAGTTAAAGTTCTCATAATGAGTCTATATTTTTTTAATTATCCCAGGTATTTATCCTTTTTCTGTCTTAAGTATTGGTGCTGACAACCGTATTCACGACCGCATTGCCCTTTAAGATTTTTGAAATGGGGCATTCTTCGGCAATTTGCTGGAGGCGTCCCCGTGTCTCCTCATCCATGTCTTGTCCAAAAGCTATTTCGCGGTCAAAATAGGTGACAACCTGTCCTTTTTCAATTTTGAGATACATATTGGAGCTAACTGAAATTTCTTGGATATCAAGTCCTTTTTTATCGATGTACATGCGTAATGTAGCTAATGTGCAAGATACCAGCGATGAGATTAAAAGTGTATAAGGATCGGGTCCAAGATCTTTACCGCCGAGCTTTTCCGGTTCATCCGTAATAAATTCTCCATTTCTCCATTGAATAGTGGTCTTATATTTCTGCTCAGCGATATGACCAACGACTGGATTTTCCAATATATACTTCATATGGATTATTTTTATAGTTGTAATACAACAAAAATAAGTTTGAATTGATTCATTTTCATTGATGTAGTTCAATAAATATAACAATTTTGACCGATAGGAATGGTTTATTACAGTCAGTAGATCCAGTGAATTTTTGTTAAAGAGATGGAAAATGTTGCCCACAGAAATAATAAGTAATGATTGATTTCAATCGCATAAATTTTCTTATTTTTAGCAATCGAATACGCACAATTTTTTAAGGGATTTTATTTTAATATTTCGTTTATGATGAAGAGATTATTACTTGTCGGATTTTTTGCTGGTGTCACCCATTTTATGGCTTTCTCACAGTCCCATGAACTTCGCTTAGGCGTAACTTCTGGTGTGTCTAACTTTACTGGATCGGGAAGCGAAGCCAAAAGCACGCTGAATGGATCAACACAGCAGGACTATTATACCAATAATCCCTATGGAAAAAAATATGGAATCAACATTGGTGGTGCTGTAAACTACCGTTATGTTTTTGCCAACAACCTGATATTGGGGTTGGAAGGTGCATATGAAAGATTGCAGACAAAAATCGATCTGGAGGGGAACGAATTTATGAACGGAAGCCGGGGGCAAACCAAACTCAACCAGCAGTTTATCAATTTTAATCCTTTCGTTGGCTATCGTGTCTTTTTTGAGCCTATGACAATGGATATCCAGCTGGGTATGGATATTGCCAAAACATTGAGCATCAAGGAGAACGGTAGTGTTGAAGATAAACAAGGTAATAAAACAAGTTTCGACCGTGATAGAGGTAAGGTCATTGATTTGGATCTGCGTCCACGTTTGCAGTTTAATGTGAACTACGAACGTTATACAGTGTTTGCGGGTTATTCATGGGGATTGAAGGATTATAATAATGGGCTGCTTGGAGCTGATCCCGGTGCTGCACGGTTAAATGTGTTCCGCTTGGGTTTACAATATCAGCTTTTAACTCCGATATTTAGAAATGACTAAGGGCAGAATAGAAGCATTCAGTGATGGTGTACTGGCCATCATTATAACCATTATGGTACTTGAACTAAAAGTACCGGAAGGCTTTACGTTTGCGAGTCTCAAACCATTATATCCCAAAATTATCTCTTATATCGTTAGTTTTGTTTATGTAGGACTCTATTGGAATAACCATCATCACCTATTCCAGATCGTACGGAAAGTGAATGGTAAGGTTCTATGGAGCAATTTAAACCTATTATTTTGGCTTTCATTGATGCCAGTTACGACCAATTGGATAGGTGAATCTCATTTTGAAAGAGACCCGATTATTGCTTATGGCGTTGTCTTGATTATGTGTTCGATATCATATAATATCGTGGAGTATTTTGTGATCCAAATAGAAGGGGAGGATTCGGCACTCAAAAAAGCTGTTAAATCAAAGACAAAGGAATATATTTCAACTGCATTATATTTTATGGGGATAGGTCTGTCTTTTATAAATCCTTATATCAGTTTACTGCTCTATGGAACAGTAGCTATTATGTGGCTTATACCCGACCGTCGTATTGAGAAGGAACTGCGGAATCAATAGTTTTTCAGTTCCAATGTCCTAAGGATAAACAGCACACGTTCTGCTACTGTGGTTTTTGGCACTTCAATGGTTTCATACCCCAGTTTATCATAGGTATCCTTCATCACTTTAAAGGTGTCTTCGGCCTCCTGCCACGTTTGCTTCCGTTCGTTGTCATTTTCATAGATGTCGGCCCATGGTGGTAAGACAAATACTTTTTTGTGATAACGCCGCTGCTTAGCTTCTTGAAGCAGCTTCTCTTCGATCATAAGCCCCTCCATGTTGATATAGGCCAATGTGTCTGGAATACCGCGATCAAAAAATATATACTGATCTATATTTTTGCTTAGCTGTCGCTCGTAGCTAACGCAAGAAGCCGTTAACATGAGCTCTGCGTAATGAAGTTTATTTTTCCAGGGTAGTCCGTCACCGGCAGTATCCAATTGTTCTTTGATGATCTGTCGGGCATCTTCTGGCACAGTATTGAATCCCTGCCTTTGCAGTGCGGTTAATAATGTTGTCTTACCGACGCCCGGACCTCCTGTCAGGACGATAAAATTAACTGTTTGATACATACGATTAGTTTTTTATAGTTTTTGGGAATGAATGACCGAAGCTGGTTGTTCAGTTAATAATTCGGCTGGAATTCTATAAACGATCTGGAGTTGTTGGGAGAAGACTAGCTATATTGTTTAGCGATTTTCTTTTCGGGTTCTACATAGAACATATACAGAAAAAAAAGAAAAATATATTCAAGCGGTTTCATCACTAGATAGGTCCTATTTGATGCCTTGACGGAATTGATTTTCACAGAGATATTGTAACCGTATTTATCGTAGCAATACCTTACAAAGCGATGTACCGCTGGGGATAAATCGCTCAAAATTTCTTCAAAAGCGTTGGCAATTTGAAGCTGCCGATTGACAATAATGATGTGGCCATGTCTTTTTCCCAGCCGCAAGGGCTTTACAAGGGCCGGGTCTCCTTTTGCCGCAACCGTACAGAGATAATGTCCCTGATGATCGAGAATGGGAGGGTGCATTTTTTGTGAAAATGCCCAGGTCGTTGTTTCGGTGAATACTTTCACCAATGAATCATGATCTTGTCCAAACAAAATAAGAATAATTGTACATAATAAAAAGATCGGAATCAAAAATAGGAATGCCCAGATGGGAAGATCAACTTTTGAGGAAAGCAGACCATTGATTTTATTAAGTGCAGCGCTGGAATAAGTTCTGCCTAAGGCGTAGCCCTTTTCTTCCAGGATGATTTTACGGATTAATCCGATCCCGATAATAAGGCAGCATATTGGTGTAAAAATAAAATATAGCGTGCCTTCGTTACCGACATACATATCCAAGGTGGAGGTATCGTGGTGGCTGACCTGAATGAACACAAAGACACTGATGATACTGCCAATTATTAACATGATCAGCATAACAACAAGCGGAATGGGTGGAATTTTTCGGCCTCTTATCCAGATTGCTGCTGCTGAGCAATTAAATGCGATGAAATAAACCAGCAGGGATAATAGATGTTTTCCGCCGAAAGGGATATAGCAGTCGCCATCCACCGGATCTACTGCCTGGTCAAATTGACTAGAATGAAATAAAAGACCAACCCCGGCAACCATTAATGAAATGAGATAAGCGACGATGAGGGCATATTCAACAAATGATATTTCCTTCCGCTGTTTTTTGACTATCGATCGAAGCAGATATAAAAATCCGACAAAGGCGAGAATAATAAGAAAAAGGATGAGAATCATAATGGTATAAGTAGCTATAAAGCTAAAGCAAATATCGTAAAATCATTTTTTATATCACATTCAGGCTTGTCAAAGCTTTTTATAAAAAAGCTGATATTAATCTTTACCAAATAATCTATTCCAAAAGCTCTTTTTTTTGTTAGATCGGGAAGTCGTTATTGTTTCAAAATTTTGAGGATCGACATGAATGGTTTCAGTTTTGACATTGGGTAAAATTTCGTTTTCAGGGAGACCATTGCGTTTTTCTATTTCCTGAATCTGCTGTAATGCCACTTTGCGATATAAGAGAGGGCCTTCTTTATCGCAGTTGAAAAGATTTGAGTAACTTTTTGATTCATTGAGATCAAAAGGTTGTGGTTCTACGACTTCTGTAGCTTCCAGAAGACCAAGACCACGCTCTTTAGCAAATTGCAGCGCACGAAGGAAAATTGAAATACGATTGTCCGAAAATAAAGTGTCTAATTCAGCTTTGATTGCAGGGTTATGCTCATAATCGTTTATTAATTGAGTCACTTTTTCTGCTGGTATAAAGACACCTGAACAATAGTTTTCCACCAGCTTATTTCCAATGTTATTGGTTAGAAACTCCTGCTGAACAAAGTCTTCCCATCTTTTGTAATAGTTGGCTAGAAGCTCATTTTTGGAAAAGGATAAGGCGCCACCGCGGACATAGAAGTACTGCTCAAAAAAGCCTTGGACGACAGCAATAAAAAAGCCGTGGGTTTTGTCAAAGTAATCATTTTTGTCTGTTTCACGACCTGCATTTAAGGTGTCCTGGTATTTGGTCTTATAGAAATCTTCCAGCCGATGAGCTGCGGAAATGGCCTCAATCTTTTCGGGATTTCTGAGCAATTCAAAATACCATGTTTCTATTTGCTGTTCGGAAATGGGGTGGTAACTAATATCATAGCCCATAATGATTGGTTTTAATCTGCTGTATTGTATTTGCTAAGATATTAAAAATTAATAGGTTGTGCAATATAGGCCAAGAATAGGTATGTCCTTTTTTTGTCAACAAACAGGTTTTGCCCTGACGTGATGGCTCAAGAAGCGCTGACGGTCTGTTTGCCTATTTCGTGAATATTAGTTACTTTGGCAACAAACAGAATTTATATATGAAGCACTTACTATTTATTATTTTCATGTCGGCGAGCTTATTTTTTACAGCTTGTCAATCTACGAACCCAGAGACTTTTTTCGGAAAAGTTGTCTTAAATACCAATCTTTTGGCAGATTTTAGCCCTGAACGCTATGGCAAACAGCTTGAGCAGGAGACTGTGGAATTTGCGGATATGCCTTCTAGTAAGAAAGTGGGCGATGAAGCCCAGAAATCTGTCGAGATCAAGATTCAGGTTGTAGAAAAGGCTTTAAAAGATATTAAGGAGCTGGATGTTTCGGATGCAGATGCCAAAGCATTAAAGGATCAGTCTGTAGCATTATTTGAAAAAGTTCTGCCCGTTTATAAAAATGAATATATGGCCTATGCAAAATTATGCGACAGTAAAGGTTCGGCTGAAGAAAAACAGGCTTTACTCCAAAAGATTGAGAAAAATGAGATGCCTTCAATCAATACTGTGTTTGACAACGTATATACCTTAGGTAAGGCTTATGCAGAAAAACACAACCTCAACGTCAATTGGGGGAACTAACATATGAATGAAACAAATCTTTACAGAAATAGACGGAAAACAACTCAATTGCTGGTGATTGCTGGAGCAATTTGCTTGCTGCTTTTGCTCATTCTATTTTATAGCATAGGGCTATTTGATGGTATTTTTAAAGCAAAACCTACTGTTTTTTCTGCGGGAGCGTTGTTGGTACTTCTGATCTTATTGATCGTAAACTTGTTGAGCCTTCGGGATAAATCAGCCCAAATTGTACTCAATGAAAGGTATTTTCTTGGCAAAACAACTCCATTAGCGAAGGCTTTTGGTCAAGGAGAATGGCAGGATGTAAAGTTTATTGATCTACAGAAAGTGGGGGGAGATACGATGATCATTGTTACCCTAGAAAATCCAGGCAAATATAAAGATAGACTTCCGTCACTATTGTGGAAGATGGCCTACCAGGAATCTGCTCAGGAGTTAAACATCATGTATTCGGCATCGACCATTGATCTAGAACCTTCGGAACTTTATCAACTGTTTGTATCTTATTGGAAAAGACAAAAGTAGTCACTGGATAAACTATAAACTAGGTCATTGCAGACTTTAGCGCATGTCAATCTAGCATATTAATCTTCTGTTGGATAACTTCTTGTTCCAGCGTTGTTTTGGCAAGGTTTTTTGCTTTTCTAAAGTTTGTGATGGCTTTGTTTTTGTCCAGTTCTTTATAGAGTTCGCCCAGGAGCACAAAATAAAAGTGATTATCTTCAAGTTGGAGCGCTTTTGCTTCTGCAAGCGCCGTTTTAGCTCCTTTTACTTTGTATAATGCAAATATCCTATTCAGGGCAGCCGAGGGGGAATAATTGACAATCAATAAACGGTCATACAGCTGCAGAATTTCCTCCCATTTTTCAAAACGATCTTCCTTTGTACAATGACATTGTGCAATCTTTGCTTCAATATGGTATGAAGTGAGCTCATCGCCCGATGCCGAACGTTGAAGGAAATAAAGACCCTGACTGATAAGTTCCTGATTCCAGCGTTTTTCATCTTGCTGTTCATATAAAATAAAATCGCCTTCATTGGTCTGTCGTGCCTCAAATCGGGAGGAATGAAAACAGATCAGTGCAAGGAGGGCATTTGTCTTCGGCGTATTGGTTTTTTCATAAGCTGAAAGCATAAGTGCAAGTCGTAATGCCTCAACACAGAGCTCTTTTCTTAAAATCTGGTTTTGTGTTTTCGAATAGTAGCCTTCATTGAATAGGAGATAAATAATATGAAGTACATTATCGAGGCGTTTGATAATTTCCTGTTCAGCAGGAAGCTCAAGCTCGATTATTTCTGAACGCAGTTTTTCTTTTGCCCTGAACAGCCTTTTGTTGATGGTCTCTTTGTTGGAAAGAAATGCTTCGGCAATTTCTTCAATACCGAAACCACAGAGTATCCGGAGGGCAAGTCCTATTTGTGCTTCACTGGCGATCGCCGGCGTACAGATTGCAAACAGCATTTTTAACTGGCTGTCTTTAATGTTTTCCTGCGAGAAATTGAAAGCATCGCCTTCGTCTTCATGCCGCTGATTTTGCTGCACTGTAGGTAGGACCTTCTCTTCAAATAGCTTATTTCTTCTAAAGTAAGCCAGCGTTTTTTGCTTTGCAACGGTATACAACCAGGCGGTAGGGTTGGCTGGAATGCCTTTGGTCTGCCAGGATTCGGTTGCTACTAGAAAAGTTTCGCTGACAATATCTTCGGCGATTTCAATATAACGGAGACCAAAACTCTTGCTGATGACGGCAACGATTTTGGTGAATTCCTGTTGAAAAAGTTGTTTTAAGAAATTAGGATCCATAGTACTCATGTAGGGGCAACTGTGCTAGTCTACAGTTGGCCCCTGTATGTCATTAACCGAGTAGTGCACGTATCTCCACACTGCCATTAAATTCGAGGATCGGACAGCCATGAGCCAGGGTCGTTGCCTCGTCAAGATCTTCTGCTGATACGACGATAAATCCCCCGAGTCGTTCTCTAATCTCCACAAAAGGACCATCTGTAACCACACCGCCTGGTTTCAATACCTTTCCGGCAGTCTCAAGGCGGGAACCGTGATCCTTCAGCTTTCCCTGTGCATCAATGTCGCTGATCCAGTCGAACCATTTTTTGTTTACGGCCTTCATTTCTTCGTCTGTCAGGTGATTCAGCTCATTGGCGGCCTGACGAAATAACAAGATGAAATCTTTCATTTTTATGGTTTAATTTATCGTATAAATACATCCTTCTGTGTTAGGAAGCGGTCTGTACTTTGTGCTGGCCCACTTTGTAGCTTCCTGCTTGCGTACGGAAGGAAATATTGATCCTATTGTATGAATTGATTGCCGTAATTGCCAATGTCAGGTCAATAAGTTCCTCCTCCGAAAATACCGCAGTTGCTTTGCTATAGACTTCTTCTGGTACGTCGCCATTTGTAATTTTTGTAACGGCTTCAGCCCATTCCAACGCAGCGCGTTCACGTTCGCTATAAAGTGGGGCTTCCCGCCAGGCATCCAATAAGAATAATCGTTGTGGATTCTCTCCAGTTGCCAATAAATCTTTGGAATGCATATCCAGACAATAAGCACATCCATTGATTTGGGATACCCGGAAATAAATGAGGTGTAGGAGTTCCTGTTCTATTGAGCATTTGCTTAGATATGCACCTATTCCATACATCGATTTCATGGCATTTTGCCCTTTTGCGAAAAAATTGATTCGTTGTTCCATTTTTTTATTGTTTTAGTGTAACTGATTTACACTACAACAATGCTTGAAGTTAAAGAAATTGGACAGCTTGATTTGAAAATTTTAAAATAAAATTATAAACATCTGTTTTTTAGCGTTTTAATTTAATTATTTTTCTAATAAAATTCTAATAATTTTCTAAAGGATCTCTAACGGCGTACTCTATGTGGAATGCAGACCTTTGCACGCAAAGGAGGGAAACAGATGAGTGTTTTTGAATTTGCAATACGATTAGTGGCAGCATTGCTTTTGGGCGCTGCAGTGGGTGCAGAACGCCAATGGCGTCAGAAGAATGCCGGTCTTCGGACAAATACCTTAGTTTCTTTGGGAGCTGGGGCTTTTGTACTGCTCTCGATAGAAATCGGCGGGGACGCCACCGGACGAATCGCTTCTTATGTGGTCAGCGGCATCGGTTTTCTCGGCGCCGGTGTGATCATGAAGGACGGTTTGAATGTGCACGGCCTTAACACAGCGGCAACAATTTGGTGTTCGGCAGCAGTGGGGTCGCTTTCGGGCTTAGGCCTGTATACACAGGCAGGGGTCGTTGCACTGGCCATTATCTTTACTCACCTCATCTTTCGTCCTATCGGACAGAAAATGGCTTTCTTGACTTTTAATAAATCTGTAACAACACAAACCGAATATCAATTGACCATCCGTTGCGGAATGGCAATAGAAAACCATATTCGCGTTCTACTGATGCAGATGCTTGGAAATAATGAAAAGCTGTTATTGACTTCACTCTCCAGTGACGATACTGCAGATACAAAAGTTGTCGTCATTACGGCTGTTGTCAAAGCAATTGGCCAGCAAGACAGTCTTATCGAGCGGATGGCCAGCCGACTCACCATTGAAGAAAAGGTGACAAAGATAAGCTGGGAAATTATTGGTACAGAGTCGGACTTGTAATATCAATCGTATTTATGGAAATTAAAATGAAAAACAAAATAAAGAATCCATTGCACAGCATGATCAGTTCCAATGGAATGAATATAGGGACGATGACCAAATTGCAGGGAGTATCCAGCCAGGATGAGAAGCTGGCCTGCGCTATGTTAGAGACGAGCCGAGAAGGGATTACGGATGAGATGGCTGTTGACAGGCAGCAGCAGTTCGGTCTAAATGAAGTGAAGCATCAGAAAGCACCCAAATGGTATGTTCAGCTATTGAAATCCTTTGCCAATCCATTTATATATATCCTCTTATTGATCGCGGTTGTCTCCTTTATCATCGATGTGGGGCTAGCGGAAGCTGGAGATCGGGATTATAAAACAGTAGTCGTCGTCTCCATGATGATTTTGGTCAGTGCGCTGCTTCGTTTTGTTCAGGAGTACAGGAGTAATGCTGCTGCAGAAAAGTTAAAAAGTATGGTCAAAACTACGGCGACGGTACTGCGGAAATTTAAAGGGAAACGGGAGATTCCCATCGTTGATCTAGTTCCCGGCGACATCGTCTACCTTTCGGCAGGTGACATGATCCCTGCAGATTGCCGTATCATTCAAAGTAAGGATCTTTTTGTAAGCGAAAGCATGCTGACAGGTGAGGCACTTCCAGTAGAGAAAAATTATCTGCCAATCCGCGAAGCCGCTGATAAATCACCTATTGAACTTTGTAATATTTGTTTTATGGGAACAAATGTGGTTAGCGGCTCGGCAATGGCCGTCATTGTGACAACAGGCAGCTATACCTATTTCGGAAGCATCAGTAAATCGATTACCGGAGAGCGCCCCGAAACGAGTTTTGACAAGGGGATAAACAAGGTGAGTTTTTTGCTGATCCGTTTTATGCTGGTTATGGTTCCGCTGATCTTCTTAATCAATGGGCTGATGAAAGGTAACTGGACGGAAGCGCTTCTTTTTGCCATCGCTGTCGCTGTGGGGCTGACGCCCGAAATGCTGCCTATGATTGTAACGGCCAATCTGGCAAAGGGCGCTGTAAACATGAGCAAGCGTAAAGTCATTGTCAAACGGTTAAATTCCATCCAGAATATAGGTGCTATGGATATTCTGTGCACGGATAAAACAGGAACCTTGACATTGGATAAGATCGTTATGGAAAAACACCTGAATGTCTATGGGATGGAAGATGATGAAGTGCTCAAATGGGCTTATCTCAATAGTTTTCACCAAACTGGTCTGAAGAATTTGATGGATAAGGCGGTGCTTGAACATGTCGAATTGCACGATTATCTAAAAGTGGAAGATCAGTATTTAAAAATTGACGAGATTCCGTTTGATTTTCAGCGCCGACGGATGTCTGTGGTTCTCAAACAGCGTAATGGTAAGCATCTGCTGATCTGTAAGGGAGCGGTAGAGGAAATGCTCGAGCTTTGTACACATGCTTTTGATCCGGGAGATGACCGTAGCCTGCACGTTGAAAACGACCGTACTGTACCGATCGATGATACGATGCGCAAAATCGTATTGAAAACATCAAAAAAGATGAACGAGGAAGGGCTCCGTGTTTTATTGGTTGCCATCCGTGAATTTGAAGGTACCCATCCCCTGAATTATGCTGTCGCAGACGAAGAGAAGTTGACGCTGACGGGTTTCATCGGTTTTTTGGATCCGGCCAAACCGTCTGCACAACCAGCAATTGAATCCTTGCAAAAATTGGGGATTGCGATTAAAGTACTGACTGGCGATAATGAGATTATTACACGTAAAATCTGCATGGATGTCGGTATTCCGGTGGAACGGATTGTTAATGGGAGCGATTTGGATAAAATCACGGAGGCTGAACTGAATCAATGTGTTGATAACGTATCGGTATTTGCAAAACTGAGCCCGCTCCAAAAGGTTCGTGTCGTCAAAGCATTAAGGGATAAAGGTCATACGGTCGGATTTATGGGAGATGGTATCAATGATGCGGCAGCGCTCAAAGAAGCGGATGTCGGTATCAGTGTGGATACGGCTGTTGACATTACCAAAGAAAGTGCTGATATCATTCTGCTGGAAAAAGATCTTATGGTATTACGAAAGGGGGTGATTTATGGCCGTCGGACTTTCGGAAATATCATTAAATATATCAAGATGACGGCAAGCAGTAATTTCGGCAATATGTTCAGCATGCTTGGGGCAAGTGCATTTCTTCCGTTTTTACCGATGTTGCCTGTACACCTGCTTATTCAGAATCTGCTTTACGATATATCACAGGTATCTATTCCCTGGGACAGCATGGACGAGGAGTTTATTGTGGAGCCAAAGAAATGGGATGCCGGAAGTGTCTCTAAGTTTATGTTGTTTATTGGTCCGATAAGTTCAATATTTGATTTTGCAACTTTTGCTGTATTGTTTTTCATTTTCAAGGCAAATACAGCAGCAGATCAGACGCTCTTCCAGACAGGTTGGTTTGTAGAAGGACTGCTCTCGCAAACATTGATCATCCATATGATAAGAACCAAGAAAATACCATTTGTTCAAAGCTGGGCCGCGGCTCCGGTTGTTGCACTGACGAGTTTAATTATGCTTATTGGTATCGTCTTGCCCTTCACGCCTTTTGCTGCAGCACTAAAAATGGAAGCGTTGCCCTTAACCTACTTTCCATGGCTTGCGGGGATTCTTATCTGCTATTGTCTGCTTACACAATGGATCAAGAATTGGTTTATTCAACGGTTTCATACTTGGTTATAGTTTTAAATTATTGGAGTAAAATGCTGAAATTCATCAACAATAATGTTAATTTTAGGCAAATTACTCCAATGAAACTTATAACATATACACTTACTATCGTTGGATTGGGCATCATGGCCTCCTGTGGATCGGGGTCTCATGGCAAACAATCTGCTGCAGATACCGTTGTCAATGAAAAGTTTAAATCTTACGAAGACAGCTTTATCCAGCAGCTTTGGAAGGAAAATCCGGAATGGGCCACACAGGTGGGTTTCCATCAGTATGATTCCTTATTGACAATACCGGATGCGAATGCGAGAAAACTACGTCTTGAATTCTCCAAAAGACATTTGGATAGCCTTAAAAGCTTTGATTTAAATACGTTGAACCTCTCGCAGCAGACAGATTACCATCTGATTCAAAACTATCTTGAATCCAATATTTGGTCTATTGAGCAAGAGCGTGCTTATGAATGGAATCCTTCTTCGTACAATGTTGGGGGGACGATCGCTTTTATGCTTGCAGAAAACTACGCCCCATTATCGAATCGGCTTAAAGCTATTTATCAACGTTTGACGAAGATTCCGGCTTATTACGAAGCGGCAAAAGGACAGATTAAAAACCCGGCTTTGGTATTGACAGACTTGGCAATCCAACAGAATTTGGGCGGTTTGTCTGTTTTCGAAATTGACTTACGTGATTCATTGAAAAAATCTGATCTGCCTTTGGCTGAAAAAGAGGCTATACAAAAAGCTTCGCAACAAGCTGTTGCAGCGATCAATGGTTATGTTCAATTTTTGAAAGCAACACCTAATCCTTCTCCGCGTAGCTTTAGATTGGGAAAGGAACTTTACGACAAGAAATTTGATTTCGATATCCAGTCTGGGTCGACGGCCGAACAGATTTATCAGGCTGCTCTTGAAAGAAAAAGCTATTTGCATGGTGAAATGTATAAAATCAGCAAAGAGCTTTGGCCAAAATATTTTGGAAAATCGGCCCTGCCGGCAGATAGTTTGGTCGTCGTTCGAAAAATGATTGATACCCTGTCGGTTAATCATGTAAAAGCTGAAGAGTTTCAATCTGCTATCGAAGCGCAGATACCCAAGCTGGTCGCTTTTGTGAAACAAAAAGATTTATTATATATAGACGATAGCAAACCGCTCGTTGTGCGTAAAGAACCGGCCTATATGGCTGGTGTTGCCGGTGCTTCAATCAGTGCACCTGGGCCTTATGATAAAGGCGGGAACACTTATTACAATGTGGGTAGTCTGAGTGGCTGGACCAAAGAGGCTACAGAGAGTTATTTGAGAGAGTATAACCATTACATTTTGCAGATACTTAATATTCACGAAGCTATTCCGGGGCATTATACGCAATTGGTCTATGCAAACCAGTCCCCGAGCCTGATCAAGAGTATTTTAGGCAACGGTGCAATGATTGAAGGCTGGGCTGTGTATACAGAACAGATGATGCTCGAAAACGGTTATGGTGACAATGCGCCTGAAATGTGGTTGATGTGGTATAAATGGCATCTGCGTACAGTTTGCAATGCCATACTCGATTATAGCGTGCACGTGAAAGACATGAGTGAGAAAGATGCAATGCATCTGCTGGTTGATGAAGCTTTTCAACAACAGGCAGAAGCAGCCGGTAAGTGGAAACGTGTGTCAGTTAGCAGTGTGCAGCTGACGTCTTACTTTACCGGGTATAAAGAAATCTATGATCTTAGGGAGGCTGTTAAGCAGAAAGAAGGTAAGCAGTTTAATTTGAAAGCATTCAATGAGAAATTCCTGAGTTTTGGTAATTCACCTGTGAAATATATCCGGGAGATGATGTTAAAATAATACAGCTGATAAATCTAATCATAAAGCCACTCCTGCGAGTGGCTTTACTGTTTACCTAGGGTTATTGCTCAATGGCAACATCGGCTGCCACCTTGGCAAATTTGTTGCGATAGTCTATTGGCGTAAGACCTGTAATTTTTCGAAAGATATCCCGGAAGGCTTTTGTATCGGTATAGCCTACATCATACATGACCTCGGAAACGTTTTTTCGGGAGGCTTCGAAGAATTTCTTTGCAGCCTCGATGCGCACACGTTGAAGGTACTCAACCGGAGTGTTGTTGGTCGCTTCTTTGAATCTTCGTTCAAATGTACGCCGCCCGATATTGACATGATTAGCCAAGTCTTCGACTGTAATTTTCTCCTCATATTTTTTTTCGATATAGTCCTGGGCATGCTGGATATCCAGGTCACCATGGTTACGTTGTCCTCTGAATATGGCAAACTGCGATTGATTATCCCGGCTGATATCTAGTGCAAAATATTTAGCGATGAGCACGGCCGTTTCTCTGTCGGAGTATTTCTCTACTAAATAAAGGATCAGATTCCATAAGCTGCTTGCACCACCACTGCTATAGATATTTTCATGTTCGGTGATAACCGCACCGTCCTCGATTTCAATATTTGGATATTTTTCCTTGAACTCCTCGATATGAGCCCAGTGTGTCGAACATTTTTTTCCATCCAATAAACCTGTTTCAGCAAGGAGGAAAGCACCTACACATAGACTGGCAAGACTAGCTCCTTTGTGATACAGTTTTCTAAAATATGGGATGGCCTCTGCATTGTCGTGTATTCCCTTGTCGATGCTTCCAAAAATTGGTGGTATAATGAGCAAGTCGGTTTTTTCTACATCCTGTAATAAACGATTGGTCTTGATCGTATACTCGCCGCTATTGGCCGGGACATAGGCGGTTAAGCCTACATATTCAACCTTGAAAATAGGTTGTTTGCCAAAGGCAGACAGAAATTCATTGGCCGTATGAAAGGTCCTGAATGCAGGTGTAATACCTTCTATCGTGCCGTATTCGGGAACAAAAACAGAGATTTGCATATTATTATCGGTTTATAAAATAAAGGTACAAATAGTTTTTGTCGTAATCTACCCCTAAAGTTGTCGTCTTTGCAACAGCTTGTATTTTGTGATCCTTCGCATCTTTGTTATATCATTATAAACAATAGAAAAAAATGAAAAAGAACAAAATTGCTTTTTGGATAGCAACGGTATTGATCGTCCTCTGGGAAGGGCTAATGCCACTAGGAACACTTTTATTTGCACCGCAATATATTAACGCGGGCACAAAACCATTAGGATATCCAGATTATTTTGCATACGCATTAATTATCTGTAAAATCCTGGGAGTTCTCGCCATCGCAGTACCACAGGTGCCAGGTAAGTTAAAAGAATGGGCTTATGCGGGATTGACATTCAATTTAATATTTGCTTTTATCAGTCACGCCTGTGTTGATAAAAATGCAGCATTTATGGTTATGCCAATCTTGGTATTGGGCGTACTCGCTGTTTCTTATTTCTATCAGGGCAGAATTGCACGTTTGAGCAGTAAGGAGCAGGCAGATACAGGAGCATATCATCAAACGTCAGTTGTTTAGGCAATTGTGGGACCGTATTGGGTTGAAACATTGTTGGATAAGAACGTAAAACAAAAATTAAGCAGTAGTTATTCACTTATAAAACGATTTAAATATGAAAACGAATCATGTTTCCTTACATCGAATTATTCAGGCAAGTCCGGAAAAGGTATTCCGTGCTTTTGCGGATCCGGTAGCACATGCTAGCTGGCTACCGCCCTATGGTTTTCTGTGTACCGTACAGCAGATGGATTTTAAAGTTGGGGGAAGTTTCAAAATGACCTTTACCAATTTTAGTACGGGTAATGGCCACTCTTTCGGTGGTGAATATCTGGAGATTGAGCAAAACAGCTTTATCAAGTATGTGGATCGATTTGATGATCCTAATTTACCGGGGGAAATGACCACAACTGTTTCCTTGCGTAAGGTGATCTGTGGAACTGAACTCAAGATTGAACAGGCTGGAATTCCGGAGGTTATTCCAGCTGAGATGTGCTACCTCGGCTGGCAGGAATCGTTGGAGAAAATGAAAAAACTTGTAGAGCCCGAAATACCGGATGCATAATCAATTTATACGATGTTAGTTCAGCAAATGGAGCGCTTGCAAAGCGGAATTTTCATTACGTTCTCCGGGAATTGTAGAGCGGCACTTAGGTTTTATCAGGCTTGTTTCGGAGGAACTTTGCATTTCGAGATGTTCGATGAACCTCTGCAAGGATATACCGAAGTGCCCGTCGTAAGTGCCACTCTTATTTCCGAACGTATTGCGATCTACGGTTCTGATCTGGTGCATAATGAAGGCCGTAAAGTGGGCAACTACCTGTCGGTATTTATGCCCTGTGTGGATATAGCGGAGCGTGAGGAGTTGATGGCAAGACTTACATCCCGGAAGAATAAAAAGGAGGATTATGCTAACCAACATAAATTTATTGAAGTGACTGATCTGTTTAATGTACGATGGGTTTTAGGAGTTGCTTAATTTGAAAAAAATTGGCATATTGAAAAAAACAGCTGTTATGATCTTTGTTGAAAATGAATTTGCGCCATTGAAGAAAGTTATTCTGACGGTTTCGGAATTTGGTTTTCCAGAATTGATGAAAGAGGATGACCTCCGGTTTCTATCGTCTACGACCATAGAGGGTGATGCGGCCCATGCCGGAAAAGATTTTGGAGAGGTATACCCCGAATTGCAAATAGCCTGGGAACAAGAGCGTCATAACTTCGCGTTGGTATTGGAAAAATATGGCGTAGAGGTGTTACGGCCCCGCAACTTAACAGAACGGGAGAAAATAGCAGGCGGAGAACATGGTTATTCGAATTTCTTTGTCCGTGACCCATTTTTCACTATTGGAAATACCGTAATTGAGGGATCCATCCGTTTTATGCAGCGGCGCAATGAAATATGGCCTATCCGGGATTTGCTGGAACGTGAAGTTTATCAAAATGACTGTCTTTATGTAGCTGCACCAAGACCCGCAATGGCGGAGCAGGAGGAGTTGGCATTATGGCATGGTCCTTTTATAGAAGGAGGGGATATTTTGGTGTATGGTAAGCATATCTTTGTGGGCAACTCTGGACTTGCTTCAAATAGCCTTGGAATTAAGTGGCTTTTCAAATTATTACAGCCCTATGGCTATCAGGTGGAGGAGGTGAAACTTCACCCCAATATACTCCATTTAGACTGTGCGCTCGGAATGGTTGGAGAAGGATTGATGATCGTTTGTGAGGAAGCATTTACCCATGGTATCCCTCAAAAATTAAGGAAATGGGATAAAATTGTGGTCAGTTTGGAAGAAGCAAGTCTGTTGGCAGCCAATGGTCTGCCTATTAATCCGGCTGTCTATGTAACAGACCCCGTTTTTGCCTATATTGGGGATAAACTTTCAATTGCCGGTATACAGGTTGAATACGTTGATTTCCAGATCAGCCGCAGCTTTGGAGGATCTTTTCGTTGTAGTACGCAACCATTATTGCGAAGCTTTTAATCTGCTTCATAATTCTTTTTGATCCGCTTTAAAGTTTATCTTTCCTTATGCTTGTTCAAAAAGCAAAAATATACTTTTTCATCTGCCTACCTGTCTATTAGACGCTTTCATTTTAGTTTGTTTTTAACTTTTACTATATTCATGTAACATATCATCGTTTTGGTATACTAACATATTATTAACAGTTAAAATAAATTATGAATTTATCAATAGAAACCCTTAGTAAGACCTATTCTAATGGGGTGAAAGCTTTAGACGGTGTAAATTTGGAAATTAAGCCTGGGATGTTTGGTTTATTGGGGCCAAATGGTGCCGGCAAGTCTTCTTTGATGCGGACGATTGCCACGCTTCAGAAACCTGATAGTGGACGCATTACTTTTGGTGATATTGATGTACTCAAAAATCAGCTGGATTTGCGGAAAGTTTTAGGTTACTTACCGCAGGAATTTGGTGTTTATCCGAATCTCTCGGCTACGGATCTGCTGCACTATTTTGCAAAACTTAAAGGGGTTAAATCAAAGGCTGATCGGGATGCCATTATCAATCGGGTTCTTGAGGTGACCAATCTTTGGGACGTGCGCAATAAAAGTGTAAGCGGTTACTCTGGTGGGATGAAGCAACGTTTTGGTATTGCCCAATTGTTGCTGAACGATCCCAAGTTAATCATTGTTGATGAGCCAACAGCAGGGCTTGACCCGGCTGAAAGACATCGTTTTCTAAACGTTTTAAGGGAGATAGGTACAGACCATACGGTTATTTTTTCTACCCATATTGTGGATGACGTACGGGAATTATGCCATGAATTAGCTATTCTCAATGGTGGCAAGATCCTCTTGAGGGGGACACCCGAAGAATCTATTGACCAATTGGAGGGTAAGATCTGGGTACGTATCATCAGCAGAGACCAATTGGATGAGTATACTCAAAAGTATAATGTCATTTCAACCAATTACAACCAGGACAACACACTCAATATTCGGGTGTATAGTGATGAGCGCCCTGACGATTCATTTGTGAATGCGCAGGGTCAATTGGAGGATGTCTATTTTGTTGCGCTAAAAAATGATCAACGCCATGTTTAAAGCCATCTTTAATTTTGAGTTTACGCGTTGGTTTAAAAGTTCGGCCGTCTATATCTATATGGCACTGTTCTTCGCGCTCTCCTTGTTCATTATGCTGTCTTCGCTCGGTATCTTTGATGGTATAACGGCAACGACTGCATCCAATACTATTATGAACTCGCCTTGGGCGATTAATGGCATGGTCAATGGCATGTCGACCATTATCTACTTCTTGATACCTTCCATTGTTGGGGCCTGCGTCTATCGCGATTTCCAATATCAGGTGCATACCATACTTTTTAGTTATCCATTCTCAAAAACGGACTACCTCCTTGGAAAATTCTTTGGATCGGTGGCAGTGGTACTAGTTATTGTCTTTGCCTCAACCTTGGGGATAATTGTTGCTCAATTTGTACCGGGTATTAATCAGTCCTTATTGGGTCCAATTCATATTTGGGCTTATTTACAGACGTATCTTGTACAGGTGATTCCTAATCTCCTTATTTTTAGCGCTATTATTTTTGTGCTGGTGACATTGACCCGAAATGTCTATGTCGGGTTTGTTGCGGTGTTGATTCTGATTGTGCTGCAGGTGCTCGTTCAGAACCTGGCGAACAACATGGACAATCGTTTTGTGGGGGCATTAATTGATCCTTTTGGGGACAGTGCCATATCGTATTATACCCAATATTGGTCTCCTGACGAAAAAAATGTCAACAACCTTCCATTTACTGGAGCTGTTATTTATAATCGTTTAATCTGGCTTGCTGTCGCGGCCATATTTATTGGTGGTTTTTATCTTTTATTCTCTTTCTCTCAGCATCAAATATCGTTTAAATCATCAAAAAAAGGCGCCCGTTTAACCAAAAATAACTTTGATAGCATTTTCAAAATCAACCTACCTAAAGTAAATTATGATTTTTCGGTATCCCATTATATAAGAACAATGTGGACCATGGCACGGTATGATTACCGGTATATCGTCAAAAATCCGGTTTTTTTGATCTTAACGTTGGTCGGGGTACTTTTCATTATTTTGATGGCCAGTACTATTGGCGCGATATTCGGAACTTCGACTTATCCCGTCACTTGGAAAATGCTGATGATCCCCGGAACGACCTTTACTTTTTTTCTGCTGATCCTGACTTTTCTTTTTACGGGGCTTCTTGTTCATCGAGGAAGCATTACGCGTATGGGAGGACTGCTGGATACGACTCCGGTGCCAAACTGGGCTTTGATGGGATCTAAAATTATTGCAATCCTATTGATGCAATTGACGCTGTTGGCCGTAGTCATTGCAACTTGTATGGGCTTTCAGGTATACCATCGTTATTATAATTTTGAAATAGGGCAGTATCTGATGCATTTGATGGTATATGGGATGTTGTCCAACCTGGTATGGCTGTTTGTGTCGCTGTTTATTCATACGCTCTTCAAAAATTACCTCGCTGGATTTTTTGTGCTGTTGACCCTGTTTATTGGGTTGCCATTTTTATATATGATGGGTGTAGAGCAGGAGATCTATCAGTTTAACCGGGGACCAGAACTGGACTATTCGGATATGGATGGTTTTGGCTATATTCTTCCGTTTTTAACCTACCGGATTTACTGGATACTTTTCGCTGTGTTTTTTGTTGTTATCGGCCTGTTATTATGGCGTAGGGGTAGTTTTTCCGGAGTCAAAGAGCGTTGGTCTATTTTTAAGGCGAACTTAAGCCCGGCAACAGCAGCGATTCTCATTTTTACTTTTGTGGGTTTTATCGGTATCGGGGCTGCCATATATTATGAGAACCATGTTAAAAACCCATATTATACAAGTTTGGATCACGAAAAACAGGCTGTAGAATGGGAAAAGAAATATAAGAAATACCAATATAGGCCTCAACCCCGGGTGGTTGATATTAAGTTCAATCTGGATATTTTTCCTGATAAACGAAGTTTTAAGGCGAATGCGGCATATGTGCTGAAAAATAAGACCAGCATGCCTATTGATTCTATTTTTGTCAATTATAATGATTATGATTATACATTTTCTTTAAGTGTGCCGAATAAGCTGATTTCTGCCGACGATAAGTATAATTTCAATATTTATAAATTAGCGAAGCCTATGGCTCCCGGGGATTCCATAGTGCTTAAATTTGGCGTTGTCAGTCCGGCCAATACTTGGGTAAATGAAAAGTCTCCTGTTAAGGGAAATGGAACCTTTATTAACAATATGCTTTTCCCGAATATAGGTTATCTGGAGCGGGGCGAGGTGGTCAACAATGACATTCGCAAGAAATACGGGCTACCATACCGCGATGGCATGGCTCCTCAGACTGATCAAAGGGCCCTGCAGAATAATTATATATCCAATGATGCCGACTGGATCCGCTTTGAAGCTACTTTAAGTACTTCCAAGGATCAATTGGCGATTGCTCCGGGGTATCTGACAAAAGAATGGGAAAAGGATGGCCGTAGATACTACCAGTATAAAATGGACGCGGAGATTCTGAACTTTTTTGCCTTTAATTCGGCGCAATATGAAGTCAAAAAAGATAAGTGGAATGGGGTCAATCTGGAAATATACTACCATAAAGGCCATACTTACAACCTCGATCGTATGATGGCTTCCAGCAAGGCTTCTTTGGGTTATTATACGAAGGAGTACAGTGGCTATCCACATCGCCAATTACGCATTATTGAGTTTCCGCGCACAGCCGGCACTTTTGCACAATCATTTGCCAATACCATTCCTTTCTCCGAAGCGATCGGTTTTATTGCCGATGTGAACGAGAAGAAAGAAGATGCGGTTGATTATCCCTATGCGGTAACAGCACATGAGATTGCACATCAATGGTGGGCGCATCAAGTTGTGGGAGCCAATGTGCAGGGGGCGACATTAATGTCTGAAAGTATGTCTGAATATTCATCGCTTAAAGTTTTGGAAAAAAGATATGGGAAAGGGCAGATGCGTAAGTTTCTCAAAGATGCACTCGACGGTTATTTGAAGGGCCGAAGTGCCGAAAAACTAGGTGAAAAGCCATTGATGTATAATGAAAATCAAATGTACATCCATTACCAAAAGGGATCCTTGGTGCTGTATGCTTTGAGCGATTATCTGGGAGAAAATCTTTTTAACAGGACAGCTCAATCTTATTTACGGCGTACAGCATTTCAGAATCCACCTTACACGACGTCCTCGGAATTTGTGGACAGTTTTAGACAGGCGACTCCAGATTCATTGCGTTACCTGATTAAGGATATGTTTGAAACAATTACGCTCTATAACAACAAAGTTGAAAGAGTAAGTTCAAAGAAGCTGAAGAATGGAAAATATCAGGTTGATATCCAATTTGAAGTTTCTAAATATCGGGTAGATGGCAATGGTAAAAAGAGCTACAATGATGAAGGAGGACAAGCCCTGTCATTTAAAAAGTCAGATCGTGTGACGGTGAAATCATTGCCACTGGCAGATTACATCGAGGTGGGTATTTTCTCGGATAAAAAAAGCAAAGATGGAAACAAACGTCAGGAGCTGTATCTAAAAAAACACAAAATCGACCGGATCAACAATACATTAACGCTTGTTGTTGACCAAAAGCCCGAACAGGTAGGAATCGACCCCTACAATAAACTGATTGATATTGAATCGGATGATAATCGAAAGGACATATAATTCAAATGTATTGGAAAAAAAAATCCTCATCATATGATGAGGATTTTTTGTGCTCCCACCTGGGCTCGAACCAGGGACCAAAAGATTATGAGTTTTTCCATGTTTATATCCGTGTCGTATTTATAGGATCGTTTGCCTAGAAAAAATAATGCACCACCTAAATAAAAGGCTAATTTTAGGTAGTAACCAAATTTTCAAAAGTCTGGGGATAAACGTAATCTTGATTATGATAAAATTCAGTAGGTCGTGGATATTTTTATTAGCGTTAGTTCTTGCTTATATACCAGGATTATTTTTGATGATTATGCAGATCAGCTGATTGATTGTCGAGATGAGACAGGGCAGCCTAAGCTTGGGACTTTCAATAGTTATACGCTATTGATACTTGCAAACATGGTGCTCATCAAGGACCTAACTATCAAAAATGCAGCCGGTCCGGTAGGGCAGGTCGTAGCACTTCATCTAGAAGGAGATCAGATAGCACTGGTCAACTTTCGTCTTTTGGGATTTCAGGACACTTTGCATCTAGGTAAAAACGGTGCAAGAAGCTATTTTTCTGATTGCAGTATCAGTGGAACGACGGATTTTATCTTCGGACCGGGGATTACATTCCTTAAGAGATGCCGACTGATTGCTTTGCGGAATTCGTATGTCACTGCAGCTTCCACGCCACAGGGACAACCGTATGGCTATGTTTTCGACGAATGTGATTTTGTGGCTGCGGATAAGTCTGTCTATAAAGTATTTCTTGGGAGGCCATGGCGTCCTTATGCAAAGACGGTTCTAGTAGATTGTAACTTAGGAGCTCATATTACTCCTGAAGGCTGGAATGAATGGAAGGGTGATATGTTGTTCCCAGATAAAGATAAAACCGTATTTTATGCCGAATTGGGATCTAAGGATGCAGGGGCATCAGCACTTTTAAAGCGAGTGGCTTGGTCTCATCAGTTGCCGAAAGATAAACTGAATGATTATAAACACGAAGAAGTAACGGACGATTGGAAGGTTAAAGAGATGCTCGATGAAATGGAATTAATATCTCCTACAGCTTCTTTTCTGGACTGCGTTATTATTGTATATGTTTTGCGATTTGGTGCGGGTGCATCGTCTTTATATTCCGAAGGATACAACCTATAACACAATGCATGAATGGCGGAAAATAAAGAAAAACTATCTTTATGCACGATCGGCTATGGACAGCGTAGGAAAAGATTTAAAGGTCACACATAATCTGATATATACACATCTAGCTCGAACAGACTTCGGTCCTCGGGACCTACATATCGATGTGATCCGGCCTAATGACCGGAGAAAACGTGCGGCAGTGATATGGATACATGGAGGTGGATGGCGTTCAGGTCAAAAGGAAATGGATGTACCCATCGCACAGCTGTTGGCGAGAAAAGGGTATGTCTGCATTCCGGTGGAGTATCAGTTATCGTTGGAAACAAATATCCAAACGCCATACGCAATATCAAGTCGGCAATTTTGTGGCTTAAAAATCATGCAGATCAGTACGATATCGACATCAGCCGTATTGTGGTGGCCAAAAGTTCAGCAGGGAGGCACCTCGCGAGTCTGGTTGGATTGACAGGTAGTGTATCCAAATTTGAACTACTTCTTGCCTCTAAACACAGTACGCACATTCAGGCTATTATTAATTTGGATGGAGTGGTGGATTTCATGGCACCACTTTCACTTAGTTTGGAGCGCAAGCCTGATTCTCCAGATGCTTTTTGGCTTGGAGGAACCTTTGCCGAAAAACCGTTAATATGGAAAGAGGCTTCACCCATATTTTGGGCCAGAGAAGAACAGAAAATTCCAATTTATTCATAAATAATGGTCTTCCTAGATTCCATGCTGGTCAAGATGAATTGGTGGGTATGCTAAAGCTTTGGGGGGGCGGCATATCAAGTGTTTACATTTGATGTATAGGCACACCCTTTTTGGCTTTTCCATCCTTGGGTGGCTAAGTGCGTCGATGTCATTGACGAATTTTTGATACGTAATCTTGCAAAAGAGAAATGAAATCACTGCTGTAAAAAAGCATATAACTTAATATAGGAATTTAAATGAGAACCTACATTTACCTATAAATCCAACTCACTTGAAACTTGGAAGGTTTCGTGAGTGGGATTCATTTCTTATTTAAAATTATCAGCTATCATAACCTTTTCTTCTTTAATGTTATTCAAGAAATCCGTGTATTTTATTGGCAATTTTTTCCTATTGAAGTAAAAATAGAAGTCGAATGATCCACCAATAATCCCTTTACCTTGTAAATAAACGAAACGATCAATTCCTCTTTCAATATAATAACTTGAGTCGGGTGCTGTCCAGTCTATAAAGGTCCAAAATTGATAGCCATCCGAATTATTTTTCAATTTTAATGTTTTCGATAAATATTCTCTTCTATCCGTCGCCCAGTCTAAAAAAAATGTGTGCCTTCACCTAATCTGTATAATGGGAATTCATAATTAGGGTATGTACTTTTAAATATTTTTTCAAATTGAAGAATATTGCACGCAAGCCCTGCAGTATTTATTCGGCCATATATATATGTAAAGAAATCAGAGCGATTACGGACACTATAAAACTGTAAAAGGCAATTTTTTGATACATAGTAAGTGTCATCTCGTTTTACTATAATCTTATAGTTATTAAAGTATTTTGTCTTTTGATTAACAACATTATGTTGAAACGAAAGGGTATTTTTGGTGCGGAGCTGCTTTAAGTTTTCAAAACTTACAATAGCTTTTTGGATTGTATCAGGATTTATTTTGATCCAATCCTCACCTCCAGATAGATCTGGAAGTACCGCAAATAATATGATATCGTGATCTTGTAGAATATTTCTACTCCATCGATATTTACTACTCCTCCCTTAGCAAGGGCCATTGCATCATATGGGCATATTGCAGCTTAACTAGGTGTCCATTTTATTGTTGCAATTCCATACCTATATCCTTGACTAAGAGCATAGGTGGGGATATCTGGAGTAACGGCACGGAGCTAAATATAATGTTCTATAATATAGGCAAAAATCAGTCTGTTCCGAAAAAAACTATTTATTTTAAAAACCCGAAAGATTATAAGGAAGATAAGGTCGAAGTTGGAAATATTGTTAACTCAAACAATTTGGCATATGTTACATTGATTGTTACATCTTCGAACAATAAAGTAATAGAGAAAAAGATAGTATTGGATATTGATAAGGAAGAACTTAAAGAAGTTCTTTATTAAAGAAATCTCCCCAACACGTCATTTGAAACTTTTGAGGGTTTCCATGAGTGTTGGGGCTTATCAAATAAATTTAAACTATCAATTGATTATGAAAAATTTATTTAACCTTTTTAAATTCTCAGAAGTTAAGGATGCCAAGTCAACACAACCTTTATTTGATAGCATGGATAATAAAGATGATTCAAAAGATTTTGCCCTTTCTATCTGGGAATATATATCAGAAGTATATCCAAATTTGGTCAAACTGAGTGAGAATTGTGATCCTTCTAACAAAGAAGATGATATAGGACATTTATGTTCTAAAATTTATGATATAGTTCATTTTAGTCCGATTTTACAGAAGAACCTCAATTGGATGAACTGGGATGAGGGTGAGCAAATGCTAAATGATGAAAATTTTGATTTCAACTCAATTGACACTTTAATCAAATGTAAATTGATGACTGCTATCTGTCGAGCAGAACGATTTTCATAGGGCACGATTAGGCATTCTGTCTTGAATGGCACCATGTTAAGAATTATAAATTCTATCAAACAAGAAGCAATAGGATAATCAATAAAAATAAAATCCCACTCACTTGAAACTTGGAGGGTTTCGTAAGTGGGATTGATAAGAACACTCTATTACGATTTCATAAAATGCTAATACACGATGAACGTATAGGTATCCGAACCTGTTTTTTGGAATCCAAAAAAGGAACAGATTTTATTTTCTTTTATCAAAAGGTATTGCTGGATAGTATTTTTAGGATTTAACCTATAAATATTATTTCGATCTACTGCATTTAAATCTTGAAATTTAGCTTTCTCTTTGTCATCAAATAAACTGTAAGATGTCAGGGTGAAATCTTTATTAGTAATGTCTTTTCTAAGTGAAGAAAAGTGTTCCCCTAAATTATCTGGATCACGTAAGCTTTCTATAGTGCCTACGGCATTATTATAGCCTACTGTATCAGTATAAACAACATAATTTGATACTATATCCCTTGAACTAATATTTGAATCATATACCTTTTCATAAAAGGTTCGTATCAAATAATTTTGGTCGCTAATTTGTGCTTTACTCAAAGAGGAAAATATAGTAATCATTAGAAATAATAAGATCTGATTTTTCATAACCTCAAATACCTATTCCTTAAATTGAAGATTATTCAGGATAGTATTTATAAGTGCATGTGCTTTGGGAGCATCCTGCTTTTTGACATAAATAGTTCCCATTATTTTAAATTTACCCTTATTATCCTGAATGAGAAAACTTTTATAATTGCTACGCGTTTTAAAATAATCCACCAAGACCTCAAAATTATTAACAGACTTTATTTCACTGAAATAATCATTTGCTGCTGTACGGTCAGGTGTCGTACCCTCTCGATAAATTATTTCGGGCGCATAGGCTTTTTGTCTCTCATATAGATTTACCCTAGGATTTTGCTCTGTTACTGTACGTGTGACCAAATTAACTAGCATACCATCCATCAACCAAAACTCTCCATTCATTTCATTTGCACTCTTTTCTATAGGATCAGTGTCAATCTCTTTTAACTTTGCATAGGCTTGATCAATTGTCAGCCTTTCTGCCGGTGATAAAAGGGGACAAGTCACAGCACCACTGATCTGAACAACATTGTATCCTTGTAAATATGTCTGTGAATTTGCACTTTGAAAAATCCAAAGGCAGATTATTAGTGTAATAAGTTTTTTCATCATTTTAACAATTAATTGCAATTAATTTTAGATATAACTTTCTTAAATGTATTTGGATCGATTTTAGAAATAACTGGTTCAAAGTTATTCATTCCCACTTCAGATCGATAAAGTTGGATCATATCTCCATATAGTTCCAGCAATGCTAACTCTTGTGCAGTATGCCCAATATATCCAGATTTTTCATATTGTTTAAACATAGATTGGAATTTTTCAAAATCAGCCACTTGGTTCGGATAACGGCTAACCCATTTAACCGGATCGGTAATCGTGATGGCATAATCATGATTGGTTGTCATAACATTGATACTATGGTAACTAAGATATACTTCCTTCTGCGCAGGACTTAAGGCATCCATGTTTGAATTACTGGTCGCTATATAAGGGTAGATTCCTTCAAACACATCAATGGATGATGGACCACTTTCGAATGGATGTGTATGATTATAATCAGCTGTTACTTCGACTTGATTATTTGGTAACCACCCCCATGATTGGACTGATGGTACTTCTTGACCACTTCCTGTTTTATATCCTTCTTTTACATCGGTGAAACCTGTTACAACTCCATTGTTAAGGTTGACATAAGCATTGGATCCATGTTCAAGCCCTTTCTGTAAGGTTAAGTTTTTAATCTCATTATTTTTGCCCTTTATTTGAGAATTTTTTTTACGATTATTTAGTTCGTTTTTATTTGCACAAGGATCGTTTTTATTAAGTTTCTTAACTGGAGAGCTTGTCCCTCCTCCAGATCCACCACCATGTCCGGGAGGGAAATAATCCCCTGGTTCACCAAAACCTGGATCATCCTCTCGTTCCCCTTTCTCGGGCGGTGTACAAGTCACCTGATTTAATATACCGTTTACATAGGCATAAGTACATCCAGCACGAAGTTTTGAACCTGACTGGGATTTACCTTTAGTATTAGCAAACTTTATTCTTATCACTTCATCGCTATTAATAACCGAACCTTTATTATAATAACGAATCCTCTCAGCTTTATCAGATAGAGGCCGTGATAAAATTAATCCTGAATATCCACCTGCTAAACTCGTTGGAACAAAAATCACGGTGGTAAAACTCCATTCTAATTTTTTATTACGAACAGCTTTCAAAATAACATTATCCTTTAGATTTATTTCTGAGCCATTTATCGGATAGATCACCTTATCCAATAGTCTAACCGTGACCAAAACCGTATCTTCGCCTTTATAAATAGCCTTTGACCAGTCAACTTCAGATCTGAATGTCGGTGTGAGTAAATTTACCTGAGACTGCTCATATCCTGTTTGTTTTTCAAACTCAGCTCGTAAAAAATCAATTTTATTTTCTCCACTGGTCAAATCTTGATGATCATTTTTACATGCTATGATAGACACAATGAAAAATATAATTAATAAATATCTTTTCATAAATACCCTATAACTTTTCTTATAATGTTAAAATATTCAACATTAAAGATATGAAATGAAAGATATTAATATTAAAATAAATATGAAAACTACACAATAGTGTGTTTAAGAATTCATAATGGTTCTATGGCATTCCGTAACGGAATCACTAGCATAAAGATATGCCAAACCAAGTTAAAAAAGAAATCGGATTGCTTCCCTTTCTTTTTTAATGCTCCGCAGTTTGTCATACTTGATGCTTTCGTAATCCCTCCACTTCATAAAAGCACCTAAATCTTTTTAATAAGTGCTGCGCACCCATTAAAAATCTTCAAGCTTTTAGAGTTTGGCTCGCCTGCTGTTCTCTCAGGCTTCGCTCTTGTCACTATTTTTGATAAGCCCAGACCACACTCCCCTTTTTCAAAAATACCGCCAAGAAGCTTCGTCTATTTCATAGATATCGTTGAATCGTGCTACGCACTTTTCTTCAACGACCTTCGTTCAACTCGCAGGACGGCGAGCAATGAAACTTTATTCTAAAACCTCATAAACCGATCTTTTTAATTTGGATATTCTTATATTTAATAAAAGATATTATTTAAGCCAGTTTACCATCAGTATGAAAAAACTTCACCTCAATTTTATTGAAATCTCAATACTATTGCTAACGCTATTTTCTTGCAAAAGTATCTTACAAGAGAGACTTGAAAATGGTGTATGGAATGTTCAAATCATTAAATACATAAGGAACTGCAAAGTTCAAGATTCCCTTTTCTTAAAGATGGAACTTGCTTTTTCGACGATATTCGAACGAAAACAGTTATAACTGAAAATTGGCATATCAAGGGGGATTTTTTAATTATAGAAGGAAATAGTGTCCCTTTCTCAGAAAAGTATATTACCGAGCTTCAAGTTGATCCAGAGACAAATGTAATGACATTATATCTGAAATCTGATTCGACTGAAATCAAAATGACAAGCAATCCCAATCCGTTAGACAGGTTAATAAAACACTAGATCGCGCCAATAAAAGATTTTTCTAAAACTATGTGAGACACAGAAATTATTATATATACCCACCTGAAAATTTTCGTGTCCCAGAGAAAGATTGAGTTTATGTATATACAGTTTAAAGAAGGGTTTTTAGGTTTCTACTATTCCAATTTGTTTGAGGGTATTAGAAGGCGTTAAAATACTTTATGGAGATGAGATAGAAGAGGGGTAAGACATGAAAATAATTGAGGAGTATGTAAAACAGAAAATGGAGCTCAACATCCAACCAAAAGATCATTTTCTTTTTTTTGCGAGACACTAGCGAGATAAAATGGGTATTTTATGGTCTATTATCATTCTTTTTGAACAAAGAGGTAATTAACAGAAATTTTAACTTCTCGTATAGGTATAAATTAAAAAAACACGTTAAGTAGCTTTCGGAGAGGGGTTAAACAAAAAATCCCCATATTGCTATGAGGATTTTTTGTGCTCCCACCTGGGCTCGAACCAGGGACCAAAAGATTATGAGTCTTCTACTCTAACCGACTGAGCTATAGGAGCAGGTCTTTTGTTTTGTCAATTTAAAACCGCTGTTGTGCCGTTTTGACGATGCAATTATCGATATTTGTATCGATATTTCAAAATAATTCGATGGAAAAAATTAAAAATATTGTTCTTGATTATGGGAATGTGATCTTTATGATCGACTTTGTAAAATTGAAAGATGCTTTTACTCAGTTAGGTATAGAAAATGTGGATGCTGTATTTGGGCATCATGGTCAAAGCGCACTTTTTGATAATTTTGATAAGGGAAAAATTGATTCTGCTCAATTTCGTGAGGGAATAAGAGCATTAACCCAGAATCCAGCATTGACAGACGAACAGATTGATGCGGCCTGGAACAGTTTGCTGATTGGTGTACCAGAAGGTAATCACGAAATTTTAGTGCGGTTGAAAGACCGATATCGAACCTTTTTGTTAAGCAATAACAATGCGATTCACTATGCTTATTGCATGAACGATATTCAAGAGAAATATGGTGTTGCCGACAATGAAGGTTTTTTTGAAAAAACTTATTATTCCCATTTATTAGGAATGCGAAAACCAGATGCGGAGATTTTTGAATTGGTCATGCAGGAACAGCAATTGGATCCGTCGGAGACGCTATTTATCGATGATAGCCCACAGCATCTTGCCACAGCAGCGCGATTGGGCTGGCATACGGCCTTGTGTACCAAGGAGAAGCCACTTAGAATTTTATTGGAAGAATTTGAATTGTTATAAAAAACAATTTTGTTTTCCTTTTTAAAAAGAAATAGCTTACCTTTGTCCCACTTTAAATTTAAAAGCGGCGAAAGGAGGTATATATAACGCATGATTATCGTAAATGTAAAAGAAGGA
>JAIRVH010000075.1 GCA_031253985.1 Sphingobacterium sp.
TTTTGAACCCTAACTGAGCGGCTCTAATGGCAGCAACATACCCGCCTGGACCACTACCGATTACAATGATGTCGTAATTCATATAAATAAATATTCTGTAGTTGAGTGTTATAGCTTCAGATACCAAAATATAGGAAGCATATATTCATTCAAAAGTACGCATTTTTTCTGATGAATCTGAACTATTTATTGTAAAATTGGCGGTTTCTGATAAAACACTGACCTTGTTCCTGGGTTAATGTCACATCTTGGTAAAAGGGGGAAAAATAATAGATAAACTACATTTAGAGTTTTATTTTTGAACCTCACAATATACAGTTTATCATTATGTTAAGAATATTCAGACAGATCGCCTTGTGGGAAGCAATCTCTACTATTTGCTTGTTTTTTATTGCTATGCCTTTGAAATATTTCGCGCAAATACCTGAAGCGGTTAAAATTGCAGGGTCTATTCATGGCTTCTTTGTCGTTATATTCGTGGTTATGCTGATTATGTCAACTGTTGAATATAAGTGGCCAATTTTAAAAGCGATTAAATATTTCCTCGCTTCTTTAGTACCGATTTTGGGCTTTTGGGTGGAATTGGATCTGAAAAAAGAAATAGAAGGAAAAAGACAGAAGTATTAGGTTAGGCTCTTTTTGGAGAATCTGTACATACCAATTTTTTCTGGAAGGTGTCTGGCGTTATTGCCCAGAAAGAATTTTCTTTTGCTTTCATTGCTATTGCTGTCTGCGGAGTGGAATAATGCAGGCCTGAATAAAGATTTTTTAAATGAATAGGAAAGGCCAGGAGGAGATGTTTAATCATCTCTACCTGTTTTCTCGATACCCATATAAGCATAGGTAATGCTATCCTTTCCGTGCGGAGCTGGATTACCATCCTCATCGAGGTTTACAAATACCAATTTATCGATTGATAGGATTGTTTTTCTTGATATTTTATTTCTAACCTCACAGCGCATTGTTAAGGATGTCGTTCCAAAGTTGATCGCTTCGATGCCCAGCTCCAGGATGTCGCCCTGTTTGGCTGAGCTCACAAAGTTTATTTCTGAAATAAATTTGGTAACCACTTTGGGGTTTCCCAGTTGGACGATCGCATAAATTACGGCCTCTTCATCGATCCAACGTAATAATGTTCCGCCAAATAATGTTCCATTGGGATTTAGATCTTCGGGTTTGACCCATTTTCTTGTGTAAAAATTCATCGTGTATAGGTAGTTATGACAAAGGGGAAAAGTTTCCTTTTCCCCTCGAATATGTTATATTTACCGCCTAAGCGTGTATTGCTCTATTTGCTGTAGCTGCGAGTGCTGCCTCTTTAATAGCTTCAGTATAGGTCGGGTGTGCATGGCAGATACGCGCGATATCTTCTGCAGATGCGCGGTATTCCATAGCTACAGTAGCCTCACCGATCATGTCAGCGGCACGAGGGCCGATCATATGTACACCTAATACTTCGTCAGTTGTAGCGTCAGCTAATACTTTTACAAAACCATCTGTATCACCTGATGCTTTTGCACGACCAGAAGCTTTGAAGGAAAATGATCCGGCTTTGTATTTCACGCCCGCCTCCTTAAGTTGTTCTTCAGTCTTTCCAACAGAAGCAACTTCAGGCCAGGTATAAACAACACCAGGGATCAAATTGTAATCGATATGTGGTTTTTGGCCTGCAATATATTCTGCGACGTAAACTCCTTCGTCCTCAGCTTTATGTGCTAACATGGCTCCTGTGATTACATCACCGATTGCGAAAACACCTTGTACTGGCGTTTCAAGATGTGCATTAACAGGAATTTTCTTACCTCTTTCTTCTAAAGTAATGCCAATGTTTTCTAATCCTAGACCTTCAGAATACGCTGTACGTCCTACGGCTACAATACAATAATCTCCCTCTAAAGTGATTTCTTGTCCTTTTGGATCCTCTGCAGTTACTTTTACAACTTTACCTTTTGCTGAAGCTCCAGTTACTTTGTGCCCTAAATAGAATTCCATGCCCAATGATTTTTTCAAAACACGTTGCAATTCCTTTCCTAAGCCGCCGTCCATTGTTCCAATGATCGATTTTGCGAATTCAACAACGGAAACTTTTGAACCTAGTCGAGCATAAACTGAACCTAATTCTAAACCAATAACACCGCCACCGATAACAATAAGATGTTTAGGGATCTCTTTTAGGTTGAGGGCTTCAGTAGACGTAATAATTCTTTTTTTATCAACAGGTAAGAAAGGTAAAGATGTTGGTTTTGATCCTGTTGCGATAATTACATTTTTAGCTGTTAGCTGTTCTGTAGAACCATCAGCTTTGGTTATTTTGATGGTGTTTTTGTCTACAAATGAACCTACACCTTGAAAACTGTCAATTTTATTCTTTTTGAATAAGAAAGTGATACCGGCAGTATTTTGGGCAATGACATCGTCTTTACGAGCAATCATCTTTGCCATGTCTACTTTTAGGTCTTTCAGGCTGATGCCGAATGCATCAAAATTGTGGGCAGCATTGTGGTAATGCTCCGATGAATCTAAAAGCGCTTTAGAAGGAATACATCCAACGTTAAGACAAGTACCACCAAATGTGCTATATTTTTCAATAACAGCTGTTTTTAATCCTAATTGGGCGCAACGGATAGCTCCTACATATCCGCCTGGACCACTTCCGATTACAATTACGTCGTATTGCATTGATTACGTTTTATTTTTTTGTACCACAAATTTAATGATTATTAATGGGATAGGAAATCAAAACTTACGATTT
>JAIRVH010000132.1 GCA_031253985.1 Sphingobacterium sp.
AAACACATACATATAAAGCTTTGCATCATCGTTGAGATTACATTCTTCTTGCTAACCATACCGCCATAAAAAAAGGCAAGTCCAGGTGTCATAATCAACACCAATGCAGAAGAAGTTAACAACCAGGCCGTATCTCCCGTATCAAATTCTGCCTTGTTTAAGTCAGACAAGTCAATGGATGGAAATACAAGTCCTAATACTCCTAAAAGAACTAGAACAACGAGTGGAATAATTTTTTTCATTTGTTTAAACTGATTAGTGTTTCAATACATTAATAAAATTGTTAAAAAATACGAGAACAAAACAAAAACCGACTTTCCCTTATAATTTTTTCAAATATAAAGTCTTTTTATTAAAAAAATACCATGTTATTATATTTTTTATGATTTTTTTTACATAATTTCACAAAAACAAATACAAAAACCACAATTAACCACTTATTTTTAAACAAAAACATACCATAAACAAACAAAAAAAGCAGAAAATACCATCAAAACCTCAAACAAATCAAACTTAAACCAGAAAAAAACATGAAAAAACTTCTAACAACCATTATTTTATCAGTATTTCTAATAAAAACCGCCACATCTCAGGAAGAAACTAAAGAAAAAGGAATAGAAATATCCGGATCGGTAGACACCTATTGGAAATATGATTTTCAAAACAAACCTAACATCAACACCTATTTTACCGAGGACAACAACTCCGTCTCTATTGGGATGGTGGATCTGGCTGTAAAAAAGAAGTTTAAAAAAGCATCATTTGTCGGAGAATTATCTTTCGGTCCCCGGGGTCAATACCGATCAATCATGAATGGCGATGGCCAAGCCGGTGATGACAAAAACAGTTTTCATATCCAAAACCTGTATGTAGGCTATGATCTAACCGAAAAATTGAATCTTACCGCAGGCTTCATGGGTACATTTGTAGGCTTCGAGGTGATATCGCCTACTTACAATTTTCATTATTCTACTTCCTACTTATTCGGCGCGGGTCCTTTCCAAGATGCAGGTTTAAAAGCCACCTATAGTTTTTCGGACAAAGTGGCTTTAATGGTCGGACTGTTTAACGACTGGAACGTGTACCAAGATATGAACGGGGTTTCACACGTAGGCTCCCAACTGGCTTACACACCTAATGATAAAAGCAGCTTTTACCTTAACTTCCTAACAGGTTCCTCCGCAGGTGGCAAATCGAATTATAGTTCCGGCACTTTAGTTGATCTTGTTGCTAACTATGATTTTACCCCTAAATTTTTCCTCGGTTTAAATGCGACGAATTATAAAAAGAGAGACGGTGGTGGCTACTCTGGCGTAGCACTCTACCCAAGGGTTCATTTTTCAGAAAATTTTGGGCTGGGGCTTCGTGAAGAATTCTTCCAAACGCATAAAGAAGAGGAAAACGGAATTCCAAGCACCAATATCCTCGCAACAACTTTAACCGCCGAATACAGCTATCATGGATTCAAATTTATACCCGAAATCAGAATTGACAAAGGAAATACAGAACGGTTCATCAAGAATGACCTCAGTCCCACGAAATCTGCAGGACAGTTTCTATTAGCATGTGTCTATAGCTTCTAAACATACACCTAAAATAAGAATAGCTGGTCAATAGTTAGGCCAGCTGTTCTTCTGTTTTTCATCTATCATTCCCTATTGACAGTCCGGGAGGATCTACCTACCGAACACTCACAGAAACGTGCCGATCCAATATGCGATCAGTTTCAGGTGCATCCGCATTATACTTTGCAAATTGTGAGCCATAGCCTTCTGCCCCTGTTACCTGTTTGGAAAGGCCATCTTTACCTAAATAGTCCTTTACAGCCGTTGCCCGTTCAAGCGATAACTTTTTATTAAAGTCCTCATTGCCCGTTTTGTCGGTATATCCTCCAATCTTAATATTTGCGGCAGGAAAAGCCTTTAATATCGCCGCAAGATTGCTCAATTGCACCTGACTTTCAGGCAGGACCTCGGCTGTACCTGTTTTGAAATTCAGATTATCGAAATCAAACCATGTATTTTTCAAGGAATCTTCGCCCAGGGATTTATAATCGGACTTCAAAAATTGAACCAACTGATCCTCTATTCCGCCTTTAAAAGCAGCCAATTTGACACCAATTGGTAAAACCACATCCGTACGTTCCCGCTCTACCACACTGTTCCCCGGCTCCGTTTTCATGGTGCTTGAATCAACCCTTGTGCTATTTACACTGGTATCAGTAGCCCCCTCTTGCTTACTGCCGCTGCAGCCTTTTCCAAATAGAAACCAGAGTGCGGCCAATACGATTAAAGCAATTAAAATCTTCCACCAGCCGCCACCAGAACTATTTCCCGCGGCCGCACCGCTGGAATCCCCGGCTCTGGGTAAGGACAATGGTTCCTTATGTGCTTCCAACTCATTTGAAGGAGTAATGGGAGTTGATTGATGGATACCGGGTTCTTTCGGCGCTTCCGTTGGCGCTGCATTTTCAATGGCCGGCTCCATCGGTGCAGAAAAATGCCCGCTATCAAACAGCTTACCAAAGGCACCTAATCCTAGCCCCGCCGGAACAGCGGCCGCAAAAGCTGTTTTATTGTCCTGCAATACACGGCCAATATGATCAAAATCCCAATTTTGGCCCTTATTGGTTAAACTGGAAAATATTGCGGGTAAAGAAAAATTCATTAATTTTCCAATAGCGCTTCCATCAATACCAAGATATCCGGAAACAGTTGTCAAAACAGTCTCCAGTCCGCCACCGAAGATGGACCCCAGTATCCCTTGAGATTTCCCTTCCTCTGTCGCACCATGTACTGCAGGTTCTTTCGTGTCGCCCGCACCACCGAGAAGGCTATGCAGATCGAAATTAGAAAAGTGTTCCTTCGCTTTTTCCAAAATCGAAGCAATTCCGCCACCTGCATCAGACTGCTGGCTTAAGCCCAAAAACAAAGCTGGAATTGTTACATTCAAGCCCTGTTTCACCTGTTCTGTATCCTGATTTAAAACTTGCCCTATCTGAGCAACGGACTCTTCATCAAAAAAGTCCCGTGCCCCTTTTAAAAGCTGATTTTCCATAATCTTCGTTTATTTTTAGTTTATATAAAACTTTAACAAACAAAGGTTTAATTTGTTCATTCTATGCAGCTTATTCATCAAAATCACCCGAAAGCCACTTCGGGATCACAAATTCAGACGCGAGATGTGCCAATCGGTAACTGTGCCAGTCTTGGCGCGAAATCCAAACCACTTCTTCCAATTCTTCGTAAGCAGCAAAAGCCCGGCGCTCAGCCAAACGAATTAAATAAATATAGCCTTCCACCACCGTATTAAGTTCATTTACAGCCTGGGTAGCATGGCTTCCGATAAACCTCAGCTCCTTTTCACTTACATCAAATTGAAGTTCTTCTTTTAATTCACGAACTAATGTTTGCTCTCGATGCTCTCCCGGTCCTATTTTTCCGCCAGGCAATTGAAAATAGGAAGATCCTCTTTTTCGGACCATTAGCAAATCTCCCTCCGGACTGAGGAGTGCTGCAGAGCAAATAACAATTTTATCCATATCATTTATTTCAGACCACAAAACTAACCTTTTACTTGATCATGTAAAAAACATACGGTGACCAATGTGCAAACGTACTGGAATCGAATTCCTCCAATTCGCATCATAAAGGACGAATGATGGACAACATATTGGGTGACTGAAACCGAACAGACAAGAAAAAACAACAGGTAAATTGCTTTCGCTCAGGTCGAATAAAATTGCAAATAATAAACAAATTATCTAAGTTTAAAGAATAAAGCAATAATCTATAAATCCATATATGAATCGAAGATTAACCTGTTTAATACTAAGCATACTATTGTTATCGCTTGGCTGTCAGCAAGACAAGAAAGGGACAGCCGCTGATAAAGAGCCCACTAAGCCGCAAAAAACAGCTCCTCCACCTAAAAAACAGGAAGAAAAACCCAAAGTACTCACAGCGGCGGATATTATTATAAAAAAAGAGTTGCTTTATAACAAATACACCCTAGAAGACAGCTACCCTTACAAAGACACCACCCGCGGTTTTCAATGGGACAAAATTAAGGAAAGACTTGCTTTCGTAGAAAATTTCCAGCAAATACCTTCCCTATATGGTGTTCTTCAAAATTATCAAAATGAAAAAGGCGAAGCCCCGACAATACAGGATTATAAACGTGACTCCTACAAACGCGTATCTGACAGTTTCAATGTCGAACGGTATCAAGCTGCACCCTTGTATGATATCAATACCGCCAAAGCTGTTCGCTACGGCCGCGATGGCTGGCTTGTCAGGCTTCAAGGTCCGGACACCTTAGCGAGAATTCCAATTGAAGGGATCTCATTTGAAGGGAAATACACCGTTCCAAAAAAATATCTACGCATCGTGAACGACACAGTGCAATTTACGATTATTAACGTCGTCGATGTGACAAACCAGAATATATGCACCTTAGAGAAGATTGGCAATGAATGGCTTGTCAGGAGCATGAATCCTGTAACAAGCGGCAGGCACAAGCCTCCTCACGCCCAAGAAACCCCAACGGGACTTTTTGTGGTGCAAGAACATAAATCCAAGATGTTTTATTATGAAGACGGCACCAAAACGTATGCTGGATTTGCTCCTTATGCCACCCGATTTACGGCGGGAGCATATATACACGGTGTTCCGGTTAACAATCCCAACGGCAGCATCATCGAATACAGCGAAAGTCTGGGCACCACACCCAAGTCACATATGTGCGTCAGAAATGCGTCATCTCACGCCCAATTTGTCTATAAACGGTCAAAAGACTTTTCTTCATTGGTTATTGTTATTGATTAACAATATTTAACATTCTGTAAATCAAATATGTATTAACTTTAATATTAATTTTGTAAGCATCTACACAGAAAAGGGAGAAGAATGGGAAATACGTTTATGTTTCTTTTGATGGCACTTAACACCGCATTGACGTCACAAGAAGAATTAAAAACAACAGATCAACAAACCAACAGTACACATCGTATAAATGTCGAGCGTCAACGCACCGAAGTTGACTCCTTATATGATGAAATGAATCTAGGCCAAGTATTAAAATACGAGGCGTTTCGTCAAGCAATGGAAGGCAGAAAAGAGCTTCCAATCCACAACAAAGATATCATGACCGTCATCGACTTTTCATTGGCATCAACAGAAAAGAGACTTGTGGTGCTCGACCTTGCGCATAAAAAAGTACTTTTCAATACGCTGGTATCGCACGGAAAAAACAGTGGAGAAAACTACGCCGTAAATTTTTCAAATCAACAGGAGTCATTGAAAAGCTCTTTGGGATTTTTTACGACAGAGAACACGTACAATGGTGAAAATGGTTACTCTTTGGTATTAAATGGTCTTGAAGAAGGTATAAATGATAATGCAAAAGCAAGGTATGTCGTGATGCACGGTGCTGATTATTGCAGTACAGGAACAATCGCGAGCTTAGGCAGACTGGGAAAAAGCTATGGCTGCCCTGCAGTCCCCAGAGAATTTGCAGGCCCTATTATCAATACCATCAAGGATGGGACTTTATTGTTTATATATGCCGACAATCCGGAATATCTGGCAAAGTCACATTTGATCCATCAGCCGAATATTCTAATGGCTCAATTTCAAAAAAGGCAGCCTATTGCCAACCATGATGGTTAAAAAAAAGCCTGATGAAAATTCATCAGGCTTTTTTTTATGACTTCAAACTGTCGTCTGCAACACAGACTATGATTTATGCTTTTTCTTAAATTTTAACATCCAATTGTAAATTGCATCATCATGAAACAGACGCTCGACACTTCCGTGGGTACCACCTTTAATGACATTTAAGCTCACGTTTGCATCTGGATCCTCTTTTTTAATTGCATTCATAATCTTTCTGGATTCCGAAATGGGCACAGCACGATCAGCAGTACCATGATGTAGCCAAATGGGCACCTGTGTCAAATTGGATGCATATTGACTTGAGCCACCACCACATATCGCCACTGCCGCAGCGACCCTTTCCGGATATTTCCCGGCGACATCCATCGTACCATAGCCGCCCATACTCATGCCACAAACATAAACACGGTCGGGATCCGCATGGTAATGTTCGATCACATAATCCACAATTTCGATGACTTTATCGGGATCCCAGCCGCCGCGCGACTGCGGCGCTACAATAATTCCCGGCACCTCCTGCCCCTTATTAATCGCGTATAGAACCCCATAACGTTTTACCCGATCCAGATTTGTCCCCGACAGACTTCTCCCATGCAAAAACACAAATACGGGCTGCTTCCCTGATTCTGATGAATCAGGAGCTGCTTCTTTCAATAAAAAAGGATAAGCAGTTTCCCCTTTTATAGCCTGTATCTCTTGTGCTTGTGCACGAATCAACAGCATAAAGAAAAAACAGACATACAGATAAACTTTTTGCATAATACTTGTCTATGACTATTTAGCTTAATTTTGGAGGACTAAAAATACAATTAAATGACTCTTACAAGATACGTTTAACAACTTTTAACATTTCAAAAATCAATTACCGTTTTAAAAAAGAGAAAAGTTTCTAGTGCTTACTCGACGAAACCGTCCATTTGTAAGATTCAATTCAATTATAATTGCATTTCATGGCAAATTTATCTTAGTTTGTACTGTTGACGCAAAATATCCAAGCTCTCACATGAAAATATTGCATACCGCCGACTGGCATTTAGGAAAACGACTGGACAGTTTCTCTCGGATAGAAGAACAGGTGCAGGTTATGGATGAGATCGTTGAAATCGCAGATCGGGAAAATGTGGACCTTGTTATTATTGCAGGAGATCTTTTTGATGCTTTCAATCCAGGCGTGGAGGCCATTGAACTATTCTATCGGACCATCAAACGCCTTACAAGAAACGGCATGCGGCCTGTAATTGCTATTGCTGGTAACCACGATTCGCCGCATTTAGTTGATGCTCCTGATCCCTTGGCTAGAGCCTCAGGAATCATCCTCATTGGCCATCCAAATGCTGTAGTTACCCCATTTTCTACAGAAGGCTTCACTGTGCTTCGCTCAGATGCAGGTTTTATTGAAATAGGTTTACCACAATTTGAGTATCCAATCCGTATACTGCATACTGCTTATGCAAATGAAATTCGTCTGAAACAATATTTAGGAGAAGAGAAAGAAAGTAAATTAAATGAGGTGCTGGCAACAAATTGGCAAACTATCACAAATGCTTATTGTGATGACAAGGGGGTAAATATACTGACAGCCCATCTGTATATGAACAAAATAGGCAGTCCACTTTTAGAAGAGCCTGACGGCGAAAAACCGGTCAAAATCGGAAATGCCGATTTGATTTATTCGCAATCCATCCCAGCCGAGATCCAGTACACCGCATTGGGACACCTCCATGGATATAGAAATATTGGTTCTGCGGAGAAACCAGCAGTATATGCATCATCGCCATTATGCTATAGTTTTTCGGAGGCCGGACAAACCAAATATGTCGCGCTGGTCGATATAGCTGCCGGCAGCCAGGCAAAAGTGGAGCGAGTTCCTTTAACAACGGGGAGACCCTTAATCCGCAAATCATTTGACGACATTGAATGCTGCATCTCCTGGCTGGCGGAAAATCCAAATGCGCTGGTAGAACTTACCTTAAAATCGGATACATTTCTGAAAGCTGCGGACCGGAAAAGGATCTATCAGGCACATTCGGGGATAATATATCTGATTCCTGTCGTTCAACAAAACAAAGGAGAAATTCCGGATGACACAGAAATCAATCTTACAGAGGACATGTCTACTTTATTTAAAGATTACTTTAAATCCAAGAATGCAAACCAGACACCCAATGATGATATCCTCGACCTTTTTCGCGAAATACTAAATTCTTAATCCCATGATTCCATTAAAGCTCATATTAGAAGGTATATACTCCTATCGGGATCGTCAGACGATCGATTTTGCCGCACTCTCAGAAGCAGGGCTTTTTGGTATATTTGGGGCCGTGGGTTCCGGTAAATCGTCTATATTAGAAGCGATTACCTATGCCCTATTCGGAGAAACTGAGCGTTTAAATGCGCGCGACAAACGCGCTTATAATATGATGAATCTCAAGTCGAATAGATCTTACATCGAACTTGATTTTACCAACTTTGAAGATCGTACGTTCAGAATCACACGGGAGTTCAAACGGAATTCCAAAAACTTTGATGATGTAAAATCGCCTACGGTTGTCTTATACGAGCTCATAAATGAACAGTGGATTCCCTTAGAAAGCAGCAACACCCAGCAGATCATCGGCCTGAGCTATGAAAACTTCAAAAGAACTATCATCATTCCACAAGGACAGTTCAAAGAATTTATAGAACTGGGTGCCAAAGAACGCACGGATATGATGAAAGAGATTTTTCAGCTGCATCGATTCGACCTCCAGGATAAAGTTTCTAATCTCTATAAAAAAAACCAGTCCGAACTGGATCACCTCAATGGCCAGTTGATCGGATTTGACGATGTCACAGCCGAATATATCGAAACGACGGAAACCAATCTGCATGCCGCATTAGCGTCCTTTGCCACGATTGAATCTATACATAAGCTTCATCATGAAAAATTTCAGAACCTAAAAAAACTCAAAGAGGATTTTTTGGAATTGCACAAGATGAAGTCGGCCTTTGCGCAATTACTCGAACAGAAAACCGAAAAAGAGAATTTACGGATCAAGCTGAATAAGTATGAGGAAGCACAGACCAACTTTTCACATCCCCTTGGATCCAAGGAAAAATTGGAGCAGGAAAGCGTAGCCGAGAGGAAAAAGCTGGAAACCGAAAAAATAAGACAGACGGAAATTCAACAGCTCCTACAGGAACTTTCCACCGGTCTAAATCAACTGAAGCCCCAGTATGAACGACTTCCGCAACTCCGTATTCAGGAATTAGACCTCGAACTAATAGGCCAGTTGATTACTTTTTCAACTGAAATTAAGAGTTTACAGGAACGCGCGCAAAAAGGCCGTCATGTCGTTCAGGAAACGAAAGATCAACAGCTCCATTATAAAGCCAAAATCCAAGTAAATGAAACTCAGATCGCTGCTCTAAAACAATCAAAACCTTCTGCGCATGAATTGATGGAGCTAGGTCAATGGTACACCAAACAGCAAGGGATAGCACAACAGGAAAGCGATCTTAATAGACAGCATATTGACTTAGCAAAGAACATTAGTCAACTGAAGCAGGATCTATATGCTGTCCATCCTGATCCAGAAGCATTCCAATCAGCCCACCGTACAGACGTGGCACAACTGGAACAAAAGCTTCAGGCGCTCCAGGATGAGAAGTCTCACCTCCTTTTGCAGCAAAGGCTGACTCATTATGCAGAAAACCTGAAAGAAGGTTCCCCCTGCCCGCTGTGTGGGGCATTGGAACATCCCGCAATCAACCAGGGACAAGATATTTCCCTGGAAATTATCGCCAACGAAAAAAAGATTACTGAGACGAATGAAACGCTCAGATACAAACAGGATCAAAAATTCCAGGTCGAAAAACTACTTCTTCGTTTACAGTCATTGACCGATCAGCAACATGATTTAAATACGAAAATCGAGCAAAACGCATCCCACAAAATTGCACATTTCAATCAATTTATATGGGACGGTTATAGCAGCACAGACGAATCCAGCTATTTATCAAAAAAACAGGAACTTGCTAAGATCGAAGGGCAGATTACAACGGTAGAGCAACAGCTCGCAACAGATCAGGCTGCACTAGCTGCTATTGATGAAAAGCTGGACAGATACAACAAAGCATTGCATCAATTTGAGCGCGATGAGGCAAGCAAGCAGGCTCAGATCAATCAAAATAAGGGAAACCTCAAAGAATTGAACTGGTCCGATTACCAAACGCAGGAAGCTGAAAGTGTCGACCGGGAATATGCTGCACTGAAAAAATCAAATCTTGAGATTGAGCGAGATTACATTGCATTAACCGAACGATTTAACAACTTGAACAGCCAATTTGCTGCGCAAAATAGCTTGGTACAGACCATTGCTGAACGTCTGGAAACGATCAAACATGAACAGCTTGAAGTCGATAGCACAATTCAGCAGCTACTTGCCGCTTCATCTTTTGGCACCTTAGCGGAGATCAGACAAATCTTAGCCGAAAATCTGTCTATACAACAGATCCGGCAGCAACTGGAGCAATTTCAGATACAATTTGAGACTGTCAAAGCACAGATTGACCAGCTGGAAAAGAAACTTGCCGACCAGGTACATGACGAAAACATATATAGTGAGCAGGAAAAGGCCCTAGAAGAAAGCTCCCAACAGTTAAAAGAAAGCACAGAAAACGTCGCCCGGCTCCGGCAGGAACTCGATCAATTACAGTTAGCCTATGCCAAAAAGGAAAATCTCCTGCAACAACAGGTTAGATTAAATTTGCGCAATGACAATTTAAAACAGCTTTTCAACCTGTTTAAAGGCGCGGGGTTTGTACAATATGTCTCTTCGATTTATCTCCGTCAGCTGTGTGACCACGCCAATATCCGTTTCCACCGTATGACCCGGAATCAGCTTAGTCTACAGATAAATGACAGCAATGAGTTTGAGATTATAGATTATTTGAATGAAGGCAAAAGCCGCAGTGTAAAAACGCTGTCGGGGGGACAAGCCTTTCAGGTATCCCTAAGCTTGGCTTTAGCCCTGGCTGAAAGTGTACAGTCCAATACACGGGCAGCCAAAAACTTCTTTTTTATTGACGAAGGCTTTGGAACCCAAGATGTCACCTCTGTGAACATCGTTTTTGAAACGCTTTTGGATCTGCATAAAGAAAACCGGATCGTCGGCATTATCTCACACGTCGAAGAGCTCAAAGAACGTATTCCGGTATCACTTTCGATCGAAAAGGACGAAGAGCATGGTAGCCAAATTTTTATCAATTAAATCCAATTTATTTTGTATATTAGTTATAGCGGTCTAACTCACTTGGTGTGACCGCTATAACCAGTAAAACAAAAAATTATGGGCTTATTTTCAAACAATAAAAAAGGAAAAGGGTCTCATCCTTTTTTTCACAAAGGGGCTAAAATATCGGGCCATACAAGCACACCAGATCCCGGATCCGATTCTGTACGGACAGCACAATCCATGCTTTTTGTCAAACAGTACGATATCCTAAGTATTTTCAAGGAGATCCTCATGCCACAGAACCAAAACTAAAATTTAGTTAAAATGCTTATCTTTCCATACACAGATGAGAAAATGGTTTGAAGCAGCTAAATTTTAGTTCATTTATTCGTATTGATAAAAACGGTCCAGCGCAACTATACCTGCTGACCGCGCAATTGACTATTGCCGCTATACAGCACGCTTCGCTCCTAAGCCAAGCTAGGTTATCTAGGACTGAGTAGATGCATAAGCAATTCTAAATCAAGTGAAGGGTATTTATTGGCACAATCTATTAATTGGCACAATCTATTAACTAGCGCACCTTAGTAACTAGCTCATCGAAACCGTCATAAGGCTAGAAAAAGAAATTTAAAAAATCATTGAAATTATAAAAATGGAAGTTTAATTTAACATTATAAAACTTTTCCAAAAAAATATTGTCATACGGTAAATAACAATCCATAGACAGTACATTTGTCAGCTATATGAAGTATAAACAAATCAACAACAATTCCATCAATCAAATCATGCTTATCGTCATTATTCTGGCGATCGGTATATTGATCTTTACGAGCTTATTTTATTATCTACCGGGTTTTCTTGGCGCAATTACACTGTATGTTCTTTTTAGAAAAGTCAACTGGAAACTGACAGAGGAAAAAAAATGGAATAAATCTTTTACGAGTATTCTATTGATATTGCTGACAATCATATTCCTGGTAGGCCCGCTCTACCTGTTAATCAACTACATGGTGCCGCAAGTCACAGAAGTGATCAGCAACAAAGATGAGCTTATGCAAAAGTTCGACTCAATCAAGACTTACTTCAAAGACAGCCCCTATCTGAGCAACATAGATCTTTCAGATACTGCGTTAATGGACGCCCTTCAGAAAGCGGCTAAATTTATACCCAGCATTCTGAATTCCGTTGCTGAGGTCGGTGTCAACATACTTGTTGCCTTATTTGTTTTATATTTTATGCTGGTAAGCAGCAAAAAATTGGAGCAGACCATTTATCAGGCAATCCCTTTCACCCAGACCAGCAAAGCAGAGTTATGGAAAGAGTTTGATATGATGGTAAAATCCAATGCTATTGGTATCCCTATCCTGGCGATGTGTCAAGGTATCGTAGCGGGCCTGGGTTATTGGTTCTTTGGGCTGGAAAATCCTATCTTTCTGGGTATACTCACTGCAGTTTCTACCATCATCCCTATTCTGGGAACTATGGTCGTGTATCTACCAGCAGCACTTTTTCTTCTCGCCAATGGACAATCTGGCAGTGCAATAGGTCTAGCCCTATATGGCATCATTATTATCGGAAGCATTGATAATGTACTGCGCTTTACCATATTAAAAAGGCTAGGCGACGTACACCCCCTGATCACTGTATTTGGGGTATTGCTTGGACTAAACTTATTTGGAATGCTAGGGTTAATATTCGGTCCACTAATCCTATCCTGTGTTGGTGTACTCCTGAAAGTATACAGCATTGAATTTGGAAGAAGCACGCCTGAAATCATTCAATCTACATCACTGACAGATTCAAGCGCTCCACATGATAAACCGGATATCATTGAATAAGGATATTCAATTGATTCAGGATGATCTGATCGAAATATCCAGTAAACTGTCATAAATGAGATTGAAAGATTGATAATCCCTTTTTTTTCCTAGTTTTGGTCATTAATTCAATAGATTCTTCTATACTTTCTACGCAAAGTTTGATAATCTATTGCGCTTAAACATTAAAACGATAAAATCATTAAAACTGATTTAAAAGCAAACGTATTCTATGAATAAAAAAATAATCTTAGGAGTATCAGCGATATTGACTGCCGGAATCCTTTACTCATGCAACAATAACAGTAAACCGAAAACAGATACTACGGCAAATACCAGCCAGGAAGCCAGCACTGAAAATCATGACCATGCCGGCCATGACCATAGTCAAGCTGCACCCACACAATCTTCAGAACCAGCAGCTATCCTTCCTAATTTCACATTTTATCAGCTTCGTTCGGGCATCCGTGTTACACAGGAAAACGTTGCCAAAGATAAAAATACCGTTTTTATTCTATTTGATCCAGGCTGCAGCCATTGTCAGCATGAAGCTACCGAACTCGAAAAAAATATCGATCGCTTGAAAGACGTCAACATCTACTATATTTCTATGAATGACCCAGCATTGGTATTGGGCTTTTTTGACACATTTGCACCTAAATTGTCCAAAGCATCCAACGTTGAGGTATTAATCGATAAGGATCAGACATTTATTCAAACGATCCATGTCCCTTCACAATTTCCAGCAAATTATGTCTATGGCGCTGATGGAAAATTGAAAGCACATTGGGAAGGTGAAAAAAACATTAACGAAGCCATCAGCCAAATTCATAAATAATCTGAAATGCTAAACATAGCAATCAATGGATTCGGACGTATCGGCAGAAATACATTGCGTAATATTTTTCTGCGGGGGGCTACCGATGAACTGCAGGTCATTGCCATCAATGATCTCACTGACACCAAGACTTTGGCCCATCTTTTTAAATATGATTCTGTACATGGTCCTTTTCCGGGCACCGTAACGCATGATGACACCCATATTATTGTCAATGGCAATTCGATCCTAGTCACCAATAAACAAGATCCTGCAGCATTACCGTGGCGGGACCTGGCTATTGATGTTGTCATAGAATCCACGGGATATTTCACCAGTCGTACAAAGGCGGCATTGCATTTAGAAGCTGGTGCAAAAAAGGTAATTATCTCTGCACCCGCACAAGATAAAGATATTCCTACTGTTGTGTTGGGCGTTAATGACAGTACCGTTGATCTTGCGGCTTCCATCCTATCCAATGCATCCTGTACCACAAACAATGTCGCTCCGCTGGTTAAGATATTGGATGAAAATTGGGGTATCAAAGATGGGTATATTACCACAGTGCACTCCATGACGGGTGATCAAAACCTTCATGACGCCCCTCATAAAGACTTAAGGAGAGCTCGGGCAGCGTCTTCATCCATTATCCCGACAACTACGGGTGCCGCTAAAGCCATTACCAATGTTTTTCCGCATCTGCAGAATAAGCTTGGAGGAGCTGGGATACGTGTACCCGTACTCAATGGCTCATTGACGGACTTTACCTGCACCCTGGAAAAAGGAACTACCGTCGAAGAAATCAATAAGGCCTTTAAATCAGCTGCCGAAAATGAATTAAAAGAAGTACTTTATTATACAGAAGATCCGATCGTTTCTGTCGATATCATTAACAATCCCTATTCATGTGTATTTGATGCACAGCTTACATCCATTGTAGGTGGATTGGTTAAAGTTGTTGGCTGGTACGATAACGAATTTGGTTATTCCAATCGGCTGGTAGACCTACTGATCAAGATAGATAGACTCGTAGAATTTAGCTGAACCAGTGCCGCCTTACCATAGGTGCCTGCATATAAGAAAAAAGCGTCCTTGTCAGCTAATGCTGGCAAGGACGCTTTTTTAGGTATCTTTTCCCCCTTTAACAATAGACTGTAGGGCAAGCAGAGCATAGATAAAGTACGAAAGAAGTACTTATCCCCTTTTTTAATATTCATTCCTGTTAGCTAGGGCATCACCGTTTATTCTGCGTGGTTACAACCACTTAACAACAAGTCTACTGCCTAGGTCCGGTGCTTGGCGTATGCCTTGTTGTTATGGCAACCGTACCGCAATAGTGCTTTGTCCGTGCCTAATCGGTATGGAAGCAAGGGAGTTGAAGGGACTTGAGGGGATTCGAAGGGACTTGAAGAGACATTAGAGTTCCCTTTCCACGCCCAAACCAAAAAGTGCAAAGTCATACTTTACCGGGTCATTCGCATCCAGTAACCGTAGATTAGTGGTTAGCTCCTGCGCGGTCTTCCAATTCACTTTATCGAGCGTAATCAAACCCAATTTACGTGCCACACGCTCCACATGAACATCGCATGGACAGATCAGGTCTTTTGGCGACAGGCGGTTCCAGACACCAAAATCTACTCCTTTTGTATCTTTTCTGACCATCCAGCGCAAAAACATATTGATCCGCTTGACCGTAGATTTCTGTGCTGGGCTACTGATGTGCTTACGTGTACGAACGGGATAGTCAGGCAACGAAAAGAAATAGGTTTTAAAGGAATTAAGTGCCATTTCCAGATCAATCTCTTTGCTAGCCTCCTGTCCCATTAGAAAAGCGTCTTCCAACGACTCAAAATACTGATAATGATGCTTAAAAAAAGACACAAAATAAAGAATATCAGTATCATTGAAGGTGCGATGCTTAAATCCCAATAAGCTCTTTAAGTCATGCTCCCGATGATTCATGATGTATTCGTAGGGTGCACCATCCATTCGCATTATCAGCTCATTGCATTTATTGATAATGGTCTTTCTTTGTCCCCAAGCCATAATAGAAGCCAGGAATCCCATGATTTCAATATCCTGCTTTGCAGAAAATTGGTGTGGTATCGATATGGGATCATTTGGAATAAAATCAGGTTGATTATATTCATCAACTTTTTTATCCAAGAAATCTTTCAAATCAAAATCAACTGCCATTCTAATCCCTATCTTCCTGTCTGCAGTATACCCTTACAAATATTAGCAATCAAGCCCGGTCCTTCGTAGATAAAACCTGTGTAAACCTGCACAAGACTAGCTCCTGCATCTAATTTTTCAATGGCATCTTTGGCCGAATGGATCCCGCCTACTCCGATTATCGGAAATGCCTTATTGGACTTTTCACTTAGATAACGAATGACTTCTGTTGAACGCTTGGTCAGAGGGCGTCCACTTACTCCACCAGCTTCTTGCGTCAGCGCTGGCTCACTTTTTAATCCGGCTCTGGAAATGGTCGTATTTGTCGCAATGACACCTGCGATCTGTGTTTCCAGAACGATTTCAACAATATCATCCAGCTGACTATCTGTCAAATCAGGTGCTATTTTAAGCAAAATCGGCTTCGGTGCCGGTTTCTCAAGATTCAGACGCTGTAAAGTGTTCAGTATATGTTTTAGCGGTTCCTTTTCCTGTAAATCCCGTAATCCAGGTGTATTTGGAGAACTCACATTGACAACAAAATAATCTACGTAATCGAACAAGGCATTGAAGCAATAAATGTAATCATTGACGGCTTCTTCGTTGGGTGTGATCTTATTCTTGCCAATATTGCCCCCGATTAATAATCCTTTTCGATCCTTTAAATTTTTCAATCTCGTCGCAGCAACATCTGCGCCTTGATTATTAAAACCCATTCTATTGATTAAAGCTTCATCGGGAACAAGTCGAAACATCCTTGGCTTATCATTTCCCGGCTGAGGCTTGGGAGTGACCGTTCCAATTTCGATAAAACCAAATCCCAAATTAGTCATATCTGCAATATATTCTGCATTTTTATCAAAACCAGCAGCCAGACCCACCGGATTTTTGAACTTCAATCCAAAGACCTCGCGTTCCAAACGTGGATCTTCCACGGTAAAAAAAGCATTCAATAATTGCTTGGCACCCCAAATTTTTGAGAAGACATTCAATCCGCCGGTCACTTTATGGTGTGCCGTCTCCGGATTCATGGTAAAGAATATAGGTTTGACTAATTTATACATAATCGCAAAGTTACTCAAAGAAGAAGAAATATTCATTACTTTTGTACTTTTGCAGTTGAAATGATATCAATAAATAATTTAACATTT
>JAIRVH010000145.1 GCA_031253985.1 Sphingobacterium sp.
TTTAGTGAAATTTTCGAGTTATCTGACTCTGATATTAAATGTTCTTTGCTTTTAATCGCATACAAAACTATTCAATTTTTGCGAGCTTGTTAAGCCGATTTTGTTAAAAAAGGTTAAACGTCTGCTGTACAGCTTTTTAGAAAAACTGAAAGTAGATAATGGTGAGTGTTATAATGGCGTATACAACCTCAAAAAACCATTTCTTTTTGGCGTAAGTGAAATAGTATGCCATATAGATAGCAATAGAAGGTGCACAAAGTAAAAAATGGGCCTCTGTTAGTTTTTTATTCCAATAGAAGGAAACTATTGCCAGACATAACATAAAAAACAATAACTGAAATGACTTGCGGATATGCACCACACTTTTGAAAAAGTTGTCTTTCAATACCAGCAGGAAGAGTATCAAGGTAAAGATTACGGGCACAAGGACCAGGTAATCGACTAATTGAATGCGGATAGCTGTAGGGAATTTGTAGGTAAACGGCAACCAAATGGTGTAAAACTGCGTCATTTTACCCGTCCAAAGATAGATAACTGCCAAGATAAAATAGACCGTTGCAAGGCCTAATAATGGTGTGACCCACTCTCGCCAATTGAAAGGTCTAAAAATGAGTAAGCCTATCCACAACAAGAAGAACATGCTTAGAAAGGGAAAATAGATCAAACTTCCTATGCCCACAATCATGCCGAGATCAAACATTTCGGCTTTAACATCTGTCTGCCGATAGAGGGAGAGTAATTTGCTTAACATCCATATCGAAATAAAATTACAGATCAGGGTTGGAGAGAGTACCAGGAATGGTAAAAATAAGCTGGCCAGTGTCATGTACATCAGCGCAACCAAGAAACTAGGTTTCCCTAATAGGTTAAAATGGCTGGTGATACGGTTGAGTATCGTAGCCTGAAAGATCGTCAGGATCAATGTGATAAAAACATTGGTCGAAGGGGAAAGGTTGATCAAGTTGTTTTCTCCCAAAAGATTCCCCAGAGCAGGCTCAAAGATTACAGAATCAAGTTTGTCCGGAAGGTGCAGAAATATGCCTAAGCATAGAATAAAACCTACGACGGATAGAAATAAAATATTTATTGGTGAATAATTTCTAAACTGACTTATAATCATGGTATGCGATAAATAAAATACTATTTATTCTTTTTTTCCAATTTGCTGATACGACGATCAAGCAGGAAAAGGAAAAAAGCCAAACCTAGAAAAATGACCAACATGACCAACACAACAACGTAGATCTTACCTTCACTACGTAATCCGGTCGCCATATCGACATCATCCTGTGCAAATGTGCTCAAAGTAGATAGGATCAGTAAAGCGATTGACAGAGTTATTTTTTTCATCCGTTTAAATTATTTATTAAGTGTTATGCCCATGGGTATAAATGAGCCTTTCACTCGGTTTGTTGTTTTATTGTGGTGAAGCTATCCGATTTATTCATTTCCTATTTAATGATCCATGTGCAACTTATTTTTTGGATGCATTCATGAGCAGTTTCATACGATTTGAATAAATGATGATGGTTTCATTTGTTTAAATTACAATCTGTATTGATTTTTTTGTTATGAACGATTCGATGGATCTAGGCATTCAATTCTTGCTTTCTCTCCAATAAACGCATTCTATAGCGGAGTGTACAGATCCAAGTTGCAATTAGGATCCATCCAATAACTGAACTGTAGAATGTAGGGCGTAACTCATTGCTCATCTGAAGATCCGCAAATGTTCCGTTGCCCCCACTGCCTGGGTGTAGGGAATCCGTTAGTTTGGGTAAAATATAGATCAATACGATGATAATGGGAAAGGCGAAGATATTATATACAGCCGAAATCTTGGCTCTTTTTTGCTCTTCATCCAGCGCATTGCGGAGAACCAGGTAAGCTAGGTACATCAATGTCGCTATGGCGGAGCCATTCAGCTTGGGGTCATTTGGCCAAGGCTCTCCCCAGGTGATGTTTGCCCAAAGCATACCCGTCGCAAGTCCAAGGAAACAAAAGGTGATACCCGTGTTTACAGCTTCTATCGCCATAAGATCATATTCTTGCTTTCCGGTATTGAGGTATTTAATACTGTATATGACAGATACCAGGTACATCGAAATCATAGCAAACCACATCGGAACATGGAAATAGACATTGCGTATGCTTTCGTGAAGGATAAAGAGGCGGGGAACTGGGCCCAGGAGACCATTGATAATGACAGCACAGATAATTATTACTGCTAATATTTTCCACCATTTTTTTCTCATGGATAAATTGAATTTAGTTTGTTCTCAATTCTAAAATTTAATCTCGCCAAAGGTACGGAAATAACAACAAAGAAATAGTGATGGTGATTACATTAATTGCAAGTAATACGATTATTTCTTTGCTACTTGAGGCCCTTTCCAGGCCCTCGATTGCGTTGCGAGATAGCTTAATTAACACGATTAATAGCGGTATAATGGCTGGGAAACTTAAGATGGCCATCAGGGTACTGTTGTTGCCTGCTTTGGAACTGATACCAGAGATCATGGTAAAAACGGTGGCAAAACTGATGCTGCCAAGGATAACCGAAACAAAATAAAGGGCAGGGTCGCCGATAGGGTTTCTGAATATTGTTGAATAGACGAAATAGGCAATGATAGCAAGAAGGGTCATCATCATCATATTGTAGATGACTTTCGCTAAAATAATTGCTCTGGGGTCAACCAGCGAATAATAATAGAGTTGTCGATTGGGGTTTTCCTGAACGAAGCTTTTGTTGATTGCATTGATCGAAGCGAAGAGCATAATGATCCAGAACAACGCATTCCAGGTAGTCGTATCAACTGATTTAAACGCTTGATAGCAGACGAAAACAGTTGATACGACATATAGTAGAATTCCGTTAATAGCATATTTTGAACGCCATTCCAGAATGATGTCTTTAAGAATTAAAGTTTTTACCTGTTGCAGTAAAGTCATATACCGCAAAGATACAAATGTATTTTGACCGCGAGAGTGACCAAAACCATCAATTCTTAAAAAAGCTGTTTTTTTACTTAGGCATTAGAAATTTTGGACTTTGCAGCATCAGTCGTATTGTCGATTTTGCTTGCCAAATTTTGAGCGGCATTATTGGCGTGGTCCAACGCTTCTCTGCCAGCTTCTTTTGCTTTATTTTTTAGGGCATCTGCATCATCGGTAGCCTTGCTAAAAGCAGCTTGAGCTTTAGATTTCAGATTGTCCAACTCGGCGGAAGCTCTGTTGGCTAGTTTTTGGGCTTTTTTAGCTTCTTTTTTTGAAAGATCTTTCAATGACTTAGTTAAGCTTTTAATGCCATCATTTGCACGATCTAGTTGTTTTTTCCCATCATCAGTTCCTAAAAGATACCATGCAGCAGCTCCTGCAGCCAATCCTACCAAAGCAAATGCCACTAATCCATTTTTGCTATTTTTCATAATTCTTCTATTTTGTTATATATTCAAATGATAATCAAGTATGATACCAAATGAACAATCTCTAGGTGAATTTGTTTAAAAAGAATCAATAATTAACAAAATTTTACATATCAATCTTCTGCTGCTTCGATTGAAGATTATAGAGGTGTTGATAGAGGCCGCTTTCTTTTTGGAGCAGTTCAAAGTGAGTGCCGCTTTCAGAAACAATGCCATTCTCCACAACGATAATTTTGTCGGCGTCGACAATCGTCGATAGTCTGTGGGCAATGATAATTGAGGTGCGTCCGCGCATTAATTCTTCCAATGCATCCTGTACCTGTCTTTCTGATTCGGAGTCTAAGGAAGAAGTCGCTTCGTCCAGGATAAGAATTGCCGGATCTTTTAAAAGTGCACGTGCAATGGCAATACGTTGACGCTGGCCGCCAGAGAGTTTAACGCCGCGCTCGCCAACAATAGTGTCATAGCCTTCAGGGAAATTTAATATAAATTGGTGGGCATTGGCGCGTTTTGCTGCCGCTATAATTTCATCTTCGGTAGCCTCTAACTTGCCATAGGCGATATTCTCACGTATGGTGCCTCCAAATAACAGAACGTCTTGCGGTACGATAGCGACCTGGTTGCGAATATCGCAAAGTTCAAAATCGGATGCAGATTTGTCATCGTAACAGATTTCACCTTTGTTGGCGGTGTAGAATTGTAAGATCAACGAAGCTATCGTTGATTTACCGGTTCCACTTGGCCCGACTATGGCAACTTTGTCGCCAGCATTGGCTGTAAAGTTAATGTCTTTCAGGATTTCAATATCGGGACGACTTGGATAAGAAAAAGCGACGTGGTTGAAACTTAGCTTTCCGGTCATGGTCTTGTGGACTTCCTTGCAAGTCGGTTTTACATTCAGGTTTTCCTGTGGTTCATCCAAAATTTCCAAAATCCGTTCACTTGCGCCCAACGAACGTTGGATGTTGGCATATAGCTCGGGGAAACTGCCCATAGATCCTGCCACAAACATCGAATACAAGATGTAGGTCGTTAAGTCGCCGACAGTCATCTCATGAATGGAAACCAATGCTGCTCCGTACCAGATGACAGCGATCACCGCACCGAAAATACAGAAGATAATAAAAGAGGCAAAAGCACCACGGAAAGTAGCTCCTTTGACCGCCAATTTTACCACTGAATCCATCTGATTGCTGTAGCGGTTAAACTCGAAGTATTCATTTACAAAAGCTTTTACGTTGCTGATCCCCAATAATGTCTCTTGAACGATACTATTGGACTCGGCCATTTTATCCTGAGCCTGTCGCGACAATTCACGGATGAATTTTCCGAAAATAATGGCCGCCACAACGATAATAGGTAAAATACACAGATTCATGAGCGCCAGTTTGGGGGATACCCAAACTAAAAGAAATACACCGAAACAAAGGCTAATCAACTGTCGTAAGATTTCCGCCAATGTTGTTGTTAATGTATCCTGGATCTGTGAAAGGTCTGCAGATAATCGACTGTTTAATTCCCCAACACGACGATTGGCGAAAAATTCGATTGGCAATGAAATTAGTTTGAGGTAGGTGTCCTTGCGGAGTGCGGCCAATGTACGTTCTGCAATCTCTACAAAGATGCGGATGCGAAAAAAAGAAACGACCGACAGAAACGATAGAATAATAAAAGCAATTCCACCGATATAATATACTTGCGGAGTCAGCCAAGGATAAGTTTGCTTGCCTTGTGCAGCATCAATCATGGCACCAAGCAAAGCCGGAAACGCCAGCATGGCTAAACTGGACAATACCAAGAAAAACATGCCGATGCCAAATTTAAAACGATAAGGTTTTAAATAGGTCAATAATTTAGATGCTCTGATGAGGAGCTCTTTATTCAATTTTGGTTTTGGTAGATCTTCTTCTTGTTTATTACCGCTGTTGAATCCTCTTGCCATATGCCACTACTTCAAATTTTGTTGCGAGGACAAATGTAAAGAGATTAAAAATATTTTGCTATCATACTTTAGTCAATTTTTCAACCGCGATCTCACTTTTTCTAAGATAGACAGTGGTTTTGGCCGCTCTACTGGTGCGAAAATGCTTGCACATCAGGATGATTAACCTATATTTTGCTGTTTTTCCGCCAATTGTTGTGCCCGGCTTTTATAGAGTAAATAGCCTAAAACTAAGATAACAAGTAAAGCAACATACAGAAGGATATTACCAATACCTCCGCTGCCAGATGTTTTGTCTACTTGCGCGCGCAATTTTTCGTTCTCTTTTTGAAGTTTGCTAATGGTGCCTATATAAGCTGAGACCTGTTTGTCGTAATCCGTTGCCAGTTGCTGGAATTTGTCTTTTTCAAAGTCTTTGATTTTCAGTAATTTTTGAGTCTCCAAGAAAATATTGTTGTCGGTGATAACAATATCTTTAAGGATGTCAATGCTTTTTTGCATGTCGCCTTTTGATTTGAATAATCCAAAAAGCCCTGTTTTTTGCGTGAGGCTCGTGTCATAGGCACCGAATTTCTGTTGTCGTGCATCCAATAGGTCATTTACACGACTCCGTTGTACCTCAAAAGAGCTCGAATCGGGATTAGTTTGCGACTTGGCCTGCCCAAGGAAGCAAAATAAAATGCTGAGCAGAAAAAGGGATCTTAAAGATTTTATCATGTATTTGGACGATCTGTGTAATCAACTATTTAATTAAAATTAACGTACACGGTAAAATTTTATTTTACCAGGATATTATGCCTGAATTTTAGCCCTGCGGGTGAACCCGGTCAAGGATAAAAATAGGGTGTAGGTAAATACCACCAATGAATTTATGAAATTAATCTTTAAATTCTATACGAATTACATTGGAGTCGTCGTCGTGAAGTCCAAGTAGCTGGCTTGCATTACCTTTATTGATGGCAATTTCTAGGTAGTTTGAAATCCCAAATAAACAAAGTTTCTCGCCTTCTCCGACTTCGTTGTAATGCCAGGAAAGGTTGGTAATGGTTTCATTGCGTTTGAAATAAAGGACAAAATGACGTCCTTTTTGAACTTTATTGAATAGATCCTTGGAGATATTGGTAATGGCATTACCGAAAGCATCAACATAAATGACGTTGCCCCGGATCATATCTTTATCAAAGATAGGTTGCAAAGTTACTTTTTCGATGAGCTGTTGCATCGGAGTGCCGATCTCTTTTAGTTTGCCTCCCTTGGCGATATGACAGGCTGACTTAGAAAGGATATCTGCGAGGGGGAAATGAAGATACCGAAGATCTTGCATTAAGTTGAGCTCGTATAGTTCCTGTGGTTCACTGCCGTTCAGTAATAGACTGAAAATTCCATTGTCAGCCCCGACGAAATAATGATCGTTGTATTTCATGCCGATATATTTCGACTCTTCATGAAACAGGGTGTTGATTCCGATAATGTGAACGGTTCCTTTCGGAAAATAATGATAGGCGTTACCTAATACAAAGGCCGCCCGAGGGATATTGAATGCTGGAATTTCATGGGTAATATCAACAATATTGGCATCAGACAACTGCGATAAAAGACTACCTTTTAACGCGGCTTGATAAAAATCTTTGTGTCCTAAGTCTGTTGTTAATGTAATTACTGCCATTATAATCTAAATCCTAGATCGAATTGCTGTCGAATTCCCTTAAATATACCCTTAAATTTATCTAAATAGTGGACAAAATTACTATTTATCAGATGATTTATAAAGCTAATTGGATAACTTATTTTGAATCTGTCTTTTTTCGATTGATATACACAAACATAGCGAAGATTTT
>JAIRVH010000218.1 GCA_031253985.1 Sphingobacterium sp.
TTTTGTTCACGTTTCTGGATTAGTAGACAAAGTTCGTGAGAATGACAATGTATCTTACGAAGTTGAACAAGGCCGTAAAGGTCTTAATGCGGTAAATGTAAGAGTTATCTAATTAGATTGAAGATATATTTATTGTGAAAAAGCCTATGCGAAAAGCATGGGCTTTTTTATTATAAACTAATGGGAGAGTGCATGCGTGGATTTACTTGCTAAAATAATTTGGACTGATAATTGTAATAGCTTATTTAAAAAGATTCAGTGAAGATGAAACGTATTTTAGTATTGGGACTGTCCATTGTTGTTGCTCTTTCCATGTCGGCATGTTATTCAACATACCATCATCATAATCATGGACGTGGACCAAAAAAGATGCCTCCTGGACAGGCTAAAAAATATTACGGTGAGCAGTCCGCTCGTGATTTTGCTCCTGGTCAGCAGAAGAAAAAACACAGACATTAGTTTGTTTTTAAATTTCCCTCAACCTTGGAATGTATAATTACTTTCTATGGGAAATTTCTTTTTGACTAGCTTCGTCTAGTAGAGAGGACGAAGAAAATAGCATAAAAAAAGCTTTCACAAATCTTGTGAAAGCTTTTTTTATGGAGTTAGATTTATGCAAATGGATCCTTATCAGGTGACGGCGGTAATGGATTTGATGGCTGCGAACTTCCAAATGGATCTTGTGGACGAGAAGAACCAAAAGGATCTTGGCTTTGGTTAAATGGATGATTCGTGCCATTCTCTATCGCTTTTGGATCTGGTCCATATTGATTTGGACCTTTATCCCCCTCAAGAATTTCTAAATAAAGTAAGTACAGGCTTCCAACAAATGGAATCAAAGAAACTAGTATAAACCAACCTGATTTATTTGTGTCATGAAGTCTCCTTACGGTAACAGCTAGTGCGGGGATTAAAATTGCTAAATACGCAATACCCATGATACCATAAAACAGACTTGCTAAAGTATCGCTGATAACGGACAAAATGCCGCCGACAATACCTAAAGCAAAGAATAAAACAAATACAGCTAGAACGAACATCCAATATTCTTTTCGGCGGGCTCTCCCCTCAAAATTTGCGTAGTTGTCTCTGACAACTTTTAAAAAGGCTTCTTTAAGTTCCATATCTTTTAATACTTTTTTAGGTGAAAAATGATGTTAGTAAATCAAATGTTATTTCAATTTTGTTACAATAAATGTACCAATAATTTATCTGAGAGAACAATTATTATAAAAAAGTAAGTGTTTGGTGCAGCTACGGTTGCTGGATTTGAGCGGGGGGATATAAATTCATTTTGCGCTTCGGTCATCCGCTTTTTGGCATTTGACGGTCGAATAGAATTAGCTTTCTAACGGGAACAAGTTGTTCGTGTCTTACCTAAAAATCTCTTCGAGTATATAGAGCGATTTTATTTCTTTAAAATTTGTGCGATGGAGTCGATAGAAGTCTAACACCTTTTCCAATAAGAACTGCCGGTCTGAACTGGTCATTTTGATCCGGTCGCAATTTGAATACTCCGATTCGATTAAATTTCTGAAAATTGAAGTATGCGGTTCTTGCAATACCAGCGGATGTTCAGGAAGACTGTTGGAGAATGTAGCTTCATGCAGATTAAAATAAGGAAGGAGCTGTTTTGATTCAGCAGGGTAGAAGCCAAGAAAACGTGTCAGTTTGATTAAGAAGACGAGATGAAAATTGGCTAGATTTAAATGAGTTTCATCCAACCAGCAAATAGAGTGATGAATAAATTCAAAAAGGTAGCTGTCGGTTTCTTGTTCCTTCAGAATTTTATAGAGTATTTCATTCAGAAAAAGAGCGAGCGAGCTTTTGACGATATCATAAGGGATTTCTTGTAAAACAGGGACTTGACGAGCTTCAGAAATCCGCTGCAGCGAACCATTGTCTTTGTGTGTGGCGACAATTTCCAGTAAATGTAACGGTTGGAGAATGTTGGCCTTGATCTTCGCTTTGGGCTTCCTTGCGCCAGCAATCAGGTAGGACTGCATACCAAATACTTCTGTATATATCTGGGCAACAAGACTACTTTCCGAATAGTTGGTCGTTTTTAAGACTATACCTCTAGTTTTATTCAGCATCCCCTTTTTTTTCTTTTTTATGAGCTTCTTCACGCATCTCAATAATCGCATTTCGGTCTACTTTGCGAATCATCCGATAGATTAACGTAAGGAAGCCGATGCTAAATACGGTGACCCCGGCAAGCATAGCGAGTTTATACCAATTAGAACGCTGTTCCATAAGGTAATATCCCAAGATGACCAGTAGAACACCGATGATTATTTCCCTTAGACCCTTGCGAAGATATTTGTTCATAAATGTGAATTGTTGAAAACTATTTTTCTTTACAAAGCAAATATAATACAATAAAATCCTTTATTTTTGCCATTACCATTCCTGTGAAGAACTATTTTTAAAAATAATTCCCATAATCTTGTTGCTTATCTAAAAAAAAATATAGATATTTGCAAACTCTTTGCAGAGAGTGCAAAGGATTAACATATTGTAATAAAGACAACAAAAAAATAATATCATGTCAAGAATTTGTGATTTAACAGGCAAAGCG
>JAIRVH010000072.1 GCA_031253985.1 Sphingobacterium sp.
GGTTCACCTAGCGATTTTTCTTTAAATATATTTAGGTAATAAGTATAGCAAACAAACAAAGTGTTACAGCTTTATTTAAAAATATGTAAATTGTTATTAAAAAAGAGGCTAATCGCTGAAGATTATGGAAAATATATTTTATCAAGGTCAGATTATATGGGCACAGATCGATGCAAATAGACATATGCGGCATTCCGCTTACGCTGATATCTGCGCACAGGCCCGTAGTAATATGTTGAACAAAATGGGTTTTTCACTGGATAAATTTGCCGAATATCATATCGGTCCGATTTTATTCAGGGAGGAACTGATTTATTGTAAAGAAGTACATTTGGATGAATATGTACAGGTAAAAGTAGAACTGACAAAGTACAACAAAACCAATAGCCGTTTTTCATTTGTTCATCAGGTTTTTCGCCAAGACGGTGTATTGTGCTGTACAGTTAATGTCGATGGCGCCTGGCTGGACCTCCAAAAACGAAAATTAACGAAATTGCCAGAAGAGATGGAGCCTTATCTCGCCAGAATTCCTCGCGCTGCAAATTATGAGGAAACCGAATAAGCTATTCAAGACAAGCAGACCATCATTGTAAATGAAAAATCCCTCGGAACACAAACAGAGCTCTGAGGGATTAAAACATAAACTAAACCTAAAAACTATTGTCTTTTAGTCATCTTTGGTCATTTCCAAAATGAACTATTTCTTGTTGTATGCTGCTGGATTATTTAACTTCAATCAAACGCTTTGCGATGATAGCATCTTCTTTCTTGCCAACAGTCAAAACCAATAGCCCACCTTCATAGGCAGCTTCGATATTGCTGTAGTCTACCGTCTCTGGTAACGTAAACGACCGTGAGAACGAAGAATAATTGAATTCTTTTTTGCTGTATAATTTTTCTTCACTAACAGTTTCCTCTTTTTTCTCAGCTGAAATCGTAATTAGATTTTTATCTACATTGATCTTAAAGTCAGATTTATCTAATCCTGGCGCAGCCAGCTCAATTTTAAATGATTTTTCGGATTCTGATATATTTACCGCAGGTACACGGGATACCAAACGATCTGAGATAAAGTTATCATTGAATAAATTGTCGAATACAGTGTTTACAAATGGATTTACTGCATCAGTATTTAAACTTTTTGTAGGGAATTTAATTAATGCCATTTTTTGTCCTCCTAATTTTTTGTTTTATTGTTGTTAAGCTATTTTGTTCTAATTATTTGAAAAGTGATATTCAATTAGCGTACCACCCCGATTTGAAAGACAAAATGTCACTTTAAAACAAAAATAAATGCCATTTTGACTTAAATACAAACTGTTTTGCAACAACTAGATGACCTATTCGTCATCTTTCAGCCTCTATTAACCACAAAAACAGCTCCTTACACAGATTAACGTGCAAGAGGCAAAACGGTTTATAAAAAACTGTTAATTTTTTATAAAGACCTTATAAAAGCTGTAAAACGAATCTCATTCATAGACCATAGGAAACCAAGTCCTCATCGGATTCCTAAAGATATTGCGCCCTGCTAATTCTATAACAACGATTCAAAAAAAATCGCTAAGATTGATGTTGTTCCAACGTAGCAATCAATAAGGATTTGACGGCATCATAAATATAGTCCTTGGCTTCCGCATAGGATATCCCATAGCGTCGTGGAACACCATCTGAATAATGCGGAAATGGTCTAAATAGTTTATCATAGTAAGCATCCAGCTGTATCGCTGTTGGTAACTCAAAAGCTAGACGAAGCTGAAAACGCCGGATAACGGCTGTATCCAATATTTCGGGATGATTGGTTGCTGCAATCAACACGGCCTCAGCCGGAAAATAATCGATCAACTGGATAATAGTGTTCACGAGACGCCGCATCTCTCCCACATCTTTCTCCTCACTGATCCGCGCTTTTCCGATCTGATCGAATTCGTCTAAAAATAGGACCGCTTTTTCACGCCCAGCCTTATCAAAAACCTGTTTAATATGCTGCGAAGTTTCCCCAATACGCGAAGAAATAAGATTGCTCAGATTCAACACATAAATTGGTTTCTCCAGTGCTGTTGCCAGGGCTTTTGCCGTGGTTGTCTTACCGCAGCCCGAATAACCGTGCAGTAAAATCTTATTACTGACTGGCAGACCGTATTGTGAAAGCTCTTTTATATAACGATGTTCTTTAATCAGCTGACGGAGTTTCTGACGGCTTTCTTCTTCTAAGAAAACGTCTTCCAAGGCTATCTTTTCCTTATCAGCAATGACAAGATCGTAAATATTCATAATGTTCATTTAAGACTATCAGGTAACCGGCTGCAAACCTAGGTCTTCGGTTCGATATACAGCTGGTCCAGTTTAGTTTTAATCCTTAAAATATTTGAGGCTAACCTGGGAGCAGGAAAGATCTCCTCCGAAAGGCGGATTCGATTTACGTATCACAACCTCAATTGTTACCGCATGTGTAACCTTTTCCCTAATCTGATCCAGTATTTCTGCAGCTGCAGATTCCAGCAGCTTGCGTTTGGGCTGCATAACGCCGGCGGTAATCTGGTAAAGCTCCTCGTAATTGAGTGTATTTTTTAAGTTCTCCGTTTCTGCATTCAAAAATGGAAAACATACGTCAACAGAAACAAAAAACTCATTGCCAAGTACATGTTCTTCTTCATAGTAACCTATAGGTGCATAGAACCTTGCTTCTTTCAGCGATACTGTCTGTAAAATGGTTGCCATGCACAAACCTAACGAAATTGTTCCAAACAAGTGGGATTATTTGTATATTTAGGCATACCAAAAACCCAACAGATGAACTTTTCTTTATCATCAGCGATAGCAACGACGCTCTTATTTGGTGCCACTGCATTACAGGCCCAAACAAATATGAAACCCAGCGACACCGAATATTATAGTCCGGTGCCACCGACATTAACGATCAATCATGGTATTCCAAGCGATGCTATTGTCCTTTTTGACGGCAAGGACCTCAGCAAATGGAAAAGCGAAAAAGGGAAAGCAAGCTGGACTGTCGCCAACAACGTACTCGAAGTGAAACCTGGCGCTGGAGCTATTGAAACCACCGAAAATTTTACAGATTTCCAGTTACATGTGGAGTGGAAAAGCCCCGAAGTAATCAAAGGCGAGGGCCAGGGCCGAGGCAATAGCGGAATTTTCTTGCAGGGACTTTATGAAATTCAAGTACTGGACAACAATAACAACCCAACCTATGTCAATGGCGGCGCAGGCAGTCTTTACAAACAACGTCCACCGCTGGCGCAAGTAATTGCTCCGGACAAATGGCACGTCTATGATATCATTTACAAGGCTCCCCAATTCAATAAAGACGGAATATTGACCAGCAAAGGAACGGTAACGGTCTTACATAATGGAGTCGTTGTACAAAACAACACCCAAATAGAAGGTACAACAGAATACATCGGGCTGCCAAAGCAAATAAGCCATGGCCCAGGTCCAATTATACTGCAAGATCACGGTGATCTGGTGCAGTTCAGAAATATCTGGCTACGTAAACTATAGGTTTACAGCAAGCAATTTTAGTTAGAAAAGCAACAATTCTGTACTAGGTTTTATAGGGCTATTTCCCTAATTTAGCCCTATAAAATTAAAAACAAACGGAATGTAATGAGCTCTTTGCGCCCATAATTTCCTACCGCAGCAGGCTGCTAAGCTCAAGCTGGGTAGATCAATGAAGCGCAATTAACCGGATAACAGGCTCAATTATGCCGTTGAGTATAAACACATTCACACAATATTAAAGTTTAATGAAAAGAATTGCGCTATTCTTCTTGTTGGCAAGCTCCATCAGCAGCTATGCACAACGCAACCTTAATTTAGAAGAAACCGTCTTTGGCCCCCGCACCTATGCACCGGCATCGATAGCTGGAGCATCGTGGATACCAAAATCCAACAGCTTCTCCTATCTCGATAAATCGTATCAGAATCTGCTATCCAAAAGTGCCGCTGGCAACTGGAATGAAACGAATCTGGTCACTAAAGCAGATCTCGAAACAGCATTAAAAGCGGCCATCCCGAATGAAACTTTCAATCTGCGACAATTTCCCTATGACTATAAATGGCGTGACGGAAACTCCTTATTACTCCAGGTCGATGGAAAAGATAAAACCTATTCAGTAGCTTACAACATTCAATCAAAAAATATTGAAAGCTTTATTGGCAATGACAACAAAGGAGCTAACCGCGAGTTAAGCGCTGATCTTTCAAAAATCGCCTATTTAGTCGACAATAACATTGTGATTGTCGACAAGGGCGGCAAAATTACTCCTGTCACGAACGACACCGACAAAGGAATTGTCAATGGAAGCGATTATACTCACCGTCAGGAATTTGGCATCAAAAAAGGAATGTGGTGGAACAATCAAAATGACAAACTACTTTACTACCGTAAAGATGAAACGATGGTTGCCAACTATCCATTGCCGCAATGGAGTTCAAAAATCGCCGACATCAAATGGATAAAATATCCGATGACAGGCCAAAAGTCAGAAGAAGTTTCTTTGGTCGTTTACCATACCACGACCGGACAAAAAGTAACCCTTCAGACCGGCGAGCATTCGGAGCAATATTTAACCATGGTTACCTGGGATCCATCTGGAAAATACATTTACGTCGGACTCCTCAACCGTGGTCAAAATGACCTTAAAGTCAACAAATACAATGCTGAAAACGGTTCCTTAGTCAAAACATTATTTGAAGAAACTGCAACAACCTGGGTGGAACCTGAAAACCCGTTGACATTTTTGCCAAACAAACCGGATCAATTCCTTTATCAATCCGATAAAGACGGCTACAATCAGCTTTACCTTTACAATACCGAGGGCAATCTGATTAAAAAATTAGGCTATAAGGATGTCGTCATGGAAACATTGCTCGACTTCTCGGCCGATGGCAACAAAGTAAGTTATACCGGCGTAACCAATAATGGTTTGGATCGCCAGTTATTCGAAGTCGATCTAAAATCAGGAAAAACGGCTCAATTAACCAATGAATCGGGTATGCACCATGCTTCTTTAAGTGACGATGGCAAATATATCTATGATCAATATAGCAACTTAAAAACACCGAATAAAATTCAGATCAAGGAAGTTAAATCTGCTCAGGAAACAACTTTAGTGAATGCAGAAAACCCTTTTTCCGGAAAAATTAATAATCCTAAAATCGAATTTATACAATTGACATCCGCGGATGGGAAATACCCATTAACAGGACGTATCATTTATCCAAACGATTTTGATCCTGCAAAAAAATATCCGGTCATGTACTACCTATATGGCGGATCACATTCGCAGCTCGTTTCCAATAAATGGCTAGGGGGAGCAGGTTATTTTGATATGTACATGGCTCAACAGGGTTATATTGTCTTTACGATGGACAATCGAGGCACAAACTACAGAGGCCGTGATTTCTACACTGCCACACACCGCAACCTTGGTCAAAATGAAATGGCCGATCAGCTGAAAGGGATTGAATACCTTAAATCAAAAGCCTTTGTTGACCAACAGCGCATGGGAATTTTCGGCTGGAGTTTTGGCGGTTTTATGACGACTTCGTTCATGTTGCACCACAACGACATCTTCAAAGCTGCCGTTGCCGGAGGCCCTGTAATCGACTGGAAATTTTACGAGGTTATGTATGGAGAACGCTACATGGATACACCGCAGGAAAATCCAGAAGGTTATAAATTAACATCTTTGCTTAATAAAGCCGATCAGCTGAAAGGACGATTATTGATCATCCACGGCGCACAGGACCCGGTCGTTGTACAGCAAAATAGCATGGAATTTTTAGAAGCATGTATCAAAGCCGGCAAGCAGGTAGATTACTTCCTCTATCCTACCCATGAACACAATGTAATGGGTAAAGACCGTATCCACATGTACGAAAAAATTGCAGATTACTTTAATCAGCATCTCAAAAATCCTTCTTAATATTTAAAAGTCAAGAAGATTCACAAATTTTAATCCAGCAAAAAGGCCTATCAACTGATTGGCCTTTTTGCATTTCACCTAAAATCCGTCGGAATAATCATGCAATGGCTAATACTCATCCAAGCCCGCAGATAAACTATACAATGTCCAATGTTTTGTTTTTATTGCTTGCGATTCCGTCTGTAGCAATTTGATAAAGTCATGTACCCCAAGCTCCTCATTTCCGTTACCATGTATGAGAACAATACTTCCATTTTTGGCCTGCTGCCCTTTAGCCAGCCAAGCATCTGAACCAACCGCAATAAGACCATAAGACAACAGCCGTTCGATGATACTCCGATCGGAAACCAAGCCCGGGCAACGAAAAAATACCGAAGGTATAAGACCATTCCTGAGCATCAGTTTCTCATTTTCCAGCACTTCATAGCGCAGATCGGTATTTTTAGAGAGCAGGAAGTTGGACGTTAGTGGGCTATTATTAAAAATATGGTCATATGTGTGATTGATCCAGGTAATCTTCACCCCTTTTGCATCCAATGACTTAAGCCATTCTAAATCTGCTGCATGGTTCAACATCCATTTACCCGAAACAGAAACAGCCAATGGCAAGGAACTATCGACTCCCTTAAATGCAAGGATGAGGTCTTCAAAAATAACTTTGTCCAAAGGTTTATGGGAAGGGCATAAATCAATGGTCAGATTAATACCTGCTTCTTTGGGAAGTCTAAAATTCAAACCAGCATCCTGCAAATTATTCTCCGTTTTCCTGACCAGGGAGAAAGAACTTTCATAGACCGAACCATGCAGACTTTTAGCAACTTGAGCAGCATCTTTGCTGACAACCTGGACAGACCGGTCACCTACTACACGCGTTTGCAGCGTAGTAGGATCTACCGCCAAATAATACTTTATAGCATTCGACGTGAAACTACGTATCCCCACTAAAGACAGGTCATTGTCACGAAGGATCACCCACTCGGTCTTGTACTTTTCCAAATTGTTAAAGGAAACCTGTCCAAAAGAAAAAAGACCACATACGAGAAACAGATAGACGAAGATGAGTTGTTTCATAACTAATTGCTAACTAATTGCCGCTGGTTCTTTTCGATTGAAGATTTGTTGGCCAGATCATCGGCTTACCTTCTTTATCAATGGGCAATACGATTTTTTCCCGTGAAACCAAAGCCGGCTCTTCACAAGCGAGATAGGTCAAAATCGCCACAATAATGGCGTTTTGCTTCACCTCATCAAAGACAATCTTATCATAGGTATCCCGATTGGTGTGCCAGGTCACTTTACCGTAGTCCCAAGAAGTGGAAGAAAGACCGAAAGCAGGGATTCCCTTTTGAACAAAAGAAGAATGATCACTCCCGCCTGTTCCCGGCATTCCCGGAAAACTGGTCTGAATTTCATTGCGAAAATCTTCAGGCAAATATTGCAGCCAACGGCTGATATATTCGTACGATTTTTCAAAGCCACTGCCCCCTATCCGAACAATTCGACCTGTTCCGTTATCCTGATTCCACACCACCTGTATATTCTTGGCAATCTCAGGATGATCTTCCACAAATGCAGAAGAGCCATTCAGCCCCTGTTCTTCACTTCCCCAGTTCCCGACTAAAATGGTTCTTTTATTTTCTGGATAAACCTTTCTTAAAATACGGACAGCCTCCATCATCGTAATCACCCCCGTCGCATTATCAGTAGCACCCGAAGCGCCATCCCAAGAATCCAGATGTGCCGAAAGTACGACATATTCATTTGGTTTCTCCTTGCCTTTGATCTCCGCAATACTATTGTATGTTTTTGATGTTCCCAGCTCTTTTGAATTTCCCTGTAGGGATACCCGTGGTTTGATGCCATGCTCTGCCATGCGGTATAATAATCCGTAGTCCTCCAATCCGACATTAAATACCGGAATCTTTTTGGACTTTGCGTCAAATATCCGCGTAACACCCGGCAATTCGGTCCAATATGAATCAATTACGCCAACGGCCCCTGCATTTTCCAGCGCCAAAGGCAGTGTCCGGCGGGTGCTTCCCGTATAGGACATGCTACTCTCCCATTTTTTTAACTGATCATTTTTTAAGGATTGATATTTTTCATAGCCCTTGACAGAAGCAGACTCCTTCCAATTGGCATCTGACCTTCCCGATATGGGATTCATTCCGATCAGGACAATCTTCCCTTTTACCGTTTTAAGCCAAGACTGAAAATCGGACTGGGAACCAAACAGCGGCATAGCCACTACCTCTGCTTCTATCCCCTTCTCCTTTGTCGTAGGACTGAACGCCAATTGTGTACCTTCTAAAGATTTAATTCTCGGATAGGTCATCGTCACCTGTGAAGTCCCCCGTTCCCATGAACGCCACTCACCATACGCTTCATTACGTGCTTCAGCTCCAAGTGCACTATAATTTTTAACCACCCAATCATGCGCCTGCTGCATCTGTGGACTTCCGACAAGACGGGGACCGATCATATCAATCAGCTCAAATGCATATTTTTCCAATTGTGAATTTGCATTTGCTTCCTGAACAATCGAGGTGACCATTGCTTCTTTATTTTGAGCAAATACACTCCCCGTTCCGAATAATAGCAATGCAAGTCCCAAAGATTTCATCTTACGCTGTTTCATTGAACCTATATTCATGTATATCATTATTTATTTTATAATTATCCGTTAACCAAGCTAACACCACAATTGCGATCTACTCCTTCGTGTATTCAATTCATCGCCTAAAAGAAGACTAGGGACAATAAACTGCTTTGACCTCCTATAGTTAATTTAGAAACTCAAAGTTCCTGGTGATTGGTTTTCCCGAAAATTACTAAAGAATATTTAAAAAAACACATTCATTTTCATTCTCCTCAAATTAGTTATCCCTATTTCGCTAAAAGCTTAAAGAAAAAACATAAAAAAGCCCGGGAAGAATCTTCCTGGGCTTTACTAAATATAGATATGATGGTTGATTAGTTACACTGCTTCCACTTTGGATTTTTCGTAGCTCTCTTGGTGGACTGAGGCTACAGCTCTTCCAGATGGATCGTTCAGATTCTGGAAAGAAGCATCCCAGGCCAAGGCCTCTGGCGTACTGCATGCAACAGATTTTACCGAAGGAACAGTTTGCGCTGCTGCTGCTGAAGGGAAATGTGACTCAAAAATTGTCCGATATAAAAATTCTTCTTTATTTTTCGGCGTGTTGATCGGGAATCGAACCGAGGCCTCAGCAAATTCCTGGTCGGACACTTTGCTTTCTGCCTGCTCTTTCAGCGTGTCGATCCAGCTGTAGCCCACACCATCCGAAAATTGCTCTTTCTGGCGCCATGCAATACTTTCTGGCAGATAGTCCTCAAAAGCTTTACGTACCACCCATTTTTCCATTCTTCCGTCGCGGATCATTTTATCCGAAGGGTTGATACGCATGGCAATATCCATAAATTCTTTGTCCAAGAAAGGCACCCGCCCTTCTACTCCCCAGGCTGCGAGTGATTTATTTGCCCGCAGACAATCGTAGAGGTAAAGCTTTTTCAGCTTACGTACCGTTTCTTCATGAAATTCCTGTGCATTGGGCGCTTTATGGAAATAAAGATAACCTCCGAAAAGTTCGTCCGAACCTTCACCCGACAACACCATTTTGATGCCCATCGATTTAATCACACGTGCTAATAGATACATCGGTGTTGAAGCACGTACTGTAGTGACGTCATAAGTCTCCAAATGATAGATCACGTCACGGATCGCATCCAATCCTTCTTGAATGGTAAAGTTGATCTCATGATGTATCGTTCCGATATGATCTGCAGCTTTCTGTGCGGCAATTAAATCAGGTGCACCTTTCAGCCCCACCGCAAAGGAATGCAGCTGAGGATACCATGCTTCTTCCTGGTCGTCGCTTTCAATCCGCTTAGAGGCAAACTTCTTCGTTACCGCAGCAATAACGGATGAATCCAATCCTCCAGACAGAAGCACACCATAAGGAACGTCCGACATCAACTGGCGGTGCACAGCATCTTCTAATGCTTTACGTAAAACAGCGATATCGGTCTCCTTATCTTTGACGGCATCATAACTTTCCCAGTCGCGTTGGTACCAGCGCTGCGGTACTGTCCCCGTTTTGCTATAAAGATAATGTCCTGGAGGAAATTGTTCGATCGTCTCACAGAAACCTTCCAATGATTTTAATTCCGACGCAACAAATAATTGTCCTTGTTCATCCTTTCCATAATATAAGGGGATAATGCCCATATGGTCACGCGCAACAAAAAAGGAATCGTCACGTGAATCATATAGTGCAAAACCAAAAATGCCATTTAATTCATCAACAAATGAGGGACCTTTCGCCAAATATAAAGCCAACACAACTTCCGAATCACTTTGTGTCGAAAATTCATAATCAGGAAGACTATTTCTTAATTCATGGTGGTTATAGATTTCGCCATTAACCGCTAGTACAACTTTTCCATCCGGACTGTACAAAGGTTGACTTCCCGATTTGGGATCAACGATAGCTAATCTCTCGTGTGCCAATAAAGCTTTGTCTCCCGTAAATATGCCCGACCAGTCAGGACCGCGGTGACGAATACGTTTTGACATTTCTAATACTTGAGATCTCAATGAGCTTGCAGGTTGCTTTAATTCAAAAGCGCCAATAATTCCACACATATTATGAAAATTTTAAATATTTCGTTT
>JAIRVH010000076.1 GCA_031253985.1 Sphingobacterium sp.
ACGACTAAAGGTGATGTATTGTTCAAGGTTCCCTTTCCACGGATAAGTATATTAGCGCCATCAGCTCCAGGTTTTCCCGTTGAGGTCTGCACATTAACTCCTGCTGCAAGCCCTGCTAAGGAAGATGTTAATGTAGACGTGGACCGATTTTCCAATGAGCTTCCGCTCACAGTTGATACGGCACCAATCACATTTGCTCGTTTCTGGCTACCATAGCCGACAACAACCACCTCATCCAGACCACTTACTACCTCTTGAAGCACAATACTCAATTCTTCGTTGCCAGTGATACTTTTTTCTAAACTTTGATAGCCTATATTCGAAAATATCAAGGTACCGTTAGCAACAGGCAACTGAATCGTAAACCTTCCATCTTGATCCGTAACCGTGGAAATGTTTGTTCCTTTCACTGTAACGGTTGTTCCTACAAGGGCCTGTCCTTTGTCATTGACGACCTTGCCGCCGATACTCCGCTGCAATTCTTCTTTGCGATCAGGATTTAGCGGATTTCTTTTGGGCTTTATCACGATCACTTCATCTTTTTTAACCCAGTCCAGATCCAACGGTGCGACAATTGCATCTAATGCTGCTTCCAATTTGGCATGTTGTATGTTGACAGACAAACGGGTTTGCGCCAACGACTTGCCATTTAAGAAAAAATTGATCCCAGTCTGTTTTTGGAGATCACGCATAACTTCGTTTAAAGTCACATGCTTCGCGGTTAGATTTATGGTCTGTGCATTTCCTTCTGCAAACAGCTGCATCGCTGTCAGTAAAGAAATGAGTACGATCAATTTCATAATCAGTATACTTCGTAAAGTTAAACTCCACGGGTGTAGCCTAACAAATGGATAAAAAATCATATGTTTGTACGGTTTGTATTATTTATAAATGGTTATCAAAAATTTGCCCTCGGGCAACACTTGTAAGTATATGCAGCCAATTCGAGGCAGTGCCCCCCAGCACTGCCTTTTTTGTCTTACCTATACCCGCTATCCAGCTTAAGTGGAATCTATAATCAGGTCTCTTTTCATCAATTTTTTAGGGTTATTATTATTTTTGTGGTATTACGAATAAAATGGTATTTCCCTGGTCCTTGCTTAATTCAAAACGAAGACCACTTTCTTCCAAGACTTCAAGTACTTCCCGGAGTGGTTTGCTCCGTTTAATACGACCATAAAAATGAGTCTGTGGGAGGTTGGCCTTGTATCTCACTTCGACATTATACCATCGGCCAATCTGCCGAAGTGCATCCGAAATCGGTGTTTCGTCGAAATAAAACAGTCCCTCCTTCCACGCTATATAAGGAGCTACATCCACATTGGCAATGTGGATGTCTCTGCCATCGGTATTTATAGATTGCTGCCCGGGCTTTAAGTACATCGGCGGCAAAGCATGATTATCGTTTGATAATTTAACCTTTCCTGTTATCAAGGTTGTCTTAATACTTTCATTTTCAGGATAAGCATTTACATTAAATTCGGTTCCAAGCACCTCAATTTCTTGCCCTTTACTCAGCACTTTAAAAGGACGTGTACGATCTTTGGTCACCTCAAAAAAAGCTTCACCCACTAGGGTAACCTTTCGTTCATTTTTGGCAAAACTCATCGGATATTTCAGGGAAGAGGCCGCATTGAGCCATACTTTTGTCCCGTCGGGCAAGGTAATTTGATACATTCCACCTAAGGGAGTGGTCAACTCCAACAGTACCTTACTTGGATCAACTCCCGTACCTTGTTTATCATATATGGTAGTACCGACAGATTCCCCATTTTCATAAGTAATATGATCGCCCATCACAATCCCAGACGCATGTTTCTTGAGTTGTAAAAGGGTACCATCCGCCAAACGAAGTGTTGCGCTATTTCCCCCCGGTTGTACAGCATCCCGCAACGTATCTTGAATCCCTGTCAGGTCCATAGGGCCCCGTGGGTTGCTTGTCTTTTGTTGCCAAATGTACATCATTGAACAAACAAAAATAAGCAAGCAGGCAGCTGCCCAATAAGGCCAGACTATTGAAAACTTGGGTTTCTTTTGGATTGGAGCAATATCGTGCTCTCCCTCTTCCGACAATCCATTGACACCTTCTGTATCTTGCCGAATTTGCTTTTTGATATTTTCGAGTGTTATTTTCTGTCTGGATTCACTCATCTCCGCTGCAGACGAGGGCTGTAGTAAACTAGCAACTAAGGCTATGTCGATGGCGTCCTGATCACTGCGATCAGTAGCAGAGAACTCTTGCCGCAGCCATTCGATCTCCTCCAGCGAGCAGTTCCCCTCTTTATATTTTTGAAGTAATTGGTCTATTTTAGATTTATTAATATCCACTGCAATGTATTTTTAAGGTAAATACACACCGCAATAAAAAAAGGTCTGCTCTGAAAAAAATTAATGAGCAGAAAATAGAAACAGCGTCAGCAGGAGGGCTGAAAATCCACTATCCTGCAATGCGCCACTTCGGATAAACTTATTTGCTTTGACAATATGATCGCGAACTGTAGCAATAGAAATCCCCATTTCTTCGGCAATCTCTTGATAGCTTTTGCC
>JAIRVH010000038.1 GCA_031253985.1 Sphingobacterium sp.
GACAGATTTTTGACACAAGCACAAAGCTTTTAAGCTACATTTGTACCGTTAAATATAAGCGAGGGATTAGAGCTTTGAAAAATCTTAAAGTATTAGCGTTTACTCATAAACATGTCGAATTAAAGGATCTAGGTAATCTAGTGATCTGCAATGAGGATTTAGAAAGTCGTCTCATCAATCTAAAGCATAGCCTGGATATTCCGGAGATCTTTTATATTGGTACTTGTAACCGGGTAGAGTTTGTATTTTATGGTGCTCATGAATTGACGCACGAATTCATAGCTGACTTTATGGGGAAACTAAACTTCTGTGTACCCCAGGAAAGACTTCAATGTTATTTAGGACAGGTTAACAAATACGAGGGTATGGATGCCTTAAATCACCTACTTCGAATGTCCTGCTCGCTTGAAAGTCTTGTTGTCGGTGAAAAAGAAATTTTGGCACAGGTACGCCGTGCTTACGATCGTTGTCGGGAAGCTGGTTTTACCGGAGATTTTCTACGCCTGATGATGGATCGACTTGTAAAAACAGCCAAAGAGGTATATACCTATACTAAAATTTCCCGGAATCCAATTTCAGTTGTATCGCTTGCTTACCGGAAATTACGTGAATTAAAACTGGTTGAAAATCCTAGAATCTTAATCATTGGTTCTGGAGAAACCAATCAAAATTTAGCGAAATATTTCCAAAAGAACCAAAAAGCCAAGTTTGTCATTTTTAACCGCACTCTTGAGAATGCAAAGGCCTTAGCTGAAGAATTAAACGCTGAAGCTTACCCCTTGGCTAAAATCGATCAGTACAAAGAAGGTTTTGATATGCTAATTACGTGTACGGGTGCGCCAACCTCAATTATTGATAATACACTTTATCAGTCTTTGCTCAATGGAGAGACTGACAAGAAAATTATCATTGACCTGGCTGTTCCGAATGATATTGATGCTGAAGTTCTCAAAAATAATCCGGTTCATTATATCGAAGTAAGTAGCCTGCAGGCTATTGCAGAAAAAAACATCCAAGAGCGTTATAATGAATTGGAGAGTGCTGAAAAGATCATTCAGGACAATATCCAAGAATTTTTACCTTTAATCAAACAAAGACGTGTAGAGGTTGCTATGCGCGAGGTTCCCGAAAAGATTAAAGAAATTAAATCCTTCGCCTTAAACGAGGTTTTTGCCCAAGAAGTTCAAGCCCTGACTCCTGAGGCGAGAGAGGTACTGGAAAAAGTCATCAACTATATGGAAAAGAAATACATCAAAGTTCCTATGGTTATGGCAAAAGAAATTCTAGTCAAGACTCCTGAAACGGAGAAAAACTAACACCAAAATTGCTCTTGGTGCAATGATATCCTATTCTTTTTGTTGCCGCCCCTGGGTTTGTGCTAAAGTGTTCTCTAGTTGTTGAATGCCTCGGTTCATCGCATGGAGTATATGCTTTGACTGTTTCTTTTAAATTTCAGTTTATCAATTATTTCCTGACATATAATGACAGTAACGTGTCAACATATTCCTTCTATTTATTTATTTTTGCTTCGATAAATGGTATTAGACACATTTTTCCAAAATTGTTCATTTCCGGGGCTTAATTGAATCAAAACACATGCTGTGCTAGGTGAATAGGTAGCTACCAGGGGAACATCTTTGTGATTGTTTTAATAGGTAAAGTAAAATTAACGTGAATAGAAAACTAATTATTGGTACCCGGGGAAGCGTTCTTGCCATGTGGCAGGCAAATTTTGTAAAAGATCGATTGGCAGAAATCGGAATTGAAGCAGAATTAAAAGTCATTAAAACGCAGGGTGACATCATTCAGCACCTCCGTTTGGATAAATTGGAAGGCAAAGGATTTTTCACCAAAGAACTTGAAGAAGAACTTCTGAACGGAACCATCGATTTAGCGGTACACTCACATAAAGATTTACCTACGGTCAATCCTCCCGGATTGATCATTGCTGCTGTTTCAGAGCGCGAAGATCCAGCTGAATTATTAATTATCCACAAAGACTGTGTGGACATCAAAAAGCGTTTATCGTTAAAGCACAATGCGACTGTCGGCACATCATCCAACCGTAGAAAAGCGCAGATCTCTGCACTACGTCCTGATCTGGAGTTTGATGATCTCCGTGGTAATCTGCAGACCAGAATGCAGAAACTGCGCGATGAGCAATATGATGCAATTGTGCTAGCGAAAGCCGGTATTGCCCGGATTGAGATGGATATTACAGATTTTCATGTTGAAGAAATTCCTCCTGTTGAAATTATCCCTGCTCCGGCACAAGGTGTATTGGCTATTCAGATCCGTGAACTTGACAAGGAACTTTTTGATGCATTACAACCGCTAAATAATGAAGAAGTAGCAAAAACAATTGCTGTCGAACGTTTGGTATTAAATAAATTTGACGCGGGTTGTCATGCCCCACTTGGTTGTTATTGCCGTAAAAGTGGTGATGAATATGAAGCTTGGGCTTCTATCGCAGAAACAAGTGAGGATTTCCCCGACCGTGTATATCTCAGAGACACCGATACAACACGTTTAGCAGAGCGTATTTTCAGCAAGTATGCAAAAGATAGAAAACTACCACAATCTGTATTTATTTCAAGAGAGGTAGATGAAAATTCCTATTTCGCAAGAGCTATGGCCAAACATAACATCAGTATTGAAGGCCGCTCTTTGATTAAAATATTCCCTATCATCAATAAATTGGATCCTTTCATTCTGAAACATGTGGATTGGATTATATTTTCAAGCAAAAATGGTATTGAACACTTTTTCAATTTAGAACCTCGTTTGAGCAAAAAGACCAAAATAGGTGTTATTGGACGTGGCTCAGAAGAAATTTTGCGCAAATATGATCGCGTTGCCGATTTTTCTGGCGACAGTGAGGGGATTAACATGGAGGAGATTGCGAAGAAATTTGCGGAACTGGCCAATGGTGGTACTGTACTTATTCCACGTGCAAAAGAATCGTTGGAGACCATCCAAAAAGCGTTGAGTCCGGAAACAAAAATCATTAATATCCCAGTCTATGAAACGGTCTTAGAAGAAAATGTTGATCCGTCCAATGCGGAGGTTTTGGTCTTTACCAGTCCTAGCAATGTGGAAGCTTATTTTGCGGACAACCTGCTGGAACCGGGTCAGAAAGTAATCTGCATCGGCCGTTCTACCGGTGCAAAATTTGATGAAATGAATGTGCCTTATACCCTACCTTATTCTCCAGATGAAATCGGTCTTTCCGAAGCCGTTTTTGGATTGGAGTATTAGTTCATAAATAATTCAACAAAATGTTACAACGTCCGAGAAGAAATCGTAAATCTGCCGTGATTCGCGACATGATTCAAGAGACACGTTTAGACGCGTCAAATTTGATTTTCCCACTTTTTATCGTCGATGGGCAGAATCAAAAAACTGAGGTTAAATCGATGCCTGGCATCTATCGCTATTCGATAGACAATCTATTAAAAGAAGTGGAAAGCTGTCTCAAACTGGGCTTACGCTCATTTGATCTTTTTCCTAATATTGAAGAGTCACTAAAAGACAAGTACGCCACGGAAAGCTACCGTGATGGAAGCTTATATTTACGTGCTATAGCAGCTGTCAAAAAACATTTTCCTGAGGCTTGTATTGTGACGGATGTTGCCATGGACCCTTACAGCAGTGACGGACACGATGGAATTGTCGAAAATGGTGAAATCCTAAACGATGAGACATTAGAGGTGTTGGGCAAAATGGCCTTAGCACATGCACAATCAGGTGCAGATATCATAGCCCCATCTGATATGATGGACGGCCGCATCGGTTACATCCGCGAACTATTGGACCATAATGGTTTTACCAATGTTTCTTTGATGTCCTATACAGCAAAATATGCTTCGGCCTATTATGGCCCTTTTAGAGATGCTTTGGGCTCGGCGCCCAAACATGGGGATAAAAAGACCTACCAAATGAATCCTGCCAATGCAAAAGAAGCGCTTATCGAAGCACAGCTCGATGCACAGGAAGGGGCGGATTTTCTGATGGTAAAGCCTGGACTTCCCTACCTGGATATCGTCAAACTTCTTGCAGACAACTTTGATCTACCAATTGCGGTATATAATGTCAGCGGAGAATATGCCATGTTAAAGGCGGCTATTCAAAACGGCTGGTTAGACGAACGTGTTATTCTAGAAACACTTTTAAGCTTCAGACGTGCCGGTGCTACGGCAATCTTATCCTATCACTCCAAAGAAGTATTGGAAAAAGGTTTTATTTAGCAATCAAAGGTGTCAATTTTTGGCAATCGTTTACATAAAAAAGCAAAGCCCGGATACCGGGCTTTGCTTTTTTATGCCAATACCAGATTCCTTACGTTTCTATGAGACTTATCTTCCGAAAAAAAGATAACTTCGCATACAAATATATAGACTATGCAAGCACCTGATATTTCAAGAGCAAAATCTGCCGAGTTATTTGAAAAAGCAAAACAATATTTCCCTGGAGGCGTCAATTCCCCTGTTAGGGCTTTCAAATCCGTATATGGCACACCTTTATTTATTGAACGTGGCGATAAAGCACATCTTTGGGATGCTGACGGGAATGAATTTATCGATTTTTGTTGTTCATGGGGTCCATTAATTTTAGGGCACAACAATGATCAGGTTCGCGAAGCTGTCGCCGAGCAATTGGGCAAAGGCTTAAGCTTTGGCGCTCCGACGGCATTGGAGAACCAATTGGCTGAATTGATTATTGAAAACAATCGATTTATTGAGAAAATCCGTTTTGTCAGTTCCGGAACTGAGGCTGTCATGTCTGCGATCCGCTTGGCTAGAGGCTATACAAAACGTGATAAGATTATCAAATTTGACGGCTGTTATCACGGGCACTCAGATTCTCTTTTGGTGAAAGCAGGCTCTGGATTGGTTACCTTTGGAGAAACATCTTCTGCCGGTGTTCCTAAAGCCTTTGCAGACGAAACCATTGTTATCGAATTGAATGATAAGGAAGCTTTAGAAGCTGCTTTTGCTGAATTTAAAGATCAAATTGCGGCTGTCATCATTGAGGGTATTCCCGCAAACAACGGTTTATTATTACAGTCGAAAGACTATGTTCACTTCTTGCGGAATATCACGCGCGAACACGGAGCGATGTTGATTATGGATGAGGTAATCACAGGGTTTCGGATTGGTTTTGAAGGAGCTTCAGCATACTATGATGTACAACCGGATATTATCACCTACGGCAAAATTATTGGCGGCGGAATGCCTGTCGGCGCATATGGTGCATCAAAAGAATTGATGGCTTGTATATCTCCTGATGGTGCAGTTTACCAAGCAGGAACTTTATCCGGAAATCCAGTTGCTATGGCTGCAGGTATTGCGGCATTAGGAATCCTTTCTCAACGGGATTTCTATACAAATCTAAATGCCAAAACAGAAGCTTTCGTCAATGATATGCGTGCTTATATCGCCGAGAAAGGATATCAAGTTCAACTTTTCCATGTTGCTTCTATTTTTTGGTTTGCATTCACCGAACAGAAAGAAATCAAAAAAGCGAGTGAAATAGATCCTAAATCGATGGAATCTTATAAAATTATGCACCGCGAGTTGTTGAACCGCGGCATTTATTTTGGGCCATCCGGCTATGAAGTCGGTTTTGTTTCTGACGCACATACAGCTGCGGATCTTGAACAGGCAAAAAAACATATTTTCGATGCTTTAGACATCGTGTTCAACGTATAAAAAATCACATTATCTACGACGATGCCCTCAGTGTATTACTAGAGGGCATCGTTGTTTGAATATATTTAAACGTGTCTATTTGAAGTAGGCTTATTCGTCAACTAAAGTTTGCTGGCCAGTTTCTTATCCTTCGATTTCATCTTATTTAGTCCGGCAATAAGTTCATCCAATGAAAACTTACCTTTGATATCCATAAATACACTTTCATCCTCATTATCATGGACCAGTAAAGAAACTCGTTGGATGACATTATTCTTATCAATACGGGCGTTGAGCGAAATTTCCTGACCATCGGTGTTGATCACTAAAAGCTCCTCAAATTTGTTTTTCTTTAAAAACTTATGGTAATCATCCAAGATCCGCGCATTTTTCGTTTTATCATTATTTGAAAGTGTCAGCATTCTGAACTTCTTTAACTTCTTAACAATTTCAGCCATTGCACGGGCATCTTCATCCTTCTCATCCTTTAAGGCTTTCTTCATAAAGGGTTTTGTCAGCCACATCGGCAAATTGATAGCAACTATCTCCGCGTCATCAGATACATTTGATCTGCTAACGAAATCCATATTGGAAGCTTTTTTTACGATGCACGACTGCATGGAGAAAAGGAATCCAATTAGGCACAACAAGGTTAGTAATCTTTTCATAATTTTCTACTTTTTGTTGTTCTCCGTTTTGTTCTTATTCACTTTGTTGTTGCCCTCATTGACCAGGCTAGTCACGTCTTTCAAAGGGATGGCCCCATCAAGGATCATAAATAAATTTTGCCCATCTCCATTTATAGTCAGCAACAGATTGTTCAGGATATCGGCATTTGCAGACATATTTTCAACCATGAATCGAATATCTTGACCTTCACTATTGAGCGACATAAGTTCTTCATATTTTAAATTGGAGACTGCACCTCGAATGATACCTGTTAAGGCTTTATCTTCACCATCCTCAACAATCAGCATACGCAAAGATTTAACGTTCTTTAGCAGCGGTGTGATGGTCTGCATATCGTCATCATCTATTTTCAGATTACCCAATAATTTAAACATGGGTGCTCCGATTTTAAGTGTTGTCACTCCTTTCTTCCCCTGGTACTGTTCAAACAGTTTATCCAGTTTAGAAATTTGTGCGTTTGCCATACTTGCTACAAGTAAAAGGCAAGCTATTAAAAAACCTTTCATGCTATTTTAGTTAATCGTTATCGACATTTGTTTTATATTCATTGCTTTATCTACGCCATTTTCCAGATTATTTGCCAGCAAGCCCAATGACTTTAATGTCAATTCAACAGCTTCCTCTTCGTTAGCTACTGGTTTTCCATTCAGAACGACATAATCTGCCCGGTAGGACTCTCCTGCTGTCGATTCCAAACTTTCAGTCACAACTTCTTTCTTCACTGTCCAATCTTTGGCTTGTTTTTTTACTTTTGGACGTTTGAAAGTTTCTGCTGTTCGCATCGTCTTTTGACTGTCCTCCGTACTTACCCCATCATTCATATTGGGGACTGCTGTTTCTATAGTATGATCATCAAGGGGCTTCTCGGCAGGCTTGAGCTCTTTCATTTCTTTTTTGGTGAGCACAGGACCTTGCATTGCTGGTTCCTGGTTTAGGAATAATGATAGTCCAATAGTCATCAAAAGCACTGCCGCTGCCGCATATTTCACCCAACTACGATTCCACCATACCAGATATTTTTTATCGTCATTGATCTGACTTTCGAAATCGGCAAAGGACCAGTCCATCTTGACATCCTTTTCCTGATTCAATGATTGAAAAAAAACATTATCTGAGTTTTTCAGCTCCTTTTCTTCCTCTAATGACGACTGGCCATTAAAGTACTTGTCTTCCAATTCCTTTCGTTTTTTATCTTTCATCACTATACTTTTTATTTGTATTAATGCGTGCCGCTTCATAATCGAATAACTTTGTCAGTTGCTCTTTTACTTTTTGCCTTGCACGCATTAAATTAACCCTAACTGCAGATTCTCCCATGTCTAATACTTCACCTATTTCATCAATATCATAATCCTCGACATCGCGCAAGTGCATCACCAAGCGCTGCTTTTCGGGAAGGGAGTTAATCATCTCCAGAATAACTTCCTTGGTATTCTCAACGACATACTCTGCTGTCGAAACGGCTTGATACTGATCGACATAATCCGACCTTACCTTATCTTTTTTAATCCGGTTCAACGCTTCATTTTTTACGCTCTGCATACAGAATGCCTCCATATTTTTGTATTGATGAAGTTGATCTTTCAATTTCCACAACCGCATCATAACATTCTGTACAGCATCAAAGGCTTCATCGTCATCAACCAAGATCCGTTTCGCAAAGCGAAATAGCTTATCCTTATGGATGAAAACGGTGTTCTTAAATTGCTCTTGGTTCATGTACTATTCCGTATGAAGACCTAATTATTTGCCTTTTATATCATCAAGACATTTCAGCAAATCTATTTATTACATCTAATATGAATATTTTTTAAAAAATATCTATTTCGTTGGGTAGCTAAACTTAACTGGTCGTGCAAATGCCTTATTTTTAAGCTTATTACAAACAAAATACGTACATAAGCTGTTATTTAAGATGCTGAATGATTAAAAATTTAAACAAAAAAATTATGAAGTATTACACAATTACAGGTATTACTGCTGCATTAGCACTTATGGTAGGCGCAATTGGATGTAACAACTCATCCACGAAGGGCACAAATGGGGCCGATTCAAGCAGCAGTATCGACACAAATACCGCACAAAAGACGGACTCCATCACGGTTAGTCCTATTGCAGACTCTAAAGAATTTCCTGGAGCCGACTTACAGATCGCCTCGATTACTGCAGAAAAGGTTGGAGCAGACTCGGCAAAAGTCACTGTAAAATATACGGTTAAAAATTTCAAGTTGACCGAAATGACCGACGACGCACATGCTGCACATATGGCGAACTCACATGATGGACAACATATTCATTTCATACTCGATAATAAGCCCTATACTGCTCTCTATAAACCTGAGCATACGGTTACAGTTCCCTTAAATTCGGAACATTATCTGCTCTCATTTTTATCAAGGTCTTATCATGAATCCATCAAGACCACCGAAGCCTCAAAATTGGTAAAATTTAAGGTTGATGCCATGGGAAAATTGACAACAGATGCTACACCAAAAGAAGCTTCGCTCTTCTACTCTAGACCAAAAGGAGAATATAAAGGCGAAGAAACAAAAAATCTTCTTTTGGATTTTTATCTAGTTAATACAAATCTTGCTTCCGATGGCAATAAAGTAATCGCCGATATCAATGGTCAGACATTTACATTGGATAAATGGGGGCCATATGAAATCAAGGGTTTGCCGTTGGGCAATAATAAGGTCAAACTGACTCTGGTGGATAAGGACGGGAACGCCGTTACCGGAGATAACGTATCGGTAGAGCGCGACATCAAACTATCCGACAAATAGAAACAGCTTTTATAACAAGCAAAAGAGCCGCACGTAGGCGGCTCTTTTTATTACCAATTGTTTCCATTTACAGAATTAATTTTTTCCTTCAGCGATTGGATAAATGCATTTATATTTTTATCAACCAAAATAACTTCCTTCTTACTCAATACTTTTCCATTTTCTTTAAAAAGGCCACTATTTCCTGCCGACCATGATTTCTTGCCAATTAAGCTTAACATCGTGTGTGTACCATATCTTACAGAATCAAAAATCGGTTCAAATCGAATCTTACCATCTTTAAATTGTAAATCATATTTATAAAAATACTGAGCATCTGCTCCACCGGCAAGATAACCTTGTTCGACTTTAAGCCAATCATGACCGTTTATAACGATTTGTTCATTCTGTATCACATTCGTGATCTCTTCCGGCCTTTCGTAATTCGCATTTATAAATTTAATTGCTCCCATAAAAAGCTGCTCCTTAGCGATTCCGGGAAACTCTATGACAACATATTTATTATCTTTGTCAGCTTTATCAACAAATCCTGTTGATGTAATTTCCATTGATTGACCATACGTATATAAGCCACCAAACATAAATAATGCAAAAATAAGTCTCTTCATTTATAATATTTACTAATCCATATCAAAATACTAAATATTTTAAATAAAAAAAGAACCATATTTAACCATTAAGGTAATTTTTCAAAATCAATTTTCGGAGCTGTGTTTTTATTAACGTATTCGAATTTACTTCCTGGCTTAACAATTTCGTTAAAGAAGCCCCCATTTCTAAGAAAATACCCGTTTTTTGTTGTACCGCCCATCGCATCAATACGCTGATTGGCACGATACGTATTGTCTACACTGAAAGAAGCCTCTTGCACAGCTCTCCACTGCCCATCATAAACCCATTGATTTCCAAACTCAACCTTTCTGCCCAAGTAGCCTTGATTAGGGCTAAAATTCTCCAAGAAACTATGGAAGCGTTTTAGGTAGGTGTTTGTCTGCGGGCGTTTGAAACTTGCAATCACATTCCAGGCATTCTCTTCCGGAATAAAAAACCAAGCTGTATAATCCGTATTTCCTTTTCCATCGGGCTCACCTTTCAGGAGAAACTTATAAGTTACTCCTGCTTTCCAAAAGTACTTGCGGTAGCTCTGTCCGCCAGAACCCTCGTTGCCAAATTCTCCTGAATGCACATCCTTTCCTTTTTTCAGCAAATGGATTTTTTGTTCGTCCGGAATACTTTTCGGATCATCGGTATGGAATGGACTCCATACTGAAAATAAGATACGTCGCTCGGTTTCAGAATTTACCTGTATGCCAAAGTATCCTTCTCCAAAACCATTTGCCATAAAATATGACCCAACTTTATCTTCTCCTTGAGGAACTGTCACTTCATTATAATAGTAACTGACATTGCCCTCGGTAGGTATTGTGTAATTTAAATGGCAAGAAGGGCCTCTTCTAGACCAGTAGTAATATTCGGGATCATTGGAAAATAGAAGTCCCCCCGAAGTAGCTTCGCCGCTCACAAGCAATTCGGTTACATGAGCAAAATCGTTTCCAGATTTATTTAAGCCTTTTAAATTAACCTGAACATAACCGGGCGTCTTCACATCAATGGACAGAGGCGCAGTTTCCGAGAGTTCACTACTTTCTACATTCACGATCGCCTTTTTTCCTAAAGCTTCTATTGCTATTTTGGATTTGCCACCATCATTTTTTGCTTTCAGTTTTAAGGTCAATTTCCCCGCTTTTTGAGCCCTAAAATAAACCGATGCCACTTCCTTATCACTTGACCATTTTACCAAGCCATTGCGACCGGAAATTTCCGCATTACCAGTTTGTCCTGCAGTAATGAAAGCATTCCCTGCTAGCGGAACTGTAAAAGTCTGACCAACTGTCTGCGCGATACTCCCTATCGAAAGACAAGATAAAGCCCCCATAAAGAGGTACTGGATAAAGTGTTTTCTTTTCATATTTTAATATTTTGATCTTTTTATCTATCACCCTTTGCTATCCCAAAGAACCCATCAGCACGATCATTGAAGATTTGAGTGATTACCGCTCTTTCTATTTTACTTCCCGTTGATCGTAGAATAAGCTTTACATCATTATGTTAAAGCCGGATTATTTAATGAAGATAAGGGATAGATTGACATAAAAAGAAAGGAAATGTATATCAATCGATTGTGTAAAATAATAGCAATAATTGGTCATTATCTCATTTCGCGAAATAGTTAATTATAAAATAATAGCGCGTATTTTAGTCCTTTGAAAAAGTGGTCTGATCTTTTTGTGTATTTTTAATCCTATAAAATAGCCTTATAAACATAACACGCCGATGGAAAAACCCGCTAACAGTTTGTCAAAAGGTATCATAGGACAAAAACAAATCTCCATATTGATCCATGGGTTGGCCTGGCTTATTTTTTTATCCTTTCCCATCTTATTTTTTAACAATGGCCAACTGGGAATCAAAGAAATGCTCGGTGCTCCAGCATTCTGGATTTTCACTGGTTGCTTTTTAATCTTATTTTACACCAATTCCTATCTGCTAATCCCTTATGCCATAAGACATGGCAAGTTTGTCAGTTATGGGATCTCCGTTATTTTGACGGGTCTATTGTTAGCCTATTATCTTCAGCCATTTGATCGTCTGATGCGCATCGGAAACCAAATACCGCAACATCGCAGTGAACCGCATTTTCCGCCGATAAACAGGCCTGACTTTCCGCCCCCACTTCGAGGCAGGCATCTTCCAAACCCCGATCATGACTGGGCCCCTAATCAAAACGCGGACCGAGCATCGCGTAGAGCGGGACAACCAATCGATATTGCTTCCGTTTACATTTTCCTATTGACTATTAGCCTTGCCGCCCTTTATAGAATAGTCGCCTACTGGATGGAAACCCAGCAAAAGATTCGATTGGTGGAGCAAGATCGGATGAATGCCGAACTTTCCTTTTTAAAAGCACAGGTTCACCCCCACTTTTTGTTCAACACTTTAAATAATATTTACGCACTCGCATTGACCAATGATGATGCCGTGGCAAGCAGCATCCATCGGTTATCACAATTGATGCGTTATTATATGGATGAGCGTCAAAGTGATACCATCGATATCAAGATTGAAATCCAGGCGATACAAGATTTTATCAATCTCCAAAAGCTACGAATAGGTCAAAATTGTTCTATCCGCGAACACTATACTGGGCTCGAATATCCCAAAACAATACACGCATTTGTCCTGCTTCCTTTTGTTGAAAATGCATTCAAATATGGACTGAGTACGATTGAAACTTGTCAGTTCAGTTTTGAAGTCATCCTAACTCCGACATCCTGCGAATTAAATGTTAAGAACAGCATAAATAGACAGGCAACAGAACAACACCGCACCGGAACAGGTATCAAAAATGTAAAACGCTTACTGGATCATTTCTATGCCGATAAGCATCATCTGACGATCAAGCAGGATGATCATTCTTTTTTTGTTCAGCTTATCCTGTACATTTCTCCATAAATTGTTTCTATATTAGGCTATACGATTTATATATACAAAATCAGTTTATCTAAAAAATCGATGTTGACTTGCATAGCTCTAGATGATGAGCCATTGGCTTTACGTATTATTTCGACCTTCACAACGAAACATCCCTCGTTACAACTTGTCGCAAGCTTCAGCAATCCTCATGATGCTGCGCTTTTTCTGACTAATAACAGTGTGGATTTGATTTTTTTAGATATAGATATGCTCGAAATCAATGGTGTTGATTTTGCAAAGAAACTCAATCCCAGGCCGCTGTTGATTTTCACCACCGCCCATAAAGAGTACGCAATCGATGGATTTGAGCTCGATTCTGTCGATTATCTCCTGAAGCCATTTGACTTTCTACGATTTGAACGCGCTATCGATAAGGCAATGACAAGATCGCTTTCACAGAACCATCGTCCTTTTTTAATAGTCAACGTCGAGTACCAACGAATCAAAGTCTATCTCGATGAAATTGAATGTTTGGAAAGCATGCAGGATTATATTAAGATTCATCTTATACAAGGCAAAACAATATTGACCTTATCGACGATGAAAGCTATGCTCGACCGCCTACCTCCAGATCAGTTTATCCGCATCCACCGCAGTTTTGTCGTTGCTATCAAGCATATAGTCACATTCTCTCAGCGTAAGATACAATTACCGCACTTCACATTAAAAGTGGGCGACGGGTATTACAGCGAAGTTATCAAATGTCTACGTGATTCGTCGACATAATAAGTCTTTTTATCGATACTTAACATTATTTTACATCTCCGTCCACTACCTTGCTTCCATCAATAAAAAAGAAGAGTTATGGAACGCAAACATTTTATAAGAACTTTATCGTTATTGGCATTTTCTGGACCAATGGTATGGGCTGCCTGCAAAAAAGACGACGCTTCAACAACGACCGATGAGGGTACAGATGTTAATGTCGATTCGAGCTGCAGTGTCACTCCTTCAGAGACCGAGGGTCCTTTTCCAACAAAAACGCCTTCAAGTTATGTCCGTTCAGATATACGCAAAGGCGATGGTATCGGTGCAAATATGCTTGGTTTAATTACCATTGTGAATACCAATAATAACTGTACAACCTTAGAAGGGGCCTTAGTCGATATATGGCACTGTGATGTGGAGGGCAATTACTCCCAATATGGCGGCGGTACACAAATGCAATCCAGCAATTATCAGTCGGCCAATTGGTATCGTGGCCGACAAGTCACCAACGCCAATGGGCTTGTTTCCTTTCAGACGATCTTTCCGGGATGGTATCAGGGGCGAGCAACCCATATTCACGTTCACGTATATGATGCGACAGGCAAATCATTACTGGTTACCCAAATTGCTTTCCAAGATAGTCTCTGTCTTGAAGTCAATAATACTGGCTCAGCCTACGGTTATAAAAAAGGTGTGTCTGGGTACACGTATAATGCCAACGATAATGTATTTAGCGATGGCGTGACCAAGGAAATGTCTACCGTCACCGGATCCCTATCAGAAGGTTTCCAAATGAAAATGACGATTCATGTCAGTGCCTAAAAATCCAGTCATGCAGGATATTCGAATCTATATAGCCGAACAGCGGGGGGAAACATCCGTGGGAACAACTATTGTCCGTAGCACGCTCAATTATGGCTCCTTTGTTTCTCCCCATCGTGCGGCAATCGGCCAGCTCCAACAGGTCAATACTTGGGAAGTAGCCAAAAATGGAGACCTGGATCTGCCGTTAACTAAATCTACTTCATCGGCTTTAATCCCCTTAGTTGGCGACCTTTCAATCACCGTTGATGGCGAAGCTTATTCAGTACCTGTAGGAACCGCTTTTATAAAGCATTCAGAGAAAAATAAAATTTTAAATATTAAAGCATTAAACGAGTCCAACACCGCAATCACATTTCAGGAATTTACTTTTTCTACCTCAACTTACAGCCCTACACTACCTCATATTGTGGATCTACCACTTGCTGCTTCATTTGAAAAAAACAAAATGCATCCTGTATGCACCGAATTAGCTGCTGACTTTCAGCTCTATTTCGGTGCTTTTATCGGGAAACATGATTTTGAGTTGCAGATTGGAAGTATTCACAAAAGAGCTTTTACTTTTGTGCTAGATGGCAACTTTGAGGTTGAAGAACGTATTCTTTATCCATTTGATAGTCTTTATTTACCGGACTCCAACAACTTAGATATCGAATGCCTATCGGCAACAGGTCTTTTGGTGGTTTTATATTTTTAAAATTATAGATGCCGCCGAGGTCCTCAATCTCCATTCCTTCAGATTGATTAGCGAGTTGACGTGATATAAAAAAAAATGAAGAGCCTGACTCTTCACTTTTCCACACGATGTTAATAACTATGTTAATAACATTATTCCGTTTGTAAGGTTATCCTTTAGATGATACGTTAAAAACCAATGCTCTTCAAATTTAATCCTGTACGTTCGTCTAAACCGAACATTAAGTTCATATTTTGCACCGCCTGTCCAGATGCACCTTTCAACAGATTGTCTGTTGCATTTAAAATAAGCAGTTTATTTCCATGTTTTTCGAGGTGGATAATGCTCTTATTTGTATTGACAACCTGTTTGAGGTCGATATTTTTTTTGCTGACATGCGTAAAAGGGTGAGCTGCATAATATGTCTCATATAATTCGTATGCCTGCTCTTCAGACAAGTCCGTATCAACATAAATTGCCGAAAAGATTCCTCTGGCAAAATCGCCCCGTTGCGGAATAAAGTTAATTCTTTCAGCAGCACGTTCAAGCAATGAATTTTCGGAAATAGGCAGAAAACCTGTTTGCAACTGATCCAACGACTCCGAAATTTCCTGCAAATGTTGGTGTTCAAATGATTTGTAAGCAGAAAGATTATTGTTACGCCAAGAGAAATGTGTTGTCGCTCCGGGTTTTTGTCCAGCTCCAGTAGATCCAGTTGTTGCATTGACATGAATCTGATTTGGCAACAAACCTTTACTAGCCAATGGCAATAACGCCAACTGTATGTTGGTTGCAAAACATCCTGGATTAGCAATATATTGAGCCGTCTTGATTGCTTCTTTGTTTAGTTCTGGAAGTCCATATACAAATTGTTGTCCTTGATACGCAATATTTGAACGAAGACGATAATCCTGCGAAAGATCAATAATCTTCACGGAAGCATCCACTGTATTTGCATCCAAAAATTTACGTGCGTCACCGTGGCCGACACATAAAAACAAGACATCAACATCCGAATGAAAATCAGAAGAGAAGGTCAATTCAGTATCTCCAAATAAATCATTGTGCACTTCATATAACTTATTTCCTGCATTGGAAGCGCTATTAGCAAATACGATTTCCACCTCAGGATGATAAATCAATACACGTAATAACTCACCACCAGTATATCCTGCCGAACCAATTATTCCTACTCTGATCATTTTCTTGAATTTAGTATTTAGGTATACATGATCAAATGTTGTGCAATGTATTTTTCCCAACGAATTTTACCGTAGGAAAAAACACATTGCGTAAACACATGATCTTTATTTTTTATTCACTTTGTGCCAAATAATGGTTTGATTTCCAAAAATCTTAGAGAAACCTTTCACATCATCACCTGTGTAGCCTTTATTCATTTCACCATAGCTACCGAATTTATTGGACATCAAGTCATGCTCAGACTCCACACCAATAACCACAAAACGGTACGGATGAAGCTCTACAATCACGCGACCAGTAACTGTTTCTTGTGAAGATTGCAAGAATGCCTCAATATCGCGCATAACAGGATCGTGCATCTGACCTTCGTGCATATAATTCCCATAAAAAGCAGCGATTTGATCTTTCCATGATAGCTGCCATTTAGTCAAGGTATGTTTTTCAAGAGTATGGTGTGCCTTAATTAAAATGACAGAAGCTGCTGCTTCAAAACCGACACGTCCTTTGATACCAATGATGGTGTCGCCGACGTGGATATCGCGACCTATGCCATAAGGCTGTGCAATTGCCTGTAGTTCTTGAATAACTTTAACGGAAGCCATTTTTTCGCCGTTTAATGCAACAGGCTCTCCTTTTTCAAAATCTATTGCAATTTGTTGTGGCTCCGAAGAAGTCACTGGAGTCGGCCAAGCCGATTCAGGCAAATATTGATTGGAAGTCAAAGTTTCTGCTCCACCAACAGAAGTACCCCAAAGGCCTTTGTTAATTGAGTATTTTGCTTTTTCAGCAGAGTATTCTACACCATGTTTATTCAAATACTCGATTTCGGCTTCACGTGATAATTGCAAATCACGAATCGGTGTGATAATTTCTACTCCAGGTATCAAGGTTTGGAAAATCATGTCGAAACGTACCTGGTCATTTCCAGCACCTGTAGATCCATGAGCAACACATTCAGCACCTATTTTCTTTGCGTAATTTGCAATTGCTGTTGCCTGGCATACACGTTCAGCGGATACTGACAACGGATAGGTTGCATTTTTTAGCACGTTGCCAAAAATCAAAAATTTAATAGTTTCGCGATAATAGTCTGCGGTTTCATCTATAGCTGTATGAGATTTCACGCCCAATGCATAAGCACGTTCTTCAATATTTTTCAATTCTTCATCCGAAAAACCACCTGTATTTACAACTACGGAATGAACTTCTAAACCTAAATCTTGTGTAAGATAGATACAACAAAATGAAGTATCCAATCCGCCACTAAATGCTAAAACTACTTTTTTCATTAGAATGTTATTTTATGAGTGTCTATTTTCAACGGCTGATTTGGCTCGTTTCACTCGGTTTTCTTTTACAATTATATCCAGAATCATGAACTGATCGAGTTGTTCCTCCTTTTTCAGTTGTATGATACGTCTATTTTTAATTTTATCTTTCTGTTTAGCTTAATATCCCTTTGCGACTTTATTATGTTTCGGAAAGTTGACAGCAATAAACTTATTGGCCGATTTCCAAAACTTCGCCTGGATACGTTTTAACAGGGACTGTTTTTGGGTAATCCTTTCCAAACGCTCCTTTGCTTCATGCTTACGCTGGATCTTCTCCCGCAGTTCGCGTTCTTTCTCTTCAGGATCCCAAAGCATCGCTGTACACATACAGTTTTTACGATCCTTACTCATGAGGATCTCATAATTCACACAGCTTTGGCAGCCTTTCCAAAATTCGTCATCTGTTGTCAATTCGGAATAAGGAACAGGTTCGTACCCCAATTCTGAATTGATTTTCATCACCGCAAATCCAGTTGTTAAGCCAAAAATCTTTGCTTTCGGATATTTTTCACGGGAAAGTTCAAAGACTCTCTTTTTGATCGCCTTTGCCAAACCAACCTTTCTGAACTCGGGATTGACAATCAGACCGGAGTTAGCGACATAATCACCGTGTCCCCAGGTTTCTATATAACAGAAACCTGCCCACCGGCCATCTCTATGTAAAGCAATCACTGCTTTACCTTCATTCATCTTGTTGGCGACGTATTCTGGTTTACGACGCGCAATACCAGTACCACGAGCCTTTGCAGACTCGAACATTTCGTCGCAAATAACCTCTGCATAATGTGCATGCTCAGGTTTAGCCGGGATAATTAAAAAATCTGATATAGTCATTGACTTACGACCCTAATAATAAAACAACAACTACCGTCGTGTTTTGTTACTAAATAAATAAAATAATGGATTGAAAACCATCGGACAATCATGGTCTTACTTGGAAAGATTCACTACCTCAAATCAAGCCCGAGGTAGTATGGGTCGTCGGAGGCGTAAAACAGGTATTTCTACGAAAATGAAAGAACAAAAAACCTTCCTCATAAACTTCTCAAAAGTTTGAGTACAAGAATAATCGCTTTTTTTGTTCTGTTTCATTTTTTATGCGCTGTCAATTGTTTCTGACGATGCAAATGTATAAAAATATTTTTTTCTTTTCCACAATATTCACATCGATTTTTTGCAAAAATTAAAAATTTACAATACGCTATCAAAACCTTTATGTAAGCTTCATTTTCAAGTAATTAATTGTTAACAACGCAGTAATAGACCACACCCAGTAACGATATTAATTTGACAATAAAACGAATAAAGGTTTAAGGCTTTATCAATTGAAAATACTGTTTTTTCTATTGGTTCGTTATTTTTAGTCAAAAACGATACTTTTGTACGGATCATTTAATGGAGAATAGTATGTCACCGAGTTTAATTTTCTATATTATTTTTGCAGTCCCTTACATTATCTTTATGTATTGGCTCGTCAAGCAGGACAAACATAAATATGCCTGGGGAATAGCAATTATTACGATTGTTGCCCTATTGGCAATCTACGTATCGCAGAAAGCCAGTAAAGTGGCCATGGACAATTATCAACAGCACCAGATCGATTCCAGAGAGATCGAGCGGGAAGAGCGTTTACAAAAACAGCAGGATAGTATTAATCATGCTCAACAATAAAAAAAGCGGCTAGTGCCGCTTTTTTTATTGTTGAGCATGATCCGGGATAATACCTTCTAATTTAAATAGAAAAGCATACTCCAAGGCGATTTCCTTTAAATAATCAAACCTTCCGGATGCTCCGCCATGTCCGTAGTCCATATCGGTCTTTAACAATAAGACTGTATCTCCAGTTTTGGTTGCTCTCAGTTTGGCCACCCATTTTGCCGGTTCAAAATATTGCACTTGACTATCGTGAAGCCCAGTTGTCACCAATAAATTGGGATATTCCTTCGCCTCAATATTTTCGTAAGGAGAATATGCTTTCATATAGAAATAAGCCTCACTTTCATTCGGATTTCCCCATTCATCATACTCATTTGTGGTCAACGGTATTGTGTCATCCAACATAGTATTCACGACATCCACAAACGGTACCTGAGCTATGATACCATGATATTGCTCAGGTGCAATATTAGCAACAACCCCCATTAACAAACCTCCAGCACTACCTCCCTGCGCATAGAGATGTTCCGATGTACAATAATGACGTTCTATCAGATATTTACCACAATCCACAAAATCGTAAAAGGTATTCATCTTACGCATCATTTTTCCATCTTCATACCATTGACGCCCCATTTCCTCACCACCTCTAATATGTGTCAAAGCATAGATAAATCCGCGATCCAGCAAACTCAGCCGATTGCTTGAAAAAGTAGGATCCATCGAAGCTCCATAGGAACCATACGCATATTGCAGCAACGGTGCTGTACCATCAAGTTTGGTTCCTTTCTTGTAGACAATAGATATAGGCACCTGAACACCATCTCTTGCAGTGGCAAAGAGACGTTCCGTGACATAGGCCGTTTGGTCATATCCGCCCAAAACCTCCTGTTGCTTTAATAAGACTTTCTGTTGGTCGGCCATATCATACTCATAAACCGAACTCGGCGTCACTAGAGAGGTGTAACCATATCGCAACTTCTGGCTATTATATTCCACATTTATGGCCGGATATACTGTATAAGCCACTTCTCCAAAATCCAAGTAATGTTGCTGCTGACTACTTAGGTTATAAATGGCCAATTGAGTTAGTCCATTTTTCCGTTCAGCAATCGCCAAAAAGTCCTTAAACTCTTCGATATCACTCACCAGCACATCTGGGCGATGGGCCATAAATGTCTGCCAGTTGCTACGCTCCGTCTGGTCTAAGGGACATTGCATGATGCGGAAATTGATAGCCTCGTCATTAGTCAGAATTAAGAACCTGTCTTCCAAGGCAATGACAGAATAAAGTACATCTTGCATCCTTGGCTGAAAGACGCGAAATTCAGTCTGCGGAAAATCAGCATCCAACAACCAGATTTCCGAGGACAAGGTTCCTTCGGAATTGATGATAATATATTTTCCATTTTTCGATTTACCGACTGCGATATAATTTGTGTTATCTTTTTCCTCATAGACCAGCACATCCGCTGCAGGGTCGCTGCCCAATACATGCCGCATAATCTTTTCACTGAGCAAAGTCACAGGATTCTTAGCGGTATAAAAAAGTGTAAGATTGTCATTTCCCCAGATTGCTGCACCCTCGGTATTCTTTATTTGATCGGGATAGATTTCTCCCGTCTCCAGATTTTTTATATAAATGGTATATTCCCTTCGGGAAACGGTATCCACACTAAAAGCAAGCAAACGATTGTCCGGACTGACCGAAAATCCTTTTGCTGCATAATACGCATGTCCATCGGCGAGCCGGTCAATATCCAATAACAATTCTTCCTCAGCCTCAAGCGTACCTTTTTTACGACAAAACTTGAAATATTGGTTTCCCTCTTCAGTTCGGCTATAATAGTAGTAGCCATTTTTGTAATAAGGCACCGACTCGTCCTTTTCTTTAATACGGGATTTTAATTCATAAAATAGCTTTTCCTGCAAGTCGGCGGTATCTTCAAGCATCGAGTTGGTATAAGCATTCTCTTTTTCCAGATACTCGATGACCTCCTGCGATCTATCGCCCTTTTTAAAGTAATCAATCATCCAGTAATAATCATCTTGAACAGTGTCATCGTGTATCGTTCTGATATGGGGACAAACAGCTGCCTTTGGGGCCATCACTTTAGGCCAATGTATTTTCTTATGTTGTTGCATTCGTTTTCTTTTACGCTATTCTATTCACACTATTTTTGACATCCTGTTATTTGGGTCATCCAAATAAAACAAGATCATTTTTAGAAATGCTTTGAATTTAAGATATTTCGTCAAGAGTTTGACTAAGGATGTCGATTATAAGCACTTTTAATAAAAATTAACAGTTCAGAAGAGTCATTAGCATTATCTTTGCTATTCTCTATAGTCGGGATTAACCGAGCGTGCACACATATGAACACAATTTAAAAACGAACACAGGGGAATAACCGAGTGCAACGAGCTCATGAACACAATTTAAAAACAAACACAGGTGAATAACTATTTACATATGAATTTAAAGAAATCACTATATCTAATCGCTTTGGGCTCATTGCCGCTTATCTCTTTCGCGCAATCCGATACCATTCCGGCGAACTGGTTTAACCTGGATTATAAAACCGATGGGGTAATGGGTATCAGTACGGAAAAGACCTATAAGACTTTATTGAAAGGCAGAAAATCCACCCCTGTCATTGTGGGGGTACTGGATGGTGGCGTTGATGTTTATCATGAGGATCTCAAAGACGTCGTCTGGATCAATGCGAAAGATAGTCTTGCAAATGGCATAGATAATGATGGTAATGGCTATATCAATGATAAATACGGCTGGAACTTTATTGGAAACGCTGATGGCAAGGATGTACAGTTTGACAACCTGGAATTGACCCGGCAGCTTCGGATATTGGACAAAAAGTTTGCAAATATTACCGCCGCTACTGAACTCAATGAAAAAGCTCGAAAAGCTTTCGCTAGCTATCAAAAGATGGTCGTCGAATATAAAAACAAACTGGAAGAAGCTAAGATGGGACAGTTTTCCTATGATGCGCTCAAACGCAACATAGATGCTGTCGTTCGTGAAATCGGCAAGAAACCCGAAGACATCACGCCAGAAGATATAGATAATTTCAAAGCAACGACGAACACACAACGCATTGCACTTGGCTATGCAAAAGATGAGATTCAAAACGGTGGCTTTATTAAATTTTTCAATGATATCACTGAAGGTGCGAAATATTTCAACAACCAAGTTGACTATCATCTAAATAAAGACTACGATTCACGTCCTATCGTTGGAGACAACTACGAGGATGCTTCAGAGCGGCACTATGGCAATGCTGATGTAAAGGGTCCGGATGCTTTGCATGGCAGCCATGTAGCGGGAATTATAGGTGCAAAACGCAATAATAATATAGGTATTAATGGTGTAGCAGACAATGTTAAGATACTTACCGTTAGACTCGTCCCTGATGGTGATGAGCGCGATAAGGATGTGGCAAATGCAATTCGTTATGCCGCAGACAACGGCGCCAAAGTGCTTAACATGAGCTTTGGAAAAGGTTATGCCTATAACAAACAGACGGTAGATGATGCGATCAAATATGCGGAATCAAAAGATGTATTGATGATCCATGCTGCAGGAAATGACAGTGAAGACAACGATATAGAACCTAATTTTCCGATGAAATATTATACGGACGCAAAGGGTGATACGACTGGGGTTGCTCAGGCCTGGATCACGGTAGGCGCAACTGGCCTTCATCTGGACAATGAGTTGCTGGCCGATTTTTCCAATTATGGCAAAAAAACGGTTGATGTTTTCGCTCCTGGCGTCCATATCAACTCCACAGTACCGGACTCCAAGTATAAAGAAGAACAAGGCACAAGTATGGCTGCACCAGTTGTTGCTGGTCTAGCTGCCATGATCCGCTCCTATTATCCAAATCTGAGTGCTGTTGAAACCAAACAGATTATTATGGAATCGGTGGAAAAGCCGGATCAGCTTGTACAGGTAAAAGTCGGTGAAGACGGCACAAAAACCGTAAGGCTAGCAGACATTTCTGTCACCGGGGGAATTGTCAATGCCTATAATGCCATCATAAAAGCAGAAGAATATACCAACAAAAAGAAAAAATAAATATTTTCTCGTTTTTTATACCAAAACTATCTTTTGTCCGTTTAAATAATTAACTTACAGAGACAAAACATAGGATGCTTATGGTAGAAAACTTTACCCAATCAGAAAATGAAGTTCAAAATTTGCTAACCCAAAACGAGAAGGTAATGACAGACGAGGACATAGAAAATGAATTGAGACTTCAATTACCAAAAATGTTGCTTAATCCAAGCAAAAGAAGTATTGAGAATATCTTGGCATATTCCAAACAAATGGAAAAAAGAAAGGCCTAGTCTAGCGATTAGGCCTTATTTTTTGCACCTAATTTACCCCGTACTTAGCTGAAACCCCAAATGGTTATAATTTGTCATGCGCTTTGCGATCTAAAATCCCATTATCCCGGACGTACCGGCTATTGACATCTTTCATCGCTCCATTTAAATTGTCGTGGTTACGGAAAGCAACTCCTTTCACTGTGCTTTAAAATTTCTTTTTTGATGGAAATTTTGGCTAGTTTTGAACCAATGTTAAAACAAGAAAGATACAAGGCTTTTGTAGACTATTTCTCCAAAAATAGTCCTGACGCACAGACAGAACTCAACTATAGTAATCCGTTTGAATTACTGGTCGCTGTTATTCTATCTGCCCAATGCACCGACAAAAGGATCAACCAGGTCACGCCCAAATTGTTTGCGCGCTACCCTGATGCACATAGTTTGGCCGCTTCTAGCGTGGACGAGGTATTTAGCTATATACGGTCCGTAAGCTATCCGAATAACAAGGCCAAACATCTTGTTGGAATGGCCCGGATGCTGATAGAAAAATTTGACAATATTGTACCGGAAAAAATTGAGGAACTTGTGAAACTTCCAGGGGTTGGTCGAAAAACTGCTAACGTAATCTCTTCTGTTGTTTATCATAATCCCGCCATGGCTGTAGATACACATGTTTTTCGTGTTGCAAACCGTCTTGGGCTAACCTATCGGGCAACGACGCCATTGGCTGTGGAAAAACAGCTCGTAAAAAATCTGCCCAAAGATACCATTGCCATTGCCCATCACTGGCTTATCTTGCATGGACGTTATATATGCCTGGCCCGAAAACCTCTTTGTGAGAAATGCCCTATCACCTATATGTGTAAATACTTTGAGAAAAATCATCATATAAAAAGTGTTTCAGAGATTCTCGAAACAAAAAACTAATTTTTTTAGTGAAGAATAGTTGATTTATGATTTTTTATTTTTAATTTTGAGAAATATATACTAAAAATATGAGCAACACAGATAAACTAAAAGCTTTACAGCTGACGTTAGATAAATTGGAAAAGAACTTTGGAAAAGGTTCAATTATGAAGTTAGGGGATACTGCGGTTGAACCAATCGAGGCGATTTCTACAGGATCTTTAGGTTTGGATATTGCTTTAGGAATTGGCGGTGTGCCAAAAGGCCGTATCATTGAAATCTACGGACCTGAATCTTCAGGTAAAACTACTTTAGCGACACACATTGTTGCCGAAGCACAGAAAAAAGGTGGCATCGCAGCGATCATTGATGCTGAGCATGCTTTTGATAAATATTATGCTCAAAAGTTAGGTGTGGATGTAGAAAACTTATTGATTTCTCAACCAGATAATGGCGAGCAGGGCCTAGAAATTGCAGATAACCTTATCCGTTCAGGTGCAATCGACGTCATCGTTATTGACTCTGTTGCAGCTTTAGTACCAAAAGGTGAAATCGAAGGTGAAATGGGTGATTCTAAAATGGGTCTTCAAGCCCGTTTGATGTCTCAGGCTTTACGTAAGTTGACTGGTACAATTTCAAAAACAAACTGTTGTTGTATTTTCATCAACCAATTGCGTGAAAAAATTGGTGTGATGTTCGGTAACCCAGAAACAACAACCGGTGGTAATGCATTAAAATTCTACGCTTCCGTACGTTTAGATATCCGTCGTACATCACAAATCAAAGACTCTGACGAAGTATCGGGTAACCGTGTCAAAGTGAAAATTGTAAAAAATAAAGTAGCACCTCCATTCCGTATAGCAGAATTTGATATTATCTTCGGTGAAGGTATTTCTAAAGTAGGCGAAATCATCGACCTAGGTGTTGAATATGGTATCATCAAAAAAGCAGGTTCTTGGTTTAGCTATGGCGAGACGAAATTAGGACAAGGTAGAGATGCCGTTAAAGCCTTATTATTCGACAATCCAGATTTAATGGATGAACTTGAGGCAAAAATCCGCGCAGAAGTAACAGGAGAAGATCCAATGCTTCAAATCGAGGAGAACGAAGACTAGTTGCTGTAAAAATTAGTATAATGTAGGTAGCCATCTTGTATAAGATGGCTATTTTTTTGCGACAAGGTTTAAACCATGCTAAGTTTAAATGATTATTTTGTTACATGTACAAAGTTTTCAATTTGTACTAATAGATTTTATTATTTTTAGCGTGGCGAACTAAAACCGCCTAACATCCAAATGCTAAACTTAATATAACAATGAATCGTAAACTCATTCCATTCCTTTTGATACTGCTGGGCTCGTTATTTCATCTCCATGCGCAAACGATACAAGTACTCTCTTTTAATATTCATCATGGAAATCCACCTGCTGAAAAAGAATCTGTTATCAATCTTGACACTATTGCCAAGATTATTAAGAATTCAAAGGCGGACCTCGTTGGGCTTCAAGAAATTGATGTCAATCTTGGTCGTTCATATTTTGAAAACCAAGCTAAAAAGCTTGCGGAGCTAACAGGCATGCACTATATATTTTCCAAAGGAATAGATCTTGAGAAAGGGGAATATGGTACTGCTATTTTATCTAAGCAGCCAATTGAACGCGTAGAGAAACATTTTCTGCCGTCTCCTGTGGAAAGTGAAAGACGCAGTTTAGCTGTGATCGAAGTAACTATTCATAAAAAGAAACTTCTGTTTGCCAACACACACCTTGATCTCAGGGACAAAAACAAAATTGAACAGGCAAAATTTATCACCAATCGTTTCAGGAATGAAAAATTACCCGTCATCCTTGTTGGCGATTTAAACTCTGAACCCAAAGATCCCGCCATTACAGAACTCGGTAAAGTATTCACAAAAAGCAATATCGCCAATGGATTTACTTTTCCCCAAGACAAACCCAACACCGAAATCGATTATATTATGATCTCTAAAACGGCTAATGCAAAATTCGCTAACCATCGAATTCTGGACGAGAAATACGCTAGTGATCATAGACCCCTCTATGTAGAAGTCGATATCAAATAATTTATTGAACCAATTATTATGAATTTTAATAGAAGAAGATTTTTGGAAGCCCTAGCACTAGCTGGGATCACACTGCCCAACATAAGCACCGCACAAGAGAAAAATGCAGACAATGCGGAGGGGGAGTTCAATTTTGTAGTCCCTGCCTATTTGCAGAATCAAACGGAAACAGGCATCAGTATTTTCACCATTTTAAGCAAAGAGGCTTTTGCCTGGCTCGAGATTCTCGATAACGCGGGAAATGTCCAGAAAAAAATCTACCAATCCGAAGATGGGATGATCAACGCAAATACCGATTTTTTTCATTTTGCCATTGAGGACACTCCCCGATCCTTCCGTTACCGCATCAAGGCAAAGGAAATTCAAAAGTTCGACCCTTATAAAATTGTGTATGGTCAGGAAATAGAAACACCTATTTTCGAGGCTAAATTAGCCAAGAACAATCAGGAGCAGATTCGCTGCCTCGTATACAACGATGTGCATGAGGAAAAAAGCAGCTACCGTGACCTTATCCCCAATCAGGATATTTCGCCTTACGATTTCTTTGTGATGAACGGCGACTCCTTTCATTATGTCACCAATCAGCAAGATATTACAGAGAAGCTACTAAAGCCAATTGAATTTTTTGCGACAAGTAAACCATTCATTATGAACCGAGGGAACCACGAAACAAGGGGATCTTTCGCTCGCAATTTCAAGCGGTATTTTGGTTATCCGGAAAATAAATATTATCAAGCTTTTAAAAAGGGTCCTATTTTCTGGATCATGCTGGATAGTGGCGAAGACAAGCCTGACAACCATGAGGTCTATGCCGGAACAGTCGATTACGACAACTATAGAAAAGAGCAGGCTAACTGGCTGGAGAAAGTCCTGCAGTCCAAAGAAAGAAAGGCGGCCCAATATACGGTTGTGATCAGCCATATACCAATTTTCCATTCGGATGACTGGCACGGCACCTTGGATAACAGGGCATGTTTTCACCCCTTATTTCAAAAATATAAAATTGATGCGATGATTTCTGGTCACACACACCAATACGGATACTACCCCGCAGATAAAGATCACAATTACCCTGTATTTATAGGTGGCGGGCCAAAAGCCGGCAAAAGAACGATCATTGATGTAACTGGCACCAAAAAATCATTGGCTATACAGATGACCAGAGACGATGGTACAGAACTGGGGCTATTTAAAAAATAGAAAAGGGCGCTTATCATAAAGCGCCCTTTCGTATATTTCACAAGGTAGCTATATGCGCTCCCTTATTCTCCTTTTTCCAAGAAAGGATATCTATAATCTGTATCTGGATTAAATGTCTCTTTGATTGTACGTGGAGATACCCAACGAAGCAAGTTGATCATTGATCCTGCTTTGTCATTGGTACCAGAACCTCTAGCACCACCAAATGGTTGCTGACCTACAACAGCACCGGTACACTTATCGTTCACATAGAAGTTACCCGCAGCATGTCTCAGTTTATCTGTCGCTAAATTAATAGCATAACGGTCTTGTGCAATAATTGAACCTGTCAGCGCATAAATCGAAGTCTTGTCAACGATATCTAATGTTTCTTCAAACTTAGCATCCTCGTAAACATAAATGGTCAATACTGGTCCGAACAACTCTTCAACCATTGTTTCGTAATCAGGCTTTGAAGCTTCAATGATTGTTGGATGAATGAAATAGCCCTTAGATTTATCGTAAGTACCACCAACTACAATTTCAGCATCAGTAGATTCCTTAGCTCTATCAATGTATTTTGCCAATTTATCAAATGATTTCTCATCAATAACAGCATTGATAAAGTTTGTAAAATCCTCTGTCCCACCGATCGTAAATGACTTCACATCGTTCGTCATAGATTCTTTCAATACAGGCCACAATGATTTAGGAATATAGGCACGAGACGCTGCAGAACATTTTTGACCTTGGTATTCAAAGGCGCCACGTACCAATGCTGTATTAGCCGCTTTTAAATCTGCTGAAGGATGAACAACGATGAAATCTTTACCGCCTGTTTCACCAACGATACGTGGGTACGTTTTATAACGGTGAATATTGTTACCGATCGTTTTCCAGATGTCCTGGAATACGCCTGTTGAACCTGTGAAGTGGATCCCCGCAAAATCAGGATGTTGGAAAATCACATCACCTGCATCAGGACCAGAAACATAGACCAAATTGATAACACCATCCGGAAGTCCAGCTTCACGGAAGATTTTCATCAATACATTCGCAGAATAGATCTGTGTGTTGGATGGTTTCCATACCACAACATTACCCATCATGGCAACACATGAAGGTAAATTACCTGCAATAGCTGTAAAATTGAATGGAGTCAATGCGAATACGAAACCCTCCAGAGGGCGTTGCTCCACACGGTTCCAAACACCTTTTCCAGAAATAGGAGGTTGTTGCTTATAGATTTCAGTCATGTACTGCACATTAAAGCGCAAAAAGTCTGTAATCTCACATGCTGAGTCAATTTCTGCCTGATATGGGTTTTTAGATTGGCCCAACATAGTCGCAGCATTCAGCTCATAACGGTATTTTCCTGAAATCAATTCAGCAGCTTTCAAGAATATCGCCGCACGATCTTCCCATGTAAGATTTTCCCAATCTTTTTTTGCAGCTAAAGCGGCATTGATTGCATCTGTTACGTGAGATTTATCACCTTGGTTGTATTGACCTAAAATATGTTGATGGTCATGTGGAGGAGCTATTGTTACTTTTTTAGAAGTAGTAATTTCTTTACCGCCAATATACATTGGGATATCGATCTGTTTTGAACGTGCCTCATCAATTGCTGCTTTCAACAATTTGCGTTCTTTCGTTCCGACAGCGTAAGTGTACACCGGTTCATTGGTAGGAACAGGAACTGTAAAAAATCCTTTAGACATATTACAATTATTTATTATTCATCCAAAAATGCTATTTATGAATCATGAAGCTATCAAGTTTATTCATCCCATTATCAGGCATGAGAAACCATGGTTTCAACTTATTAGCAGGATACTAAATAGCGCTAATAGAAGTAAAATTACCTCAAATTTTATGAATACCCAAAGTTACGGTCCCTCATTGAGCACCTTGGAAAAGATACGTTTAAATTTTTCCAATTTCGGTTTAATCACCAATTGGCAATATGGTTCTTTTCCATTTAACCGATAATAATCTTGATGATAGTCTTCTGCTGGATAAAATACCGTTGCCGGAACTACTTCGGTTACAATAGGTTTATTGTAAACCTTCTCTTTTTCTAAAGCTGAAATATAATACCGCGTCTTGTCAAGCTGTTCTTTATTGTGCACAAAAATAGCTGAACGATATTGCGTGCCAACGTCATTGCCTTGTCGATTGAGTTCGGTAGGATCATGTGCTACGAAAAACGCTTCCAATAGCTGATCGTAACTGATCACATTGGGATCAAAAATAATATTAGTCGCTTCGGCATGTCCTGTACTTCCGGCACAGACTTGGGCATAGGTCGGTTTTTTGACCCATCCTCCAGTATACCCAGAGACAACATTTAAAACACCTTTCAATTCTTTAAACTGTGCTTCGGTACACCAAAAACAGCCTGCGGCAAATGTTGCCGTATCCAGCTTCGCTGTATTTTTTGTAGGCAATTTTGAGAAGTCTGTTTTCTCTGCTTGCTGTTCCTGCCCCTGACAGGAAGTAAAGACAAAAAGAGCCACCAAAATTATATAAAGATTTTTCATGTATTTAATTTTCAATTTGCTTGTCCGGGCTACGAACCATTCTTGCTTTCAACTAGACGCCCTACGAATGCAAGCAATACAAAAAATGGACTCAGTGTGCGGAAACAAAACCTTCATGATTTTGCAGATACCAACAGCTAGCAAATCGAACTGAATGTTCTTTCTAGCCAATAACATCAGACACTTTCAAAAAAAAAGCGACAATAAATTAAATTGTCGCTTTTCTGATTTACTATCAAATGATCAATTATTTTGCAGCAGCATAGTTTTGTGCTACGGCATCCCAATTGATAACATTAAAGATTTCTTCTAAATATGCTGGACGCTTATTTTGGAACTTCAAATAATATGCATGCTCCCAAACGTCGATCCCTAAGATAGGAGTTCCTTTTACCTCAGCAACATCCATCAATGGATTGTCTTGGTTTGGTGTAGAAGTTACGGCTAATTTACCGTCAGCACCAACGATTAACCAAGCCCATCCTGATCCAAAGCGAGTTGCGCCTGCTGCTTGAAGTTGTTTTTTCAACTCATCAAATGAACCAAAAGTCGCATTAATCGCATCCGCTAATTCACCTGTTGGAGTGCCACCAGCATTAGGACCTAACACTTTCCAAAACAAAGAGTGGTTATAGTGACCACCACCATTGTTACGTACTGCTGCTGAATATTTACTTACGTTTTTGATGATATCCAATAAAGATAGATTCTCTGCGTCTGTTCCTGCGATCGCTTTATTTAGATTATCCACATATGCCTGATGGTGTCTGTCATGGTGGATTTCCATTGTAGTTTTGTCAATATGTGGTTCCAATGCGTCGGCTGCGTATGGTAACGCTTCTAATTCAAATGCCATATCTAT
>JAIRVH010000091.1 GCA_031253985.1 Sphingobacterium sp.
ATCTAGAACCTATTATGAACCATTATGTTGTCGAAACACAACAAGATGCTGTTCAGGCGATTCAATTATTGAGCGATGCCGCAAAAGGAAGAGCCAATTTCTTTGTTTTAGATGCCATAGTGGATTCGCCAAGCGCTGCCTCTGCACCAAATGACAATTTGATGTCTGCATTGGATGTGATTACCGTAGACGAAAAATACAAGGCTTTATGTACGATGCTGCTCCAACAGGTCTTCATCCTTAAACATGAAAATGAAAAGGCACTGGATGAAAAGCTACCTGCCATGGGACAGGTGATTCTGCAAAAAAATGGACGTTATTCGAAGCATCATTTGGGTCTTTCGGGTGGTTCTGTGGGATTATTTGAAGGTAAACGTATCGGAAGAGCAAAGAACCTGGAAGTACTATCCCAGGAGATCAAAACCTTAAATCAGGAAATAGCAAAACTTGAAGATAAAATAACGGCCGAAACCGCCCGCCTGGATGCGCTACGCGGCAATTCACAGAAAGAGTTAATCGATGAGCTACGCTTTCAGCTCAATAGACTGAATAATGAATTAATTACCGTCAAAACAAAGCAAGAGCAATACCAAGCTTTCATCAATAACTCCCAGGCACGTAAAAAAGATATTCAGGAGAAAATTGAAGGTATAGAATCGGATTTAAAGATTGCCGAGCCGCAGCTTCAGGCGCTGCGCTTGGAAAAAGAACAAAGTGTCGCCGAACTATCGACTTTACAAGATCAGTTTCATGAAATATCAGAAGTACTTAACGAAAAATCGACCGCATACAATCAAGAAAATATTGCTTACCATCAACAGTTAAACAAAGTTTCCAATATTACAAAAGATCTCGAATTTAGAGAGACACAGAAAGATGACCACGAAATCCGCGTTGAGCGAAACAGTGCAGAATTAGTAGAAGTCCAAGAAGCTTTAAGAACCACGATTCCATTTGAGGATGAGGAAGATCAGGATCTTATTGCCATGTATGAGCAGAAGATTGCCCTGGAAGATGGTCTAAAAGAACTGGAAGACAGTTACTATGCAGATAAGCAGAAAATCAATGAGCTCGAAGATGCCCTCACGCAGCAGCGTCGTTCAAAAGAACAGAGTGACTTTCTTGTTTCAGAGATTAAAGATAAAAAAACAAGCCTTCAGATCGATCTCAATGCCTTAAAAGAACGTCTTTCTGTGGAATTCAACATTGAGCTGAAAGACCTGATTGAGCGTGAAGATGTGCCTGAGATCACAGAAGACCAAGCTACATTGGCAGCGAAATGCAGTAAACTCAAAAAACAGCTTGATGAATTTGGAACGATTAATCTAATGGCAAAAGAGGCTTTCGACGAGATGAACGAACGCTACGATTTCATTAACAAAGAGAAAGCTGATTTAATCGAAGCAAAAGGCTCCTTGATGGCAACAATAAAAGAAATTGACGATACCGCTCAAGTTCAGTTTATGTTTACATTCGACGCCGTAAGGAACAACTTCGTCAAAGTATTCCGTTCACTATTTAACGAAGAAGACAGCTGCGACCTTGTACTCACAGACCCGAGCAATCCGTTGGATTCAGATATCGACATTATTGCAAGGCCGAAAGGGAAAAGACCGCTGTCTATCAATCAGCTTTCGGGCGGTGAAAAGACCCTGACTTCAACAGCCTTGTTATTCTCACTTTATCTTTCCAAACCGGCACCATTTTGCATATTCGACGAGGTGGATGCTCCTTTGGATGATACTAATATTGATAAATTCAATAATATTATCCGGGATTTCTCCAAGAATTCACAATTTATCGTGGTCTCCCACAATAAAAAAACGATTGCAAGTACAGATATCATCTATGGAGTAACCATGGTGGAACAAGGTGTATCTCGTGTGGTTGCAGTTGATTTAAGAGAAGTTGCCTAGCGTGCAACAAAATACACAGTTAAATAAGACGGACTCAAGGAATGCACACAAAGTCCGTCTTATTTAGACGTATCAATTTAAATTTCTCCCGCCTTTAATAAAATTCTTTACTGCACTAAGCAGTGAATTGCCTTAGCCTATTTCCGCTGCCGAAAGGATGGACATAACATACAGTTGATTTTCTCCAATAATTAGACCGCCTTAGCCCCCAAATAAGTGATAATATAGGAGCTATTTCAAGTCCACCAAATTTATCCGGAAATGACGCAAGGAAAACGCAGTACAGTAAATAAATACACGCATCAGTTTTTACTTAGATAATTTCGAGGACAACTATGTACTGGATAAACAACTATACATGGACTCCAGTCAAAAAAAGAATCTGGAAAAATAGAAAGCCCAGAGTGGGGAACTCTGAGCTTTCATTAGCCATATATTAACCTATTTTATGAAAAGTATTTGTAATCAAAACGCCACTTTATTGAATTAATTATAACAATAGTAACCGTTTAACATTTTTTAACATTTAGAATGAATTGTGGACGCGAGCTAGGAATTCTTGAAAAGAGCATGAAGAATTACGGTTCTGAGCCCGGCTCAAATAAAGCTGATCATTACAAAAAAAAGCTCGAAGTGGGGAACTCCGAGCTAACCTAACCAATTATTAACCTAAATTTATGAAAAGTCTAATTTATGCAAACAGCCTCTTTCGCTGTTTTGAATAATAAACGTAAGCGAAGAGATTATTATTACACAGCGTATAAGGATTTATGTGAAATTTGACATTTTTTAACAATTCAATAACTAACTTTAAGAAAACGAACACATAAATAAGTATAATATGGCAGAATACGATTTAAATGAACTCCAGAAAATCTATGAAAACAAAGATGTTTTAAACTATCTGGAACAACATGGCATTCTGGAAATAAAAAAGTTCAATGATGTTTACGATTATGAAAAAGAGCTTTACGAGCTCCAAGTCAAGCTCTTAAAGCTTCAATATGAAATCATTGAAAAAGGAAAACGGGTCCTTATTATTTTTGAAGGCAGGGACGCTGCGGGTAAAGGTGGTACAATAGGCCGTGTAACCCAATATCTAAATCCCAAAAAGGTACGCGTTGTTGCTTTGCCTAAGCCAACCGAAGAAGAAGCCGGACAATGGTATTTTCAACGATATATCAAACAGCTTCCCAATGCTGGGGAAATTGTAATCTTTGACCGTAGCTGGTATAACAGAGCTGTTGTTGAACCTGTATTTGGATTTTGCTCCAAAGAACAGCACGAGCTGTTTATGAATCAGGTACCTGAATTTGAGAAGCAGTTAATCGATGATGGCATCATCCTTATCAAATTATTCCTGAACATCAGCAAAGAAGAGCAAGCCCAAAGATTAAAAGAGCGAAAAGAGGATATCCTAAAACAATGGAAAATTGGCGTCCTGGACCAGCAGGCGCAGGAGAAATGGGATGTTTATACGGGCTATATTGAGGATCTATTTAAAAAGACAAGCACCAAAAAATCACCTTGGCTAGAGATTACGAAAGATAACAAGAAAAAGGCTCGCCTAGCATCCTTCAAACTGATTATCAATGCCCTGGTAGGAAAGGAACAGGAGAAAATAGATTCTTTCGTTGCAAAGCACGACTAAAGACCCGTTGATTAGGTGAGGTATTAATTTAAAAAAACCAGAGGAAAGGTATTTCCTCTGGTTTTTTAAATGTCAGCGTGAATTAAGACACCAAAACCGTCGTTTCTATTTTAGGCCCTGCCGCGTGCACCGAGGGCGGCATTTCATTATTGAATTTTTCAAAATTCGAAATAAACAGTTTCGCCAAGCGTTTTGCCTGCATATCATAGGCCTCGTCATTATTCCATAAGCCTCGCGCATCTAAAATTTGTGCAGGAACATGCTCTCCACAGCTCGTAGGATATTCCAGTCCAAAAATTTCGTGCCTGTTGAACTGAGATTCCAGCAATGAACCATCCATGGCTGCACGAATTAAGGATCGCGTATAATTTAGCTTAATACGCCTGCCTATCCCATAAGGGCCAGCAATCCAGCCTGTATTCACTAACCAAACTTTGATATTACGATTTTTCTCTAGTTTCGAACGCAGTAAAGCCGCATACCTGGCTGGATGAAGCGGCAAAAATGCCTGTCCAAAACAGGTTGAAAATGCCGCTGTAGGCTCCTTCACTCCTACCTCTGTACCAGCAACCTTTGCTGTATAACCACTGACAAAATGATATACCGCCTGATCGATCGTCAACAAGGAAATGGGAGGAAGTACACCAAACGCATCTGCCGTCAGGAAAAAAATATTTTCGGGTTCACGGCCAATACCACTCATTTCGGCATTTTCCATGAAATCTATTGGATAGGATACCCGAGTATTCTCCGTCTTGCTAATGTCGTTGTAGTCAGGACGATCAAATTCATCCAGAACAACATTTTCAAGCAGGGACCCAAATCGAATAGCGTGAAAGATCTCAGGCTCTTTGTCTTCCGACAAACCGACACATTTGGCATAGCAGCCACCTTCGAAATTGAATATTCCCCTTTCGCTCCATCCATGCTCATCATCACCGATCAACTTTCTATTTCTATCGGCTGATAAAGTCGTTTTCCCTGTACCCGAAAGTCCAAAAAACAATGCTGTCTCCCCTTCTTTCGAAGTATTCGCCGAGCAGTGCATAGAAAGTACATTATGCTGGAATGGCAAAATAAAATTTAATATTGAAAAAATGCTCTTTTTAATCTCCCCCGTATAACCGGTTCCTGCAACCAATACTATCTTTTTTGTAAAGTCAATCGCGACAAAATTTTCGTTGATAATGCCATATTTGTCCGGCTCTTCAATAAGCAGCGTTGGAGCAGCCAAAATCGACCAGGCTGGTTGAGCACTAGGATTCGGTTCGGGGCGCAAGAACAGGTTATTGGCAAATATACTTTGATAAGCTGTTTCCGTAACAACACGTATCGCAATTTGATAAGCTGGATCAGCCCCTGCAGCACAATCTCTTACATAGATGATTTTATTATCACTTAGGTGGGCCGCTACTTTCGAGAACAGCGCTTCAAAATTAGCCGGAGACATCCGTTGATTGATCTCTCCCCACCAAACGCTATCTTTTGTTAAAGAATCTTCCACCAGAAACCGATCTTTTGGCGATCTTCCAGTAAATTTTCCCGTGTCAGCAGCAAGTGCTCCCGTATCAGAAAGTCGGCCTTCGTGATTTACTAAGGCATGTTCGACCAGTTCAGAAACAGGCAATTGATAAAATACATTTTTCGTACTATCAATTTTTAAATATTTCAAATCAGGCGCGTTTCCAATGTTACCCTTTTTCATATTTTTTGTTTGTTTTAAAATGTGCCCAAATTTAAAGGCATTTTTCGCTAAAAACAAAACTTAATTATCTAAAAATCAAGCTTATTGTACATAAAACACAAAAACAAAACACTCATTAACAAGAACTTATAGAGATAAAAAAAATTAAACTTTTTAGCATATTTTTTTAGCAGATCAATTTATCCCTGTCAAAAAATATCATATATTTTTCGTAAATTGTTCCAACCTTTACAAATATTAATAAGGTAAAAAACCAGCAATGTAACGTTCAACAACCAGCGATCGTTGAAAGCGACAACAATGTCCAAGCGGACGGACTAACATGAACAAAATTAAAGAAGTGAAATAGCTTCGATTGAAATACAAACACCGAAAAGCACAGACGGTGGCTTACACGCCATCTGACAATTAAATATTTGCGCTTAAAATAAACTGGATATTCCATATAATAATTAAAAGACACATCATCTGCAAATGAAATTACATGCGATAGAAACGGGATTCTTTAAACTCGATGGCGGCGCAATGTTTGGCGTTGTTCCCAAGAGTATCTGGAACAAAACAAACCCTGCCGACTCAAACAATATGTGTACCTGGGGAAACCGCCTGCTCCTCATCGAGGACAGTAACCGATTAATGCTGGTTGATACTGGACTGGGAGACAAACAAAATGAAAAATTCTTCAGCTATTATTATCTTCACGGGGATGCAACGTTGGATAAATCATTAAAAAATATTGGATTTGACAGAAGCGATATCACCGACGTCATCCTTACACACCTGCATTTCGACCATTGCGGTGGCGCTATCGTCCGCGAAGGTGAACAACTCGTTCCGGCTTTTAAAAATGCTCATTTTTGGAGCAATAGCGACCATTGGTCCTGGGCCACCGATCCTAATCCGCGCGAAAAAGCTTCTTTCTTAAAAGAGAACATTTTACCGATACAGGAGAGCGGACAATTAAAATTTGTGGAAGATCACGAAAATCCTTTTGGAAACAATATCGCTATCCGTTATGCACATGGCCATACAGAAGCGATGATGCTGCCACAGATAGAGTATAAGGAAAAAACAATCCTTTATATGGCAGATCTGTTGCCTTCGGTGGGACATATTCCCATTCCCTATGTTATGGGCTATGATGTCAGGCCCCTCGTGACCATGGAGGAGCGCAACAGTTATTGGAATGAGATCGTCGAAAATGAATACATCTTATTTTTCGAACACGATCCGATACATGAATGCTGTACACTTCAACGTACTGAAAAAGGTATCCGGGTAAAAGACATTTTCAAGCTGGGCGAGATTTAGCTCATCCTGTCATAGAAGACCAAACAGGATATAAAAAAGGATATACACAAAAAAGGCTACTTTGAAAGTAGCCTTTTTGTGTAAATGAATATCTTTAGAATCTAAAGCCCAAAGCCCAATAGTTCTCAAAAAACCATATTTGCTGGGATGCTTTGTCCACTCCTCTTCTTCCTGTTGTACGAATATTGGTTAAATCAGTCCAACCCGTTTTAAAATTTCCCTGAAGGTAGAGTCCTTTATAAAAACGGTAGTGCAAACCCACTTTTGCCGAAGCACCATAACCCGCAATGTTCCAAAAGTGGTTGGCCCCTTCGCCAAATAGATGTACGTCAGAACGGGGAATCAATAAACCTACATCTACACCAGATTCCATTGTCAACACCTGTTGACCTTTGCGGTTATTAATGATATCATCATAACGCTCTAGACCTACTGAGGCAAAGTTATAGCCATCCGTATGTTCAAATGTCAGCATAGCCGAGTCAACAGTGATCAATTCACCATTATATTGACCAGCACGGTTTCCAGTCGGGATACCTGGATTAGAAATCTCTTCACCGATAAAACCCGAAATTTTCACCTGCTGCGGAATATCGACCACGTATTTCATATGGTCCCATCCCAATGAAATTGAATAATTATCCTTGATATAATAACCAAAGTGCAGATTAAATTGTGGAATCGTCAACCGGCTTGGATCAAAATAAGTTGAACCAAATTTAGTTGGCCTGTCACCCGCTTTTACATCATGCAGTATAAAGTCATAATTGGGACCCGTAAAATGAATATCTGATTTCGCGTAAGAAGAGAAGTTGTACCCCCAAAAGAAGAAGAATTTGCCTTTGTTACTTTCTGTTCTCAAATTTTTCGGTTTGAAAATGCTTTTTCCAATCTCAGGATTTTCTTGGGCAAATAAGGCAGAAACACTTAGTGCAAGTGCTCCAATCGTTAAAAATATTTTTCTCATATCGGTGCTAAAAACGTTGGGCAAAAGTACCGGCATTCTATTTTATAAGCAAATAAAATCAGTGAAAATTGGTAAAATATGACGAAGATCACAGAAATGTCATTCGATTCACGAAACAAACCTTCATAACTTCACAGGCACCGACAGCAATTAAAGCGAACTCAGATTCTTTCTGTCCAATAACATCACGCACTTTCAAAAAAAAGCTGCTTTCCAGGAATGGGAAGCAGCTTTTCATTTTATTTCTAAAGAATTATTATCCTTGATTTTTGCGGATGATATTCAACGCTCCACCGGCTTTGAACCACTCGATTTGTTGCGCATTGTACGTATGATTCGCCAA
>JAIRVH010000161.1 GCA_031253985.1 Sphingobacterium sp.
ATCGGCGCCGGTATTATGAGTGCTACTTTGGGTACTCTAATCAATGAATTAAGCCCAGACGTTAATATTGAAATTCTTGAGCGTTTGGATGTTGTGGCTGCTGAAAGTTCTGACGCTTGGAATAATGCTGGCACGGGTCACTCTGCCTTGTGCGAGTTAAATTACACCCCAGAACAGAAAGATGGTTCTGTAAAGATTGATAAAGCAGTGAAAATTGCCGAGCAATTTGAAGTGTCTAAGCAATTTTGGTCCTACCTCGTTGATAAAGGCATTATTGCCCAACCTGAGAATTTTATCCGTAGTATTCCACACATGAGTGCGGTTTTTGGTGAAAAAGATGCTAAATTCCTAAAGACAAGATGGGAAACATTGACGACCCAAAACTTGTTCAAGGGCATGGAATATACCGAAGATCCGACATTGCTGAAATCGTGGATTCCATTGATGATGGAAGGACGCGCTGCTGATGAAAAAATCGCTGCGACTAAAATGGATCTCGGCACAGATGTTAATTTTGGTTCATTGACACGTGATTTGATCGCTAATCTTGAACATAAAGAAAATATTTCCATTTCCTTAAACCACGAAGTTGTCGATATCGAACGTGAAGACGATGGTCGCTGGGAAGTGGAGGTCAAAGATTTAAAAACCGGCGTAAAACGAGAGATCAAAGCTAAATTTGTTTTTATTGGAGCCGGTGGTCACTCTTTGTTATTATTAGAAAAGTCGGGTATTCCAGAAGCAAAAGGTTATGGTGGTTTTCCGGTTGGAGGCCAGTGGCTGAGATGTGTCAATGAAGAGATCATCAACACCCACCATGCAAAGGTATATGGTAAAGCTTCTGTAGGTGCGCCGCCGATGTCGGTTCCCCATTTAGATACCCGCTATATCGATGGCAAGCAAGCATTATTGTTTGGGCCATATGCTGGTTTCTCGACTAAATTCCTGAAACAAGGTTCTTATTTCGATTTACCTGCTTCCATCAAATTGTCCAATATTCGTCCAATGTTATCGGCCGGACTTGACAACTTACCATTGACGAAGTATCTAATTACGGAAGTCATGAAGTCTCCAAAAGATAAATTGGAGTCCTTAAAACAATTTATGCCTACCGCTAAATTGGAAGATTGGGTTATCGAGAAAGCAGGACAGCGTGTACAGGTCATCAAGAAAGATGAGAAGAAAGGCGGTATTCTTGAATTTGGTACAGAAGTTGTGTCTAGTGCGGACGGTTCTATTGCCGCTTTATTGGGGGCATCTCCAGGAGCCTCTACATCCGTAGCGATTATGATTAGCCTTTTAAAGAAATGTTTCCCTGAGCGCGCAAAGTCGGATGAATACCGTAAGAAATTACGTGAGATGATCCCTTCACATGGAAAATCATTGAACGACGATGCACAGCTTTGCAAAGAAACACGTGTACGCACACATAAAGCGTTGAAATTAATCGATATCGATTAATTCATCCAACAAAAATACTTATGGGGTGCTCAGAATGACCGTTGATCATTCTCGGCTGAGATTATACCCAATAAAAGCGATTGTGCGACCTTGTACAATCGCTTTTATATACCTGATCCAGGTAATGCTGGCGTAGGGATTTAATTTCAATAAAAACAACCGTTTTTTCTCCCGTAGGTTTATTATGAATAACATTTAATAATAAACTATTCGAATGACTTCTGAAACGATTTTCGAAACTTTTATAAAACAGATACAACAGGCTACAATGGCGGAATGGCTAGGGGTATCTTTTGGTATTTTGCAGGTCTGGTTTTCACGGCAAAATAAATCCATCAATTATATTTTTGGGATTATTGGTATACTTATATCGGTATACGTGTTATTCCATGCAAAATTGTATGCAGAAATATTGTTGCATCTGTATTATTTAGTCATGAGCATTTATGGTTGGATTTACTGGAAATATAGCAGTGATGCCGCGGTGCCCATAACAAGCTGCGAAACGAAAGAATGGTGGATTGTAGGCGCGATCTGTATCGTGGGGTTTCTGCTATTCTATTTTGGACTGGTACATTTAACCGACTCGGATGTACCGTTATGGGATTCTGCGGTTTCATGTACTGCATGGGCAGGGATGTGGTTATTGGCGAAGCGAAAAATTGAAAATTGGATCTTACTGAATATCAGTAATCTGATGGCAATTCCTTTGCTGATCCATAAAGGGCTGTTTCTGTATTCGGGCCTGACTTTGTTTTTATTTGTCATGGCATTTAGTGGATATTTTAATTGGAGGAGAATTATAAGTGAAGAAAGATATGCAACTCAATAGCGAAGATATTGCTATTCTGAAAGATAATCAGGCGAAAGGGATCCAGCAGAAATCATTATCAGATGCACAATTGGAGCTGATTTATCGCAGGAAATGGTTTAAGATTTGGATTCCACCTGAATTGGGCGGATTGGGACTCACGCTACCCGAAGGACTCCATTTATTGGCTGATCTGGCTTATTGGGATGGGGGGCTGGCCTGGACAGTGACTTTATGTTCTGGAGCTAATCTATTTGCCGGTTTTATTGATCCAGCGATAGGAAATCAGGTTTTTGAAGCTGATCAGGTTTGTTTCGGTGGCAGCGGACAGGCCTCCGGTACTGCGACACGTGAAGGTGAGCATTATCGGCTCCGCGGTTTTTGGAAATATGCTACTGGCGCGCCCCATCTAACCCATTTCACTTTAAATGCACAGATTCTGGAGTCGGGAAATCCAGTATTGGATGAAAAAGGCGAACCGCTTATAAAATCATTTTTTGTCGATCGTGACCATGTACTGATCCATTACGACTGGGATACATTTGGATTGGAAGCTACGGCTTCGCATTCTTTTTCGCTGGATGACGTTCTCGTTGATGGCAGGCAGTCTTTTCAGATCGATGCGGCAAAAAGTACACGTAAAGAGCTGCTGTATCAATATCCTTTTATGCCTTTTGCGGAGTTGACTTTATTGGTCAATTTCATGGGAATGTATAAACGATTTTTGGATTTGGTGGAAAAAATATTTGTATTGAAAAGCAATCAATCCAAATGGGAAAAGTCTGAAAGCAAAGCAGCGTTTAGGTTGCTTGATAATTTTCAGCAGGATTACATGGCGCGAAAGGATGCTGTGATGAATTTGGCTTGTCATTCCTGGGATAATCTCCGTGATGGAATTGATAATGCCACAATTTATGCGGAAATAGCTTCTGAAAGCCGAGATTTTGTAGCTGCCATTTTAACGAACACTGTCATTCTCTATCCGCATACAGGAATTACGGGGGCTGCCATTGATCATGAAATCAATATCATCTTCCGAAATCTTTTTACGGCGTCACAGCATAAGCTGTTGCAGAAGAGTTTATAAACAACCAAGACTATCCTAGGATTGATCCTGTAATCGCGATTTTTTGAATACTTGGTCACCGAAGACTAAATACTTTATCCAAAATTTCGAACGCGGCACGGACTTACTTACCAGAGTCGGTTATAGTTTTGTATGTGCATAAAAAAAGGAGACAACTTGAATGAAGTGTCTCCTTTTGTGTTCCCGGCGGGGGTCGAACCCACATCGTCAGAACCGGAATCTGAAATTCTATCCATTGAACTACGGGAACGTCTCGCAAAGATATACTATTTTCTAGATCTTACAAATAATCTTTGCGATAAAATTCAATCTTTCAGCTGGCGAATTTTAGCGCCTTTTACCGTCCATATTTTTACGTTTAGAATTCGCCAATTCTTCATTTTTTTACGCTGGTGCTAATGATTTGGATATGAATGCTTAGCATCTGAATGACGGAATTAGCCGATAGTTACTGTTCCCTTTTATGCACCACTGAAGACTATCTTTGATTTCTTAAGAATTTTTAAGACCGAGGATGATATTGCGTGATGATCGCGTGTAGATAATCGGTATCGATATGCGTATATATTTCGGTTGTTGTAATGCTTTCGTGGCCAAGCATATCCTGTACGGCTCTTAAGTCGGCTCCGCCTTCCACCAAATGGGATGCAAAACTGTGTCTAAAGGTATGCGGACTAATGGTTTTTTGTATGCCTATTTTTTTTGCGAGTTCTTTAATAATCAAGAATATCATCACTCTTGATAATGCAGCACCTCTTCGATTGAGGAATACAATATCTTCATTTCCTGCTTTCACGTTGATATGCGGTCTCACCGTTTCCAAATAAATTCGCAGGTGTTTGATGGCCTGCTGGCCAATCGGAATAAGGCGTTCTTTGCTTCCCTTTCCCTCAACTTTGATAAATTCTACATCTAAAAACAGGTTAGAAATTTTAAGAGTGACCAATTCGGAAACACGAAGACCACAGCCGTATAAAATTTCAAGGATTGTTTTATTGCGTTCACCCTCGGGTGAAGAAAGGTCGATGGCCGAAATCAATTGATCGATCTCTTGTACACTCAAAACGCTGGGTAGCTTGCGCGCCAGACGGGGAGCTTGAAGCAGATCAGTCGGATTATTGACAAAGTCGTGCTCGATGATCAGAAAACTAAAAAAGGTCTTCAGACCAGATATCAACCTGGATTGCGTATAAGGTGAGACATTGAATTCCTGTAGCCAAACCAGGAAATCCTGGATATTTTTTCTCGTTACGGTATTTAATGCCAAATGATTGTCTTCGCAGTAGATCTGAAATTTGGACACATCATTTAAGTACGCATCAATAGAATTGACGCTTAAGCCTCTTTCGAACTTTAAGAATTGCTCGAATTCCTTTTTTATAACATTCCAGTTTTCAAAATCCATTTGCAACAAAATTACAATTAACTGTTGTTCTTTTCGAAAGATATTCTGTATTTTTAGAAGGATTTTTTACAGATCGCCAGCTGCAAAGCTCCTTATAAAGGTGCGTTATTCCAGTTTGGATGATGAAAATTGTATTGATCTGTATTTTACTATTTATCGGGACAATTGATCTCCAGTTCCGTTTACCCTAATATAAAAACAATTAGCAAAAATAACTGACTTAGAAAAAGAGATTTTTTTGTATGAAATTCATTAAACCACTAGCATTAGCTTTTCTGTTGCCAGCAACAATTTATGGAGCAGAAGCCAAAATGCCAACCACACTAACCGCGGAAGCGCGAGCGATTCTATCTCAGGATAGTTTAGCGCTAAATCAAAAATTACCCTTCGACGATGAAGTCATTACAGGTAAGCTGAAAAATGGATTTACATACTTTATTCGCAAAAATAGCGAACCTAAAGGCCGTGTGACCATGTATTTGGGCATGAAGGCCGGTTCTATTCTGGAAAATGAAAAGCAACTCGGTTTGGCGCATTTTTTAGAGCATATGAACTTCAATGGCCTGAAGCATTTTCCAAAAAATGAATTAGTGAATTACCTGCAGAAAGCCGGTGTCCGATTTGGCTCAGACCTCAATGCTTACACAAGCTTTGACCAAACGGTTTATCAGCTTCCTATTCCCTCTGACGATCCTGAACTTTTAAAAAATGGCTTGCAGGTGATGCGCGATTGGGCGCAAGATGCTTTGTTGGATGGAGAAGAAATCGATAAGGAGCGCGGTGTTATCCTCGAAGAAAAACGCGGTGGAAGGGGAGTGCAGCAACGTTTACAGGATCAATACTTTCCGATGGTGCTTAATGGTTCCCTGTATTCCAAACGTTTACCGATAGGGACCGAACAGATCCTGAAAACATTTCCTTATACAGAAATACGTAAATTCCATCAAGATTGGTACCGCCCAGATTTGCAGGCATTAATTATCGTTGGAGATATTGATCCAAAAGAGATGGAAGAAAAGGTAAAGGTTCTATTTGCTGATATGAAGATGCCAAATAAACCTTTGGACCGTAAAAAATATCGGGTGGATCTGTTGAACAAAAATCAATTTTTGGCCATTTCGGATCCCGAACTGCCTTATACAGTCATGCAGATTCTGATCAAAAGCGAGAAAGAAAAAGTTGCCACTGTAGGAGACTATCGGAACGAGCTGTTAAAAAGTGTTTTTAATCAGATGATCGCAGGGCGTTTTTCTGAATTAATGCAACAACCGAACCCTCCTTTCATGCAAGCAGGCGGCAGTATCAATGATTTTATAGCTAATTTGAATACATTTTCATTGCTGGTTGTGCCTAAGCCAGGGGAACTTGAGTCGGGGTTTAAAGCGATGTTGACCGAATTTGAACGTATTCAGAAATATGGTTTTACGCAAACAGAACTTGATCGTGCCATTGCCGATATGAAAAAAGGCAATGAGATGTCCTACATCGAAAGGGATAAAAAGAAATCTGATAGCTATGTCAACCGCTATCTGAATTATTTTATTGATGATGAGCCTGCTTTGAGTAATGAGAATGCTTACCGTCTGACCAAACAACTGCTGCCAACCCTGAAATTGTCGGAGGTGAATGGATTGGTGAAAAAATACTATACCGATCTGAATCGCGATGTATTGGTCATGGGACCAGAGAAAGAAAAGGCAAATTTACCTACTGAAGCCGCTGTATTGGGCTGGGTAAAGGCTGTTGAGGAAAGCCCTGTATCGGCTTACGAAGACAAAGTCTCCAATCTTCCGCTACTTTCGAAGGAGCCAGTCAAAGGTACAATATTGTCCTCAAAAGATATAGGGACAGTTCAGGCAAAAGAACTCACCTTGAGTAATGGTGTTAAAGTGATCTTGAAACCAACAGATTTTAAAAATGACGAGATCCAGATCATGGCCTATAGCCCGGGAGGAACGTCGCTCTATAGTGATGCCGACTATTTCTCGGCTTCCAATGCATCGTCTTTGATTGATGCAAGCGGTGTCGGACAAATGAACAATGTGGAGCTTACGAAGTATCTGGCAGGAAAAGATGTTTCTATTTCACCTTATATCTCTGAACGCTACGAAGGTATTTCAGGTAGCACGGACAAGGAAGGCCTAAAGAATGCGTTTGAGTTGATCTATGGTTATTTTACGGAGCCCCGCCTCGATCAGGATATTTTCCAAAGTACAATGACTCGTGCAAAAGGATCTTTGGAGAATAGGCTAAGTAATCCAAATAACGTGTTTTCCGATAAAGTGAAAGAAGTACTTTATGGCAATAATGTACGCAGGCAAAATCCAACCGTGGAAACAATCAGTAAAATCGATCGGGAGCGTGCTTTGGCCATCTACAAGGAACGATTTGCTGATGCTTCAGATTTTGTGTTTACAATTGTTGGATCTTTCGATGAAAATCAAGTTAAACCATTTATTGAAACCTATCTTGCATCCCTGCCAGCACTTAAACGTGGCGAGAATTACAAAGATTTAAATATTCTGGAACCAAGCAAAGGTGAGCGCGTTATTGTCCATAAAGGGAAAGAAGAAAAAGCGAGTACACAACTAGCCTATTACGGAGACTATAATTATAGTGAGACGGAAAATGTCAATATGGAAGCCTTGGAAAGTGTTTTGACGATCAAACTGCTCGAAAGACTTCGTGAAAAAGAAGGCGGTGTTTACGGAGTAGGCGCCCGTGCGAGTTTTAGTAAGTTGCCGAAGGCGCGTTATGCTTTTTCAATTGGTTTTGGATCGGCCGTCGATAAGGCTGATGCATTGATTGCCTCGGCATTGGATGAAGTGAAAAAGATTCAGGAACAAGGACCTGAAAAAGGAGATGTCGAGAAATTCCTAGCTGAACAGCAAAGACAAAATGAACTGAATCTTCGTGAAAACGGTTATTGGCTCAATTATATATCAAGTTCCTATCAGAACGATCTTGATCTTAGCCGGTATACAAGAAGGATTGATAATCTGAAGAAGGTCACATCGAAGTCAGTGCAGGATGTTGCTGGGAAATATTTGAAAAAAGAGCGACTTTTTGAATTTATTTTAATGCCAGATTCCAAGGATACCAAATAGGAAGGATGTCACCACAAAAAGGGTTGTTTGCGTAAGTAAGCAGCCCTTTTTATTGGACAGAAAAAATCCCAATCATTTCTGATTGGGATTGCCAAAAATTTTAATAAGTATCTCTTGTTAACCCAAATAGGATTTTAAGATTTTGCTTCTTGAAGTGTGTCTCAAACGTTGAAGAGCTTTGTCCTTGATCTGACGAACACGCTCACGTGTCAAATTGAATTTCTCTCCGATTTCCTCTAACGACAATTGGTGATTGGAACCTAAGCCAAAGAAAAGAACAATAATTTCACGTTCTCTTTCTGTTAATGTTGCCAATGATCGTTTGATTTCTTCTGATAGAGATTCATCAATCAAAGAACTGTCTGTATCGGGATCATGGTTCTCCAATACGTCCAAAAGTGTATTTTCTTCACCTTGAACAAAAGGAGCGTCCATGGATACGTGACGACCAGAGTTACTTAGGGTATCCGAAACTTTATCTACGGTAGTTTCTAGAATATCCGCCAATTCTTCTGGAGATGGTTCCCGTTCGTATTCCTGTTCTAGTTTTGAGAAAGCTTTACTGATTTTGCTCAATGAACCAACTTGGTTCAATGGCAGACGCACGATACGTGATTGTTCAGCAATTGCTTGAAGAATAGATTGGCGAATCCACCAAACGGCATAAGAAATAAATTTAAAACCCTTTGTTTCGTCAAAACGTTTAGCTGCTTTAATTAAGCCGAGGTTACCTTCATTGATTAAATCACCTAGGGTCAAACCTTGATTTTGATATTGTTTTGCTACTGATACTACGAAACGAAGGTTGGTTTTAGTCAATTTTTCCAAGGCAACTTGATCGCCTTCACGGATGCGCTGTGCTAATTCTACTTCTTCTTCTGCTGTAATTAAGTCTACTTTACCAATTTCGTGTAAGTATTTGTCCAAAGACTGTGACTCACGATTGGTGATAGATTGTGTAATTTTGAGCTGTCTCATTAATTTTTATTAATTCTCCTCTCTAAGAAATGTTTGCGAAAATACGAAAAATTTTTGAATTATTAATGGAAAATTGATTATCTAACCACTCATATCTAATGAGTTAGGTTTTTATGAGTTTCAATTTTGTACTATCAAAAACTATTCCATTTTAATGTTTTTTTTCTTTCAATTTATCGCTTATAATATTCAACTGTTTGACTGCTAAAGAGCTAAAGGGTTTAATTTTTTTTCTGAATCTTGACAATTTAACTCGACGGTAGCTGATTTATTATGCAGTACGCATTCCTCAAATTTATTTTAAAATGATAATTTTATGATAAAACAAAAAGGTGTGTGTTTTGTTTTACTAGTGACATTAATAAATTTAAAAGAATAAAAATTATATTATGCCAATCTTAATTCACTTGGATAAAATAATGAAAGAGAAAAAGATGTCGCTTAACCAATTGAGTGACAGCGTCGGAATTACCCTTTCCAATCTTTCAATCATTAAGAATCAGAAGGCGAAGGCATTGCGATTAGATACGCTCGAAGCGATATGTAAAGCACTGGACTGTCAGCCCGGTGACCTGCTGCAATATTATGATGGAGGGGATGAAAAAGGCTAAAAGCGATAGCCTTTTAAAAAATCCACTACGTTCATTTTTTTCTTGCCCTCTAACTGCAGGTCGGAAATGACAATATAACCGTCTTGCGCCGCAATTTTTAAGAAACTTTTCTTGTCTGTTTCTATGGTTCCCGGTATTGTCGGTGTATGGACAAGTTCTTTTTCTGTGCGATAGATTTTTAATACCTTATCGTTTAAGAGCGTAAATGCCGCCGGATAAGGGCTTAATCCTCGAATGAAGTTATAGACCTGCGCAGTGGGCTGATCCCAGTTTATTTTACAGTCTTCCTTAAAAATTTTTGGCGCATGTTTGAGCGAGGCTGCTGCAATAAGGTCGTCCTGTGGTTTAGGTTGCAAGGTTCCTGCTTTTAACTGCTCAATGGTCTGAAGAAGAGTTTCAGCCCCTGCGACCATGAGCTTGTCGTGAAGATCACCCGCATTGTCGGTTTCCTTAATGGCAACTTTTTTCGACAATAAGATATTCCCGGTATCAATTTCATGTTGTAGCAAAAATGTCGTTACTCCCGATTCTTTCTCTCCATTGATGATCGCATGATTGATTGGCGCTGCACCTCGGTACTGTGGCAGCAGGGAAGCATGGACATTGATCGTCCCAAATTTAGGCATATTCCAGACCAGCTCCGGAAGCATACGAAATGCCACTACAACTTGAAGGTCTGCCTGGAAACTCCTGAGTTCATTCAAAAATGCTTCATCGCGAAGTTTTACTGGCTGTAGAACTGGGATATTATGCTGTGCTGCAAATATTTTGACAGCCGATTCATGTATCTTTTGTCCACGTCCCGCGGGTTTGTCCGGCACGGTGACAACAGCAACAACCTGTTCACCTGACTGGATAAGCGCCTCAAGTGAAGCTACAGCAAAATCGGGGGTACCCATGAAAATAATACGCATAATACTTGTAATTTTTATAAAACTCTTAAAACCAGCACCGGGCCTCCATATTGAATAGCCACTTCAAAAACGCCTAATTATTTGCTATTTCAGTTTTGTAAATAACAAATTTTTATAACTTTGCGAAGTTACATAAATATATTGAAAGCTTGAATTTTCCTTATTTTTTAGCACATCGGATCGCATTTTCTGGAAAACGAACGTTCTCAAAATTGATCGTTCGGGTGACTATTGGTGCAATTGCTCTTGCTATTGCAGCGATTATCATATCTATTGCGGTATTGCGGGGATTTAAGGGAGAGATTATCAGCAAACAAAGGAGTTTTTTTGCGGATGTATTGGTCTTGCGTTACGACCTGAATAAGTCTTACGAAAATTCACCCATAGCACTTACGCCAGCGCTCCAAAAATCAATATTGGCGATTCCCCAAGTTAATTCAATCAGTTCATTCGCCACCAAAGCCGGAATCATTAACGTGAACGATGAAGTGGAAGGCGTGGTCCTTAAAGGTATCGATTCATTGTATAACCAAGAGCCCCTGCAGCATATGTTGTTGGAAGGCAATATGATCGATTTTAAATCGGATAACGCCGATAATCAGATTTTGGTATCGAAGTATCTTGCAGACCGGCTGCTCCTGAAAGTCGGCGACGATTTTATTATGTATTTCGTGCAGGATCCCATACGTAAACGAAAATTTGTCATTAAAGGTATTTTTAATACGGGCTCTGAAGAACTCGATAAGGTTTATGTTATCGGATCGCTCAATGTTATTCGCAAACTGAGCAACCTCGATGACCATGAAGTGGGGGGCTATGAGATTCGTATCAAAGATTTTAGTCAACTCGAACAGACTACAAACAAAGTTGAAGATCTATTGCCTATTGATATGCAGGCAATCAACATAAAGGATCAGGTCCCTGATATTTTTCAATGGCTGGAATTGCTGGATATGAATACCAAAATCATTTTTATCCTGATGACGGTGGTGGCTATTATCAATATGATTTCCGCCCTGCTGATCACCATACTTGAGCGGACTTCAATGATTGGAATCTTAAAAGCATTAGGTTATCACAATGCGGGAATTCGCCGTGTCTTCATGTACAGTGCTTTATACCTCATCGGCCTCGGATTATTAATTGGTAATCTGATTGGATTAAGCTTTTACTTTTTCCAGGATTTTACCCATTTCTTTAAATTGGATGAGAAAACCTACTACATCTCCTATGTGGCCGTTCAACTTCAATGGTCTGATGTGATTTTCGTCAATATGGCTGTCGTGTTTATCGGAATGATCTCCTTGTTTGTCCCATCGATGTTAATCACCAAGATTAGTCCGATCAAAGCCATTTCTTTTAAGTAACACTATTTTTAGGCTTCGCTTTCTTTAAAAAATCGTATTTTTAGTGCTGTTAACTATTTTTCGAGCTGTATAGAAAAATAAGTATTTATATTTTACGGCTAGTATACAAGCACTTATGAATAAAACTTTTGAGCATATTTCCCACGCTTTCGAAGCACCTTTACAAAATCCTGTACTTATATTTTCTCTGGTACTTTTTATTATCCTGTTGTCACCGATTGTACTGCGGCCGATCAAAGTCCCCGGAATTATCGGGTTAATTATATCAGGTGTTATCATTGGACCTCATGGACTTAACTGGCTGGAAAAGAACTCGGCGATCACGCTATTTTCAACAATAGGCCTGCTTTATATCATGTTTATCGCTGGTTTGGAATTAGATATGAATGAGTTTAAAAAGACCAAAAATAAGAGCTTACTCTTTGGTTTCTTAACATTCATCGTTCCGATTAGCATTGGCTATCCCGTTTGTCATTTTTTACTGGGCTACGGCGTTTTGCCAAGTTTATTGATATCAAGCATGTTTGCGACCCATACCTTGGTTTCTTATCCCATTGTGAATAGCTATGGCATCTCTAAAATGGAGGCTGTCGCGATCACGATAGGCGGAACAATCCTAACAGATACGGCCGTGCTGATTATACTTGCTGTGATTACGGGCGTTTCCCAGGGAAATATTGGCAATGAATTTTGGATTACCCTGACGATTTCCTTTGCTATTTTCCTGTTTATTATGTTTGGTGTTATCCCAAGGATCGCAAAATGGTTTTTTGAGCGTTTGGGTAGTGAGAAGACATCAAACTATATTTTCGTTCTTTCCGTTGTCTTTTTTGCCGCTTTTTTAGCGGAAATTGCCGGCCTTGAGCCGATCATCGGCGCTTTCGTAGCCGGCCTGGCCCTGAACAAACTGATTCCACATTCTTCGGCATTAATGAACCGAATCGAGTTTATAGGCAATGCAATTTTTATTCCTTTCTTTTTGATATCGGTGGGGATGATTGTCGATGTGAGCGTGATCCTGAAGGGGCCTCAGGCGCTGATTATTGCAGGAACGCTGACCGTTGTGGCGATCGTCGGAAAATATGTGGCGGCTTGGTTAACGCAGCTCGTTTTCAAATATAGCCGTGGTCAGCGCAATCTGATATTTGGTTTGAGTAGTGCCCATGCAGCAGCAACACTAGCTGTCATCATGGTTGGACATAAAAACGGTATTATTGACGAGAATGTACTCAACGGTACCATTCTCTTGATCTTGGTGACCTGTATCGTCGCTACAGTGGTTACAGGAAATGCCTCACGCAAAGTGGTTATGGATGGTGAACAGGATGAAGAGCATACAGATGTGGTGAAGGAAAAAGATGAAAACATCTTGATCTCTATCGCTAATATGGATAATATGGAGCCGATTTTGGACTTTTCCACTTATATTAAAAGCAAGAAGTGTTCCTATCCCGTCAATATTGTTTCCGTTGTGAAAGACAATGAACAGGCCGAGTTAAACATGTCAAAAGCACGGAAGAATCTGGATAACATGGTGCGCTATGCTTCCGGCAGCGAAACAAATGTGAATATCAGTGCGACAATAGACTTAAATATAGCAAGCGGTGTTGCGCGGTCGGCAAAAGAGGTCTCTGCCAACTGCATCGTTTTGGGCTGGCCGAGTGCCGCTAATTTTATGGATAAGTTTGTGGGAGAGAAGACAGAAAGTATTTTAAATCGAACCTCGGCTAATGTGATGTTATGTCATTTTAAAAAACCTTTTATTTCCAATAAATCCATCGTTGTTTTTGCACCGCCGATGTGCGAAGCTGAATTTGGGTTCGAGTATTGGTTAGAAAAGGTGGTTAAGCTTGCCCAGGAATTATCCCTTTCGATCACTTTTGTTGTCGACGCACGTTCCGCCGCTGCCATTGAAGAATATCTTGCTGAATTGAAAAATTCTGTTCCAGTCACCTTTGAGCATTATGATGCTTGGGACAATTTGCAGGGCCTTAAAGCGTTTAAGGAAGAAGATGCGATGTTTATTTTCGTATCGGCTAGAAACGGGGAGGTGTCTTATCGTGACTCCCTGGACGGCGTAGCGAAAAAATTAGATCGTATCTATGCAAACGAAAATCTTGTTTTAGTGTTTCCTAGTAGAGTGGAAAATGCACATATCGACGAATATGAAGATGTGGAAGCTGCTCCAATCTTTAGAAAAATTAGCAAAGAAATCGGAAATATGTTTAATAAAGGATAGGTATACCTTCCATTAAAATCTCAGATTATGTCGAATAAGATTACAATGTCAAGTGAAGGAACATTGCAGGTTCCGAATTTTCCAACAATTCCTTTTATCATCGGTGACGGTATTGGTCCTGATCTTTGGCATGCCGCCGTGCGTGTTTTTGATAAAGCGGTGGAAAAGGCCTATAATGGACAGCGTAAAATAGTGTGGAAAGAGGTTTTAGCGGGTGAGAAAGCTTTTCATGAAACGGGGGAGTGGCTGCCAAAGGCAACGCTTGATGTCCTAAAAGAATATCTGGTGGGTATCAAAGGGCCGCTAACGACACCTGTTGGAGGCGGGATACGCTCGTTAAATGTTGCATTGCGCAAAGATTTGGATCTCTATGTTTGTCAGCGTCCTACAAAATGGTTTACAGGAGTGCCTTCTCCGGTTAAACATCCGGAATATGTTGACATGGTGATTTTTCGTGAAAATACCGAAGATATTTACGCAGGAATAGAATTTCAGGCTGGGACAGCCGAAGCAAACAGGCTCCAGGACTTCTTGCACGATGAGCTTGATATTGATTACGATTTCTCGGCGACGACGGGAGTCGGTGTCAAGCTGGTTTCTGAGGAGGGGTCGAAAAGGTTAGTCCGTGCAGCGATAGAACACGCTATTCATCATAATTTACCTTCCGTGACAATTGTTCACAAGGGAAATATCATGAAATTTACCGAAGGTGCTTTTAAGATTTGGGGCTATGAGGTGGCTGAAACCGAATTTGCAGACAAAACATATACTTGGGGGCAATGGGAGCGGACCAAAGCAGAAAAAGGTGAAGAGGCCGCCAATCAGGAGCAGAAAGCTGCGCTGGGATCCGGAAAAATTTTAGTTAAAGATATTATTGCAGATAATTTTTTACAGCAGATCCTGCTCAATCCACGTGATTTTTCTGTTGTAGCAACCTTAAATCTGAACGGTGATTATATTTCCGATGCACTGGCCGCAATGGTTGGCGGTATAGGGATCGCACCGGGCGCCAATATCAATTTTAAAACAGGTCACGCTGTTTTTGAAGCGACACATGGAACTGCGCCACGCTTTGCCAATACCGATACCATGAATCCTTCCTCTGTTATTCTGAGTGGGGTCATGCTATTGGAATATCTGGGATGGGCGGAAGCCGCGGAGGCAATTGTCAAAGCCTTGGGGGAGACCATCATTGCCAAGACCGTAACTGTAGACTTTTACAATTTGATGGAAGATGCTACGCTGGTTAAGACCAGTGAATTTGCGGACCGGATTATTGAAAAAATATAAGAATTTTAGTCAAATCTCTGTTTTTTTTATGGACTACAATCAGTTGCCGCCTTTTATAAGGGAATCGCGTATTTTTACGGAGAACGATAAAATCAAATTAGCTCAGGCCGAACGTTTGCCCACGCCGCAGGAAGTGGACGACATCACCGGGCTTCCCGAAATTTACGAATTGTTAAATGCCTTTATCGGCGATCAATCCTCCCGTAATACACACCTTCAGCTTAAAGCGAGGGAGTATTTGCAAGATAATCAGGTAGATATGGCTTGGAAGGTTTTGCTTATCTGATGTTTTTTGCATTGAATTAGGGAGTTGTTGTGCGATCTTTTTATTGAAATCATTTAGAATTTTGTAAATTTTCAATAAAAAAAGAGATTAGTTGAAAAATATATAATTTTATTTTACCTTTGGTTTTTAAAACAACAGATTGCTGAGCTAGGGTTAAAAAAGGCAATCAAACAAACTATAACATCAATGAAACATAATTTTGGAGCAGGTCCATGTATTCTGCCAAAGGAAGTATTTCAACAAGCCTCAGAAGCTGTAATTGATTTTAACAACACAGGTTTATCAATTTTAGAGATCTCTCACCGTTCCAAAGAGTTTGAAGCAGTGATAGATGAAGCGACTCAATTAGTAAGAGAGTTATTGGCAGTACCTCAGGGATATTCGATTCTTTTCCTTCAGGGCGGAGCTAGTCTGCAATTTGCGATGGCGCCTTTGAATCTATTGCCCGAAGGTGGCAAAGCTGCTTATTTGGATACTGGTGTCTGGGCGACAAAAGCTTTAAAAGAAGCTAAAAAATTCGGTACAGTAGATGTTGTAGCTTCGTCGATTGATAAAAACTATTCTTATATACCAAAAGGATATGCTATTCCTTCAGATGCAGCATATTTCCACTATACAGCCAACAACACCATTTATGGAACTGAAGTCTTTGAAAAACCTGAGACAGCATTGCCTGTGGTTGTTGATATGTCTTCGGATATCTTTTCACGTGAGATCAACGTAGCGGATTATGATTTGATCTATGCAGGAGCACAGAAAAATATGGGTCCTGCAGGTGTTACCTTAGTTATCGTCAAAGATGATATCCTTGGCAAATCAGGCCGTGTGCTTCCATCGATGTTAGATTACCAGTTGCATATCAATGGCGGTTCAATGTACAATACGCCGCCCGTATATTCGATATTCGTCTCGATGTTAAATCTTCGTTGGTTAAAAGCAAAAGGCGGTGTTGCCGTATTGGAGCAAGAGAATATCATCAAAGCACGTGCTTTATACGATGAGATCGATCGCAATCCATTGTTCAAAGGTACTGCTGCTGTAGAAGACCGTTCCCGCATGAATGTTACTTTTGTGATGGATACGCCAGAACTGGAAGCTGAATTTTTGGCTTTAGCGAAAGAGCGCAATCTGATTGGTATCAAAGGACACCGTTCGGTAGGCGGTTTTAGGGCGTCAATTTATAATGCTTTACCATTAAGCAGCGTCAATGCATTAATTGATGCGATGAAAGAATTTGAGGATACGCATACTGCCTAAGGCAGTATGAATGTTTTTAAAATTCAAGCGTTGACGAATAAATAATTAGTTGGATTAAGAATTATTGTGGTATTGTTATTTTCGCTTGCTCAGGATTTCTGATCAGCTAAAAGAGACTGATTACCTTAAAAAACGAATTATAAAGATGAAAATATTAGCGAATGACGGCATCGATCCACTAGGAAAAAAGATGTTGGAGGATGCAGGTCATAGTGTAGATACAAACCATATTCCACAGGAAGAGCTTGCTGAGAAGCTGCTTGCTTATGATGCGATCACTGTACGTAGTGCGACAAAAGTACGTCAGGCATTGATCGATGGCTGCCCTAACTTGAAAGTTATCGGCCGTGGTGGAGTAGGTATGGATAATATTGACGTGGAATATGCGCGTTCAAAAGGTATCGCTGTAGTCAATACGCCAGCGGCATCTTCTTTATCTGTTGCTGAATTGGTTTTTGCCCATTTGTTGAACGGTGTACGTTTCTTATACGATTCTAATAGAAAAATGCCTGTTGAGGGAAATACTAAATTTGGCGCGCTGAAAAAAGCTTACGGAGCCGGAACAGAGCTTCGTGGAAAAACCATCGGTATTGTTGGTTTTGGTCGTATCGGCCGCGAAGTCGCAAAAATCGCCATCGGTTTAGGTATGGATGTCGTTTATACAGATCTATTTGAAGGACCTAAAGCGTTGACAATAACGCTTTCTGGCGGTATTCAAGTTGACGTGCCTATTCAACAAGTTGAAATGGAAAACTTATTGAAAGTTTCTGATTTTATCTCTTTACACGTTCCATTTTTGGATAAACCTGCTATCGGTGCTGCTGAGTTTCCATTGTTAAAAGACGGCGTAGGCTTAGTAAATGCTTCTAGAGGTGGCGTTATCGATGAATTAGAATTGGTGAAAGCATTGGACTCTGGTAAAGTTGCATTTGCTGGGTTGGATGTATTCGATAATGAACCAACACCACGTGAGGAGATCTTGAAACATCCTAAAATTTCATTGACTCCCCATATTGGAGCCGCAACAAATGAAGCACAGGAAAGAATCGGCGAAGAATTGGCCGGTCTATTGATCGAAAACTTGAAGAAGTAATTCTTCCGCATAACACAAAGATATGCGGCACAAAACTTTCATGATTTTGTGCCGCATTTTTTTTAATATAAATTCATGAATTGCCTATATTGGCACACAGTAATTTAATAATTGTAACTTCAGTATGAAAGTTTTAAAATTTGGTGGTACTTCCGTGGGAAGTGCAGCACGTATCAAAGGGTTGTTGGATATAGTAAACCCTGCTGAACGTCAGATCGTCGTGTTGTCCGCAGTTGCTGGAACGACAAATGCTTTGGTAGAAATAGGTCAAGCTTACACAGCAGGTAAGAAGGACGAAGCTAAAGATTTGGTCAAGAAGCATAAGGATAAGTACGAGGATCTTATCAAAGAACTTTTTAGCACTGAACAAGGGTATAAAAATGGTAAAGAACTGATCGATTACCATTTTAACCTAATTTCCGCCTTGGCAAACGAATTATTTACATCAATCGAAGAGAAAGTCATCTTGGCCCAAGGTGAGTTGATGTCTACTGCGTTATGGCATTTCTACCTGAATGAAATCGGTGTTAAATCCGTATTGCTGCCCGCCTTGGATTTTATGAAAATCGACGAGGATAACGAGCCTATGGTGGAGTATATCGGTGAAAAGCTTAGCCACATTCTGGCGCAAAGCCCAGAGAATACATTATTTATCACACAAGGTTTTATTTGTAGAAATTCATTTGGCGAAATTGACAATTTGCGCCGTGGTGGATCGGATTATACAGCATCATTGATCGGCGCCGCAATCCGCGCCAATGAGGTTCAGATCTGGACGGATATCGACGGTATGCATAATAATGATCCGCGTGTTGTTAAAGGAACGACTCCAATCGCTCACCTAAGTTTTGATGAAGCTGCGGAATTAGCCTATTTTGGCGCTAAAATTTTACATCCGCAATCGGTTTTCCCCGCACAAAAATATAATGTTCCGGTAAGGTTGTTGAATACCATGGAACCGAATGCCAAGGGTACATTAATCAGTAAAGATGGTGCACAGAAAGGTTGTATCAGAGCTATTGCTGCAAAAGATGGCATTACGGCAATCCATATCCACTCATCAAGAATGTTGCTGGCTTATGGTTTCTTACGTCGTGTTTTTGAGATTTTCGAGCGCTATAAAACACCAATTGATATGATTACCACTTCGGAGGTCGCTGTGTCGCTGACGATTGACGATACCACAAATTTGGCAGATATTATCAAGGAAGTTGAGGACTTTGGTTCAGTAACTGTCGATGGTGATCAGACCATCGTCTGTGTTGTCGGTGATTTCGGATTGAATAGCCACGGTTACGCAGCACGTGTACTCGATGCTGTAAAACATTTGCCAGTACGTATGATATCTTATGGAGGTTCAGATTTCAATGTATCCATTTTATTGAATTCGGACCATAAGACTGAGGCATTACGTTCATTGCACAATCGTTTATTTTAAGAAGTAGGATTTTATATGATAAATACAGGTATCGCGGCGAAATTTGCAGAGAAAGAAACGCCGTTTTATTATTATGATCTGGATGTGCTAAACAGGACATTGGAAGCGGCACATGTTGCTTCTCATAAACGCGGATTCCATGTTCACTATGCCTTGAAAGCTAACTTTAATGATCAACTATTAAAGGCAATCCAACAGATTGGCTTTGGTGCAGACTGTGTAAGCGGCAATGAGGTAAAGAAAGCGATTGAATGTGGATTCGATTCAAGAAAAATTACCTTCGCAGGTGTTGGTAAATCGGATAAGGAAATCAATTATGCCTTAGATCAAAATATCTTTGCTTTTAACGTTGAATCCATTCAGGAGCTAGAGGTTATTAATGAACTCGCTTCAAAAAAAGGTGTGAAAGCAAATGTAGCGTTGCGGATCAATCCCAATGTGGATGCGCATACCCATCATTACATTACAACAGGACTGGATGAAAATAAGTTTGGTGTGCCAAATGCTGATCTGGACAAATGTGCCGCTGTGCTTAAGAAATGTGAATTTATTGAGTTGGTCGGCCTTCATTTTCACGTAGGTTCGCAAATCACTGATATGACTGTATTCAAAAGTCTATGTGTGAAAGTCAATGAATGGAAAAATTGGTTTGAAGAACACGGTACTCAGATTCGTGTACTTAATGTTGGCGGCGGACTGGGGATTGATTACAAAAATCCGGACGGAAATACCATTCCAGATTTTGAAGCCTATTTTGACATATTCGACCGCTTCCTGGAGCGCACGCCGCAGCAGGAAGTACATTTTGAACTGGGAAGGGCCTTGGTCGCACAATGTGGAAGTTTGGTTAGCCGTGTATTGTATGTCAAAAATGGTGTAAAGAAAAACTTTTTGGTGTTGGATGCTGGAATGACCGAATTAATGCGTCCTGCGCTATATCAGGCTTATCATAAAATTGAGAATATCAGTGTGGCCGAACCCGCAGAGTCCGTGAACTATGATGTTGTCGGGCCGATTTGTGAATCGTCAGACTGTTTTGGAAAGGAAGTACCGCTTCCGGTATCAAAACGTGGCGATTTGATTGCCATTCGTTCTGCCGGCGCTTATGGAGAAGTGATGGCGTCGCGTTATAACTTAAGGGAAGAAATACGCTTTGTATATAGCAATCAGCTATAACCTCCGTTTTAGAATATTTACGTACAAGCCAGTCTGTTCTTCAGGCTGGCTTTTTAATTTTAATCGTTTTGTCCAATGCGCAGACATTTTTGTTTGTCATTTTATTGATCGTCTTTCGTATACTTGCTTATGCTAATGGCGATTGAATTTCCGGTTACGATAGATTTGTTTGGAAAAACATTTGTTTTACATCCTTTTATGGAAGGGTTGGGAATGTTTATGGGTATGCGCTATTATCAGTTGCTCAAATGGAAGGATCAGGAAAGTTTAGGGCATACCAATTCACTTCTTATTGTTATTGCGGCGGGCCTGGGCGCTTTAGTCGGCTCACATGTCATCGGTTCCCTTGAGCGCCCGGCTGTATTGCTCAACGCGACTAATAGATGGACTTATATATGGGTGAATAATACGATCATCGGTGGTCTGGCCGGCGGCTTGGTTGCCGTGGAATGGATGAAAAAGATGATGGGTAAAAAAGAGAGTACCGGCGACAGAATGGTCTTTCCGTTAATTACCGCAATTGCCATTGGCAGGATAGGATGCTTTTACACGGGTGTTTTCGAACAGACCTATGGTTTACCAACGGCATCCCCATGGGGAATGTATCTGGGGGATGAATATAAAAGACATCCGGTAGCACTGTATGAAATTGCATTTCTACTGCTCTTATTTGTAGGACTCCAACTTTTTAAACGACGATACAATTATCGAAATGGTGTGTTATTCCAGCTCTTTATGCTCAGTTATTTTAGTTTTCGTTTTCTATTGGATTTTATAAAACCGCGGGCAATTATTCTTTTGGGGCTAAGCACCATACAAATTACCTGTATCATGGTGATAATTTATTATATTTATTTATTGAAAAATGAACGTTTAGACAAAAAATAGAGATGATGTATTTGCTAGAAGGATCATTTGGGTCAGAAAGTACCGCAATGCTGGGACTTTTTCTGCTTACTATAGGTGCTATTGTCATCGGAATTGCACTCTTGGGAATCATTATAGGTTCGATTATCAAAGCAGGTAATAAGGAATCAAAATTCAATGTCAACCCCTGGCTTAAAGTCCTGCTGGCGGGAATTGGAGCAATGCTGGCAGGCGGACTTGCCTGTGGACTTACCTTTATGAACTAGAAATCAGAATAATGCCAGTTAGAAACTATACATACTACGATTATACCATCAGCCTATGTCCAACATGTCTTTCGCGTGTTGGTGCCAAGATTATTATCGAGGACGAACAGGTATTTATGACCAAAAACTGTCCTGATCACGGTTTTTTCAAAACGCTGATTGCAACCGATGTCGACTATTATAAGAACATCCGCAATTATAACAAAGCCTCCGAAACACCTTTGAAATTTGACAATGAAGTACATTATGGCTGTCCTTACGATTGTGGCCTATGCGTCGATCACGAGCAGCATAGCTGCCTGTCGATTGTCGAGGTGACCGATCGCTGCAATTTGACCTGTCCTACGTGTTACGCCATGTCGTCGCCCCATTATGGACGGCATCGATCGCTGGAAGAAATTGAGCGTATGTTGGATAAAATCGTAGCAAGTGAGGGCGAACCAGATGTTGTGCAGATCAGCGGCGGGGAACCAACCATTCACCCTGATTTTTTTAAGATTTTAGATATCGCAAAAACGAAACCTATCAAGCATCTGATGCTCAATACGAACGGTATCAGAATTGCCAATGATCCCGGTTTTGCTGAGCAACTCGCCACCTATGCTCCCGAATTTGAAATCTATCTCCAGTTCGATTCCTTTCGCCCATCTGTGCTCGAAAAGTTTCGGGGCAAAGATCTCACTGATGTCCGAAAAAAGGCAATTGACAAATTAAATGCGCTCAATCTAAGTACAACATTGGTCGTCGTCTTAGAAAAAGGAACCAATGATGATGAAATAGGAGAAATATTGGACTATGCCTTACAACAGCGATGTGTACGGGGGGTAACCTTTCAACCGGTGGAAATTGCCGGGCGAAATGCGGCTGATGCCCAACAGCATAAAATGACACTGACAGAGGTACGTCAGGAAATTCTGAATCAATATCCGCTGCTGGATCCGCATGATATTATTCCGGTGCCCTGTAATCCTGATGCCTTAGCCATGGGGTACATATTGAAGATCGGAGATGAGCGAATTCCTTTAACCCGGCATATTGACCCTGCAATTCTACTAAACAACCAATCTCGAAATACTATTGTCTATGAGCAGGATAAAGGCGTTCAGATGCAATTGCTGGATATTTTTAGCACTGGGATTTCTGTTGATAAAGTGAAGCCAAAGGTAAACCAGCTGCTTTGCTGTCTACCGGAAGTGTGCGCTCCGGATCTTGACTACGATAACCTATTTCGCATTATTATTATGAATTTTATGGATGCGTATGATTTTGATGTTCGGGCTGTAAAGAAGTCCTGTGTTCATATCGTCAATAAGGATTTAAAATTGATTCCTTTTGAGACAATGAACTTATTTTATCGTGATGATAAAATAAAAAGGTTAGAAGAACTTAAACTGGCGGATGCTATTCGATTTTAGCGTCAGATAACTTATTTTTGTCGAAAAAATAGCTTTGGTTCTTTCTTTGCAGTATGTTTTTTCCGTCGAATCAGTCTGTGCATTGCGGGGAAAGGAAATCAAAAAAATAGAAGTATGAAATTGGGCATCGTTACGCGTTTTATTTTTGTCTTAAGTCTTCTGACTTTTCAGCTATATGTGTTTGCACAGGATTCCGTTCAGGTTAGACGAAATCTGACCAGCGATCGCACGGCAGCACATGGCAGCTTCAATAGAAGGTCAGCTACAGATTCTACACGAGTCGGTAATGACTCCTTACGAAATGATCTGAAGAAAGTTAATCTGAATTTCCTGTCTAATATTCGTACAGCTTCCATGGCTGAGCTTGTTGCGCAGTTGAATGAAAAATCCAATACATACACAGCAACGAACACGGGGTCGGCCAAAGATAGCATCGCGGCCATTAAAAATAGTATTCATGAAGAAATTAGACAGCTGAAATCTATTAAAGGCAGTATCAGTAATTATTCTAACAGCCTTAGCGCTACCCAAGATCAGATCAGAAATTTGGTCAGCCGCTATGACATCAATGCCAATAATCATGGCAGGGCGCATCAATACCTTGATAACGCGCAGCTCAAGCTTTCGGCCAAGATGGATTCGCTGGAGCTTATCAACCGGACGATAGATGAGCTTATTGTCAAGAACCAGCGTCATCTGGTTCGGCTGGAAGCAGTTCATGAAGCGAAAAAAGAAAGTAAAAAGGTCGATTCTACGTCCAGCAAAAGTTCGATCTGGAAAGCGAATACAGCAGCGATTTCAAAGGATGTTATTTTGAATAATATACGCAGCAATTATAGCAACAATAAATCGATCGACAAATATGTGAATCGTACGGATTGGGCGAGCCGGATCCTACTGATTGTACTTGGACTGGGTTACTGCTACTGGATTGTACGGGTGTCCTATGCCCTTCGACAAAATGATTCGGAATATAAACTTGCGATTGACGCTATAGTTGGAAAAACAATTATTTTTCTCTTGACACTGTTGCCATTTGTCAACTTTTTCACGCCGAGTTTCATTCTTCAGGCCTCGCAGCTGGTTATCATGCTGATCTTTATGTTTTTGCTGCGGCATCGTATGACGGGCTTGCAGCATAAGATTGCCATTATCCTTATTATTTTCTACTTGCTGGATGTATTTGTCAATATGATCGTAAGCGATGACCTATTTTTACGGATCATTTGTATGGCATTCAATCTGATCGCACTGGGTTTGGTCAGTTATACGAAACGACGAATAAGGAATCCCGATAGTCCTGGCTATATCAGCAATTTTATTTATGCTGTTTTTGCGATACTCAATATTACGGCAATTACCTTGAATGTAATCGGCCATGTTGAACATTCACGAAGTTTCAGCATTGCCTGTGCAGTAGGTTTGGTCCAATCTTTTACGTTGCAGTACTTTTCGGATATGATTAAGGCTGATGTCCGTAATCAGTTTAAAAAAGACCGATTGACTTCTGGATTTTGGATGCGCTTCAATGAACAGCGTACCCTGGCTATTATTACCGAGATTCTTCGGATTGTCTGTGTGCTTTTGGCGATCATCGTATTAGCCAATAACCTACAGTTTATCGAAACCTTGCTGGTTCTGAGCGAAACATTTTTTGGTAAAATCCGAAGTATAGGCAGTATATCATTTACCTTAGGCAACCTTGTTGTGGCAGTTCTGGTGTTCTTAGTAGCCAATTGGTTCCAGAAAAATATCAGCCTGATCGTTCTAGGTGGTGAAGACGGACAGCTCAATCAGGCGTATAATCAAAAGATGACGCTGTTCCCTCTATTTCGTTTAGGTATTATTTTGATCGGTTTTTTTATGGCGATCTCTGCTTTGGGCATGAGTTTGGATAAACTAACTGTTGTCATCGGTGCCCTCAGTGTCGGTATCGGTCTGGGAATGCAGAATATCATCAACAATTTTGTTTCTGGAATTATCCTCGTTTTTGATAAACCATTTCGCGTGGGCGATCAGATTGAATTGGCCGACAAAAAGGGACGTGTCAAAGAGATCGGTATACGGGCAAGTGTCTTAAAAACTGGCGATGGTGCAGATGTGATTATTCCCAATGGCGATTTGCTTTCTGGAAGAGTCGTCAATTGGACATTATCCCAGGAATACAGCAAGACGAGCTTTGTCCTTCACGTTGACAGGAAAGCAGATTTGGATAAAGCCAGACAATGGATCAAGGAAGCGATGGAAAGTAGTGTACATTTTATTAAGGATAGGGATAGCGGCATCAGTATACAGGATATAAGCGAGGAGATGATTTACCTGAGCGTTTCAGGCTGGGTAAATTTTGCGGCCAATGCTTCATCGTTTAAAAATGATGTATTACTTGTACTTTATAAGAAATTCGAAGCTGAAGGGCTGAAGTTTTACAGTGTCATTCCGCCCAAAGGGAATTAGTACATAGAGGCAGCTCGCGCATGATATTCATAAAAAGTCTTTGTTTGGGAACAATGGCTATTTATTTAGGCTTTTCCGGTAACTGAGCGGACTGAAACCTTTGACACGTTTATAAAAATGGGAGAGGTGGCTTTCATCAATAAATCCCAGTTCTGCCGCAATTTGTTTCAAGGTGTAGTCTTTGGACTTGATTCTGTTTTCGATCAGTTCGATGCGATAAGTATTGATGTAAGTCCTTAAGCTTGTCCCAAAGTTTTTTTTAAAGTAGATACCAAAGTAGGATGGGGCAATGTTGAATTTTTGTGCAAGTGTTTTGATCTGAAGCAAATCGGGCGTAAAAATATGCTGATGGATATAAGCAGAAATGGAACGGTCGATGAAAAGCTCCTGATAATGTGGGGAACGGTGTGTTTCTGATATCTCTTTATAAAGCCCGAATATTGCGACAAGCTGGTCAAACAGCCATTCGGAGCTTTGGCTAATTGTAGTGGCAGTATACAATCGGACCGCTTCCATAAGGTGGGAATACATGAGGCGATAATGCTCATCCATCACCAATTTGCGCTCTTTTAGCCCTTTATCATTCATTAATTCCATGATCCAGGCATAGAGCTTTTGATTTCGTTTATTCTGGAGGAAGTAATTATCGGTAAATAGAATAAACAGAAAATGTGTTTTTTCTACGATTTTAAAATAGTGCCTGTCGGTTGGGCCGATCAAAAAAATGTCCCCACGTTCATAATCCAGTTCAAATTTGTTGATCACGTGACTCCCTTTACCCGAGCGTATATAAACAAGTTCATAATAATTCTGCTCATGTGGCGGCAAATGAAAGTTGTCCTCAATAAATTCACTGATCAATAAAGGTTCAAACTGTTTTTTTCGCATGGTAATTCAATCTATTTATGGCTAAATGTACATAAAAATAATGTATTTGTACATGTTTTTACCTCGCGTTCTGTCGCACTTTTGTGTCGGATAAAATGACAAGAAAACATGGTTAATTTTATAATGATAGCATTTTGTATCGCAGCGGGGATGCTCTTGCGGAGGACAAATTTGATTCATTCCGAAGCACACAAAGGGATCAATACCTGGATTCTATATTTTGCTTTACCAGCGGTTTCCTTCAAGTATCTTCCTAAGATCGTCTGGTCTTCTGAGCTGCTGTTTCCGGTATTTTCCGCGATCTTAGTTTGGGCAGGAAGCTGGTTATTTATGGAGTTATATTGTAAACGCAAAAACTATAAGCAACGTTCGCGAAGCAGTTTAGAGCTGGCGGCAGGATATAGCAATACTTCATTTATTGGTTTTCCGCTGATTATCGCCTATTTTGGCGAGGCCCAGCTGCCCATCGCGATTATCTGCGATCAGACCACATTTATTCTGCTTTCTACAGCGGGAATTATCAATGCACTCAAGGCGAATGTCCATGAAGGGGAGGCAATTGATGTGAAATTTATGCTTCGGAAGCTGATTAGCTTTCCACCTTTAATCGGTTGTACAGCCGCATTGCTGCTATCTCGATTTGTAGACCTTTCGGTTGCCGAGCCTTTTTTCGACAAGCTCGTTGCCACGGTAGGACCTTTAGCGCTTTTTTCTATTGGTCTGCAACTTAAGTTTGATGGCTGGAGACAGCAAGTATCGCAAATTAGCACAGCGATGACCTATAAACTGATTTTGGCACCGTTGCTGGTCTGTATATTTGCTTTATTGCTGGGGGTAAAAGGCTCCGTTGCAAGGATCAGCATTTTTGAAGCAGCCATGCCGACTCTGGTAACCTCGGGTATTATTGCCGAGCAATATCATTTAAATACCAAACTGGTCAATCTGGTCATCGGCTTTAGTATTGTTGCCGGATTGCTGACCACCTTATTCTGGGACTTTGTGATCCAGATATTCTTCCCCTAACAGCGAGGTCATTTCTTTCTTGCCTGCTTTCTCTCTTGCCTGCTTTCTCTCTTGCTTGATTGCTTGATTGATTGCTTGATTGATTGCTTGATTGCTTGATTGATCGCTTGATTGATTGATTGATTAATTGATTGATTGATTGATTGATTGATTGATTGATTGATTGATTGATGCTTTCTTTTGACTGATTAGCAATGTGGTTAAAAGATGTTCGGTAAATCCGAATAATCTGGTAAAGGGATAATCATTTTTTCCTTCGTAACATTTTGATTGTTAAACGTCTATTTGCAACAACTTTTTCTGCAATCAACTGTTATTAGTTTATAACCATCTATAAAAGGAGGTATATTATGAACCTGATACACAAAATTGAACATTGGGGAGATGCACATCATCCGCAATGGATTGATTACCTCAGAATTGCACTTGGGGTCGTTATTTTTGCCAAAGGTGTAAGTTTCGTAAATGACAGGGATGTCGTTCAGCATATGATTGAACAAAGCAGTTTCCACCTGTCATCATGGGGTGCTGTTCACTATGTGGTTTTTACCCATTTAGTCGGTGGACTGTTTCTTATTTTAGGTTTTCAAACCCGTTTGGCTTCGCTGCTGTTATTTCCAGTGTTGGTGGGAGCTGTATTTTTTGTTAATATCACCAACGGGTTTAGTTATTTGAATTCCGAATTGTGGCTTTCTATAGTCGTATGCTGTTTGTTGATCTTCTTTATGGTCATGGGCTCTGGAAAATATTCTCTTGACCAAATGATGAACAAACCTGGATATAAACGGGATATTTAAAAAAGAAAAAACTCCTTCATAGATGAAGGAGTTTTTTCTTTTTTATTTGCTTTGGTTGTCAATCCATTGGCGCGCATTAACGAATGCCTCTATCCAAGGCGAGACTTCGTCCTGACGGCCTTTAGGATAGTTTGCCCAATGCCATTGGAAAACGGAGCGTTCAATGTGTGGCATGGTTGCCAAGTGGCGTCCAGTTTTGTCACAGATCATTGCTGTGTTATAATCAGAGCCATTAGGGTTGTGCGGATATTGCTCATAAGCATATTTTGCAACAATATTGTATTGTTCTTCCGCATAGGGAAGGTTGAATTTTCCTTCACCATGTGAAATCCAGACACCCAATGTACTGCCAGCTAAGGTAGACAGCATAACGGAGTTATTTTCCTGTATTTTGACGGATATAAAGTTTGACTCATGCTTTCCTGAGGTATTGTGCAGCATTTTACCATGAACTTCATGCTCTGGATTAATCATCTCCAGTTCCATGAATAATTGGCAACCGTTACAGATACCGACCGAAAGCGTGTCCGGACGGGCAAAGAAATCAGTTAGCGCTTTTTTCGCTTTTTCATTGTAAAGGAAAGCTCCGGCCCATCCTTTTGCCGAACCCAGTACATCTGAGTTGGAGAAACCACCGACAGCACCGATAAATTGAATATCTTCCAACGTTTCACGGCCAGATATCAAATCAGTCATGTGCACATCTTTTACGTCAAATCCTGCTAAGAACATAGCATTTGCCATCTCACGCTCTGAATTGGATCCCTTTTCACGAAGGATCGCAGCTTTTGGACGTACCTTAGTTCCATCTATTGTTGGTTTCTTACCATCAAATTGACTCGGGAAAGTAAAGCTTAGCGGTTGTTTTTTATAATTATCAAAACGTTGTTGCGCGGTTCCATTTTTAGATTGCTTGGAATCCAAAAGGAATGATGTCGTAGACCATACATCACGTGTAGCTGCTACATCAAAGCTGAATACCGCTTCTTGATTTTTAACGGTAACGGTATTTCCTTCAATCACCTGTCCGATTTTAACAGCTTCTATACCGGCTTCTTTAACGACAGCTTCAAAAGCAGCATCGTCTTTTGCTTGTAGTACAAGTGCAATGTTTTCATTAAAGAAAGCTTTAACAGTATCGGATTCATTTAAAGCAGAAAGATCATAGTTTGCCGCAAGGTTGACATCAGCAAATGTCATTTCCAATAAGGTTGTAATCAAACCGCCTGATCCAACATCGTGACCAGCTTCGATCTGTCCTTGGTTAACTAATTTCTGTACGGTATTGAATGCAGTTTTAAAGTAAGCCGCATCCTGAATTGTCGGTACCTCAGTACCCAATTTATTGACAATTTGCGCAAATGAGGAACCGCCTAATTTGAAATTATCTTTTGATAAATTGATATAATAAATAGAACCAGCTTGTTTGTTCAATACAGGTTCTACCACTTTTGTGATATCCGTACAATTTCCAGCCGCTGAAATAATCAGTGTACCAGGCGCAATAACATTTTCGCCATTTGGATATTTTTGCTTCATGGACAAGGAATCTTTTCCCGTCGGGATATTGATTCCCAGTGCAATAGCAAAATCTGAACAAGACTTAACAGCTTCGTACAGACGGGCGTCTTCACCTTCATTATTTGCCGCCCACATCCAGTTGGCAGATAAAGAGATTCCAGCAAGGCCATTTTTGATGGGTGCAAACACAATATTGGAAAGAGATTCGGCAATAGCAGTTCTACTTGCTGCTGTTGGATCAACCAACGCCGCAACAGGGGAGTGTCCAATTGTTGTCGCGATACCTTCCTTACCTTTATAATCAAGAGCCATCACACCGACATTATTTAGCGGCAACTGTAATGGTCCTGCACATTGTTGTTTGGCAACGCGTCCACCTACACAGCGGTCCACTTTGTTGGTCAACCAATCTTTAGAAGCAACAGCTTCCAATTGCAATACTTGATTCAGATAGCTTGGGATGTTAGCTTCATCATAAACGAGATCAGCATAATTGCGAACGACGGTTTTATCGCGCATGAAAGTTTTTGGCGATGAGCCAAAGAAATCTTCAAGAGCATAATCCATTGGTTTTTGACCATTGCTTTTTGATTCAAAAGTAAAACGATGATCACCAGTTACGTCGCCTACAGTATACATAGGTGCACGTTCACGGTCAGCAACACGTTTTAAGATCTCAATATCGTCTTCGGCAATGACAAGACCCATACGTTCCTGAGATTCATTACCGATAATTTCCTTAGCAGAAAGTGTAGGGTCACCTATTGGAAGTGCATCCAGGTCGATTAAACCACCCGTTTCTTCGACGAGTTCCGATAGACAGTTTAAGTGGCCACCAGCACCATGGTCATGGATGGAAACAATTGGATTATGATCCGACTCTACTAAGCCACGAACAGCGTTGGCAGCACGTTTTTGCATTTCAGGATTGGAACGTTGGATCGCATTCAGTTCAATGCCAGAACCGAAAGCGCCTGTATCAGCCGAGGATACAGCTGCGCCACCCATACCGATACGGTAATTTTCACCGCCTAGGACCACGATTTTGTCGCCTGTTTTTGGCGTATGTTTTTTTGCTTGATCTAATTTTCCATAACCTACACCGCCAGCTTGCATAATGACTTTATCGTAACCAAGTTTACGGCCGTCCTCTTCATGCTCGAAAGTCAGTACAGATCCAGTAATCAAAGGCTGACCAAACTTATTGCCGAAGTCCGAAGCACCATTGGAAGCTTTGATCAGTATGTCTACAGGTGTTTGGTACAACCATTGACGCTCTTGCACTGCGTTTTCCCATGGACGTGTTTTGTTCAGGTCTTTTGCTGGCTCGGTCACTGTTCCTGACTGCAGGTTCAGTTTGTTTTGTTCCAATCGCGAATAAGCCGTCATATAAACAGCTGTACCAGCTAGAGGAATTGCTCCCTGACCACCAGCCATACGGTCACGAATCTCACCGCCAGATCCAGTTGCTGCGCCAGAAAAAGGTTCTACGGTCGTTGGGAAATTGTGTGTTTCGGCTTTTACAGACAAGACAGAATCAAATGATTTCTCTTCGTAAAAATCCGGCTTGTCTGCAGATTTTGGTGCAAATTGTGTTACACGGGGCCCCTTAATAAAGGCAACGTTATCTTTGTAGGCTGAAACAATCTCGTTGGGATTGGTCTCAGATGTTTTTTTGATTAATTTAAATAGGGAAGTAGGTTGTTCTTCGCCATCAATGATAAAGGTACCATTGAAAATTTTATGTCTACAGTGTTCAGAATTAGCCTGCGAGAAAGCAAACACTTCAGAGTCTGTCAGCCGGCGGCCCAATTTGGTCGATAGGTTATTGAGATAGTCAACTTCTTCTGGATTTAGTGCCAGCCCTTCAGATTTATTGTAAGCATCGATATCTTCGATTTCCAAAATGGGTTCCGGTGTGATATTGACGGTGTACATGTCCTGTGTCAACATACTGAACTTTTGCGAAATCATTGGATCGAAGTCATTGAAATCTGCTGGCACCGGTTGAAATTCTTCGATGCGAACAATTCCTTGGATGCCCATATTTTGCGTGATTTCTACGGCGTTGGTACTCCAGGGAGTGACCATCGCTGCGCGGGGTCCTACAAAGTAATGGTTAAGGTTTTGGTCGTCAAGTTTTTTGGCGTTGCCGAATAGCCAGTTGAGTTTAGTAATGTCTTCTTGTGATAAAGAGTTTACGCTTTGAACACCGTATACAGTGTTCGATGGGTTCTCAAAGAAATGAATCATTATAAGTGTTTGTTTTGAACGTTCTTCAAATTTAAAGCACAAAGTTACATATTATTTTTATGGAAATGATTGGATTTTGATTAAAAAATAGGTCTTGATTGCCGTTATAAAAATAACCGGAATTGTTACTATTCGTAAAGACCATCTGATGAATTACGTCTCGATCTGCAGAACCAAGCGGTAGGAGAAGTCCCTTCAAGTCCCCTAAACTCCCCTCAAGTCCCTACAACTTCGGGAACGGCTCGAGATTGCTTCGGGACTGGCTATGGACTGCTTTGGGGCAGCTTCGGCTCCGCTTCGCCCTTGTTTCGGCTAGACTTCGGCAATGAGCCAAACAACAGTCAGACACTTGGCAAACAACAGGCGAAGCAATAGGGAGGTTGTCCCGAATCTGGCCCGAACGAAGCAGCACGATTTCCCGACAAATTACCGAAGAGACCGATCATCGGCAAATTGACGTTGGATATAAACGCAAATTTATCTAAGTTTGTGCATCAAATCAGATTCGAGATGAATATTTCATATAATTGGTTAAAACAACACGTTAATATAGATTCGACTCCAGAAGAACTCTCTTTGATTCTGACAAATACAGGATTGGAAGTAGAGGCTTTGGACGTTGTACAGAGTATCCCAGGTGGATTAGATGGCTTGGTTGTTGGTGAAGTGAAAACTTGTGAGCAACACCCGAATGCAGATAAATTGCGAGTAACTACTGTTGATGTAGGCGGTCCGGAGCTCTTGCATATTGTATGTGGCGCACCCAATTGCCGTACAGGTTTAAAGGTCATTGTTGCCACTGTTGGTACGACTTGTCATCCGATGACGGGGGAGCCTTTTAAAATCACAAAATCTAAAATACGTGGCGAGGTCTCCGAAGGTATGTTATGTGGTGAAGACGAAATTGGTTTGGGTACTTCACATGCCGGTATTGTTGAGTTGCCAGCCGATGTTGCGGTAGGCACACTGGTTAAAGATCATTATAATATTCAGGATGATTATCGTTACGAGATCGGTTTAACGCCCAATCGTGCGGATGCAGCTTCCCATTTGGGCGTTGCAAGAGATATTGCAGCACATTCCCGTACGCAACTGCTAAAAGCAGATGTTTCGGCATTTAAAGCAGGTTCAGCAGAAGGAACAGTTGTGGTTGTCGACAATGCGCAGGCGAGCCCACGTTATAGCGGTATTAATATCAGTGGCATTCAGGTTGCTGAATCTCCAGACTGGTTAAAAGAAAAATTAAATGTGATCGGTGTTCGTCCAATCAATAATATTGTAGACGTTACGAATTACATTTTACATGATCTGGGACAGCCGCTTCATGCTTTTGACGCCGATAAAATTGCCGGCAATAAAGTCGTTGTTCGTTTAGCGGGTGAAGGTGAAAAATTTGTCACTTTAGATGGTGTGGAACGTACCTTATCGGCAGAGGATCTTGTAATCGCAGATGCGGAGAAACCTATGTGTATTGCTGGTGTTTTTGGTGGTGCATTTTCCGGTGTTTCTGCAGAAACAACAAATGTATTTTTGGAATCGGCTTATTTCAATGCTGTTTCGGTTCGCAAAACCTCCAAAAGACACGGTCTAAAAACTGACGCATCCTTCCGTTTCGAACGTGGCACTGATCCTAATATGACGGTTGAAGCACTAAAACGTGCGGCTTTATTGATTCAGGAAATTGCTGGTGGAACTATTTCATCAACTTTAAAGGATGAATATCCTGTGGAGATCAAACCGTTTTCATTTCATGTAAGTTATGCAAATGTAGTTCGCCTGATTGGGCAGGCTATTCCAAATGACGAAATCAAATCGATTATCGTTGCCTTGGGCATTGAAATTGCTGCCGAAACCGAGGATGGACTTGATGTTTTGGTACCAGCTTATCGCGTAGATGTCACACGTGAAGTGGATGTTGTTGAAGAGGTATTGCGCATTTATGGTTACAACAACATCGAGTTGAAATCACAAATCAAAGCTTCTTTAAATACGGTGGAGAAACCGGAGAAGGAAGTCGTTTTAAATCAATTGGCTGATCTATTGATTGCAAATGGATTTCGTGAAATCCTATCCAATTCATTAACGAAACTAGATTATGCTGATGAACCAGAAACAGCAGTAAAGCTGTTTAATCCATTGAGCTCCGATTTGGATACAATGCGTCAAAACATGGTGTTTTCTGTTTTAAACGCGGTTGAATATAATCAGAAGAGAAGAAATTTCGATCTTAAGTTCTTTGAATTTGGGAAGACCTATGCATTGGATGGAGAAGGGTATAAAGAAACGCAGCATCTTGTTTTTGCATTGACAGGAAAAAATGAGCCGGAGCAATGGAACAACAAGAAAGAAGGCGTTAGCTTTTATCATCTCAAAGCGGCTGTGGACACCCTTGTCAAGCGTCTAAAAATAGAAGGAATCCAAATCCAGGATGCTTCGAGCAGGCATTTTGCTTATGGTTTATCCTATATGAAAGGGCAAAAATGCCTGGTTTCTTTCGGTGCTGTTGCTGATGCTGATCTGAAAAAGGCGGATGTAGAAGGTCAGGTTTTCTTTGCTGACTTTGATTGGGATGTTTTGATGAAAATCATTCGCAAAAATAGCATTCAATATAAAGAAGTGTCAAAATTCCCTGCTGTACGCCGAGATCTGTCGCTTTTGATTGACGAAAATGTGAGCTTTGACAAGCTGCAATTTATTGCGCAAAAGACCGAACGTAAGCTTCTGAAGGAGGTAAATGTGTTTGATGTCTATAAAGGTGATAAAATTCCGGTAGGCAAAAAGTCTTATGCTCTGAGCTTTATCCTACAGGACGAAGAAAAAACACTTACGGATAAGCAAATTGATGCGATAGTTCAAAAATTAATTGTTAATTTTGAGAAGGAACTAGGCGCAGAAGTGCGTGGTTAATTAGAGAAACAACATTAATTGGTAATATTCAATTTATAATATGGCAACATTGTCTTCACAAATGAATCTGATCGTTGAGAAAACGAAAAATTTAATTCAATTGTGCGAAGTCTTGCAAGAAGAAAATGATTTGCTTAAATTAGAGGTACAATCCTTAAAAGTGGCTTTCGATGCGAGCAACGATAAAAGCAAGCAATTGGAAGAGAAGGTCAAAGCACTGGCTGTAGCCCGTACGTTAGATTCTGAAACGGATAAGGAAGCAATTAATGAAAAAATACTTGACACAAAACAAAAAATTAACGATTTTGTGCGGGAAATAGACAAGTGTATTAGTTTGTTGAAGTAGTTGGAATACGTGTTAGCGGATTAGAACTAATACAACGTTAAAAAGCTCAAAGAAATGGGAGAGATTTCCATAAAAATAAATATCGCAGATCGTGTTTATCCCCTAAGGGTGGAGAGCGCGGAAGAAGAAGTAATTCGACATGCTGCGAAATTGATAAATGAAAAAGTAAAGGAATTGCAGGAAAACTATACTGTGAGAGATAAGCAGGATTTGTTGTCCATGTGTGTATTGCAATTTGCGACGCGTATGCTAAATGCAGAGCGGCAATCCCAGAACCACGAAGTGGGGCTGGAAAATTCAGTACAGGAACTTGATCAGTTGTTGACGGATTTCTTTAAAAAATAAATTTACGTTCTTTATATTTAGAGCTTAAACGACGAATTTGCCGCAATTAAATTCGGGTTGTCACTATTTTAAACTTAACGCTTCAATATTACAGGCGCAAAAAGATATAGGCCATTTTGCGAAAGCCATCTGGGTCATAATCTAAGCCTAATTATGTAATCACGAAGTTTAATAATACATGAGACCTGTTTAAATTTAATTGCGGTTTTTTTTTGTCATGAAACCCTAATCATGAGCCGCGAGGCTCCATTGTAGTTTGAAGAGAAACTGCGGGATGAGGCCGATTGATTTATACTGGAATTTAGAATAATTAATAAAAACAAACATACATAATACAATTATACATACATGGACATCGCAATTTATAGCATAATTTCTCTGATTGTTGGTGTTGTTATAGGTCGTTATCTATTGGTTCTGTTATTTAAAAAACAAGAACAGGAAGCCAAAGATAAGGTAAATAGCATACTGAAAGATGCAGAGCAGGAAGGGGAACACATTAAAAAGAAACGCCTGTTAGAGGCCAAAGAAAAGTTCCTTCAATTAAAATCTGAACACGAAAAGGAAGTCAATCAACGTAATAATACCATCAACCAAAAGGAAAATACGTTAAGACAAAAAGAACAGTCAATTAACCAAAAGCTGGAAAACATCAATCGCGATAAGCAAGAGGTGGATACGAAGAAAAAACAGCTGGATAAATTAGTTGAATTGAATGAAAAGAAATCCGAAGAAGTAGAAGCACTCAAATTACAACAGATTAAACAATTGGAGAGCATCGCTGGCGTGACTGCTGACGAGGCGAAAAACCAGCTCGTGGATTCTTTGCGCGAAGAAGCTCGCTCACAAGCGATGATTCAAATCAAGGATATCGTAGATGAAGCGAAATTGACGGCAACAAAAGAAGCGAAGAAAGTTGTTATCCAGACAATTCAGCGTACAGCAACGGAATCTGCCATCGAAAATACGGTTTCTATTTTCAATATCGAAAATGACGAAATCAAAGGTCGTATTATTGGTCGTGAAGGTCGTAATATCCGGGCCCTTGAGGCTGCAACTGGTGTAGAGATTATTGTCGATGATACGCCGGAGGCTATTATCCTATCTGGTTTTGATCCTGTTCGCCGTGAGATTGCCCGTTTGGCTTTACACCGTTTGGTGACTGACGGACGTATTCACCCGGCCCGTATCGAAGAAGTTGTTGCAAAAACACGTACGCAGATTGAAGACGAGATCGTTGAAATAGGTGAGCGTACAGCCATTGACTTAGGTATCCATGGCTTGCATCCTGAACTGATCCGTATGGTAGGCCGTATGCGCTACCGTTCGTCTTATGGACAGAACCTTTTACAACACTCGCGTGAGGTTGCTAATTTTGCCGCTACAATGGCTGCAGAATTGGGCCTGAATGTTAAACACGCAAAACGTGCCGGATTACTGCATGATATTGGAAAAGTACCTGATGATAATCCAGAACTGCCGCACGCCATCCTAGGTATGCAGCTTGCTGAAAAATATAAAGAACACCCGGATGTATGCAATGCCATCGGAGCTCACCACGATGAGATCGAGATGACCGCTCTGATATCGCCGATTGTTCAAGCCTGTGATGCCATTTCTGGCGCACGTCCAGGAGCACGCCGCGAAGTGGTAGAAAGCTATATCAAACGCCTCAAAGAGTTGGAAGATCTGGCACTCTCTTATCCTGGAGTTGAGAAAACTTTTGCGATACAAGCTGGACGTGAGCTTCGTGTGATCGTGGAAAGCGAGAAGGTTTCTGATGCGCAATCAGAAATATTAGCCGCTGATATTTCAAACCGTATCCAAACGGAAATGACATATCCGGGACAAATTAAAGTTACTGTAATACGCGAGACAAGATCTGTGTCTTACGCGAAATAGATCTATCGAGGTCGACAATAAAAAAGGGGCAATCCACACTGGATTGCCCCTTTTTTATCTAATTTTATACGTATCCTCCTACAGCATCATTTCAGCTATTCAATTTTCAAAAGGGTTAACTTGACTTTCCGGATCCCCTCTTTTTTATTATTATTCGAAAAATTCAATTAAATCTGCTACGCTATGCAACAAATAGGTGGGCGATTCCTGTTCGAGTTCTGTCCGGCTGCCGTAGCCATAGAGAACTCCTATCGCATCCATCCCCGTTTCCCTGGCGCCAATCAGATCGTTTGCGATCACCGATCATGATGCAGTTTTGGGGATCTGCCAGTCCTGTGTTTTCCATGACATACTGAATGACGCTGGTTTTTGTCGGTCTGGAATCATCCAAGGCACTTCCTCCTGCAAAATCAAAATATTGATCGATTGCAAAATGACTCAATATTTTTTTTGCGAATATTTCAGGTTTCGATGTCGCCAGGTAAATGTGGTAATCTCTTGATTTTAGCTGTTCCAAAAGTTCGGGTACCTGATCAAACAGTATATTCTCGTATAATCCTACTGTCGAAAAGCGTTCCCGATATTTGTCGACACAAGTGATCGCTTCGTTTTCCTCAAATCCAAACGTATGCATAAAGGAATCTTTGAGCGGTGGACCGATCAAAGATTTGAGACTGTTTAGGTCTGCTGTCTGGATTCCTTTCGATTCCAGTGCATAAGCAATACATTTGGTGATACCTTCTGCGGGGTCAGTGAGTGTTCCGTCCAGATCGAATAAGACATGTTTATAAGACTTCATGCTGCAATATTACGGAATAGTAGGGGAGTAAGCGAGCCTGTGAAGCTTGAAAGTATTTAATGACGTGCGACAGACCAAAAAATAGCAAATTATTCTCCCGGGGGAGTGGGGCATGTCCAATATTTGTTAAATTTGCCGAATGAAACAAAAGAAGAAAGTTCAAGAAGCTGAACCTTTGCGTCCCGTAGATAAGTATTTTGCGGAATTGGACGCTAATTTTCAGGATCCAACCAACCGTGTTATTCAGGCCATCTTTTTACCCTTATTATTTTTCGGTATTATGGGCTGTATTTGGATGATCCCTTTCCCTCAATTTGAATTCTTGGTCAAACTCAATTGGCATACTTTTCTAAACTGGGGTTCTTTCTTCATCGCCATTGTTATTTATTATTATTTAAAGCTTTCGGCAACTTTATCCTACGCGATTTTATTCTCTATCGGGGGCATGAGTTATTTTATCGTGCAGCTGGAATATGTGCAAAAGAACGGCGGTCCTGCTGTTATCTGGGTGTGTTTGGCTATTGCTTTGGTTTCTATCATCATACTCTTCTTGGGTAAAGGAAAGGAAAAAAAGAAAGTTACCGGACCGCAATTCCTGCAGTTTTTGCTGGTGGGACCGATATGGTTATGGCATTTTGTCTTTAAAAAATTGAAATTACGCTATTAACTGTGCCGTATGGATGATCAGCGGCCTGTGTAGGACGCGATCTTCCGATACGTAATATATGTACCAAAAAAAGCCTGAACTGCTAGCAATTCAGGCTTTTTTGATCGACTCAACCTTTGTAGTTAAACCATTTGATAATTTCCTTAAGGCTTGCTTTTTTTCCGTAGATCAGGATACCGACTCGGTAGATACGTGCCGCCACCCAGGTGATCAGTAGAAAGGTCAATATGAGTAAGGTTAAGGATGTCAATATCTGCCACAAAGGCACCCCAAAAGGTATTCTGACCAGCATCGCAATAGGCGAGGTGAAGGGAATAAAACTCAGCCATGTCGCAATCGGACCATTCGGGTCATTGATAATAACCCCGAAAGAAAGGATATAGGTCAGGAGCAAGGGCATTGTAATGGGCATGGAAAACTGATTGGCCTCTGTCTCATTATCGACAGCCGAACCAGCCGCAGCGAAAATCGCGCTATAAAGCAGGTATCCGGCAATAAAAAATAGAAAGAAGAAGATAATGACTTCTGTGAAGTTAAAGCTCTGTATCGAAGAAAGAATAGAAGCCGAATCATTCTGAGCGACTGCTTTCGATACGGTACTCATATTGGCTGCTCCAGGCTGGCTTGCGGCAACCTCCTGCATATCTTGGGGATTGACAAACAATACCGTCGCTGTAATGAAGAGTCCGCCCGTAAGTATCAGCCACATGACAAATTGCGTAAGTCCCACCATACCAATCCCAACAATTTTACCCATCATCAGCTGAAAGGGCTTGACGGAGGAAATAATAACTTCGATGATCCGATTGCTCTTTTCTTCGATAATGCCACGCATTACCTGCGCTCCATAGAGGAATAGGGAGAGGTAGACCAAGATAGCAAGGGCAACACCGAGCCCCATTGCGATGGCTGTGTTGCTGTTTTTTTCTTCCCCATCTGCTGTTATCTCCTTGGCGTCTATGGTGACTTTGGGTTTAATGGACTGGATGATCTGCAGGTCGATGCCCTTGGATTTATATTCCTTTTCACGGATGATTTCCTCCAGCTGTCCGCTGATGATCTCCTGGATCACAAAACTTGTTTTTCCACTGGTAATGAGTTCGGCTTTTTGGGCGGAAAGTATATCTTTTGGTATGAACAGAATCGACTGTTTTCCTTCGCTCTGCGTAAGTTTTGCTTTCTGTGCCTGCAGGTCTAATTTGCTTACGGTGTAGCTTACATTTTTATTGCTTTGGAGCTTTCCGGCAAAGTCTCCCTGATTATCGATAACAAATACCTCGGTGTGGGCGTCCTTGAAGCTCTTCTTTGTTAAATAAAACATGCCAGCATATAGCGCAAAAAAGAATAGGGGCACGGCAAAGGTCATGACTATAAAAGATTTTTTCTTGACCCGGGACAGGTATTCTCTTTGAATGATAAGTAGTATTTTATGCATGGTTTTGAGATAGAGGTGAGACTTGGGTAACGTTCTGAATGAAGATATCTGACATCGAAGGAACGATCTCGATCAACTGATTGAGCTGTATTTTCGGTAAGAAATGTATTAATACATCATTGATATGAATGTTGTTATTTAACTGAATTGTAGTGATGTATGTGTTTTCTGACTTGGTTGACTCTAATACCTTAAATAGGGTGTCTTCGGATAGAAGAAAATTATCTTCGTTGGCGATATATTCCAATTTATAGGTTTGATTGCGGTATTCTTTTTTAATTGCCTTAACAGAGCCATCCAATATTTTTTTTGATCGGTTGATGAGTGCGATGTTGTCGCAAAGTTCTTCAACGGTCTCCATGCGATGTGTAGAAAAGATAATGGTTGCACCTTCCTGGTTCAACCGGAGAATCTGTTCTTTGATGATGTTGGCATTGACGGGGTCGAATCCCGAAAAAGGTTCATCCAGGATGATTAACTGTGGCTGGTGAATGACTGTGGCTACAAATTGTACTTTCTGCTGCATGCCTTTACTCAGGTCTTCTATTTTCTTGTCCCACCAGGATAAAATATCGAGGCGCTCGCACCAGTCGTGGATGCGTAGTAGCGCTTCTTTTTTGGAAAGTCCTTTGAGCTGGGCGAGATAGAGCATCTGGTCACCGATTTTCATTTTCTTGTATAAACCCCGTTCTTCGGGTAAATAGCCAATCTGTGAAATATGCTGTGGTCCCAAGGTTTCGCCATTAAACAAGATTTCACCCGAATCTGGGGCAGTAATCTGGTTGATAATTCGGATCAGGGACGTTTTGCCAGCTCCATTTGGTCCCAATAGGCCAAAAATCTTTCCTTTTGGAATTTGAATGGAAACATCGTCCAATGCGCGGTGATTGGCGTAGTCCTTGGTGACATGATTGATTTCGAGTAACATCTGTTTTTAAGGTTTAATTAAATTGATCTTTAAGTGTGTTGCATTAAGCTTCGCTCCCCTGAAAAAATGACTGTTTTTTAGTATTAGTATGAAATACGAACGGATTGTTACAGCAATCCGATCGATTTTAGTAACTAATTTTCTATTCGATTTTAAGCGTTAATGATTTTCTCTATTCGGTTAATGATCTTCTACTTATTCTTGTTTATAGCTAATTTTTTCGTCCAATGGATTTAATGAGCTGTTAAAATGAAAGTTAAAAATAATTAGCGACATTTTTCTGTCTATGCTGTAAAAATGGGATGGGATGTCTTTTCTGGAATAGAAGCCGTAGAAACCTTGTCAAAGGGATTCATTTAACGTACCTTTGTTCCATGGAAGTGAAAAAAGCTGAATTCGTGTGCAGTAACACGAGAGTTGATAAATTACCAGCGCCTACGTTGCCGGAGTACGCCTTTATCGGGCGTTCAAATGTCGGTAAATCATCATTGATCAATGCAATGACCAACAAGAAAGGACTTGCCAAGACCTCTCAAAAGCCTGGTAAGACCCAGTTGATCAACCACTTTATCATTGACGATACTTGGTATTTGGTGGATTTGCCCGGTTATGGTTTTGCTAAAGCCTCTAAAACTAGCCGCAATGAATGGGAAAAGTTTATCCGTAGGTATCTTACCCATCGAGATAATCTGCAATGCGTTTTTGTACTGGTAGACAGTCGCCATGAGCCACAAAAGATCGATCTGGACTTTTGCTATTGGTTGGGCGAGTGCGGTTTGCCCTTTATGCTCGTGTTTACAAAGGCTGATAAGCAGTCGGCCGTCAAATCCGATGCGAATATTGCTAAGTTTAAAAAATCATTGCTGCAATGGTTTGAGGAAGTGCCGCAGATTTTCCTGACTTCGGCAGAAAAGAAAATGGGGCATGAACCTATTCTCGAGGCTATCGATGAGGTTAATGGCCGATTTGTCCGCCCTGAGCTGGATGGAAACGAGCAGTTTTAGCCTAGATTTTAAGTTCTGATGAAAAAATACTTATCCTTAGTTTTATTTGCCCACAGTGTATTTGCATTGCCATTTGCCTTTATCGGTTTTTTTCTGGCATTGCATACAACAACGTATGAATTTTCGTGGAAATTATTAGGCCTGATGCTCGTGTGCATGGTGACGGCCCGCAATGCCGCTATGGCATTCAACCGCTATCTGGATCGAGATATTGATGCCATTAATCCAAGAACGGCAATGCGTGATATTCCAGCAGGAAAAATTTCTGCTAAAAACGCGTTGGTTTTTACGATCGTAAACTGTCTGATTTTCGTAGGCGCGACATATTTTATCAATTCCCTTTGCTTTATGCTTTCGCCGGTCGCACTTTTTGTTGTGCTTTTTTATTCTTATACCAAGCGCGTCACGCCATTATGCCATCTTGTATTGGGGGCGGGACTCGGATTGGCTCCAATAGGGGCTTATATGGTTATCACAGGACAATTTGCCACCGTGCCGGTATTATATGGCTTTGCTGTATTGACCTGGGTAAGTGGATTTGATATTATTTATGCTTTGCAGGATGAGGCATTTGACCGCGCCAACCATCTTAATTCTATACCGGTGTGGTTAGGAACGAAGGGGGCGATGCGCGTTTCAGAATGTCTGCATGTGTTTTCCTTTATATTTATCTTGATACCAGCGTTTTTGATGCCAGTAGGCTGGATTTATTATTTAGGTGTAGTTTTTTACGGTGCGCTGCTGATCTATCAGCATACCCTGTTTTCTTCAACAGATTTAAGCCGTGTCAACCGCGACTTTATGACGACTAATGGCTATGCGTCGGTTATCTTTGCCCTGTTTTATCTATTGGATATCTGGCTGATTAAATAAACGTTTTAGCATAAAATAAGAAAGGCTTTAGGAATTCCTAAAGCCTTTCTTATTTTTGCATCTAAACCAATACAGATGATATGAAGAAAAGTATCCTTTTTGCCGCTATTTTATGTATGTCATTGGCCTCACAGGCACAAAAGCTGCCGGGCTATGTCATTCAATATAGTCAAAGTTTCAATGGGAATACACCTGCCAATCAAAACGCTATTCTCGTATATACCAATGAGAAGGAGACTTTTGTGAGTTCTGAGAAAGAGATGAAAGGACTGCTGATGCCTCCCTTTGAACGGGTTGTCGTGGAGCGGTCAGGCATCAATACCTTGCTTAAAATAGCTAAACTGAAAGATGGATCATTGATTCTTACGAAAGATTCACTTGCGCTTTCCAAACAGAAATTTAATGCCACCAATGAGACCAAAACGATCTTAGGTTATCCCTGCAAGAAAGTGGAAACCAGCATCAATTCCAATAAGATTGAAGTCTGGTACACGGATAAACTGGGAGTAAAGGGGGCACCTACGGAACTTGGACAGGACCTTGGTTTGGTCCTCGAGGTCATTCGGAATGGCAATACGCGGACCTTTGCCACAAAAGTGGAAAAAGTAAAAACAGTGCCAGATCAACTGAAGCTAAAAGGAAATGAAAAACCTTATGATGAACTTTCCTACAAGGACCTCATTTGGAAAAATCGTTTTATTCAGATACCTGTTTTCCGGAAGGAGAGGATCCGTTTTTCGGATGATGCAAAATCAGATTCTATTTTGCGCTTTGCGAATGGCACCGTGATCGTGAAAAAGGTGAAAATCCCTAAAATTAAAACAAGTGATAACGTATTTGTCCAGCTGACCGAGCAATCGAAGGGCGATGCCTATGATCGTACAGGTTCGGTATTTGTGATCCCGGCCCACAAGTCGCAGAGCTTTCTGGATGGGATGAAAAATGGGATGAACACGCTTCCGAAATATGAAAATGGGAATGGTAAATCCTATCAAGGTGTTGTGAAAACAGCTTCTTTTGAGCCGATTGTTGAACTGATGCGTTTCTTTACACCTTTTGGTGTTAAGCAGTTTAACTATCTTCAGTTAAAGGATAAGGTTTGGCAGGATTCGGTGCTTTATCGCCAGGATATATCTGAATTGGCAGATATGCTGAGCGAGCAGGAAGTCTATATCGGTACCTTCATTGGCAACTACGATAAGAACGGACATGAAGTGAGCGTGGAATTAACCATTCATCCGGGCTTTGATGCCGAGTCGAAGGGTACATTGAAAAAGACCATGTCATTATTTACCACTACCAATGTAATGGAAATGGGGGGCCAGGAATACGGATCTATGTTCGATCAGGAGAAAGGTCTTACCGTTGCGTTTCATTTGGATCAGGACGCTAAAAACGTGCAATTACGCTATATTACCACAGGACATGGAGGCTGGGGAAACGGCGATGAGTTTGTCCCTAAAGAAAACCGCATTTTTTTAAACGATTCCTTGCGCTTCAAATACACGCCTTGGCGGAATGATTGCGGCTCGTATCGCTTGTCGAATCCAGCATCAGGCAATTTCGCTACAGGTCTGTCATCGTCCGATCTAAGCCGCTCCAATTGGTGCCCGGGCACGGTGACGCCACCGATCTACATTGATTTGGGTGATTTAAAAGCCGGAGATCACAAGATGCAGGTGCAGATTCCACAGGGAGCCCCGGAAGGAACAAGTTTCAGTAGCTGGAATGTGACGGGGACCTTGTTGTTCGATTAATCAACGTTCATTGCTGTATTGGTCTAGATTTCTGTCTCAGGTCAATACAGCAATGGTTTTTCTGAAAGTGCCTGATGTCATTGGCTAGAAAGAACCGTCTTTCGCTTTCATTGCTGTCGGTGTCTGCAAAGTCATGACGGTTTAGTTTTGTAATACGACATTAAAGCGGATAAGCGGTTTCGCTTTTTGTCTCCGATAATACGAAATAAGTCTGAACAGTGTTTACCTGAGGCAATACGGCCAGCCGATGCCGCAGAAAGATATGATAGGCATCCATATCTTTGGTTGCAATACGCAACATAAAGTCATAAGAACCTGCCATTTGATAACATTCCATAACCTCCGGGAATTTAGCGACCTCTTTTTCAAATTCATTCAGCACTTCAAAAGTATGTGCTTTGAGAAACACCTGGGAAAAGGAGATCAGTCCAATGCCGATCTTGTGCCGATCCAGAATTGCGACTGTTTTTTTGATATAGCCCAGTCGTTTAAGTTTTCTAACCCGCTCATGTACAGCTGCTATAGACTTATTGAGCTCAAAAGATAGTTCTTTATTGCTCAGGGATGCATCCTGCTGCAGAAGGCGTAATAATTTTACATCTATTTCATCCAATTCCATAATCTGAATATTTTCGGTACAGTTGTAAAATTACGCTATTGTTCTGAATTATTTATTGACTTGTATAAGTTTTAATTTAATTTTTCTTGAATTTATAGCATTGTATTGAATATTATCTTGTCAATAGTCAATTTTGCAACAGAATAATCATTTATAAGAAATGGCTGAACAAGAATTATTGAGTGCATGTTTGTCACCAGCGTTGGACAAGAGATTCAAACATCTGTGGAGATTGGTAGGAAATACGCCTATGTTGGAATTACAGTATACTTACAGAGGCAAACCGGGACGGATTTTCGTGAAATGTGAGAACTACAATTTAACCGGCAGCATAAAGGATAGGATGGCGCTTTATATTTTGTATAAAGCTTATATGAACTGTCAGATCCGCCCAACGGATGTCGTTATTGAAGCAACAAGCGGGAACACAGGTATTGCTTTTTCAGCAATAGGTAAGGCGCTTGGTCATCAGGTAAAGATTATTATGCCGAATTGGCTAAGTAAGGAGCGTACCGATATTATTCGAAGTATGGGAGCGGATATTCAATTGATAAGCAAAGAAGAAGGTGGTTTTTTGGGAAGTATCCGTTTAAGTGAAGAGCTTGCAGCGCAAGGTGGTGTTTTTCTACCACGACAATTCGAAAATCAATATAATGCCGAAGCGCATGAGAAAACCACGGGTTACGAGATTGTCAAGCAGCTGGAAGAACAAGGGCTAGTTGCAGATGCTTTTGTTGCAGGTGTGGGGACAGGCGGTACCGTCATGGGCGTGGGCCGAGCTTTGAGAAAGGTAAATCCAAGTGTTCGTGTACATCCGTTGGAACCGGCAGAAAGTCCTACGTTGACAACAGGACATAAAGTGGGGTCACACCGTATACAGGGCATATCCGATGAATTTATTCCTGCGATTGTGGATTTGGATGAACTCGATACTGTCGTATGTGCAAATGATGGTGACTCGATTATCATGGCGCAAAAACTATCGCGGCAACTGGGACTGGCTGTTGGTATCTCATCGGGAGCAAATGTGATCGGAGCAATTAAATTGCAACAGGAGCTTGGTGATGAGGCCGTAGTGGTCACTCTATTGTGTGATGATAACAAAAAATACCTAAGTACCGATTTGGTAAAAGAGGAACCTGTAAAGGAAGCGTATCTTTCTACGGATGTCGATTTTTCAGGTTTTCAACCGATTTGTAGGCTGCCAAACCCTGTATTTGGTGCTTAAAAAGATTTAGTTTCATATGTTTATAGTTAACTCGGGGAGTCTCTAGCTCCTCGGGTTTCATTTATTCAAAAACCAATTTATACCTAAGAAAAACAAAAAATGAAAGTCAATTTCAAATTATTAATTCTTTTGCTGTTGCTGATTGCGCCTGCATACATGTTTGCAAAAGCAGATACAACGAACAATTTGGAGGGGGTTGAATTTACTGATGGTACAATAAATCCAGACTCTCTGTCTTTTGAAGAATCTCCGGATACTGCTACAGTAAAAGCCGACTCAGTTAAAGCGGCGGCCCAAACGGTAGCCAAGGTACAGAAAGCCGAGCCCGAAGGAAAAAGGTCGCTGTGGAGCATTTTTATTGCGGGCCTGATAGGCGGTTTTGCTGCTTTATTGATGCCTTGTATATTTCCTATGCTACCCTTGACGGTAAGTTTTTTTACCAAACAGGCGGGGAGCCGCGCGAGCGGTATCAGTAAAGCCCTTTTATATAGCTTATTTATCATTATCATTTATGTTGCACTGGGAATGATTATCACGATCGCATTTGGATCTGATGCGCTCAATGCACTGTCGACAAATGGTGTTTTCAACTTCATCTTCTTTTTGTTATTGATCGGATTTGCGGCTTCGTTTTTTGGTGCATTTGAAATTACCTTACCGAGCTCTTTCGTCAATAAAATGGATGCCAAATCGGATAAGGGTGGTCTAGTCGGCTTGTTCTTTATGGCCTTTAGCTTGTCGTTGGTTTCATTTTCATGTACAGGGCCAATTATCGGGACATTGCTGGTGGAGGCAGCTTCAAAAGGTGAGCGCTTGGGGCCAGCAATTGGGATGCTGGGATTTTCGATTGCCCTGGCAATTCCTTTTGGTTTGTTTGCCATGTTTCCTTCCATGCTTAAGTCCTTGCCTAAATCCGGTGGCTGGCTGAATAGTGTAAAGGTCGTATTGGGTTTTCTGGAACTTGCTTTAGCGCTGAAATTTTTATCCAACGTCGATTTAGCGTACCATTGGAACTGGTTGGATCGAGAGGTGTTTTTGTCCCTGTGGATTGCCATCTTCGCTTTAATGGGGCTTTACTTGATTGGCAAGATTAAATTCTCCCATGACAGTGAACTGAAATTCCTATCTGTTCCGCGAACTATTTTGGCTATTGTTGTTTTTTCGTTTGTGGTATATATGGTACCTGGGCTATGGGGGGCACCTTTAAAATCAATTTCTGCTTTTTTACCGCCATCGGCGACACAAGATTTTGATCTATCTTCGGGTGTGGCTACCAGTGCGAATGTACATTCAGATGGAAAAGTTAAGAAATATGCGGAGATTTTCCACGAACGCGGTACACCAAAAGGATTTGATCCCTACTATGACTACGATCAGGCCCTTGCGACTGCAAAAGAATTGAATAAACCGGTTATTATCGATTTTACAGGGTGGAACTGTGTCAACTGCCGTAAAATGGAAGCAAACGTATGGACCGACCCAGCTGTGGCCAAACTGCTGAAGGAAGAGTTTGTCATGGCTGAACTTTTCGTAGATGACAAGACAGAACTGGAGCCTAATGAACAATTTGTTTCAACATATAGTGGTAAAAAGATCAATACTATCGGTAAGAAAAATAGTGATTTTCAAGCGGCTACATTTGATAGCAATTCACAGCCCCTTTATGTTATTGTAGATCCAGCCGGTAAAGTGCTGGTTCCTCAAAGTGGTGCCAACTATAATATTGAGGAATATAAAGCATTCTTACAGGCTGGGGTGGATGCCTTTAAACAAAAAAACTAACCATCGTCATATGCTAATTTTATCCTCCTTGTTATCATTGACAAGGGGGATTTTTTTGTTTTTAAGACATTTCTTTTGTGCTTGTACTGTTCATGCTGCTTTTGGGGATGTCTTCGTACAGTGTTCGTACCATGTTCGGATACGGATGGTCTGGTAATCATTATTGACGAGTTTCCGATCGAATAATTCCTGTTCAGGGTCTGGTCGGAATGTGGTCAGGATCTGTACAATATCTGTATCGCATCCGAATAAGGTACGAATCTTTCCCTGCTATTTTATACAAAAATCTTGAAGGAAAGCGGTTAGCTGATGCTAGGCAAGCTGAGGAACCTTCAATGATTTTGTAAGTACCAACAGCAATGAAAGTGCCTGTTGTTCTTTCTGGCGCCAAGAACAACAGGCACTTTCAAAAAAAAGACCGTGTCATATGCTCTTTGACACGGCCCAAATTATACTATAAATTTATGGAAACTATTAGAAATCAAATCTGACCCGTGCACGAATACCCCAGGCTGGTGCATCGACGTGATCAAGATAATTTAGACGTTTTACGTAGTCCACACGTAATATTTTGAAAATGTTGGATAGACCTATACTTGCCTCCATATAAGGTTCTGAACCGAACGTATAGGAGCTCTGTACGCCATTTGCATCGTGCTGCCAAGTGAATACCTTTGAACCGTAATTCGGGTCGTCAGGATTGTTTTCTTTACGCAGTCCACCGTATACACCTTTGAAACTAAATACCTCGCGCAATTTGAGCTTTTTGATCAATGGAATTTTGTTCAGCAGAAAACCATTCATGTAGTACTGCACATTCAATGAAGCGTTATGGTCACTGACAAACTCCAGGAAGTTCATCAAGTTATACGAGTTCAATTGATAGGCATATGTCTGATTTGCACGATGGATCGTTAAGAAAGGAAATGGAATTTCTTTTCCTGCGATATAATTACCCTCTGCCGTGACATCAGCAAATCCAAATTGACTAAAATAGAAGCGTTTGAATGCACCTACATTAAAGTTGTGATAATTATATTCACCTTTGGCCAGTCCTTTGATTCCGGCTGTATAATTGAACGTAAAGATCGGATATTGATTGAAAATAGGTGTCCGATAGATTTTTCCCTGATAGAACTCTTCATGCGGAGCATATCTAAAATTGACAGACAATTCTGTCGAGTTCAATTCATTAAACAGTCTGCTTTCATTGTTGGCATCTACCATTTGGTAGGTTAGGCTTCCGGCAGGAGTTTGTCTGTTAATATTAAATGCCGCTCCGATAGCTAAGTGATTTAAAAATTCTTTTTTATACTCTAAGCCATAGTTTGTCTCATAGATGTAACGGTCGTTATCGCCACGTTTGAAAGACAGCAAGAAGTTATCTTCCTGAATAAACTCTAGTTTTTGTCCAGGGATCTTGGTGTCTTTTTTATAGGAAGCCCTGATATAATGCATCGGGAAGGAGTAGACCGATTTGTTATTAAACGCATAGGTTCCACTGAAAAAGTATTTCCATTTCTGATCTTTAAAACCATAAGCTGCATAAGTTTCAGCATAGAAACGCTTGCTTAAAGACTCTGTGGTGCGTCCGCCGACACGTAAACGGAAACCTTCTACCGGGTTAAAACTATAGAATGTATTCACAGGACCAATTTCTACCGGCCCAGCTTGTTTGTACCCCGACAATACCAGTGCAGCAATATCCATGAAGGTACGGAATGAAGGAATCTTCTGTAGCGTATCAATATTATGATAGATGTTCAGTTCATTTTGCGCAAGAGCGAGTGGGCGTTGAGTTTCAAATAATGTCTTTGTCGCTTTCTTGTTTTCAACATTATAGGCGATAACCGTAGAAGGACCATCGTAGATGCTGTCAGGTTGTTGAACACCGACCTTGTAATTGTTGTAATCTACTGTCCGGCTTCCGCGGATACCCATGCCTTTCTCTGTTAAGGAGAAGTCTATTCCTAAAGTGCTCGTTTTTAGGTAAAAGCGGCTTTTGCTGTCTTTGTCAAATTTCAGCTGTATCTGTAAGTCGCGCACAAAGTTTAAGTTGATGTCATCGGCAACGGTCATGTTGGCGCCCTGAACCGCATAATTGCCGTCCAAAGTAACATACAGCTGGCCTTTGAATAACATATCAGCCTTGTTACGCGGAAAGAAACTTAATTCGACCAGCCACGGCTGTGCCGTTTTAATGGTATCCGTGATAAAGAATTTATAAAACGTAGGAGCTGAGTTTGCGATTGGACTTAAAAACTGATTTGTAACCAATGAAATGTTATTGTCGTAAATATCGACTTGCTCATACAATTTATTGAAGTAGGCGGTAAGACCGTCGTTATCGATAAATTTGGGGTCAAATTGCGCGCGTTGGTCACCGAGTATATATTGTTTGGTTTTGCTCGGATCTTTACGATAGTACACTTTCGACATTTTTTCTTCTATGAAAGCAGGAAGCACGTATTTGTTGGCGGTTTTCGCCGAGTCGTCCGTTTCAAAAAGAAATTGATAGTTTTTGAATATTTTTTTATTGACAAATTTCTCCGAAAGATTGCTTAGCCCTAAGGACATCTTCTCGTATTGGTCAAATTCAGCATATTGCTGACCTGAAAGCCTATTTTTTTCCTTATTCTCGATGACCTTGCGAATCAATGCGACGGCAGGATTGTCTTTGTTGCTATATTTTTTCTTTTTGGCCTTAACAACGACTTCTTCCAGCATGTTGTCCTGTTGGTCCATGAGAATTTCTTTTGTTTGCGTTGCATCATTCGTAACAAAAGCATCTTTACTATCATACCCAATGTAACTTGCTCTGATTTTCACATACGAAGTCGGAAAGACCAGCTTAAATTCACCATTTGCATTTGTTGATGTGGTGGTACCTGCAGAAGCGGGGGCACCGACTACAGCTACGGTAGCATAGGGGATGGGAGTCTTGGTCTTTGCATCTTTAACTGTACCGGTCACGGTTTTGTTTTGCGCAAAAGCCAAAGACACCGTTAGTACGAATGTTATCGAAAAAAAGAGTTTAGTTATGAAGGTTGTTGCGTTTATTTTAGCTTCCATTATATTGCTATAATCTTGAAAATTCAAAATTGTTTTCTTGTCTCTACTTTATTTTTGACTTTATAGGTATTAAAATCAAAAAATCAGTGAACAAAGGAAATAAAAAATTAAGAATAATTAAAATTTTATTGTAATGTAATAAAGGGAGGTGTTTAATTCAATCCTCTTTATAAATTATTGTTTATCAGTTGTTTGTGGTTAATTGTTGATTTAGGTCAATAATTTGCGAATTACATTTTGACTTGCCGATGATTTTCCAATGGATTATTTGCTGACTTTTGTAACGATATAGTCAGCGTTATTAAAAATCCGGTTCAATTTCAAAGGTCATTTCCTTTTTAAAACGGGGGTGAACGAAGGTAATGGAAGCGGCATGCAGGTGTAATCTGTTTGCTTTTGCACCGTATAAATCATCCCCGACAATCGGGGTATTTAAGCCATTCGGATGTACAGCGTGCATACGGAGCTGGTGTGTGCGTCCTGTTAATGGGTAGAATCTGACTCTTGTTTGCTTGTTTTCTATCGCAATTTTTTCCCATTTTGTCTGTGCTGGTTTGCCATAGGTATAGCAGACCATCTGACGGGGTCGATCATCCAGGTCTACCCGAAGTGGGAGATCAATAAAACCTGACTCCGCTTCTATAACGCCATCGAGTAAAGCAATGTATGTTTTTTTTATCGTATGCTGTATGAATTGATCTTGAATGAACTGATGGGATTCTTTGTTTTTGGCAACGATCAAAAGACCCGAGGTGGACATGTCCAGCCGGTGGATAATAATTGGACCCGCATTGGGGTAGCGTTGCAGAATCCGGTTATAAACCGAGTCTTTCACATAAATGCCCGGCACAGATAGAAATTCTGCCGGTTTATTGATGACAATGATATCCTCATCTTCATAAATCTGAGGGAGTTCTACATCCAATGTTGTTTCCTGTTGCATTGGATTGGGGTCGACAGCCAATCCTTCGAGCATATAGCCTAAAATAGGTTCACATTTTTTTCTGCAGGCAGGATAGTAGTTTTGGTGTCTGCGTATTTCAGATGCTGGCGAACAGCCCCACCAGAATTCAGCCAAAGCAAGGGGTGTCAGCTCGTTTTCATAAGCATATTGCAAGAGTTTGGGGGCAGCGCATTCCCCAGATCCAGCAGGTGGTGTTGTCTTGTTGAAATCATGGAATACAGCAACAACATTTTTGCGCTCACCATTAGCATTACAGAAATTATATTTTTCGAAAAGCTGTTTCTGCAGGTTTCCTGACCGTGTTTTCCGTTCCTCTTTCAATGCAGTAATTGCAGACAGCATCTGTTGCAATTGGATACTTTCGGATTCCAGTGCTAAGTGCATATTATATTGAAAACGCTGTAGTTGCTGTTTGTCTTTTAAACTTTGATTGCGCATATCTTCCATGAGCAGTTCATAGTCTTCATCCGATAGACTTGTCCGCAGCCGGGTCCGGGTTTCTTTGCGCTCTTTTTTTTGACCTCTTAATTTTGTTTTTAATTCATCCAGGGATTTATCCCAGGTTCCTTTCAGTAAATCAAGATGACGCTTTGTACTGGCTAGCTCATCACTTTTTTCTAGTTGTTCAATTTTTCGGTTAAGTGCATTGAGATGTACTTCTTCGTTCAAAAAAAAACTATTTTCTTCGAGCATGTCGAAGATGGGCGGAACAAAATACCGATGTTTGTTACTTCCTGCCAGTTTTCCCGACACGGCAGCAAGGTAACCCAGTTGGCCATGCTGGTTTTTGACAACAAGGACACCGAACATTTTTCCGATAGCTAATCCTTCCGATTTTTCATCAAGACCAAAATTATGGCTCCAGTCTTCTTGATTTTCAATATAATGTTGAAGTTCTTTTGCAGCAATGACAGCTAGTGGGTGTGGTTCATAGCAAAATGGAAAGGTAAATCGCATCGGAAGTTCAATGCCTGAGATATCTTTTTTGAATGTATGAAAATAAGTGTTGTTGTCCATTGTGCCCACAGCTTTCCCTCGAGATAAATATGTCGGCAAAAGTACAATATTCTGTTCTTTAAATTACATCACGTTCGCTGTTTTATCTGAAAATGTCAATTTTATGGATTTTGGTCTGCTGTTTTCGCGCTTTTCCTGTTCGGCTCATCATACCAGTTTTTTCTCCCTACAGGCTCCCTTTGCACCATTTCATGAACGAGAGGATTCTGTAGTAGCGTTTGGCAATTGGCATGGATTTTTGTATGTAGTTTTATTTGGTTTTTACCGTATTTTTGGGTAAATTTAATTAAGCAATTCATACATATAGTTAACAAAAGAATAGTCATATGAAATATCCACGATTGTAATACTAAAATACAGAGAAACGTAATGCGGATATTCCATATGGCCTTTAAAGAACAACGCGAGTGTAACGAGTTCATTGGGACCAATGAAAATAAACACTTTCAATAATTATTTAAATATGAAAACTTCAATTGGAATTAAAGATGCAGACTTGAAAAAAGTTGCACAGTTGCTAAATGTGCTATTGGCAGATGAACACATTGTCTATATGAAGACACGTAATGCGCACTGGAATGTGGAAGGTGCAGATTTTCATGCCGCTCATTTATTTTTAGAATCTCAATACGATGAACTGGCTGAAGTGATCGATGAAGTCGCAGAGCGTGTGCGTACACTGGGTCATTACGCTGTAGGTACATTTGATAAATATTTGAAACTGACGCGCTTAACGGAATCTACTTCGGAGAAGACAGATAGCCAGTCTTATTATAAGGAATTGCTGGCTGACCATGAAGCTATTGCGATGTCAATCCGTGCGGATCTTGCGGTGGTTGAGGGCACAGCAGATAATGGTACGGAGGACTTTTTGGTCGGACTGTTGGAAAAGCATGAAAAGATGGCTTGGATGCTCCGTGCGCATTTCGTGAAGTAGCTGTAGCCATTTATCCACAGTTGCTGGAAAAAATCCCGCCTATTGGAATAGGCGGGATTTTTTTTTCTGTTTTGTTGCCGGCGCAGGATTAATTTTCTATCTTAAAGAGGAATTAAGCCTTCAGAAACATTTTAACATATTACAACTATGCTTGAAGACGACAACCTAAATCAAACCACACTAAATGAGGAGGAAAATGATGGTACTTTGGAAAGTATGCATCATGTGAATAATCCGGTATTGGATCTGCCTAAAATTGAAAAGAAGTATCTGGAAGCTATCGTAGCCCACAATCAAAATGATAAGTCCTATTATTTTTCTGATGGTAAAGCGAAGGTGGAAATCAAAATCGTTACCGATGAAATTGTACGGGTCAGGCTGGCACCCCAGGGCACATTTTTGGAAGACTTTTCCTATGCATTGGCCAAGAAAGACCACCGCGTCAGTATACATCAATGTAAGGAGGAGGCCGATCATTACCTAGTCCACACAAACACCATTTCCTGTAAGATTAATAAGAATGACTTTTTAATTTCTTTTTCCGATCGTGCCGGCAACCTGTTCAACGCAGATTTGGCACCCATGCACTGGGAAGAGAACCCCGATTTTGGCGGTTACTATGTTTACAGTACAAAAGTTGCTTTTGAAAGTGAAGCATTTTATGGGCTGGGCGATAAAGCGACGAAATTGAACCTTAGAGGGAAAAGACTTAAGAACTGGAATTCAGATACCTACGCTTTTGCGTACGATCAGGACCCACTTTATAAAACTATTCCGTTTTATATTGGTTTAAAAGATGGTGAAGCCTATGGGATTTTCTTTGACAATACCTTCAAGACCTATTTTGATTTCGCGGCAGAAGATCCGGGAAAAACAAGTTTTTGGTCCGAAGGCGGAGAACTGCAGTATTATTACATTCATGGTCCACATATTATCGATGTGATCCGTCGGTACCATACGTTGACAGGTACACACTATCTGCCGCCGCTGTGGGCGATAGGGTATCATCAATGTCGCTGGAGCTATTATCCAGAAGCGAATGTCCGTAAGGTGGCCGAGGAATTTAGAAAGCGGCAAATTCCATGCGATGCCATTTATCTTGATATTGACTATATGGAGGGGTATCGCTGTTTTACTTGGAATAAACAGTATTTCCCAAATCCCAAAAATATGATCAGTGATTTGGCGAATGACGGCTTTAAAACGGTCGTTATGATCGATCCGGGTATCAAGGTGGATGAAAACTATTGGGTATTCAGGGAAGGGAAGGAGAATAGATATTTTTGCCGTCGGGGGGATGATTATTTTATGGAAGGATTTGTATGGCCCGGGCGTTGTCAGTTTCCTGATTTTACCAATCCGGAGGTTCGCCAATGGTGGGGAACACTTTATCAGGGGCTTGTCGAAGATGGCGTTGCCGGATTCTGGAATGATATGAATGAACCGGCTGTATTTGGGCGGGGAACTTTTCCAGACGATGTACGTCACCAGTATGATGGGCACCGTGGATCGCACCGAAAGGCGCATAATATCTATGGCATGCAGATGGTCCGAGCGACCTATGACGGCCTTAAGAAATTATATAAAAACAAAAGGCCTTTTACGATTACCCGGGCTGCTTATGCTGGTACGCAACGTTATTCTTCGGTTTGGACGGGCGATAACCTGGCGAGCTGGGAGCATCTCAAATTGGGGACTTTGCAACTACAACGTCTGTCTACTTCCGGAATGTCCTTTTGTGGAACGGATATCGGCGGATTTACAGGGGAGCCTGACGGCGAATTGTTTACGAGATGGATGCAATTCGGTGTCTTTTCGCCTTTTATGCGTGTACACTCTGCTGGCGACACGCGGGACCGCGAGCCATGGAGCTTTGGTGAAGATTGGGAAAAGATCAATAGGAAGTTTATTGAGCTTCGATATAAGCTTTTACCTTATATCTATACTTGCTTTTGGGAACAAACGAAATACGGTTACCCGATCTTACGTCCCATATCGATGGTCGAACAGCATATTCCGACCAATTGGCAGCGCGAAGAGGAATTCTGTTTTGGTGATAAGATTTTGGTATCGCCGGTATTGCAGCCTGGCCAAAAGAGCAAGATCGTTTATCTGCCTGAAGGGAATTGGTTTTATTATTTCAGCAATGAAACCTACGTAGGCGGCAAAGAACATACGATTGCGACTCCATTGGATGAAATGCCGATGTTTGTCCGTGGTGGATCTGTTATCCCTGAATATCCCGTAATGCAATATACTGGAGAAAAGAAGATTGAGGAGCTGCAGTTGAATGTTTACTTCGCCGAGGGGGTAACCCGTTCGTATGTGTATTCAGATCATGGCGATACCTTTGCATATGAGCAGGATATTTATCTCGAGAAATGTTTTACCGTATCGGGACTTAAAGATTCCTTGTCGATCAAACAAACCAGCGATGGTCTTTTTACCGAACGGTATGAACACTATAAATTACAGTTAATTGGTTTGCCATTCCAGATCAAGAAGGTCAAGACGGATGGTATAGAAACAAAAGTACAACAGGATGAAAAGGGGCGATATTGGATTAATGTCGCACGAGAATTTGATAATATATTGATAGAAGGTTAAACATGGCCAATGAAGTAATTCCGCATAGTCTATTTTCTGAATTTGATGTTGCCTTATTCCAGTCGGGTAAGCACTTCAAATTATACGAAAAATTCGGTTCACATGAACTGGAAGTCAACGGTGAAAAAGGCGTTTATTTTGCGGTTTGGGCTCCAAATGCAAAATCTGTCGCTGTCACCGGTGACTTCAATTTTTGGGATAAGGGGCGCCATGCGCTTTATGTGCGCTGGGATGGTAGCGGAATCTGGGAAGGATTTATTCCAGGACTGGGAAACGGTGAAGCATACAAGTATGTTATTCAGACCTATTCGGGCGAACAGCTTGAAAAAGGTGATCCATTTGCGTTTAAATGGGAAGTTGCACCAAAAACTGCTTCAGTCGTTCACTCGACTTGGTATGAATGGAATGACAAGCAGTGGATGCAAGAACGGGTCCTAAAAAATCGATTGGATCAACCTTGGTCGGTCTATGAAGTACATCTGGGGTCCTGGTCCCGGGATCCCGAAAGTCCGGACACCTTACTGAGCTATCGCGAAATTGCCGTTCAGCTTGTATCCTATGTCAAGGAAATGAATTTTACGCATGTCGAATTTATGCCTTTGATGGAACATCCCTATTACCCTTCCTGGGGATATCAGATAACGGGATATTTTGCCGCGAGTTCGCGTTACGGTTCGGCGCAAGATCTCATGTATCTGATCGAGGAATTGCATGCTGCTGGCATAGGTGTGCTTTTGGACTGGGTTCCTTCCCATTTTCCGGGAGATGCCCACGGTCTTTATCGATTTGATGGAACCAGTTTATACGAGCATGAGGACCCACGGAAAGGTTTCCACCCCGATTGGCAATCTTATATTTTCAATTATGGGCGCAATGAAGTGCGGTCTTTTCTGATCAGCAATGCATTTTATTGGCTGGACCGTTTTCATATTGATGGCCTCCGGGTGGATGCTGTAGCGTCGATGCTGTACCTGGATTACAGTAGAAATGAAGGGGAGTGGATTGCAAATGAATTTGGCGGAAATGAAAATTTAGAAGCTGTACAATTTTTAAAAGAACTGAATGAGGCGGTTTATGAACATTTTCCGCATGTGCAGACAATTGCTGAAGAATCGACTTCCTGGCCGAGCGTCAGCCGGCCAACGTACGCTGGTGGACTGGGATTCGGAATGAAATGGATGATGGGCTGGATGCACGATACCCTGGATTATTTTAAAGAAGATCCGATCAACCGAAAGTATCATCATGACCGGTTGACATTCGCTACAGTATATGCGTTTCATGAAAATTTTATGTTGCCGCTTTCCCATGATGAGGTCGTTTACGGAAAACAATCGTTGATTTATAAAATGCCGGGAGACGAATGGCAGAAATTTGCCAATCTCAGGGCATTGTATCTCTTTATGTATACCTTTTCTGGAACTAAATTGTTGTTCATGGGCGGTGAATTTGGTCAGACTTCGGAATGGAATGTCAATCAATCGCTTGATTGGCATCTATTGGAGTTTGCTCCGCATCAGGGGATGAAGCAATTTGTTTCGGATCTAAATGGTGTGTATTGTACGCAGCCAAGCCTTTTTCAAAAAGCTTTTGATGCTTCGGGTTTTGAATGGATAGATGCCGGTGACCGTGAAAATTCCGTTGTGGTTTATTGGCGAAAAGGATTCGACTCTTGGGACGATACCGTTGTTGTTCTCAACTTAACACCTGTGGTGCGGGAGCATTTCCGTATCGGTCTTCCCTATGCAGGCGAGTGGGAGGTCGTTTTGAGTTCTGATGAACTGAAATATTTCGGCTCTGGAATTAACAACCCACCTTTCCATAGCGAACATCTGCACTGGATGAATCATGTACAGTCGGCTCAGCTGCATTTGCCTCCGCTAGGTGGCTATGTTCTCAAAAGGAAAAAAGAGGTTAAGGAAGCAAATCCAATTCAGCAAGGAGAGCGTATTCCTGTATAAATTATGGTTGTAAAATTTCACGGTGTAAAAGAAGAATGAAAGTATTTCACTTGAGTGTTGAATGTTATCCTGTGGCCAAAGTAGGTGGTCTCGCGGATGTTGTGGGTGCATTGCCCAAATACCAAACCAAGCTCGGTTGGGAGGCGGCGGTTGTCATGCCTTGGTATGACCGACCGTTTGTTAGGGATCATGATTTTAGTCTAGTTCACCAAGGTACTTTTTATCAGGGATCTGAATTGTTGAATTATGGCGTATATAAGGAAAACAAAAATACACTGGGTTTTGAACTTTATCTGATTAAGATTCCAGGCAAACTTGACCGCGAGGAAGTATATTGTTATCCGGATGAAAGAGAGCAATTTATTGCTTTTCAACATGCTGTCTTACATTGGTTCAAGGAAAAAAATATTATTCCAACAATTGTGCATTGTCACGATCATCATGTTGGTTTAGTGCCTTTTTTGATGAAATACAGCAATGATTATAATTTTCTGGCGGATGTTAAGACAGTAGCCACCGTACATAATGGGCAGTATCAGGGCTGGACACATTGGAGCAAAGCTATTTTACTACCAGCGTTTGATAGCTGGAAGTGGGGGCTTTTGGACTGGGACGGCTTAATCAACCCGCTCGCCGCCTTGATTAAATGCTGTGATGCTTATACAACGGTATCCGAAGGTTATCTGGAAGAGCTCTATGTGGAAGCCAACGGTCTGCAGCATTTGTTTTATGACGAAAGGCATAAATCGGTTGGTATTGTCAATGGGATTGACTGGGAAATCTGGGATCCCGAAATCGATTATACCCTGATCGAAAATTACAGTACCGAACAAGCTTTTGCGGGGAAGTTGAAAAACAAACAGGCCTTGGCACAGCAATACAAGATCAATCCCAAGCTACCGTTGCTAGTTTTTATCGGTCGTTTTGCAACGGAAAAAGGTGCTGATTTGCTGCCCGATATAATTTTGAATCTGACAGCGGAATATCGCGGCAGATTAAGTATATTTATACTGGGTGCCGGAGACCCAGCTATCCAGTCGCGTGTGAAATCACTCGTCGATGATGGAATTGAAAATTTTGATGTGTTCTTTGGTTATGATGAAAATCTCGCCCATTGGCTGTATGCCAGTGCGGACTTTCTTTTAATGCCTTCCCGCGTTGAGCCCTGTGGGCTGAATCAGCTTTATGCGATGAAATACGGTACATTGCCTATTGTTCATCGGGTTGGGGGATTGAAAGATACGGTAATCGATCTGGAAAATGATGGATATGGTGTTGGTTTTGATGGTCTGGCAATAACTGAAATTACGGAAGCTATTGCACGGGCTATAAATTTTTACGAAAGTAAAAAGCAGTTTGAAGGAAATCAACGTAAAATGATGTGCTTAGATTTTTCTTGGGATAAATCTGCAGCGAAGTATATAAGTCTATATAACCAAATAATTTAATTTGATATGTCACGTCACAATGTAGTAGCTATCGTCTTGGGCGGAGGAAGGGGCTCACGTCTGTATCCATTGACCGATCAACGGTCTAAACCAGCAGTTCCTATTGCCGGGAAGTATCGCTTGGTGGATATTCCCATCTCGAATTGCCTTAATTCGGGTTTTAACAAGATTTTTGTGTTGACACAATTCAATTCTTCGTCGCTCAACTCCCATATTAAGAATACGTACAATTTTAGTATTTTTAGTAAAGGTTTTGTCGATATCCTGGCTGCAGAACAGACCAATGATGGTGATAAATGGTTCGAGGGTACGGCAGACGCCGTGCGACGGTCGTTCCGTAAGTTAGCCAGCATTGATTATGACTATGTACTGATTTTATCGGGAGACCAGCTATATCAAATGGATTTTGATGCTTTGGTTGATTTCCATGTTGAGAATGAAGGTGACTTGACTATTGCGACTATTCCGGTAAATGGCAAAGATGCGACTGGTTTCGGAATATTGAAATCGGATGAGAAAAACCATATTACCTCTTTTATCGAGAAACCCAATAGTGAACAGCTGGTGGACTGGAGTTCAGAAGTGAGCGACCATTTAAAGAGTGAGGGGCGGGAATACCTGGCTTCCATGGGGATCTATGTTTTTTCGAAAGGCGTTCTGAAACGCATGCTTGAAGAAAATCGGGGAATGGATTTTGGGAAAGAAATTATTCCTGATGCGATTGATACAAGTCGAGTACTTAGTTATCAATTTGAAGGCTATTGGACTGACATCGGTACAATCGGATCTTTCTACGAAGCCAATATTGGTCTGACTGATAATATCCCGGCTTTCAACCTATTTGACAAGAATACTGTTTTCACGCGCCCAAGGATGTTGCCACCATCGAAAATTTCGGGGACAACATTAATCAATTCTGTCATTTCGGATGGCTGTATTATCCAGGCCGATAAAATAGACCGTTCTGTAGTGGGGGTACGCTCAAGGATCGGTACAGGTTCAGTGGTGCGCGGAACCTATATGATGGGATCCGATTATTACGAAGATCTCGTCGATATGGAGGATGCAAAGCGGAAAAATATACCTGTGGTCGGTGTTGGGGAGCGCTGTTATATCGAGAACGCCATTTTGGATAAAAACTGCCGTATCGGTAACGATGTCCGGATCAATGGCGGGCCTCATCTGCTGAACGCTAATCACCCAACTTATACCATTTGTGACGGAATTGTGGTGGTCAAAAAAAATGCAGTTATTCCAAATGGAACGACAATAGGATTGACAACCCTCTAAAAATTTATAGAACAAGGGAGATAATATATTGTTATTATTGCAAGTTATTTTAATAAAAGTATGGTGAAATGCAAGCGATCTGCAGGCGGAATCTGTCTGTAGTTAGGAAGTGGTCAATTCATGGTACTGTCTTTGCTTTCTGAAAGCATTTATTCTAATAAAATTGTATGCAATTGAGACAGATTATCTCCCTTTTTTTTATGCTATTTATCCTGGTAGGTTGTGATACCTCCTTGATGGTTCAGGGTAGCGGTGTCTTGCGTGATGCCTCGCGGAAATTTGAACTCCGCAACGGAGATCGAACAGTCGTTTATATCCCAATGCGGCATTTGGGAACACGTGTATATTATGATCAGATCCAGCGGGCTGTGGATTCACTCCAAAGATCGGGCTATGTTGTTTTCTATGAAAGTATAGCCTATCAGGTGGACAGTGCGGCACAGCGGGACCTTTATGATCGCAAATTCCGCAAGCTGACAGGCAATCGCTTGGGCTTGCAGCAATGTATAGAAACTCCGGGCGACACCACAAAGGTTCTTCGTGCACCAATGTACCGCAAACTCGGTCAACGCATTATTAGCCAGCCCGATTATTCCTTTTTCCTGGTTAACTATGAAACAGCAGTCAATGCGGATATTCCTAAAAATAAACTTCTTGATGAGTTTGAATACCTTTATGGCACCATTACACTTGATCCATGCGATTATAAAACGCCGCTCAACGAGCCTTATTCCTGTAAGCCAGCAAAAACGAGCTTAAAGAATAAGTTCGATCGGGAATTTGTGATGAAAAAAAGAGAAGAGAATCTAGCTTCTTTAGTTGCTGATGCCCCGCAGCAGAAGATTTTAATCTTATTTGGAACCTCCCATTTTAAAGGCTTTTTGCGTAATTTGCAAGCTCGGGATCCCAAATGGGTCAAGATCAACTAATATGATAGGAAAACTCTTCATTGTACTGCTTATACCAGTAACCATTTATGTCGTTTATTATTTATTAAATCGTACGGCCAAAAATAGCAAGGCCATTAAACGTGCGCTAAGCGACGAAGGCAAGGAAATTTTAGAAAAGGAAGTTGCCTATTACCGTAATTTATCGGTTGCTGATAAGGCAGAATTTGAGGCGCGCTGCCTAAAATTTTTGGATACCGTCAAAATCGAAGGTGTAGGGGTAGAAGTGGAACTAAAAGATTATATGATGATTGCGGCCAGTGCAATTATACCAATTTTTGCTTTTAAGAAATGGACCTATCCTAACTTGACAAATATTATGGTGTATCCCGCACAATTTAATACAGCCTATGAATTTGAGGGGCATGCCGATCGAAATATCATGGGGATGGTCGGAGAGGGTGCGATGAATGGACAAATGATCCTATCTAAATCGGCCCTGGAGTATGGATTTAAGAATCCAAAGGACGGACAGAATACAGCGATACACGAATTTGTACACCTGATCGATAAAACAGACGGCACAGTGGATGGTGTTCCTACACACTTGATGGATAAGGCTTCCGTGATTCCTTTTATGAATCTGATCCGGGAAGAAATTACCAAAATAAAAGCGAATAAATCGGATATCGATGTGTATGGAATGACTAATCCTGCGGAGTTTTTCGCGGTTGCCTCGGAATATTTTTTTGAAAATCCAGAAAAATTCAAGTCTAACCATCCAGAACTTTATAAAGCACTTTCTGAAATTTTTGAACAAAGTTAGTTATCGATAAATAAAATTTTACTATTTTTAAGGCAAACAGAAGTTGTTTGCCTTTTTTCTGCGAGCACCCGCTCCTAGGCTGGACAAAAGAGCACCACTTCGCAAAAGTTTTTGTTAATTATAACTGTTATGCCTAAAACTACAATTTATTCTACGATTGCCCTGGCTTGTATGCTGTTTTGTGGCAATAATCATGGTTTTTCCCAGCAGCGTTATGCGACAGGGACCACTTTTACGGAAATGGCCGATCCGACAAAGGACACCTTATCCAATTGGTCGAATGTTAAACCCGGACTGCATGCTTCGTTTGTATCGATAGACAAACGTTATCCCAAATCTGTTAATCCAAATCTGACCGTGCAAAGTACCGCGAAAGTGGATGCATGGAAAGGTGAACAAGTATCGGCACAAATACTCTTATGGACCAATGCTGCTGCGGCAAATGTATCGGTATCTGCGAGTACGCTTAAATCTGCAGCAGGTAAGTTAATTGGCGGCGATGCGGTACAGGCGCGTTTTGTCCGTTATGTGATGACCGACGAGTTTGCAAGCGGCTGTGGCCATCGCAAACCGGAAGATTTTAAAGCGGCGCTTTCTGCGGATATGCTGGATGACCTAAAAAGCTATGATCTCGAAGCGAAGAAAGTGCGTCCTGTATGGATTACTGTAAAGGTTCCGAAGGAAGCGGCGGCAGGACAATATAAAACAACAATCTCTATTCAGCAAAATGGTCAAGCGAAAGAGCAGTTACAGCTCGTTGTCAATGTACAAAATCATGTGTTGCCACCATCCTCGCAGTGGACATATCATTTGGACCAATGGCAACATCCTTCTGCTGTTGCCCGCGTCAATCAGGTGAAGATGTGGAGTGATGAACATTTTGAAGCATTGAAACCAACGATGAAGCAATTGGCTGCTGCGGGACAAAAAGTTATTACGGCGACCTTGAATAAAGATGCCTGGAATGTACAGACATACGATCCATATGCTGATATGATTACCTGGAAGAAGGCAAAAGATGGTTCTTGGACCTATGATTATGCTGTTTTTGATCGATGGGTAAACTTTATGATGGATCTGGGAATCAATAAACAGATCAATTGCTATTCACTGCTACCGTGGAACAATGAAGTACATTATTTCGATGAGGGCAAGAATGAGCTGGTCAATGTTATTGCGAAACCGGGAACAGCTATATTCGAAGAATTATGGACACCTTTCTTAAAGGATTTTAGCAAGCACATCACCGCAAAAGGCTGGCTGAAAATTACCAATATCGCGATGGATGAAAGGGGGCGGGAAGAAATGGATCCGGCGATAGCCTTGTTGGAACGTGTAGCACCCGAATTTGGGGTGGCATTCGCCGATAATCACAAAAGTTACCAGCGTTATCATAAGAGTACCGATATCAGTGTTGCCGCGGGTGATCCTTTTGATCAGAAAGACCTAATTGAGCGCCGTAAAAAAGGATATATCACGACATTTTACGTTTGTTGTTCGGACGAATTTCCAAATCAATTTACATTCTCTGATCCGGCAGAATCCACCTACATGGCTTGGTATGCGCTAGCGGCAGGCTTCGACGGTGCATTGCGTTGGGCATTTAACTCCTGGGTGGAGGATCCACTGCGTGACTCTAGGTTCCGCACATGGCCTGCAGGAGATACCTATATTGTTTATCCACAGGGAAGAAGCTCCATCCGTTATGAGCGTATGCTGGAAGGAATTCAGGATTATACCAAAGTCGGTATACTCAAAGCAAAGTTGGAAAAGGCAAAAGATCAAGCTAATCTAGCTAAGCTGAATGCAAAAATTGCAAAACTAAATACTGCTAAACGCTACGCAGACTGGAATAAAGATCTCAATGACGCAAAGAATTTTGTCAATGAGCTGTCCAGGCAAATAAAATAGAAAGGCTTAAAGCTCATGGTTTTACAAAAAGCTGTTCCAATTGATTTTGGAGCAGCTTTTTTATTGACCGTTCGTGTTCTTCCTTCTTATTGGCTCCTTTTGTTCATAAGGGGATTCATTGCAGGTTGTAGTAACAGCCCTATACGAATATTTATCTTAGGCAGCCTCCTGATAGGGATTCGATTCTGATCAGCAGGCAATCATTCCCAAACCATTACCCCAGATTATTGTTGTTATAAAGTAGCGAAAGCTTAAAAAGTACAACTTCGCTTTATGACATTCTAAAATTATAATATGGGTATGAAAAATGTAGCACATCAGATTGTTGAGCTTTTAAAAGATGCGGGAATTCAACGTATTTATGCCGTAACGGGCGATAGTTTAAATTTTTTCAATGAAGCTGTCCATGAAGACGGGACCATGCAATGGATACATGTCCGGCATGAGGAGGCTGGTGCTTTTGCGGCAACCGCGGAGGCTGATCTGCATGGAATAGCCTGTTGCGCCGGAAGTAGCGGGCCCGGACATGTGCATTTGATCAATGGTGTCTATGAGGCACATAAGACGCGTGTACCCATGCTGGTGATTGCGTCCACGTGTGCGACGTATGAATTTGGAACCGACTATTTCCAGGAAACCAATCCGATTAAATTGTTTGACGACTGTTCATGTTATAACCAAATGATCACTCGGCCAGAGCAGGTGCAGCGTATGATTCAGAATGCACTACAACAGGCCATCTCCAAACGTGACGTTGCAGTAATCGGTCTGCCGGGAGATGTATCTGAAATGGAGGCTGTGCAGATGAATACCTCGTCGAAGGTGTTTTTTACAGAACCACAAATCAGACCCTCAGAAATGGAAATTGGACGTCTTGCCCAATACATCAACCAGGCAGAGAAAGTAACTTTATTTTGCGGTGTTGGGGCAAAGAAGGCGCAGAAGCAAATTGTTGAATTAGCACAAAAGATACATGCGCCAGTGGGCTATTCATTTAAAGCAAAATTGGATGTCCAACGTGACAATCCCAATGAAATCGGGATGACAGGTCTTTTGGGGACTGCCTCGGCTTTCCAAAGCATGCATCATTCAGACCTCATTTTACTTTTGGGTACTGATTTTCCTTACAAGGATTTTATACCCACCAATAAAACCATTATCCAGATTGATATAGAAGGCGAGAAGCTAGGACGTAGGTCGATCGTTGATTATGGTTTAGTGGGCGATATTGAGCATACGATAAAGGCCGTATTACCTTTTGTGGAAGCGCGTTCGGAGACTAAATTTCTCGAAAAACAGCTTGATGCCTATGCGAAGGTCAAGGAAGACCTGATGATCTATGTTGAGGATTCAGGAAGTGAATGTGCTATTCAACCTGAGTTTGTCGCCCATACCATCGATCAAAAGGCCAGTGATGATGCTATCTTTTTGGTCGACACAGGTATGTGCTGTGTTTGGGGGGCGCGTTATATCAATCAGCAGAAAGATCGTATCATGCTCGGATCCTTTAATCATGGATCGATGGCCAACGCAATGCCAATGGCTATAGGTGCGGCATTGACACATCCTGAGAGGCAAGTGATTGCTTTTTGTGGGGATGGTGGGCTGTCTATGTTATTGGGCGATCTTGCCACAATAAAACAATACAACCTGCCGATAAAAATAATTGTCTTTAACAACCGAGCACTCGGTATGGTCAAGCTAGAAATGCAGGTGTCAGGTCTAAAAGATCAGGAAACGAATATGGTTAATCCAGACTTTGCCATGGTGGCAAAGGCGATGGGAATTCGTTCCTATACCGTGACTCAGCCCGAGGATGTCGATGGCGTAATTACGGAGGCCTTAGGCTTAACAGATGAGCCTGTTCTTATCGATATCTATACCAATCCCAATGCGCTGGCTATGCCACCAAAGATATCCTTCGGTCAAATGAAAGGCATGACGGAAAGTATGGCAAAGTTAATGTTATCTGGTCATTTCGAAGAAGTGTGGGATACCATCAAGTCTAATTACAAACATTTGAAATCGCTTTAATCTATTGATTAAGCGAGTGTATATAAAAAAAATCCTCTTCATACAGAAATATGGAGAGGATTTAAGTGATAAATTAGCGTAAATTCATTGATTCCCAGTATTGGGCTGTCCATGAGTTTTTAATCGGGATTGTAAGGTCATGTTCTCTCAACATTGACGTTGAACAAACCAAAGGCTTTTAAGTAATTCTTCTTTACAGCGCCTAAGTTTTTCAATTTTTGATTCGGAAGAAAGGGTAACTTGCTCTTTAACAATAATAGCCAAGTCTGTTTCAATGGACAATTTTGTGAGTGATGTACATCCACTATCAAATTTCTTAAAGCTTACATCTTTCATACTAATATTGGTTAAGAATT